>NZ_JBXALD010000009.1:0-302758 GCF_058799075.1 Cupriavidus sp. GW822-FHT06G04 | reverse complement strand
CCGTGTGAAAGTAGGTCATCGCCAGGCTCTTATCCCCAAAACCCCCAAGCCCTAAAAGCTTGGGGGTTTTGCTTTTGGGCGAACGGTTTGGTTTACAGCGTGCGATGCTTGGTCATCGCCGCGGGCGATGCGTCAGCTCAAGTCTACTCGGGGCGGCGCCAACCACTCGGCAGTCCGGAGACCCAAAATCGGCTTTTACACGCCATGTGTAAAAGCGAACCGAAAATGCGTTTTTCAAGGCATTTTATCGGCCGATACACATAATTTTGCGTCTTAAGCGGTGCTTTTCACCCCGGCACGCCTTTCGCTCTCTATACGTCCATGGTGGCAAATTGGTTGCCCCTTTCGTCTCATGGAGGTAATTATGCGATTGAATCGAGCAAGTACATTTCTCGCAGCAGGTGCTTTTGCGATCTTGTCGGCAAGCGCTGTTGCCCAAACGACGCCCACTCCGCGCGATCCTTATACGCAGGGCGCGGCAACTTCCACGGGCACTTACGATCCGTATTCCAGCGGCGCGCGTACCGGCGATAAATTCGACCCGTACTCGCAAGGCGCCAACCAGAGCACGCGCAGCGATCTCGCTCCGCAGTCTCAAACCTATCAACCTGACATGTCCCAGCCGGTTCAGACCGATCGCGTTGGCGCCTCGGCATATCGCGGCGACATGCGGTGGAGTGGCCCAATGCTCGGCAGTCGTCTCGGACCACGCAGCCGTTTCCTGGACGGCGCCTGAATGAACAACGGCCGGATAACCATTTAAAAGACGTCGCACCATTATCGGACAGCACGCCCTCGCTACCAGCGAGGGCTTTTTTATTGACCTCGCGGAACGGCTCGCCGACGATGTCACATTGTCTCATTCACGCAAAACACTGTTTTGACCGTAGCGCATGAGCCCGGGAGAGCGGCCCACCTGCCCGAGAAATAAGCAGTTCCACCCTGCATTACGTGTATTTCACGTTATTACAGGCAAATTTCTGTGATCACGATTCATCGTCAAGCTGGTACGATGGCACGCTGTCTGTGGTTTGGATATGGAACTGACAGTTAGCAGTCCGCTCAAATGCTGCATTGCCGCAGAATGCGACAACTTGCCTGGAGGAGGGGGTTGTCGCCATGCCTTGGCGTACCAGGGTGCTACATGGATGGCAGACATTACCGTTTCGGCTGTCGCCAGCAACAATCGACAAAACCGATTATTGTTGCGACCGGCAGTTGCGATGTTCGCAATAGACGGACACGTGATTGCGCGAAGAACGGTAATACCGATAAACGAAGATGTGCAGGACGTTACGAGTACGGGGAGCAGGGACATCGACAGGATGAACCTGTAGCTGGGTGCGCGCGCGGCGTGTCCGGCATTGTGTTTTCCTCCAGGCCAGCAATCTGGCGAAAGCAGGGGCCGATGGCGACAATCCGCTGAATTCGATATCCGAAATTTGCCTGAAGCAGGCACGTCTGTTGCGTCCACGCGCGCCGTGGAGCCCGCTTGGTTGAAGCCAGGCGCAAGAAGAACTAATCCGTTTCATCCTCGAGGAAATCGCTATGCAAGCAACGCGCGCCAAGCGTGCTTTGATTCCAGGCATGCTGGCTATTGCCGTAACGGTGCTAGCCGCATGCGGCAAGAAGAACGAAGCCCCTGCGGCCCAGACGCCTGAAGTGAAAGTTGTCACGCTCAAGAACGAAAGCGTCACGCTCGATACCTCCTTGCCCGGTCGTACGACGCCTTACCGGATCGCGGAGGTCCGCCCGCAAGTCAACGGCATTCTTCAGAAGCGGTTGTTCGTGGAAGGCAGCGACGTGAAGCAGGGTCAGCAGCTTTATCAGATCGATCCGTCGACCTATGAAGCCACGGCCAAGAGCGCCGAAGCCACGCTGGAATCGTCGCGCCTGCTGGCTGAGCGTTACGGCCGACTGGTCGGCGATGAAGCCGTCAGCAAGCAGCAATTCGCAGAAGCCCAGGCTTCCTTCATGCAAGCCAAGGCGGCAGTAGATCAGGCGCATATCAATTTGCGCTACACCCGGGTGCTGGCGCCGATCTCCGGCCGCATCAGCCGCTCGCTGGTGACGGAAGGCGCTTTGGTCACCAATGGCCAGGCCACAGCACTGACCACGATTCAGCAGCTCGACCCGATCTATGTGGACGTTACCCAGCCGTCCGCGTCGATTCTGCGCCTGCGCAAGGAACTGGCTAACGGCCAACTGCAAGGCGCCGGCGCCAACGCTGCGAAGGTGACGCTCCAGCTGGAAGACGGCAGCACCTATGCGGAAGCGGGCCGTCTCGAGTTTTCCGAAGTGGCCGTGGACCAGAGCACGGGATCGGTCACGTTGCGCGCCGTGTTTCCGAACCCGCGCAGCGAACTGCTGCCGGGCATGTTCGTGCACGCGCGGCTTGCCGAAGGTGTCAAGAGCTCGGCCATCCTTGCGCCGCAGCGCGGCGTGACGCGTGACCTCAAGGGCCAGCCGACTGCGCTGGTGGTCAACGCCAACAACGAGGTGGAACTGCGCGTCCTGAAGACCGACCGCACCATCGGCACGCGCTGGTTGGTGACCGATGGTCTGAAAGCAGGCGATCGGGTGATCGTCGAAGGTTTGCAGTTTGTTCGCCCAGGCGTGAAGGTCAAGGCAACTGAAGCCGATGCCGCGGCAGCAGGGGATGCGCCCGCCGCCGCATCCGCACCCGCAGCCGCATCCGCGCCTGCCGCAAAGTCCTGATCGGGGCCGACGCATGAGGATTCGCCATGTCTAATTTCTTTATCGAGCGGCCGATCTTTGCGTGGGTGATCGCGCTCGTGATCATGCTCGCCGGCGTGCTGTCGATACGCTCGCTGCCAGTGACGCAATATCCGGCCATCGCGCCGCCCACCATCGCCATTTCGGTGACCTATCCGGGCGCCTCGGCGCAGACCGTGCAGGATACGGTCGTGCAGGTGATCGAACAGCAGCTGAACGGTCTCGACCGTCTGCGCTATATCTCGTCGGAATCGAATTCCGACGGCAGCATGACGATCACGGCTACGTTCGAGCAGGGCACCAACCCTGACATCGCGCAGGTGCAGGTGCAGAACAAGCTCGCGCTGGCTACGCCATTGTTGCCGCAGGAAGTACAGCAGCAGGGTATCCGCGTGACCAAATCGGTGCGGAACTTCCTGATCATCGTGGGCCTGATTTCGACCAATCCGGCCACCACGCGTGAAGATTTGTCGAACTATATCGTCTCGAACCTGCAGGATCCGATTTCGCGGACGGCGGGTGTGGGCGACTTCCAGGTGTTCGGCTCGCAATATGCGATGCGGATCTGGCTCGATCCGGCCAAGCTGAACAGCTACCAGCTGGCGCCGCTCGATGTCAGCACGGCCATCAAAGCGCAGAACGTGCAGGTGGCTTCGGGCCAGTTGGGCGGCCTGCCCGCGGTGCAGGGCCAGCAGCTCAATGCAACGGTGATCGGCAAGACGCGCCTTCAGACCGCGGAACAGTTCGGCAATATCCTCCTGAAGGTCAATCCCGATGGCTCGCAAGTACGCCTGAAGGATGTGGCCGATGTGGGCCTGGGCGGCCAGGACTACTCCATCAATGCGCAGTACAACGGCAGGCCGGCGTCCGGTATCGCGATCCGTCTCGCTTCCGGCGCCAACGCACTCGAGACGGTCAAGAATGTCCGCAATACGCTGAATCAGCTCGAGCCGACTTTCCCGCCGGGGATCAAGGTGGTGTTTCCGTATGACACCACGCCGGTGATTGCCGATTCCATTCACGAGGTGGTCAAGACCCTGCTCGAAGCCATCGTGCTGGTGTTCCTGGTGATGTACCTGTTCCTGCAGAACTTCCGCGCCACGCTGATCCCGACGATCGCCGTGCCGGTGGTGCTGTTGGGCACGTTCGGGGTGCTGGCAGCGTTCGGCTATTCGATCAACACGCTGACCATGTTCGGGATGGTGCTGGCCATCGGCCTGCTGGTGGATGACGCCATCGTGGTGGTCGAGAACGTGGAGCGCGTGATGTCCGAGGACGGGCTTGGGCCGAAGGAGGCCGCCCGGAAATCGATGGGGCAGATTCAGGGCGCGTTGGTTGGCATTGCGCTGGTGTTGTCGGCCGTGTTCCTGCCGATGGCATTCTTTGGCGGGTCGACCGGGGTGATCTATCGCCAGTTCTCGATCACGATCGTTTCGGCGATGGTGCTGTCGGTGCTGGTGGCGTTGATATTGACCCCGGCGCTGTGCGCCACGATGCTAAAGCCCATCGAGAAAGGCGATCACGGCGAGCACAAGCAGGGCTTTTTCGGCTGGTTCAACCGCAGCTTCATCAAGTCCACGCAGAAGTATGAGCGCGGCGTGGTGGGCATCCTGAAACGCCGCGCGCCGTTCCTGATCATCTATGTGCTGATCGTCGTGGCGATGGGATTCCTGTTCACGCGGATTCCAACGTCGTTCCTGCCGGAAGAAGACCAGGGCGTGTTGTATGCCCAGGTCCAGACGCCGCCGGGATCGTCGGCAGAGCGTACGCAGGCCGTGCTCGACCAGATGCGCAACTACCTGCTGAACGACGAAGGCAAGATCGTCGAGTCGCTGTTCACGGTGAACGGCTTCAACTTCGCCGGTCGCGGTCAGAGTTCGGGTCTCGCGTTCATCCTGCTCAAGCCGTTCAAGGATCGCGAGGGCGACGCCACCAGCGTGTTCGACCTGACCAAGCGCGCGCAAGCCAAGTTCAGCACGTTCCGCGATTCGCTGGCCTTTGCGTTCGCGCCGCCAGCGGTGCAGGAACTGGGCAACGCCACGGGCTTCGACTTCTACATGCAGGACCAGGCCGGCCTTGGCCACGACGCGCTGATGGAAGCGCGCAACAAGTTCCTTGGCCTGGCAGCGAAGAGCCCGGCGCTCCAACGCGTGCGTCCCAACGGCCTGAACGACGAGCCGCAATACGTGCTGGACATCGACGACGAACGCGCTCGCGCATTGGGTGTTTCGGTGTCCGATATCAACAGCACGGTGTCGATCGCGTGGGGTTCCAGCTACGTGAACGACTTCATCGACCGCGGCCGCGTCAAGCGTGTCTATCTGCAGGGCCGTCCCAATGCGCGGATGAACCCGGAGGATCTGGACAAGTGGTTCGTGCGCAACGACAAGGGCGACATGGTTCCGTTCTCGGCTTTCGCCTCCGGCAAATGGGGCTATGGATCTCCGAAGCTCCAGCGCTACAACGGCGTGCCGGCGGTGGAAATCCTGGGCGAGCCGGCGGCAGGCAAGAGTTCCGGCGAGGCGATGGCTGCCGTCGAGGAAATCATGAAGCAGATGCCGGCTGGCATTTCGTATTCGTGGACTGGGCTTTCCTACGAGGAACGGCTGTCCGGCGCCCAGGCACCGGCGCTCTATGCACTGTCGCTGCTGGTGGTGTTCCTGTGTTTGGCGGCGCTGTATGAAAGCTGGTCGATTCCGTTCTCGGTGATGCTGGTGGTGCCGCTTGGTGTGATTGGCGCGCTGATCGCCACGCTCGCGCGCGGTTTGTCGAACGACGTGTTCTTCCAGGTCGGCCTGCTGACCACGGTGGGTCTGTCGGCCAAGAACGCGATTCTGATCGTGGAATTTGCCAAGGACCTGCACGACCAGGGCAAGGGGCTTGTCGAGGCCGCGGTGGAGGCCTGCCGCATGCGGCTGCGTCCGATCATCATGACGTCGCTGGCGTTCATGCTCGGCGTATTCCCGCTGGCCGTGTCGCAAGGCGCGGGCGCTGGCAGCCAGCACGCAATCGGTACTGGCGTGATCGGCGGCATGATCACGGCGACGGTTCTGGCCATCTTCTGGGTGCCGCTGTTCTTCGTGGTCGTCAGCGCGATCAAGGAACGGCGCCGCAAATCGGGATCGTCCTCCCTGGAAACGGGAGCACAAGCATGAGAAAGACACTACTTTGCCTGGCCGCGGCAGCGGCATTGACCGGCTGCAGCCTGATTCCGACCTATGAGCGGCCGGCTGCGCCGGTGGACGCTGCGTATCCGCAGGGCGATGCCTATCGCGGATCGGCCGGCGACGCGCAAGTGGCGCCGGCGGTGGAGCTCGGCTGGCGCGATTACTTTGCCGATCCACGCCTGCGCAGGCTGATCGAGGTTTCGCTGGAAAACAATCGCGATCTGCGTGTGGCCGCGCTGAATGTCGAAGCGTACCGTGCGCAGTACCGCATCCAGCGCGCGGACTTGTTCCCTGAAGTCGGCGCGACCGGCCAAGGTACGCGCCAGCGCGTGCCGGCGGACCTGTCCACCACGGGGCAGCGCGTGATAAGCAGCCAGTACGGCGTGTCGCTGGGCACCACGGCCTGGGAAATCGATCTGTTCGGCCGATTGCGCAGCCTGAGCGACGCCGCGCTTCAGCAATACTTCGCCAGCGAGGAGGCGCGCCGCAGCACGCAGATCGCGCTGGTGGCCAGCGTCGCCAACGCCTATCTGACGATGCGCGCCGACGAGGCGCAACTGCAGGTCACACGCGATACGCTTGGCACCTACGAGCGGACGTACAACCTGACGCGCCGCAGCTTCGAGGAAGGCGTCGCGTCTCGTCTGGACTTGCGCCAGTCGCAGACGCAGGTCGAGAACGCGCGTGCATCGCTGGCCCGATATACGCGTCTGGTGGCGCAGGACGCCAATGCGCTGACGCTGCTGCTCGGCACGGCCATGCCGGCGGACCTGCCCGAAGGATTGAGCCTCTACCAGAAACTGGTCGCCGATGTGCCGGCCGGCATGCCGTCGGATCTGTTGCAGAACCGTCCCGACATCCTCGCGGCCGAGCATCGTCTGCTGTCGGCCAACGCCGATATCGGCGCAGCGCGCGCGGCGTTCTTTCCGCGCATCACGCTGACCGCTTCGGGCGGCACGGCCAGCCGCCAGTTGTCCGGACTGTTCGATGCGGGATCGGGTACGTGGTTGTTCTCGCCGCAGATCACGCTGCCGATCTTCACCGCCGGCAGCCTGCGCGCGAGCCTCGACTACGCGAAGGTCCAGAAGGACATCAACGTCGCGACGTACGAACGGACCGTGCAGTCGGCGTTCCGCGAGGTGTCGGACGGTTTGGCCGCGCGTGGCACTTACACCGATCAGCTTCAGGCACAACAGCGGCTTGTCGAAGCCAGTCAGGACTACTTCAGATTGGCGGAGGGCAGATACCGTACTGGCGTCGATAGCTATCTGACGCTGCTCGACGCGCAGCGGCAGCTGTTCAACGCGCAGCAGGCACTGATCGATGCACGGTTCAATCAGCTGACCAGTGAAGTCAATCTCTACAAGGCGCTGGGAGGCGGGCTGAACGAGGTTACCGGGCCAGCGGCACCTGACGCCGGCACTACAACTGGCAGCGCAGCCAACAGCAATAAATCGGCATCCTGATCGCCGCGCGCGAAATCGATGCAGTCATGACGGAGGCAGCTTCTGGCTGCCTCCGTTTTTTATTTTGGCGTCAAGCCAGTTGCATTCGCGATGCGCGCGATGGCTGCGCCATCAGAGCCGCATCGAAATAAGTGGCATCGATTTACGGCGAGCTGCATCAAAAAAAATCACTTCGACGACGCCCCTCTGTGCACGATAGTTCTCGCATCCACATCGGGGGGCAAGAGATGGCACAGACGCAATCCACATCGATAGCGCGGACAGCGCAAGTGCAGCTCGGCGGCGCCCGGGCCTGGTGGGTATGGACGCTTTCCGTATTGTTTGTGGTGTACCTGTTCAGCGTGCAGACCGGCTACTCGGTCGTCAACGCGGACATCGGGCGCGATGTTGCGTTAAGCGTCACGCAAATCAGTACGATCGCCGCCGTGTACACCTGGGTATTCGCGGTCTGCCAGTTTTTTGGCGGCGCATTGCTGGACCGCCTTGGCGCGCATAAGGTGCTGCCGCTGTCGGTCGCGCTGGTGACGCTCGGGGTGTTTCTGTTTGCCAACGCCACCAGCTATCCAATGTTGCTGGCATCGCAATTCGTAATGGCGATTGGCGCATGCACCGGCTTTGTCGGTGGCGGATATATCGGCGGTCAATGGTTTGGCATGGCCAAATTCAATTTCATGTTTGGTCTCGTGCAATTGTGCGCATCGCTGTCATCGGCTTTTTCAGTGACGGCACTTCAATACGCATTGGCGCAGATGGAGTGGCGCACGCTGTTCAATTACGTCGGCGCATCTGGCGTGATACTGACCGTGCTGGCCTATATCTATTTGCGCAATCCGGCGCCGGTGGAGCAGACCGCGGACAGCATCGGAGGATTCTTCAAGGATGTCATCGCATCGCTGAACGCGGTAATGAAGATCTTTCACGTCTGGCTATGCGCGCTTATCTGTGCGGTGCTGTTCGGCAGTCTGCTGGCAGGCGGTGTGGTCTGGACTCCCAAGCTCATGGCAGTGCGCGGCGCGTCGCCGGAGCAGGCGGCCTTCAGTGCGTCGCTGCTATGGCTTGGGCTGGCTGCAGGTTGCCTTGTGCTGCCTGCATGGTCGGACAGGCTGCGTCGGCGCAAGCTGCCGATCGTACTGGGCTGCGCCATTCAGCTCGCGTGCGCGTCCGCCATTCTCTATGTGCCGGTGCTGCCGATCTGGCTGGCACTGTTACTGAACTTCATTTTTGGCTTTGCCAACGCGGCGCATATGCTGACCTTCAGTAGCGCGGCCGACGTTGTGCCGCCGCAGTTGATCGGCACATCGGCGGCGTTCGTCAACGGATTGGCGTTTATTGCGGGCGGCATCATGATCGCCCGGCCCGGCGCGCGAGTCGCCATGGGGGAAGCCGAGGGCCTCACCGAGCATTCGTTGGCGCTGGCGCAGTATGCGGCGCTTCCGATCGTCGTGGCGCTGGCAGTGGCGTTACTGCTGTCGCTGATCATGCGCGAGTCCTATCCCAAGCAACAGTAAGACCTTGAATGGAGAGCAATGACATGAGCACGACAGCCATTCGCGCCGCGGCAGTGACATTTCGCGCCGACCCGTTCCTGCATGAACCCGCCGACTGCCTGGTGTACGAGCCCGACGCCGTCATCGCCATGGACGGCGGCAAGATCGCGGATTTCGGCCCCGCCGACGAGGTGTTGAAGCGCCTGCCTGCCGATACGTTGGTACTTCACTATCCCGATGCGATCGTTAGTGCCGGCTTTATCGATACGCATATCCATTATCCGCAGACCCAGATGGTCGCCGCGTTCGGCGAACAACTGCTCGAATGGCTGACCAAATACACGTTCATCGCGGAACAGCAGTTTGCCGATATCGGGCACGCGCGCAGCGTGGCGGGGGTCTTCCTGCGGGAGCTACTGCGTGCCGGGACCACTACGGCGGCCGTCTACTGCACCGTGCATCCGCAGTCGGTAGATGCATTCTTCGAGGAGTCGAGCCGCTTCAATACGCGCATGATCGCGGGCAAAGTACTGATGGACCGTAACGCGCCGCCAGCACTGCTGGACACCGCGGAGACGGGATACCGGGAAAGCCAGGCGCTGATCGGACGCTGGCATGGCCGAGGGCGCCAGCACTATTGCATTACACCGCGCTTTGCGCCTACCAGCACCGACGCCCAGCTCGATGTCTGCGGCACGCTGCGCAAGGAGTATCCCGACGCCTACGTGCAGACGCATCTGTGCGAGAACCTCGATGAAATCGCCTGGGTGCGGTCCTTGTTCCCGGCACGCCAAAGTTATCTGGATGTTTACGCGCATGCGGGCATCGTCGGTGACCGGTCCATCTACGGTCACGGTATCCACTTGACCGAGCAGGATTTCGCGATCTGTCATCAGACCGGCGCGGCGCTAGCGCACTGCCCGACCTCGAACCTGTTCCTGGGCAGCGGCCTATTCCGGTTGTTCGATGCCAAGCAAGCCGCGCGGCCGGTGAGGGTGGGCCTTGGCACCGATATCGGCGCCGGGACCAGCTTCTGCCAGTTGCAGAGCCTGAACGAGGCATACAAGGTTGCCGCCATGAATGGCACACGGCTGACGGCAATCCACGCTTGGTATCTGGCCACGCGAGGCGGCGCCGAGGCGCTGTGTCTCGAAAACACCATCGGCTCGATCGCTCCCGGTTTCGATGCCGATCTGGTTATCCTCGATCGCAAGGCCACGCCGATGCTTGATTTTCGCGACGCCTACTGCGCGGATATCGTCGAACGCCTTTTCGTGCTGATGACGCTCGGGGACGATCGCGTGGTGCGCGCCACCTATGTGGCAGGCCAGCGCGTCTACGATCGCGACGCGCAGGGCGAGCGCTTCAACTATCCGGCAGCCTGATCGCGCCGCGGCTACAGCGTGGATTTGCCGAACAGGCTTTCGATCAGTTCCACCACAAGTTCCGCGGTCTGGTTGTGGACATCGCGCGCCGGATTGAGTTCGAGCACGTCGAGCGAGCATAGCGCGCCGGTGTCCTCGATCATTTCCAGCGCCAGATGCGCCTCGCGATAGGTCGGCCCGCCGCGCACCGGCGTGCCCACCCCTGGCGCGATCTGGCTGTCGAGAAAGTCCACGTCAAAGCTGACATGCAGATGTGTATCGGCGTCGATGCCCGCCAGCGCGCGCTCCATCGTCTGCCGCATGCCGTTCTCGTCGATGTAGCGCATGTCGTAGACCGTCAGTCCCAATTCGCGCAGGCGCAACTTCTCTTCGGCATCGACGCTGCGGATGCCGATCTGGCGGATCTGTTGGGGCGACATGGCCGGCGTGACGCCGCTCAACGCGGTGAGCGGTGCCGGACCATCGCCGCATAGGCACGCCACCGGCATCCCATGGATATTGCCTGTGGGGCTGGTGCTGCCCGTGTTGGCGTCGGCATGGGCGTCCAGCCATAGCACCATCAGGCGTTTGCCTTGCTCGCGGCAGTGTCGGGCAGCGGCGCTGACCGACCCGATCGCCAGGCAATGATCGCCACCCATCAGCAGCGGCATATGCCCCGCTGTCAGCGCGGCGTACGCGGTGTCGAAGATCTGGCGGTTCCATGCCAGCACTTCTTCGAGGTGCCGCATGCCGTCGACCGGCGGTTGCCAGGGGTTGCCCGGTCCGTTCAGGTTGCCGATGTCTCGTACATCGAGACCGTTCCGTATCAATGCGCCGGCGATGTCGGCCACGCGTAGCGCTTCCGGGCCCATCGAGGCGCCGCGAATGCTGGCCCCGACGTCTGTCGGTGCACCGAACAACGTGATCGGCTTCATGCAAACTCCTTTGACTTGCGGATGGCTGACCCAAGAATGATGGCACGATCCGCCACCTGTTTGACGCGCTCGGAAATTCCCCAGCACACGATGCGCCAGGAGCCTATAATTTCTCGATCCTTGACGTTACAACGATTGATTCGGCAACAGAAATGGCTTCGAAACCCCATCCAGCGCAGGATCCAGCACAAATAAACAACCGAGGGCAGGTGCTGCCGTTTCGGGAATCTCTGCTGGCCATGCTGGGCATCGCGTTTGTTGTCATGCTGGTGGCGCTGGACCAGACCGTGGTGGCTACCGCATTGCCCACCGTGGTGGCCGAACTTCAAGGCTTCGAGTACTACGCGTGGGTCGCTACGGCGTATCTGCTGACATCGGTGATTACCGTGCCGATTTTCGGCCGGCTTGGCGACTATTACGGCCGCAAGCCGTTCGTACTGGCATCGATCGTGGTGTTTCTTGCGGCTTCAGTATTGTGCGGCATGGCCAACAACATGCTGTTCCTGGTGGGTGCGCGCGCACTGCAGGGCATTGGCGGCGGCATGCTGGTCGGTACCGCATTTGCCTGTATTCCGGACCTGTTCCCCGATTCCCATGTGCGCCTGCGTTGGCAGGTGATGATGAGCACCGCGTTCGGCCTGGCCAACGCCCTGGGCCCGTCGCTTGGCGGCGTGCTTACGGAATGGTTTGGATGGCGAGCGGTGTTCTACATCAACGTACCTGTTGGCGTGCTCGGACTGCTGTTCGCATGGCGGTATTTGCCACACCTCAGGCAGGCCTCGCACGACGGCCCTGTGCGGATAGATTGGCTGGGCGCCATGTTGATCGCGGTGGGCCTTGGCAGCCTGCAACTGTCGGTCGAATGGCTGCCCGAGCGTGGCCTGGGGCTGGTGACCGTCGGCCTGATGGTGTTGTCGTGCGCCGCATTCGTGGCGCTGTGGCAATGGTCGCACCGTTGCGCGAACCCGATTTTGCCGCTCGACATGTTCAGAAATCCGGCGCTGTCCCCGCTTTTCTTGCTCGGGGTGCTGGGCGGATTCGCGATGTTTGCGTTGCTGCTTTACGCGCCGTTGCTGTTTCAGGGCGGGTTTGGCTACTCGCCGAAGGAAGCGGGGCTGCTGGTAACGCCGCTCGTGGTATGCATCACGGTGGGCAGTATCGTCAACGGCCGGATCATTACACGCATCCCGCGGCCTAACAGCATGCTTTATGCCGGTTTCGCCATGTTGGCGTTGGCGCTGCTGGGGCTCTCCCAGGCCACGCGCGCTATGCATCACCACGTGCTGCTGGCCATCATGCTGTGCGCGGGGCTCGGTCTTGGATTCGTCCTGCCGAACCTGACCGTCTTTGCACAGCAGACGGCAGGCCGCTCGCACCTGGGCATTGCTACGGCCATGTTGCAGTCGCTACGCATGGTGGGAGGGATGGTCGGGACCGCGCTGGTTGGCACACTGGTGACGCGCAGCTATACATCGAGCGTTACCAATGCACTTGCTGCGGCAAATGCATCGGAATGGGCGCCCAGAATGACGGACCCGCAGATCTTGATCGACAAGGCATCGCAGGCCGAATTGCTGACCAATCTGCACAGTGCAGGGCACAATGGAGCCTTGCTGCTTGAGCAGGCGCGCGCATCGCTGGTTAGCGCGATCCATTTGGGCCTGATGCTGGCGGCGATTGCAGCATTGATCGGCATCTGGCGCACGCGCCGCGTGCCGCCCATCAAGCTGACGCGGGTGCAAGAGCCTGCGATGGCGACGGACTGAACATCGGCGGAAGATCTTCGCCAACAGGAGACTGAATTTGGAACTGGAGCGACAAAGCCTGGCCGTGCTGCAACAGTTTGGACGCACGTACCGGGCGTACGCATCGGCGTTCGAACAGCGTATCGGCCATCCGCTGCCGCGCTGGCGCATTCTCTTTGCCTTGTACGGACACGAGGGCCCCATTGCGCAGAAGCCGCTGGCCGATCGCGTTGGCATGGACCCCGGCGCGCTTACGCGTCAATTGAAGGCCCTGCAGGAGTTGGGCTGGGTCGAGCGCACCACCAGCGAGCGTGACAATCGCATGACCAACGTCACGTTGACAACCCTCGGACGAGACATCGTCGATCAGGCGATGCCGCGCCGATCCGCGTTTCTGCAGGATGTGCTCGCCAACGTGTCCGAAACCACGATGCACAATCTGTCGAAGGGCCTGGCGCAGCTGGAATCAGGCATTGCCGATGCTGTGGCACGGACGACAGCGGAACGCGACGCAGCCTGAAATTTTCCACGCATCACTCCCCGCCAAGCAGCGCCGCGATGGCCGTGTGATTCGACGGGAAATACAAGTGCACATATGACGCGGTGAGCGACCCTACCCGATACACGGCTTCGCCACGCGACCCATCGTGCGGCGATACCGCGTGGGTGATCGGTGTCAATGGCGAATCGGTCGCGGAATAGTGAAACGTGTGCCCGCGTATGACGCCATGCTGCGTCGGCAGCGTGACGGCTTGATGCCCGATTGCCGCCAGCCGTTTCTGCATCGTAACGGTGCCCTGCAGCAGCCCCGCCATCGCATAGGCGACACCCGCCTTGTCGACCAGTGTGTCGAACAGCATCATCATGCCGCCGCATTCGGCCAGGATCGGCATGCCGAGCGCGTGCGCGTCACGAATCGCGCGAACCATCGATATATTCGCGGCCAGGCCGGCGGCATGCAATTCGGGATAACCGCCCGGCAGCCACAAGGCGTCGCACGGCGGCAGCGTCTGGTCGTGCAGTGGCGAGAACCACGCAATATCGGCACCCAGCGCTGTCAACGTTTCGACATTGGCGGGATAGATAAAGCGGAATGCCTCGTCTCGCGCGATGGCGATACGTTTGCCGGCCAGCAATGCGGGCACCGGCGGTGCGCCGACGTCGGCGATCGGCACCGGCTCGGGAAGTTGTGCGATCGGCTGGGTGGCAAGGGCGTCGGCAAGACGGTCCAGCCGATCCATCAGATCCGGCAACTCGTCCGCGCTGAACAGGCCCAGGTGCCGCTCCGGCAGGCTCGCCGCCGGGTCGCGCGCCAGCGATCCTGCCCACTTGATGTCCGGCGCAAGGCTTTCGCGCACCAGGGTCGCGTGACGGGGGCTGCCGACGCCGTTGGCCAATACGTGCATGGCGCGAAACGGCTGCCCGTAGTGCGCCAGGCCGTAAGCGACGGCGCCGAACGTTTGCGCCATGGCGCCCGCCTGTATCACGCTCAGCACCGGCAGGCCGAACAGCCGGGCCACATCGGCGCTGCTGGGCGTGCCGTCGTGCAGACCCATCACGCCCTCGACCAGAATGAGGTCTGCCTCGCGCGCCGCGCTGGCCAGCCTGGCGCGCGCGTCGGCCTCTCCCGTCATCCATAGATCGATCGAGTGCACTGGTGCGCCGCTGGCCGCGGCAAGCAAGGTCGGGTCGAGGAAGTCCGGCCCGGTCTTGAACACGCGCACCCGCAGCCCCTGGCGTGCATGCAGGCGCGCCAGTGCAGCGGTGATCGTGGTCTTGCCCTGGCCGGAGGCCGGCGCGGCCACGAGCAGAACGGGCACGCGGCAGGTTTCGAGCGTGGGGGAGCAGGCGCTTGGCGTGGACAGCATGGGCAGCGGACACTCCGCAGGGGTGGCAATGGCGGCGGCGCCTGGCGAGGCCAGCATGCGCCGCGGCCGATTATAGCGGGCAGTGGCATGCATCGTGGATCAACTCCTTGGCAGGACGACGCCCTGCAGTGCCGCGCATTCGAACAGCTCGCGGTCATTGCTGACGCCCAGCTTGTGCATGGCGCAGTTTTTCTGCCGGCTGATGGTTTTGACACTCCGGCATAGCGTCGTGGCAATTTCGGTAACGGACCGGCCGGTCAGAAACAGGCGCAACACTTCCGTCTCGCGCGCCGACAGGCGTTGTTCGCCATCGCTGCCGCAGGGAAGCATGGTGCGCAGGTCGGTGGGCGCCAGAGCGCGCAGCGCGGACTTGCCGATATAGGTGAAGCCGCGCTGCGCCCGCGCAATTGCGGTGGCGATCTCGTCGAGCTGGCAATCCTTGAGTAACAGTCCCTGAATGCGGACATCAAGAATGGTCCGCAATACCAGCGGATTGGTGATCATGGTCAGTACCACTATCGACATGGCTGGATAGCGGCGGCGCAAGGCGCTGATCAGCCTTACGCCGTCTAGCTCGGCGGGGCCGGGCATATGGAAATCCGTCACCACGACATCCGGCCGCTCAATGTCGGCCTGCTGCAGCAATTCCGAGGCACTTGCAACTTCCCCACAAACTTCCCAGCCGGTTTGGGTCTGCACCCTGGCCCGGATCGCCGCCGTAATGACGGGGTGGTCGTCGGCCAGCAAAATCCTCAACGTCATCCATTGACTCCTGTGCTGTACATGGCTCAGCGTTCGGCTCCGCGCTGGCGTCAAAAAAGCGCCGCACGCGACAGACGTGTGCGGCGCGAACACGCAGCAACTGCGTACACCCGGCGCACCGGACCAAACGGGCGACGATCCGATGCGACGCGATGCCAGCCGAGAGTAATGGGAGGCGTTGACTAGGGCAGTAAGACGATTCGCAAAATGAAATGGGAAGTTGTGCGTTTGCGCAGACGAATGCATTGCGGCCCCGCGATGTCGCCATCGGCGGGGCCGCAAATGGATGGCTGGATCTGGACGCGCGTCAGGCCACAGCCAGCGGGCGGGATGGCTGCTGCGCCTGGCGGCGGCCGTCGATGGCCTTGAGCGGGTCTCGGAGCACCGCGGCGCCAACTTCCATGATGTCGCGCAGGATGGCGCGGTCAGGCGTGCACTGCGGCATCCAGAAATGCAGCGCCGCCCAGGCCGGAAAGCTCGCCGGCGGCGCCAGCAGGCGCGTTTTCCGGTCGCGCGTTACCAACGGCACGTTGAAGTCGAGTACCGGGCAGATGCCGCCTGCCGATTGCAGCAGGGTGATCTGCGTGTGCCACGACGGCACCACGGTTTCGCGATGGCCTGGCGTGGTGGCCTGTCGCGCGAGAAAGGCGCGCAGTGGGCTGCCGCTTTCGCAATCCTCCTGCAGCAAGATCCAGTCCCTTTCCACATCGTCGCTCGAGCCCACGCGCGCCGCGCTGACCAGCCGGCGCGGCGTAGCCAGGATGCTGTGCGGCGTGACGCTGTCCGGCACGCTGATGCCGTCGACCACGAAGGCGCAATCGAGCTTGCCGGTCTCCAGGCTCTCGCCAAGCGCCGCATCGGCGATCACGGGGCGCGTGATGAAACTGTCGTGCGGAAAACGCTCGCACAGCGCAGTCAGGATTTCCGTAATGACCGGGTCCCCGATCGATGACGAAAAGCCGATGGAGATACGCCGCCCGGTGTTTTCCGACTGAACGTTGCCGTCGAGCGGTTGTACGAGATGATTCCACTTGGACAAGATCTGCCGCGCCGTCTGCTCCAGGCGCAGTGCGTGAGGCGTCGGCTCGAGCGTGCCGTTTCGCTTGACGAACAGCGGGTCGCCGGTGATTTCGCGCAGCCGCGCGAGACTATAGGCAACAGTTGGAATGCGTCCCTGCGTGCAGGCGGCTACCGCGCTCAGATCACGGTATTCCATGAGCAGGACAAATACATGCAATAGCTTGGTGCTGACATGCCGCATACTGACTTCTCCCGATCTGATTCTTCCGATTGTTTTTTTTATGGTAAAGCTGGGCAAATAGATGGCTTGCCCGCCGCGCCACTGCATTGGGGGCGCAACAGGCAAGGCTCAAACTGATACAACAAGAAAACAGGGGAGGTCCTTCAACCCCAGGTAATACACCCATACCGCTTCACATGGGTATCACCACCACCGCCAAAGCTTCCAGACATTTGTGTCAGGAATTTTTAGTGGAACTACAGTGGCACCGCTTCCTCAGGCCCTGGGGTAATCCGGCAGCTCATATATTGGCGTCATCGTTGTAACGATGCGTAGCTGTCGACCGCCTGTCTGCAAGCGCTGGGATGCGCGTTTCGCAGGCGTTTGAAAATTAGTTGATGCGAGGAAATCTTAATACAACATTTTAGAAAGTACCAGTAATGGCGTTCGAATGCGTGAAATTCACCGCGCCGCAAGGCCTCTTGTCTTCACAACAAGACATGCCCGCAAACCGCATGGCAGAAGCGTTTCGCAGGCATTTCTTTTTTTCAGCTGCCGCGATGGCAGCGAGTGCTTGCCATACGAAATGGTTTAGATCACCTGTTCCACAGTGTCCAGCACGACGAATTTTTCCAATTTGGAATGACAAAATTTGACTCGCGCAACGTGGGCCAGGCACTCGTGGTTGTTCCGGTACCAAGATTGCTGATCTCTCCGATGCTTCGACTTCAATTTTCTTAACTCGCGTTGCAAAGACACTGACTTGCCTTTTGAACGAGCGCTACGCTAACTTACCCGCAGGATCGGCGGACCGTCTGGTCAGCCGCGCGGAGGCCCGCGGAGTGGAGGCATTCGGGTGAACAGACGCTATTCGGAGGATCAGATCCGCATGTACCTCGCAGAGGCTGCTAAAGGCGTCCCGGTACGCGAGCTTTGCGCACGTTATGGTTTCAGCGATGCATCATTTTACGGATGGCGGACGAAATATGGATCGCCACGGCTGAAGGAAGCGTCGGATGTGCGGCGCATGCGCCAGCTCGAGGAAGAAAACGTGCGGCTCAAGAGTATGCTTGCGGATGCGCTGCTGCAACTCGAGCTGCTGCGCAATCGTACCGGCCGGCGTGGCAGCGGCAGAGTGGACCGCTGAAATTGCTCGATCTCGGTCCGGCAATGTCGAGTTGATCGTTACTCGTTTGCTCCCGCCGACCGGCGTCTATCGCATGGCAATCAATGCATTGCCACAGGATTCTGGAGTTTTTGTGAAAAAGGTTTTCGCAGCCATGGCTGCAGTGGGATGCATCGGCTTGTTCGGGTTCAGTGTTCAGGCCGCGCCTCCAATCGATCCCGCATCGCCAATGACGGCGCCTGTTCCGCCGCGCATGCTTGATCCGGCCACCTCGACGGTGGAAGACGTCGAAGGTAATTTGAGTACGTCGCAAAGAGAGCACTGCCGTCAACTGCTCGATAAGCTCAACGCCATCCCATCGACGCCGCAATGGTCCAAAGGAAAGTCCTCCGTGCAGACCGCCGAAGGGCTCACCTACCCGACGCTCGAACGCGCACCCGATCGCAAGCGGCTGGAAGAGGCCTATCGCCAGGAATGTGCGCAGGAGCGCAAGTAAGCCGCGCGTCCGCGCATCTACACAGACGGGGCAGCATGCGCGGATACATCGAACGTAGCGGTCTCATCCGTCTTTACAAGGAGCGAACATGTTCCGCGCAAGAGGATTCCTTGCCTGGCTGCTCGGGCTGACGTTGCTGGCCGGCACGGGCAATGCGATGGCCCAGGCTAAGCTCGATCCGCCGCATCTGGACCAACTGTTGGCGCCGGTGGCGCTTTATCCCGACGCACTGTTGTCGCAGGTGTTGATGGCATCGACCTACCCGGCTGATGTGGCAGCCGCCGCGCAATGGTCGAAGTCGAATCCCAGTTTGTCGGGTGACGCAGCGACCAAGGCCGTTGCAGGCGAGCGGTGGGATCCAAGCGTGCAGTCGCTGGTCGCGTTTCCGTCGGTCATGGATATGCTCGGACGTCAGCCTCAGTGGGTCCAGTCGGTCGGCGACGCATTCCTTGCGCAGCCCGATGACGTGATGGATTCCGTGCAGCGTCTGCGCGTACAAGCGCAGAAGGCCGGCAGCCTGAAGACGACGGAACAACAGAAGGTCGTGACGCAGCAGACTGGCGGCACGACGATCGTGCAGATCGAGCCGGCCAATCCGCAGGTGGTTTATGTGCCGACCTACAACCCGACCGTGGTCTATGGCGCGTGGCCCTATCCGGCTTATCCGCCGGCCTACTATCCGCCGCCGCCGGGATCCGTCTTTGCCGGGGCGCTGGTGGCCGGCGTCGGATTCGGGCTCGGTGTTGCCGCGGTCAATTCGCTTTGGGGCGGTTTCGACTGGGGCCATCACGACGTGAATATCAACGTCAATCGCTACAACAACATTAACGTGAACCAGCGGCTCGACGTGAACCGGGCCAACGTGAACTGGCAGCACAATCCGGCCAATCGCGGCAATGTGCCGTACAACAATGCGAACGTTGCCGGCCGTTACGACGCGCAGCGCCAGCAGGCGCTGGCGAACCGTCCCGGAGCGGGACAGGCCGGCGGTGGTCAGCGTCTTGGGCAGGCAGGCGGCGGTGTACAGAATCCGCGTGCCGGCCAGCTCGGCGGCGCTGGCGGGACGCAGCGTCTAGGACAGGGCGGATCCGGCGAGCAAAGCCAGCGCGACGCGGCTCGCGAGCGTGCGGCGCAATCGTTCCAGGGGCGCACCGGACAATCGATTTCTGGCCATGGCGCGCCAAACGTCAATCGTCAGGCAGGCGGCCAGAATCCCCGGCCCGCAGATGCGAACCGGCAGCGGGCGGATCAGGCCGAAGCGCGTAATCGTGCGCGCGACAGCAATCGCAATAACGCCTTCCGGGATGCCGGAAATGGCGATCGCATGCGTCAGCAGGTTGATCGCGGCGCGGTCCGTGGCGATACCGGCCGCACGCCGCGCGCCATGCCGGCTGCCTCGGGCGGCGGCTTCCACGGCGGCGGCGGGCCAGCCTTGGGCGGAGGCGCCGGCGGCGGTCATTTTGGTCATGGTCGGAGGTAGCAATGATGCGTAATCGGAAATCGGTAGTATCCGCATTCATGCTGCGTCTGCTACGCGCGCTGTGTGCGGCGGCGCTGCTCGGCGCAGTGGCGCCGGCTTTGGCCCAGCAGGTCTATCCCACGCCTGAAGCGGCGATGGACGCGCTGGGCGACGGCGTCGCCCGCAGCGATCCGGCGGCGTTGACGCGCGTGCTTGGCGCGCAATACCCGAAGCTGCTGCCGCCTCATCTCGACCAGCAGGACGTCTACGACTTTCTCGGCGCCTGGGCGAGCCACCATGCCATCCGCAAGGAAGGCGACGACATCGCCAGCGTCGAAGTCGGTGACAGCGGCTGGACATTTCCAGTGCCAATCGTCAAGCGGAAGTCGGGATGGCAGTTCGACCTCCCCGCTGGCGAGCGCGAAGTGCGCGTGCGCACGATTGGCCGCAATGAAATCGTCGCCATGGACACCCTGCAGCAACTCGCCGATGCCCAGCAGCAATACGCGAAGCAGGTGGGGCGGGGCGCCTACGCGGGCAAGCTGGTCAGCAGTCCGGCGAAAACCGACGGTCTGTACTGGCCCTCGGCGTCGGCCGACAACGATAGTCCGCTGGGCCCCGATGCATTGTCGATGGGGCCGGAAACGCCCGCGGACGAGGCGTTCTTCGGATATCGCTTTCGCGTGATCGCGCCGCCAAAGGGCAGCGACGCAAAGTTCGCGTTCGTTGCATGGCCGGCGCGATATGGGCAAAGCGGTGTCCATTCATTCCTGCTCGATAGTGAGCAGCGTTTCTACGAACGCGATCTTGGCAAAGACACCGCGCGCCGCGCGGCCGCGATCCGCACGTTCTCGCCCGAAGGCTGGCAGCGCGTCGGCGAGCGCTAGAACGCGCTTGCCGGAAGCCGGTGCGCCCGTGTCAGCGAGGCGCGCCGGGCGCATCCGTGCCGCCTGCTGGCCTTCGCGCCAGCGCGCTGAGCGTGGCGCCGATGGGGGGCCGCGGCGCGCATGAGCGGTATACGCAAGACGGTCGGCTCAGTCGACGTCAGGGTTCCGCAATGTGACGCGCTCGGGATCGGCGTGCACGGCGGCCAGGCCAGCCTCGTCGACGATGCGCAGCAAGCGGTGCCGGACCGTAATCAACCCGGCCGAGCGGAATCGCGAGAGCAGTCGCGACACCGTTTCCAATGTCAGGCCCAGATAGCTGGCGATGTCGTTGCGGGTCATGGTCAGGGTCAGCACGCTGTCCGCCATGCCTCGCCGCGCCTGCTCGCCAGCCAGATCGAGCAGCAGCATTGCCAGCCTTTGCGCCGCCTTCATCGAGCCGATGGCGATCAGCAGCTCGGACTGTCGCCGGGTTTGCCGCCGGAAGATGTCGAGGGCCGCGGCGCGCAGGTCGGCATGGGCGAACCCCGCTTGCACCGCTTCGACCGGTACCACGCAGCACTCGGTATCCTGCAAGGCGACGACGCTGATGCCGTACGCGGGGGCATCATGGGCTTCCAGCCCGGGCACATCGCCGGGCAGAAAAAAGCGGCTGACCTGACGCCAGCCCAGTTGCGATTCGTACACACCTTTGAGGCCGCCCGTCCGGACCGGATACACCGCGAGTGCCGGCCGTCCCTGCTCGCATAGTATTTCTCCGGCCTGCAAGTGGACTCTGCCGGGCGAGATGCCAGTCGCCGATGTGATGCCTGCGCCGCCCATGAAGTTGCGACACACCTTCTGAAAGGGGCACAGGGCGCACGATACGATACCGGATTGAGGGCGATTGTCGGGCATTGCCGCGTAAGGTTGCCTTCGGATTTTTTGTGATCCTCAGTATAAATCCCATCCAAATTCGTCTATCTTTCGCCGTTCTGCATTCTTTTGTCCGTGGGAAGTAAATTTCTTCGATCGCTGGGGGCGCGGGGCGGCGACCAAGGACAGAATTGTTTCCAATTCTCATGTTGTGTCTTGCAGACAATACGGCAGATCGATGCGGCCGACTGTGCTATGCTGCATCGCACAAATAACAGGAGGAGGCCCGTTCCAAGCTGAACAGGAGTCTTCATATGGCCAAAAGCCTATCTCCGGTCTGGGAGACGCAGTGGCGACCCATCGGTCGCGCTCCGATCCAGACCGTGAAACAAATCCGTAGCTGGCTGGGTCGTCCCGATAACGACTATCCGGCAGCGCGCCGCCTGCGGTATCCCGCGCCCGGCGAACCCGCCCCTGGAGACCTTCCCGGGGCCTGGCAATCGCACAAGCTGAAGCTGGCACCGCTGCCCGGCGAACTCGTGCCCCAGCTCTCGTATCGGCTCTATATCCCATCCGGGGCAAAAGGCGCGCTGCCCGTTGTGGTGATGCTGCACGGCTGTCAGCAAACGCCGGAGGACCTTGCGGCGGGCACGCGCATGAATGCGTTGGCCGAGCGCGAGGGGTTTATCGTCGCCTATCCGCAACAGCCGCTGCGGCGGTCGGTGCACCGCTGCTGGCAGTGGTTCGACCTTGGCGCCGGCGTCGGCGGCCGCGAGGCGCAGGCGGTGTCGATGCTGATCGACGAACTGGGCAATCGGCCTGACGTCCGGCGCGGCGAAATCTACCTGGCAGGTCTCTCGGCTGGCGCGGCCATGGCCGCGGTGGTGGCGCTGCGCTATCCGGAAAAGGTGGCGGCGGTCGGCATGCATTCGGGGGTCGTGATCGGCGCGGCCGATAACCCGCGCGGCGGCCTGAAGGCCATGCGCCATGGCTCGGCGATTGAACCTGCGCTGCTGCTCGAAGCGGCCGGCGTCAGCCCGGGCGGGCCCGAGATGCCGGCGATCGTAGTCCATGGCACGGCGGACGAGGCAGTCAATCCGCTTAACGGGCGCTTGCTGGCTCGCCAGTTTCTCGCGTACAACGGGCTAGCCGACAAGCTCGATCAACGGCTGGAAAGCGCCAACGATGACGATGGCCCTGGGCCCGACGACGGCGCTTGTCGCGACGTGCGCTTTGGCCGCTGGAATCGCGATCTGGTACGACTGGTGGAAGTAGCGGGCCTTGATCATGCGTGGAGCGGCGGCGACGCCAGCATCCAATATCACAGCGATCTCGGCCCCGATGCCAGCTGGCTGATGTGGCAGTTCTTCAGGCAGCACCGCCGGGCCGCGTAACGCGCAGGCGAGGGCTGGAAATCAAAAGGGGAAGGCAGCGAGCCTTCCCCTTTTTACATTTGCGCGGCGGCCGCGTTCAGGCGTGGCGCTTGCGCACGAACATCGCCGTAACAATGCCGATCGCGCAGACGCCCACCACGTAGTGCGCGGGCGCGAGCGAATCGTTCTTCAACATCAGCGAGACGATCACCGGAGTCAGGCCGCCGAAGATCGCGTAGGCGACGTTGTACGAGAATGACAGGCCCGAGAATCGAACCTGCGCCGGGAACGCGTGAACCAGCACGTACGGCACCGCGCCGATGGTGCCGACAAAGAAGCCGGCCAGCGCGTACAGCGGCAGCAGCAGGTCCGGGCGCGCGCCGACCGTGGTGTAGAGCGCATAGGCGCTGGCGGCCAGCAATACGCCGCCGACGGACAGCGTCAGGCGCGCGCCGATGCGGTCCGCCAGTACCCCGGCGACCACGCAGCCGATCGACAGGGTCAGCGTCGCGGCGCTGTTGGCCACCAGTGCTGTGCGGGCGTCAAATCCATAGATCGTCTGCAGGTAGGTCGGCGTGAGCAGGATGACCACCACGATGCCGGCCGACAGCATCCACGTCAGCAGCATCGAGATCAGTACGGCGCCACCGTGATCGCGCACCACAGTCTTGAGCGGCATTTCCGCGGCCAGCGCCTTGCGTTGCTGCAGTTCGGCAAAAACCGGCGTCTCATGCAGCCAGCGCCGCAGGTACATCGATCCGACGCCGAAAATGCCGCCGAGTACGAACGGCACGCGCCAACCATGCGACAGCAGTTCTTGCGGATCGAACACCGCGTTGATCCCGGTGGCAACCAGCGAGCCGAGCAGGATGCCGGCCGTGAGGCCAGCGGTCAGTGTGCCGCAGGCGTAGCCGATATGGCGCTTCGGCACATGTTCCGAGACGAATACCCACGCGCCGGGCACTTCACCGCCGACGGCCGCGCCTTGCAGGATTCGCAGTACCAGCAGCGCCATCGGTGCCAGCAGCCCGACGGTCGCATAGGTTGGCAGCAGGCCCATCAGCAGCGTCGGTACCGACATCAGCAGGATGGAAAGAGTGAACATCTTCTTGCGGCCAAGCAGGTCGCCGAAGTGCGCCATGATGATGCCGCCGAGCGGGCGCGCCAGGTAGCCGGCCGCGAAAATGCCGAACGTCTGCAGCAGGCGCAGCCAGTCCGGCACCGACGCCGGGAAAAACAGCTGGCCGATAACCTTGGCGAAGAAAACGAAAATGATGAAGTCGTAGAACTCGAGCGCGCCACCAAGCGCTGCAAGAGCCAACGTCTTGTAATCCTGGCCGGTCAACGGGCGGGCGGCTTGACCGCCTTGCGCGCCCGTTACCCCGGCAGTACTGCTGGAGGAGGACATGAAAAGACTCGCATGGACAAATTCTTCACATACGAAGCGCGCAACACGGGTGACGTGGAGGGAGACGGCCGAAAGGATGACGACACGAACTTGGCGAACCGGGGCCGGCGGGTAAGCAGGCGGGCACGACGGACGCTTCGCAAAGGCGTAAAGATACCAGATCGATCCCTGGCGCCCTGCCATTTCCAGCAAATCGAATACTAAATCGTTCTTTGCGCTGCCATAATCCGTCTCCATAATACAAATTCAAGTGAAATCCGGGGCACAAAGCGCACGGCTCGCATCGGGCGCGGGGTCAGACTTTCTGGGGTGACATGGCTTTCAAGGATTCGATCCAGGCTGCGACAGGGGCGGCCGTGGCAACGCCGCGCCGGCGCGTGGCCTTGCGTGTAGCGGGCGGCCTGGTGGCCGCCGTGGCGATTTTCGGGCTGGCCGGCTATTTTGGCGGGCCGCCGCTTATCAAATATCTGGTCGAGAAGAATGCCACCGAGGCGCTGGGCCGCAAGGTAACGCTGGGCGCGGCGCATGTCCGGCCTTTCGAACTGGCCGCCACGGCAACCGACCTGACGATATTCGAGGCGGACGGCAAGACGCCGATGGTGACGCTGGGAGAAATCGAGGCCAATACCTCGGCCGCGTCGATATGGCATCTGGCGCCGGTAGTCGATTTTCTCCATATCGACCGCCTGGCCGTGCATGTGGTGCGCGACGCCGCCGGTCGGATGAATTTCGCCGATATTCAGGAGCGCTTCGCTGCGCAGCCGCCCAAGCCGGCCGACAGCAAGCCCGCGCGTTTCTCGGTCAGCAATATCGCGGTGACCAACAGCAGCTTCGTTTATGACGACAAGCCGCGCGATACCGTGCAGCGTGTCGAGAACTTCACGCTGACGCTGCCGTTTCTGTCCAACTTGCCGCACGACGTCGAGGTGAACACCCGTCCGTCGCTGTTTGCCAAGATCAACGGGTCGCCGCTGGCGCTTGAAGGCACGTCGCAGCCGTTCGCCGAAACGCATGAGACCAATCTCAATGTCAATCTGGACGGCCTCGAGATCGCGAAATACATGGCGTTCGCGCCGCGCCTCAAGGACGCGCAGGTCACCGCGGGGCGGGTCGATACCCGCCTGAAGGTCGGTTTTCGGCAGGACAAGGACAAGCAGGACCTTTACGTGTCCGGCACGGTCACGCTGCGCGATGCCGATGTGCAGACGCATGCCGGCGCGCCGCTGATCAAGGCCGGCCGTCTGGCCGTGGATCTCGATCGCATCGAGCCGCTCGCGCATCGCGTGTATGTGAAGAGCGTGGAACTGGAAGGGCTCGGCCTGCAAGCGCTGCGCCGAGCCGACGGTACGCTGAATCTGGCCACCGCCTTTCTGCCCGAAGCGGCGAGGGCAACGCCGCCCGCCTCGAAAACGGCGGCGGTGCAGACGCCGCCCGCCGCATCAGTGCCATCGGCATCGGCATCGGCGCCGGCCGCGGCTGGCATCCAGACGCCGCCAGCGCGTCCAGAGGAGGCGCCGTGGGCCTATGCCGTCGACCGGATCGCACTCAAGGATGCGACGCTCGGGTTTGTCGACGAACTCGCGCCGTCCGGGCCTGGCAAGCTCGAAATCGGCCCGGTCAACGTGGATATCGCCGACTTGGCCAGCGCAGGCGACAAACCGGCGAAGCTCGACGCCAACATCACGATTGCCAACGGGCAGACCATCAAGCACACCGGCGAACTGGCCTTGAAGCCGGGCACGCTGAAGGGCACGCTGGAAACCGCCGGACTGCGCCCGCAAGGATTCTCGGCGTGGTGGCCGCGTGAGCTGCGCAGCCAGTTCGGTGACACCGGCGTCAACGCGGAACTGCACTATGCCATGGCATGGTCGCAGCCAGTCTTCCAGTTCACGCTCGACAAATCGCGCCTCGAATTGTCTCCCGTGTACGTGAGCACACGCGAGCCGGTTGCCATGCCGGCCACCGCCGCGCCGGCTGCGTCCGACGACAGCGCCCGGGCCGTGCCAGTGCGCAAGGGTGCGCGTACCGTGCGTGCGGCGCGCGCCGTACGCGTGGCGGACAGCGAAGGCGCCAGCCTTCCGCTGATCAAGGCCAGCAAGCTCGTGCTCGACGGTATCCAGCTCGACCTTGCCAAACAGACATCCGAGGCGGGGCAGGTCGCGCTCGTGCAGCCGCAGATCTCGGCCACGCGCGACCATCGCGGACAGTTGCTTGAGACCGCGCAGATCTGGGCGGCAGAGTCCGCTTCGGACGCAGCCGCGCACAGAAATGCGCCGCCGCCCGCATCCCCGGCTGCGCAAGCCAGCGGCAAGCCGGCGCCTCCGGGGTGGAAAGTACGCTTAGGCAAGGTGGCGGTGGAGGGCGGTGCGGCGCGCATCGCCGACTATGCGCCGGCCGACGCCAATCGCGGCCGACCCGTTATTCATCAGTTCCGCAATATCGGACTGAACACGGGCACGATCACATGGCCGCTGTCGCCGGGCGCACTGCCGATGAAGCTGCATGCAGAAAGCGGCCGCAAGGGCGTGATGAATATCGATGGTCAGATCATGCCGACCGCCCCGGCCGCGCAATTGCAGCTTGATCTGCGCGACCTCGATATGGCGCCGCTGCAGCCGTATCTGGCTGATCGCTTCAATGCGGCGCTGCGCAGCGGCACCATGACGCTCAAGGGGCGCGCCAGCTATAACGCGCCGGCTGGCAAGCCGATTGCGGTGCAGTTCAACGGCAATGCCGTGGCTGGCAACGTGCGCACGGTGGACCGCATTACGGGCGAGGACTTCCTGCGCTGGCGCGCTCTGGCGGTCAGCGGCATCGACTTCAACATGAACGAAGCCAAGGGGCCGATGCAGGTCGGGATCAATCATGTCGCGCTGTCCGACTTCTATGCGCGTGTGATCCTGAACGCGAACGGCCGGCTGAACCTGCAGGACGTGATGGCAGGTGGTGCCGAAAAAGGCGAGGCCGCGCCATCCACGAGCCTGACGCAAGCCAACGCCGCGTCGGCGCCGCCAGCCAGCGCGCCCGTCGCAGAGGCGCCGGCGCAGCCGCCAGCACCGAGCGGTCCGCGCCCGCAGATCCGGCTCGGCGGCGTATCGATCAACAAGGGCAACATCAATTTTTCCGACTTTTTCGTCAAGCCCAACTACTCTGCCAATCTCACCGACATGAAAGGTTCGGTGTCGAAGGTGTCGTCGGGCGATCCCACACCGGCCGACCTTGTGCTCGATGGCCGGCTCGATGACGATGCGCCGGTCAGCATCAGCGGCAAGCTCAATCCACTGGGCGAGCAGCTCTACCTCGACATTGCCGCCAAGGCGGCCGGCGTGGAACTGACGCGGCTGACGCCTTACGCCGCGAAATATGCCGGCTATCCGATCACCAAGGGCAAGCTCACGGTGGATGTGGCGTACAAGATCGAGAACGGCAAGCTCGATGCGAAGAACCATCTGTACCTCGATCAACTGACGTTCGGCGAAAAGACCGATAGTCCCGATGCGGTCAAGCTGCCCGTGCTGCTGGCGGTGTCGCTGCTCAAGGATCGCAACGGTGTCATCGATATCAACCTGCCGGTTTCCGGGTCGCTGTCGGATCCCGAGTTCAGCATCGGCGGCGTGATCCTGCGCGTGATCGTCAATCTGCTCACCAAAGCCATCACGTCACCGTTTTCGCTGATTGCGTCGGCGTTTGGCGGCAGCGGTGAAGAACTGGGCTACATCGAGTTCGCGCCGGGTTCGTCCACGCTTACCGACGACGCGCACAAGAAGATCGAAACCGTCGGCAAAGCGCTGAACGACCGCCCATCGCTGCGGCTCGAGATCAGCGGGCGTATCGATCCTGCCACTGACGCGGACGGTGCGCGTCGCGTGTGGCTGGACCAGCGCGTTGCCGATGCCAAGCAGCGCGATCTGCGTCGCTCCGCGCAATCGGGCAGCCAGGCCGAGGAAGGCGAAGGCGGCGACCAGGGCGCGCGCGTGACGGTGACGAAGCAGGAGTATCCAAAGTATCTCGAGGCGGTCTACAAGCGCGAGTCGTTCAAGAAGCCGAAGAACTTTATCGGCCTGAACAAATCGTTGCCGCCGGCGGAGATGGAAAAGCTGCTGCTGGAAAACGCCCCCGTGACCGATGCCGAACTGCGCGCGCTGGCCGACCAGCGTGCGTTGGCAGTCAAGCAATCGCTCGAACGCGAGGGCAAGGTTGCAGACTCGAAGCTGTTCCTGACCGCGCCCAAGCTCACGGCCGAAGGGATCAAGGACAAAGGTGCTCCCAACCGCGTCGATTTCTCGATCCGGCAGTAGGCGGCATCGACCGGCATGATGTGGCGCACGGCGTTTGGACGGAAGGCTCGAACGCGGTCGCCGCTAAACGCCGCGCATAGTCGCGTATCATTCGCCCCGAACGGAATTTCGAAATCACTTGGGAGCGCGTGTTGGAGCAGGAAACGATTGCCTACAAGACCTGGGTTTGCCTGATTTGCGGCTGGGTCTACGACGAAGAACAGGGCCTGCCTGAAGAAGGCCTCGCACCGGGCACCCGTTGGGAAGACATTCCCGAAGACTGGCGCTGCCCGGAATGTGATGTCGGCAAGAGTGACTTCTCGATGATCGAGCTCTGAAGCGCGCCGCGGCCGTAAGTCGTCAGGGCTGGCGGCGCGGCATTTGCCGGCAAATGCCGGCGCGCGCGCGACGGCGGGCGCAGCGCCGGTAGCGCATTCGATATGGATGACTGCAGCGCCATAGCGCCGAAGCCACGGTCAGCACCAGTAACGCCGCCATGACGGCGGCGAGCAGTGTCAGCGACATCCTCGCCTCCTTCTCTCAAAAAGGCGCCTCGATTCCGCTTTGCCGCGCTATATCAGCAGCGGCAGCGCTTCCAATACCAGCACCCCGAGCAGCACGCCGATGATGGCGCCCGCGCAACGGCAACTGATACGCAGGGCCTTGGCGGCCACCGGAATCGCACCCATCGCCAAAAGGCCGACGAGTGCCATGGGGATCAGAAATACAAGATCGTGCGCCTGCAGATGCACCATGGCGGTCTCCTGTCTTGTTTCTTTATGTTTTCCAGTATAGGTCGTGTGTGCCGAATACAAGGCGGCAGGCATCAGGGTTGTCCCGCAGTGTTTGAAACGTGTGTGGGCAATGCTTCGCCTCATGTACCGTGCGAGCGACTTTCCGCGCGCCGGTCAGTATCGCCGCGTGCGCATGCGCTTTCTGCAGATCTCCACCTCGGCAGAGGCTGTCCTATGCTTTACCTGATGGCCATCGTTGGCCGCGCAAGGATGGAGGACACCATGGAACTTCACATGCATTCGCACCACTACGTGCGTCGCCGGCCCGACTGGTCCGCGGCGGCAGTGTCGGGACTTGCGGCAGGCGCATTGGTGGTCGTCGTGGAGATGTTCTGGGCGACCATGGTCGCGGGCGTACATCCGTGGGCCACCACGCGCATGATCGCGGCGATCGTGATGGGACGCGACGTGCTGCAGACATCGATGTTCAGCGTGAGCACCGTGGCGATGGCATTGATCATCCACTTTGTGCTCGGCACGATCCTCGGCGTGGTGCTCGGTGCCATCATGGCACCCTTCCAGCTCGATTCGAGCCCCGGCATGTCGCTGCTGGTCGGCGCGGTGTTCGGCCTCGTGATCTACGTGTTCAACTTCTACGTGATGACGTCCGCATTTCCCTGGTTCGTCGATGCGCGGGGCTGGCACACGTTGGCGGGCCATCTGATTTTCGGCATGGCTATTGCGCTGTGCTACTGGAAGCTCGAATCGCGCGATGTCATCCATTAGCGCGACTGCCCGGGTGGAGCCGTGAGACACACGCATCATATGGCGATGCAAGGCGGATGAGGCGCGGTCCTCATCCGCCTTTCTTCTTGCTGCGTTGCGGTGGCGCGCCGCCGCGCGGATAGGTGCAGAACGCTGTGAGCGGTGCCTTACTGCATGCGCAGCATGTCGCCTTGCAGTGACCTGAGACGATGCACTAGTCTTATTCCACGTGCGTACGCGGGCGCTTTGCCGCCTGGCTCAGCGCACACGAGGAGGGGACATGGCGATTGCAATTGCGCTCGTCATCATCGTTGCCGCTTCGGTGCTCTTCCATTTCTTGAGCCCGTGGTGGGCCACGCCGCTGGCGTCCAACTGGAAGCAGATGGACGACACGCTCACCATTACCCTCGTCATTACCGGCATCTTCTTCGTCGTTATCAACCTGTTCGTCGCGTATATCGTCTGGCGCTTTCGCCATCGCGAAGGACATCGCGCCGCCTATGAGCCGGAAAACGCGCGGCTGGAGCGCTGGCTGATCGGGCTGAGTACCGTCGGGATCATGGCGCTGCTTGCGCCCGGCCTGATCGTGTATGCCGACTATGTTCATCCGCCGCCCGGCGCCATGCAGATGGAAGTGGTCGGCCAGCAGTGGCAATGGGCCTTCCGCTTTCCCGGCAAGAGCGGCCAGCTCGGCACCACGGATGCGCGCTTCGTCAACGCCAGCAATCCGCTTGGGTTGAATCCCGACGATCCGCGCGGGCAGGACAACGTCATCGTCGTCGGGCCGGAGGTGCACCTGCCGTTGAACCGGCCGGTCAAGGTGCTGCTGCGGTCCAAGGATGTGCTGCACGATTTCTACGTGCCGCCGATTCGCGCGCGCATGAACATGGTGCCTGGCATGGTCACGTCGTTCTGGTTCACGCCCACGCAGGCAGGCAAGTTCGACATCCTTTGCGCGCAGCTCTGCGGTGTCGGTCACTACAACATGCGCGGCTACGTGATCGTGGAGGAGCAGGCGGCTTTCGACAGCTGGCTGGCCAAGCAGCAGACCTTTGCGGTGGCCATGGCGAAGGCCGCCCAGCCGGCTGCCGCGGATGCATCGACAGGTGGCGACCTTGCCGCGCAGGGCCGCGCGCTTGCGCAAAGCAAGGGCTGCGCGGCATGTCATAGCGTTGACGGCGGCGCAAGCGTGGGACCCACGTGGAAAGGCCTGTTCGGCAGCACGCAGGCATTCACCGACGGCAGCAGCGCAACGGTAGACGACGCTTTCCTGAAGCGGGAGATCGAAGACCCGCAGGCACGCATCGTGAAGGGCTTCGGGCCGGTGATGCCCAAACTGCCCGTCACGGATGCGGAGGTGGCGGCACTGACCGCCTACATCCACTCGCTGGGCTCCGGCACTGCCGCAGCGCCACAGGGCGGGAAATAGGCAAGGAGGAAACGATGGCCTATGCCAACGATGCCCACGGCCCACAGGGTTTCTGGACGCGCTACGTCTGGAGCCAGGACCACAAGGTGATTGCGGTGCAGTACACGCTGGTTGCCATCGTGGTTGGGCTGGTGGGCGTGGCGCTGTCCAACCTGATGCGCATGCAGCTGGGCTTCCCGGGCAAGTTCGATTTCATCGACGCCAATCGCTACTACCAGTTCGTCACCATGCACGGCATGATCATGGTGATCTACCTGCTGACGGCACTGTTCCTCGGTGGTTTCGGCAATTACCTGATTCCGCTGATGGTCGGTGCGCGCGACATGGTGTTCCCGTTCCTGAACATGCTCAGCTTCTGGGTCTACTTCTTGTCGGTGCTGGTGCTGCTGGCCAGTTTCTTCGTGCCGGGCGGACCGACCGGCGCCGGCTGGACGCTTTATCCGCCGCAAGCGATTCTGCCCGGCACGCCCGGGCACGACTGGGGCATCATCCTGATGCTGGTGTCGCTGCTGATCTTCATCGTGGCGGCCACGATGGGCGGGCTGAACTATGTCACCACCGTGCTGCAGGCGCGCACCGAGGGCATGACGCTGCTGCGCATGCCGCTTTCGGTCTGGGGCATTTTCATGGCCACCATCCTTGCCCTGCTGGCGTTTCCGGCGCTGTTTGTCTCGGGCGTGATGATGTTGTTGGACAAGACGCTGGGCACCAGCTTTTTCATGCCTGCCATGGTGTCGATGGGGCAGCAGCTCGGCTACAAGGGTGGCAGTCCGCTGTTGTTCCAGCACCTGTTCTGGTTCTTCGGGCACCCCGAGGTGTATATCGTTGCGCTGCCCGCATTCGGCATCGTGTCGGACCTGATCAGCGTGCATGCGCGCAAGAGCATCTTCGGCTATCGCACCATGGTCTGGGCGATTCTGGCGATCGGGCTGCTGTCGGTGGTGGTATGGGCGCACCACATGTTCGTCAGCGGCATGAATCCGTACTTCGGGTTCTTCTTCGCGACCACCACGCTGATCATTGCCGTGCCCACCGCCATCAAGGTCTACAACTGGGTGATCACGCTGTGGCGCGGCGACATTCATTTCTCGGTGCCGATGCTGTTTGCCATCGCCTTCGTCAGCACATTCGTGATCGGCGGCCTGACCGGGCTGTTCCTTGGCAATGTCAGCGTGGACATTCCGCTGTCGAACACCTATTTCGTCGTGGCGCACTTTCACATGGTGATGGGCGTCTCGCCGATCCTGGTGGTGTTTGGCGGCATTTACCACTGGTATCCGAAAGTCACGGGCCGCCTGCTCGACGATACGCTGGGCCGCGTGCATTTCTGGGTCACGTTCATCGGCACCTACGCGATCTTCTTCCCGATGCATTACCTCGGCATCCTTGGCATGCCACGGCGCTACTACGCCTGGGACAACTACAGCTTCATTCCCGAGTCCGCGCACACCATGAACATGTATATCTCGATTGCCGCATTCGTGGTGGCGACCGCGCAATTGCTCTTTGTCTTCAATTTGTTCTGGAGCCTGCGGCACGGCAGGCATGCGGGATCGAATCCATGGCGGGCCGCGTCGCTCGAATGGCAGACGCCACAGACGCCGCCGGTGCATGGCAACTGGGGGCCTCATCTGCCCGTCGTCTATCGCTGGGCTTATGCGTACAGCGTGCCGGGTGCGGCGGAAGACTTCATCGCGCAGAATGCGCCGCCCGAGGCCGGCGGTGCCGCGCCGGAACCGCATCCAAGTCGCGGAGCCGTGGCATGAAAGCCGACCCGGTTGCCGTCGACGCCGGCACGGGCGTATTTCGCGTCTCGCGTGAATCGCCGGGCGGCGGTTCGGGCGGCCACGCGATGCACGGCGGCGGACGGCGCGCGCCGGAAAGCGTCGGCCTCTGGGTGTTCATGGGCGTTGTCACCGCGCTGTTCACATTGTTCCTGGCGGCCTACGTCATGCGCATGGACAGCCCCGATTGGCAGCGCATTGCCTTGCCGTGGCAGGCCTGGCTGTCTACCGCGCTGCTGGCGCTGGCCAGCCTGGCCATGGCTATTGCATCCCGCGCGGCGCGTAGCGGCGGCATGGCGCGGGCGCGCGTGGCACTGCGTCTGGGCGGACTCGGGGCCGCCGCCTTTGTCGCCTGCCAACTGTGGGCATGGAGCGCGTTGTATGCCGCGCACGTGGTGCCCGCCAACAATCCCGCCGGCAGTTTCTTCTATCTCCTCACGGCGATGCATGGCCTGCACGTGATCGGCGGACTGGCGGCCTTCTGCATCGTTGCCGCCGACCGCGGCAGCGGTGCGCGCACGCTGGCCCGCATCGAACTCTGCGCGCGCTACTGGCATTTCCTGCTTGCCCTGTGGATGGTCCTGCTGGTTGCGCTCGGCTGGCTGACGCCGGAAATCGTCAACTACATCTGCGGCCGGGGCTGACGCAAGGGGGCATCGATGAGTTCGCAAATTCCTTCCTCCGTTGCATCGCACGACACGCTGCCGAGCGGAGTGCGAGGTCTGGTCGCCGACTGGTCCTCGGACCGCCACGCGTTCAAGGTGTCGTGGGGCAAGGCGATGATGTGGATCTTCCTGCTGTCGGACACTTTCATCTTCAGTTGCTTCCTGACGGGCTACATGACGGTGCGCATGGCGACCACCGTGCCGTGGCCGAATCCCAGCGAAGTGTTCGGGATGGAGATCGGCGGTCAGCCGGTGCCATTGCTGCTGATTGCCATCATGACCTTCACGCTGATCACCAGTAGCGGCACGATGGCGATGGCCGTCAACTGCGCCTACCGGCGCGACCGCATGGCATGCGCCAAGCTGATGTTCGTGACGGCGTGGCTCGGCGAAGTGTTCGTCTGCATGCAGGCGTTCGAATGGACCAAGCTGATCGTTGTGGAAGGCGTGCGACCATGGGGCAATCCGCTCGGCGCCGCGCAGTTTGGCTCGACGTTCTTCATGATCACGGGTTTTCACGGCTTTCACGTGACCTGTGGCGTGATCTACCTGCTGTTCATCGCCAGCAAGGTGCTGCGCGGACACTACGACCTCAGCGGCAACTACCAGCCCGTGGAGATCGCCGGGCTTTACTGGCACTTCGTGGATCTGGTCTGGGTGTTTATCTTTGCGCTGTTCTATCTTTGGTGAGGCCGAACATGGCTACCACTCCCGCTCGCGCCGCGCCCGGCGATGTCGAACCAGCAGAAAGCCACGGCGGACAAGCGCACCCGATCGGCTTGTATCTGAAAGTCTGGGTGCTGCTTTTCATCCTGTCCACGATGTCATACATGGTGGACTACCTTCACTTGTCCGGCATGCTGCGCTGGATCCTGATCCTGCTGTTCATGGTGCTGAAGGCGGGCCTGATCGTCGCCGTATTCATGCACATGGCGTGGGAACGGCTGGCGCTGATCTGTGCCATCCTGTTGCCGCCGCTTTGCCTGCTCGTATTGGTGTGGCTCATGGCAACCGAAGCGGATTACACTTTCCTGACTCGCGGCATGTTTTTCCGATAGCGCCTCCATTGTGGCGGCGAACGTCGCATGCCGCATGGAAGGACTTCGCCAATGCATGCCGTCACCGAAAGCATCCTGCACTATAACCACGGCCGCGATCCGGAACGCCTGACCCTGAAGCTGGCAGCGATCGCAGCAGACCCCTTCGCGTTCTTTCGTGGCACCAATCATCTCTACGCGGCCTCGCTGAGCGATGAAATCGGCCTCGAAGCGCCATTGACCTATGTCTGCGGCGACCTGCACGTGGAGAATTTCGGCTCGTTCAAGGGCGACAACGGCCTGGTTTATTTCGATCTGAACGATTTCGACGATGCATTGGTGGCGCCGTTTACGGTGGACCTCGTGCGCATGCTGTCAAGCGTGCTGGTGGCCGGGCATGGCTTCGGCCTGTCGGACGGCGATGCGCGCGCGGTATGCGACCACATGCTCGCGGCCTACGTTGCAACGTTGCGCACCGGCAAGCCGCGCTGGATCGAACGTGCAACGGCCATGGGTCTCGTGGCCACGCTGCTGCGGCAGGTGAAGCGACGCAAGCGCGGCGCTTTGCTGGCAGCGCGCACCACCATCCGCGACGGTCGCCCTCGCATCAAAATCGACCGGCGTGCGCTGCGCGCGGACAAGGCGCAGCGGGAGCGTGCAGCCCGTATCCTCGCGCTGTATTCGAAGTCATCGCAGCATGGTCACCGATTCGTGGTCGAAGACGTGGCGCGACGCGTGGCCGGTGTCGGCAGCCTTGGCCTGGAGCGTTACGTGGTACTGGCGCATGAAGCCGGGGACCCGTCCGCTCGACGGCTCATCGATATCAAGCGCGCTGCGCCGAGCGCCTGGGTGGCGATGCACAGGCACGGACAGCCGCATTGGAACAGTGACGCGCAGCGCGTGACGACGACGCAGCAGATCATGCAGGCCGCATCGCCAGCGCTGCTTTCCTGCGTGGCGCTCGACAAGCGTGACTCGTTCCTGGTCAAGAGCCTGCAGCCGACCTCGGACCGTGTGGACCTGGCGCACTGTCGCGACAAACCTGCGCTGCTGATGGTGCTGACCACCATGGCCCGCGCGGCGGCCTGGGCGCACCTGCGAGGCTGCGGCCATCAGGCGGCCGATCGTATCGAGGCGCTGCAGGATTTTGCGGCGGGCGGGCGTTGGCAGTCGAAGGCGCTACGTCTGGCGCGGCATGGGCGCGACGTGTCGCTGGCGCAGTGGAAGCAGTATGCGGAGGATTACCGCCAGGCCACCAGCGCGAAGTAGGGCGGGCGCCCCTGCACCGGGGACGGTGCAGGGGCGCCAGGCATCAGACCTGCGTGATGAATTTCGTCACCAGGTAGCCGTCGAAGGTTTCCTGGCCGCCTTCGCTGCCGATACCGGAATCCTTGATGCCGCCAAACGGCGTTTCGGACAGGGCCATGCCGAAGTGGTTGATATTGACCATGCCCGCTTCAAGCCCGTTGGATACCTGATGCGCCGTCTTCAGCGAATTCGTGAAGACGTACGATGCCAGGCCGAACGGCAGGCTGTTGGCGCGGCGCAGCACTTCTTCGGTGTCCTTGAAGCGCGTGACCGGCGCTACCGGACCGAACGGTTCGTCGACCATCAGCTTGGCATCGTCGGGCAGGTCGGTGACGACAGTCGGCGCAAAGAAGAAGCCCTTGTCGCCGATGCGTGCGCCGCCCGCCACGACCTTGCCGCCGCGATGGTTGGCATCGTCCAGGAACTGCTCCATCGATGCGATGCGGCGCTCGTGGGCCAGCGGACCCATCTGCGTGCCGTCGTCGAGGCCGTTGCCGACCTTGATCGAGCCAATCACTTCGGTAAAGCGCGCCAGGAACTTGTCGTAAGCCTTTTCCTGGACATAGAAGCGCGTGGGCGACACGCATACCTGGCCGGCATTGCGCAGCTTGAAGCGGGCCAGCATTTCGGCCGCGGGTTCGATGTCGGCGTCGTCGAAGACCAGTACCGGCGAATGACCGCCCAGTTCCATCGTGACGCGCTTCATGTGCGCGCCGGCCAGCGCGGCAAGCTGCTTGCCCACCGGCACCGATCCCGTGAACGAGATCTTGCGCACGATCGGCGATTCGATCAGGTAGGTCGAGATTTCACCGGGCACGCCCCAGACGATGTTCAGCACGCCCGGGGGCAGCCCTGCGTCGTGGAACAGGCGCGCCAGCGCCACCACGGCGCTGGGCGAGTCTTCGGGGCCTTTCAGGATCAGCGTGCAACCCGCGCCCACTGCGGCCACGATCTTGCGGATGGCCTGATTGAACGGGAAATTCCAGGGCGTGAAGGCTGCGCAGACGCCGATCGGCTCGCGCACCACGATCTGGCGCACGGCGGGATTGCGCGGCGGAATCACGCGGCCGTAGATGCGGCGGCATTCCTCGGCGTGCCATTCCGCGTGCTCCGCGCAGATGGTGACTTCGGCGACGGCCTCGGCCAGCGGCTTGCCCTGGTCCAGCGTAATGTCACGGCCGATTTCGCGAGCGCGTTCGCGCGTCAGTTGCGCCACGCGGCGCAGGATGGCCGAACGCTCGAGCGGGGACGTGTTCTTCCACGACGTGAAGGCGCGCTGGGCGGCCGCCAGGGCGCGGTCCAGGTCCGCCGTGGTGGCGTGCGGCAGCTTGCCAAGCAGTTCCTGCGTGGCCGGATTGATGACGTCCTGCTCGCGACGGTCGCCGCCCTTGACGAATTCACCATCGATATAGAGAGCGAGATCCTGATAGGTCATGAAATTCTCCTGTGCGGGATAGGGCGGTGCGCCGGAAGCAGGCGTGCCGCGGACGGCCGGTGGCAAAGCCGCAAGCTTAACGCGTCGCGCCGGATTTCGCACAGCGCGATGCGGGCGATTATCGGCCGGGGCGGAGCGGTGGCCGGCGCTGGCACCGCTCGCCCGTGAGGACTAGACTGACAGGTCCGAAACGACGCGCTGTTGCAGTGCGGAAAATCCCCACAGATGAAGCCAGACGCCAGACTGACCACCGGCCCGATTGGCCGCACACTGCTGATGTTTTCGCTGCCGGTGCTCGGCAGCAACATTCTCCAGTCGCTCAACGCCTCGATCAATTCCGTATGGGTGGGCCGCTATCTGGGCGAGGCGGCGCTGACGGCGACGTCGAACGCCAACATCATCCTGTTCTTCCTGCTGGGCGTGGTGTTTGGCATCAGCATGGCCAATACGATCATGATCGGGCAGGCGATCGGTGCGCGCGATGTCGACGAGGCGCGACGCGTGGTGGGCACCAGTACCACCTTCTTTGTCGGACTGTCGGTGATTGCTTCGGCCCTCGGTTTCATCTTCACACCGCATATCCTGGCGGCCATGCACACGCCGGAGGATGCGGCGCCGCTGGCGGTGGTTTATCTGCGCATCATCTTCGTTGCGCTGCCGTTCATGTACTTCTACAACTTCGTGATGATGACGTTGCGCGGCGCAGGGGATTCGCGCACGCCGTTCTATTTCATGCTGTTGTCGGCAGTGCTCGATGTGGTGCTCAATCCGGTGTTGATCTTCGGCGTGGGGCCGATTCCGCCGCTGGGCATTGCAGGATCCGCACTGGCCACGCTAATCGCGCAGCTGACCAGTCTGGCGGCGATGATCATGCTGCTCTATCGGCGCAAGCATTTCCTGTTGCTGCATCGGCACCAGCTTGCACTGCTGGTGCCCAACGCCGCGATCCTGCGCGCGCTGGTCATGAAGGGTTTGCCGATGGGGCTGCAGATGGTAGTGATCTCGTCGTCGGCCATCGTGATGATGTCGCTCGTCAACACATACGGATCCCAAACCACCGCGGCTTACGGCGTGGCTTCGCAGTTGTGGACCTATGTGCAGATGCCCGCGCTGGCGGTCGGTGCGAGCGTTTCTTCGATGGTGGCGCAGAACGTGGGAGCGGGACTGTGGGCGCGCGTGGCGCGCATCACGCAGGTGGGCCTGCTGTTCAACGTGGTGATCACCGGCGCGCTGGTGGCGCTGATCTATCTGTTCAACCGTCATTCGCTGGGTCTGTTTCTTGGCGACGATGGCGTTGCCATCGAGATCGCGCAGCATATCAACCGTGTGGTGCTGTGGTCGTTCATCCTGTTCGGCTTCACGATCGTCGTGTTCGGCACGGTGCGCGCCACCGGTGCCGTGATGGCGCCGCTGGTGATCTTGTTCATCTCGATGTGGGTCATCCGTCTGCCATTTGCGTGGATGCTGGCGCCCCGCATTGGCGCGGAATCGATCTGGTGGAGCTTTCCGCTCGGTTCGGTGGTGTCGGTGGTGCTCGCGTTCGGCTACTACCGCTATGGCAACTGGCGCGGCAGCCATATCCTGCCGACGCCGCCGCACGCCCAAGCACTTGGCCAAGTGGCCGATACGAGCATGGCACCCCCCTGCGAAGATGCTGACGCCGGCGTCGAAGCCGCGCGATAGCTTGAAAAGGGGCAGGCATACATGCTGCTGCGTTTCAGAATGAGCAGACATATGGTCTTTGCGAGGATGTCTGCCTCGGCGCTGTAAGCGTCCTGAAAGAATGCGGGGCGTGTCTACGGGTCACGCCCGCCTCACGCCTCGATGTTTCCTTTCACCTTCCTTGCGGTGGCACCTTTCGGTCGCCTTACGCTGATGCGCATCGTCCGCAGGAATTGCATCACGTTGTGATGCAAATGAAGATGTCCGATACGTTCGCAGGATCGGGAAATACCCTAAACCCCAGACAAATGAAAGGCGGCTGAAAGTTCGCCTTTTTATCGTTCGCACCATCGCGTCGAACGTGTCTGACTCTGCGCGTTCGCAGCGTGGGCGTCAGAGCCGGCGAGCCACGCAGTACCGCTTTTCACAACTTTGAGGAGAATCGTTTTGCGCATACGCAGCCAAAAGGACTTTGCCTCCGGCCTGATGTTCATCCTGGTCGGTCTGGGCTTTTCCTTCGTCGCGCGCGGCTACACCATGGGGACAGCCGCCAAGATGGGTCCCGGTTATTTCCCGTTCCTGCTCGGTCTGGTGCTTGCCGTACTGGGTTCGTTCGTGACGATCGGTTCCTTGTCGTCGAAGGGTGAAGACGATCAACTCGCCCGCTGGGATCTGAAGATCCTGTTGTGGATTCTCGGTTCTGTCGTGCTGTTCGGCCTGCTGCTCAAGCCGCTCGGCATGGTGTTGTCGGTGTTCGTGCTGGTACTGGTGTCGTCGATGGCCAGCCATGAATTCAGCTGGAAGGGCGCGCTGCTCAACGGCGTGGTGCTGGTGCTGATCAGCCTCGGTGCATTCGTGTACGGCATCAACCTGCAGATGCCGGTGTGGCCGGCTTTCATTACCGGCTAAGGAGTCGCACCAAATGGAATTGTTCGAACACCTTGCCTTGGGATTTTCCACGGCGTTGTCGCTGCAGAATCTGGCCTACGCGTTTCTGGGCTGCGTGCTCGGCACGCTGATCGGCGTGCTGCCGGGCCTTGGGCCGCTGGCCACGATCGCGATGCTGCTGCCCGTGACCTACACGCTGCCGCCGGTGGCCGCGCTGATCATGCTGGCCGGTATCTACTACGGCGCACAGTACGGCGGCTCCACCACGGCAATTCTGGTGAACCTGCCCGGTGAATCGTCGTCGGTGGTGACCACCATCGACGGCTACCAGATGGCGCGTCGTGGCCGTGCGGGCGTGGCGCTGGCCACTGCCGGCCTCGGCTCGTTCTTCGCCGGCTGCGTGGCCACGCTGATCCTGGCCGCATTTGCTACGCCGCTGTCGGAACTGGCGTTCAAGTTTGGTCCCGCCGAGTACTTCTCGCTGATGGTGCTGGGCCTGATCGGCGCCGTTGTGCTGGCGTCGGGCTCGTTGCCGAAGGCTGTCGCGATGATCGTGCTGGGTCTGCTGATGGGCCTGATCGGTACTGACGTGAACTCGGGCGCTGCGCGCTTCTCGTTCGACGTGCCGGAGTTGACCGATGGCATCGACTTCGTGGCGCTCGCCATGGGTATGTTCGGCTTCGCGGAAATCATCGCGAACCTGGAGCAGAAGGAAGCCCGCGAGACCTTTACGAACAAGGTGACCAACCTGTTCCCGACCAAGGAAGACTTCAAGCGCATGATTCCGGCAGTGCTGCGTGGCACGGTGCTCGGTTCGGCGCTGGGTATTCTGCCGGGCGGTGGCGCAGCGCTGGCGTCATTCGCGGCCTACTCGCTGGAAAAGAAGACGTCGAAGTATGCGCACGAATTCGGCAAGGGCGCGATCGAAGGCGTGGCAGGTCCGGAATCGGCCAACAACGCCGCGGCGCAGACGTCGTTCATCCCGCTGCTGACGCTGGGCATTCCGCCTAACGCCGTGATGGCGCTGATGGTCGGTGCGATGACGATCCACAACATCCAGCCGGGCCCGCAGGTGATGACCAGCAACCCCTCGCTGTTCTGGGGCCTGATCGCCTCGATGTGGATCGGCAACCTGATGCTGATCATCCTGAACCTGCCGATGATCGGTATCTGGGTGAAGCTGCTGACCGTGCCGTATCGCTTCCTGTATCCGGCGATCCTGACGTTCTGCTGCATCGGCGTGTACTCGGTCAACAACCAGACGTTCGATGTGTTTATGGCGGCCGCGTTTGGCGTGATCGGCTATCTGTTCCTGAAGCTGAAGTGCGAGCCGGCACCGCTGCTGCTGGGCTTCGTGCTCGGACCGATGATGGAAGAAAACTTCCGCCGCTCGCTGCTGCTGTCGCGTGGTGACTTCACCGTGTTCGTGACGCGTCCGCTGTCGATGGGCCTGCTGATCGCCGCTGCCGCTCTGGTTGCCGTGGTTGCGCTGCCGTCGATCAAGGCGAAGCGTGAAGAAGCGTTCCAGGAAGAATAACGCTCCGTGACGTTCCTGAACGCATGCGCCACCGCGGTGGCGCGTACATAGCAAGCTTTCGGGGTGCCAATGCGCACCCCGTTTTTCTAAAGCATTACGAGAGAGATGCCCGACTGCGGCAGCAGTCATGGGCTGCGCATCATGATCCGAATTCCCGCACCTCTGGCTGCGTCGACTGCGCCCATGAAACCGCCTTCGCTCGACCGGATCGTTTCCCGGCTCTACATCCTGAAGCTCGTTCAGGCCAGCCCTGCCACCGTCTTCAACCTGATGGAACGGCTGCGCGAACGAGGTATCGACAAGAACATTCGCGCGTTGCGCCCGATCCTGCGCAGCCTCATGATGGCGCGCGCGATCACTGCCGAGCTGGTCGAAGGCAACGGCCGCGTCTACAGCATCACCGACGCAGGCCGCGCCGAGCTGGACGCCTATCTTTCGCACCTCGACGTGCTCAAGGAAGAGGTCAAGGATTCGGCTGACTGAGCGCGCGAGGCACGTGCCCTGCGCGTGCAGTCCATGCAAGAACGCCGCCCCTCGGTATGCGAGGGGCGGCGTTTTTTTTTTGCGCGCCAGCGTCCTGGAAGAACGCTGGCGCAAGCTACGAAGCGGATTACTGCGACACCAGTTCCTGAGCCGTCGCGTTGCTGGTATTGCTTTGTGCCACCAGCACCTTGATCTTGTTCGGCACCACGGCGCCGAAGCCGTCGGCCGGGATCGTGGTGATCAGCCAGTCGGCGTTCTTGGAGATCGTCAGTGCGCCCGAATCGAAGATCACGGTCTTGGTGCCCGCAGTGGTGATACGCAGGCGATAGGTGCCGCCGTCCACATATTGCGAGTCCTGACCCGATGCGGGCACGGCGTTCTTGTACTGCACCGCAGCCATGTTCGGCGACACCGAGTTCAGGTCGACGGCCGGCGTGGTCAGGTACACGTCAACATTCTGCGCGTTGATCGATGCGTTCAGGGTACGAACGCGCGCCGAAGTGTCGAGCAGGCCCTTGCCGTACGGATCGTCGATCTGCACGACGTCCGGCGTGGCGGTGCCCGGCAATGCCACCACCGTGTACTTGTGGCCAGTGTGTGCGTCAACGGTGGTCGAGGCCACCTGCGTCGAGGTGCCGGCGAGGTTGAACGCGAACAGGTTGTTGCCGGTCGATACGTCGAAATAGCCCGATACGGTCTTGTACGGGATGTTCTGCAGCGAGGTCAGTGCGCCGTTCTGCAGTACATCGACGTTCGGACCTGCCGTGACTGCATGGATCACACGCACCGCCGGCTTGCTAATGCCGATGCGGTCATCGATGCCGTCGTCGCCGCCGCATGCAGCCAGGACTGCCGTGGTTGCCAGCGCCATGCCCAGAATGATTTTTCGCTTAATTTGTGTCATGGATTCACCTCTTGCCGTTTGGATCAGATAGTCAAGCGTGCGGAGCATGTCGGCACAACGATCCATCCTCACGCCACCCGGCTGGCGGTGTGTGTGGTGGTGGCTGCTGCGTTGTGAGCGATGCGGGCCGCGCGGCGATCGCGATTTTGTTTGCGATGCTGGCAGTCATGCTGGATTGCACTTGCCTGATGCAAAGATAGGCAGGACGGGAAATCACAGACAGACGCGCGGCTCCGAAATCCCTGTCGGAAGATTCCCACAATTTGGTTGCAAACCTGACACACAGCCGTACAGGCGGCGCAGGTAGTCGATACAAAGGCGCGCGACCATCATGCCGCGCGTCCTGGGATGCATCGCCGCTTGAGAGCTGCGTGGAGGCCGATCTGGACGATCCCGGCGCGCGTGTTTGCGGTAATTCCGCACGTCGCGCCGACGATGAAATATCTACACCATTACCACCTGGTTGCGTCCACTGCGCTTGGCTTGGTAGAGACCGCTATCGGCAGCTTCCACCAGCGTGCTGGAATTTTCCTCGGTGTGCGGCACGATCACCGCGCCGCCAATGCTGACCGTGACCACGCCGCTGGTCGGCGAGCCGGCGTGTGCAATCCCGAGCGTCTCAATTGCGCGGCGGACCTTCTCGGCAAGTAGGCGTGCGCCGCCTGGCGATGTGGCAGGCAGGATCATCGAAAATTCCTCGCCGCCAAATCGCGCGGGGAGGTCGGCCGGGCGTGCGCAGTTTTCGCGGATCACCGTTGCCACGCGACGCAGCACTTCGTCGCCTGCGACGTGCCCATAGTTGTCGTTGTACGCCTTGAACGCGTCGACATCGATCATCAGCAGTGCCAGTTGCGTCTGTTCACGGCAAGCGCGACGCCATTCCGCGCCGAGATATTCATCGAAGTACCGCCGGTTCGATAGCCCGGTCAGTCCATCGGAATTGGTCAGCCGCTGAAGTTCGAGATTGGTTTCCAGCAGTTGCTGCTGGCTCTGGCGCAGCGCCCGATAGGCTTCGTCACGCTGCAGCAGGTTCAGGTACGAGCGCGAGTGATAGCGGATCCGTGCCACCAGTTCGATCGTGTCGGGGAGCTTGACGAGATAGTCGTTGGCGCCGGCCGCGAACGCCATGCTTTTCATCGTCGGCTCTTCCTTGGTGGAAAGCACGATGATCGGAATGTCGCGCGTGCCAGGATTCTCTCGATACCGGCGCACCAGCGTCAGGCCATCGGTGCCCGGCATCACCAGATCCTGCAGGATCACCGTGGGCTGCGTGCGCTCGGCCACAGCCACCGCCTCCTCCGGCTGCGAGCAATAGTGAAAGTCGATATCGGTTTCGCTTGCCAGTGCGCGCCGGATGGCCTCGCCGATGATGGCCTGGTCATCTACCAGCAGCACCATGGCCATATATTCGTTCTTGCCCATCGCTTCGGTTGGATTCTTGATTTTTGGCATTGATGTCATCCCACGTGCCGGTTGGCGTCCGGGCCGCCACATGCGCGGACCAGCCGCGGCGCAATGCGCGACAGCGGCAGAATCTCGCAGGCGGCGCCCAGCGCGGCCGCCGCCTTGGGCATGCCATAAACGGCGCTGGTGGCCTGATCCTGCGCGATGGTAAGAAAGCCGCGTTCGCGCATGGCATGCAGACCCTGCGCGCCGTCGCGTCCCATGCCGGTGAGCAGCACGCCCACCGCTTCGCCGCGCCAGTGTTCCACCACGCTTTCGAAAAACACATCGATCGACGGGCGATAGAGGTAGTCGCCGGGCTTCTGCGTATAGGCCATGCGCGCCCCTGCAATCAACCGCAGATGATCGTTGGTGCCTGCCAGCAGCACCGTGCCGGCTTGCGGCACTTCGCCTGCCTGTGCGATGCGCACGTGCAGCGGGCATTGCGCATCGAGCCATTCGGCCATGCCCTGCGCGAATGCTTCGTCCACGTGCTGGACGGTGACCACGGCTGCGCCAAAATTTGCCGGCAATGCGCCAAGCAGCGTGGCCAGTGCCGCCGGGCCGCCGGCGGAAGCGCCGATTGCTACCAGGCGCGGTGCCGCCGGCGCGGATTGCGCGGCAGCAATCGTGTGCGATGCCTGGGCGCGGCCACTGAGCAGGCGGCCGATATTGCGGATCTTGCGCAGCAGCGGCCCGGCCTCGAGCCGGCTGCTCGATTCCGTCAGTGTGGGCGTGTCGACCGCATCGATCGCGCCATGGCCCATGGCGTCGAACACCTGGTTGGCGTTGCGCCCGAGATCCATCGTCACGACCACGATCGCGCACGGTGTGGCGGCCATGATCCGGCGCGTGGCTTCCACCCCATCCATCACGGGCATCATCAGATCCATCAGGATCAGGTCCGGGGTCTGCCTGGCTGCCATCGCGACACCTTGCTGGCCGTCGGCCGCCACCCATACGATTTCCAGCGCGGTGTCCAGCGCGATCGCGCGGCGCAGTGCGGCGACAGCCAATGGGGAGTCATTGACGATACCGATCTTCATGTGCGGGCCTCGCCGATCAGGTCGTGCACTGCATCGAGCAGTGCGGTGTCGTGGAAACTTCCTTTCGCCAGATAATAATCCGCCCCTGCCTGCATGCCGCGTTCGCGGTCCTGCTCGCGGTCCTTGTAGGACACGATCATCACCGGCAATTGCGCCAGCCGCGCATCGGCCCGCATGCGCGTCACCAGCTCGATGCCATCCATGCGTGGCATGTCGACGTCGGTGATGACCAGGTCGAACGATTCGGCGCGCAAGACGTTCCAGCCATCCATGCCGTCGACGGCAACCGCGACCTCGTAGCCGCGGCTTGTCAGCAGCTTGCGCTCGAGTTCGCGCACCGTGAGCGAATCGTCGATCACCAGTACTCGCTTGCGCGGCACGCTGGCCGCTTCGTTGCCGGCCTGGCGTACTCGCTCGATGCGTCCGTCGGCCACCAGCTTTTCCACCGAGCGCAGCAGGTCTTCGACATCGAAGATCAAAACGGGTGTGCCATCGTCTGTCAGGCTGCCCGCCGCGATGTCCTTGATCTTGCCGAGCACCTGCGCCAGCGGCTGCACCACCAGCATGCGCTCGCCGAGCAGGCGGTCCACGGCGATACCGTAGACGCGATCCTGTTCGCCGATCACCACCACGGGTACGGCATCCCCTTCGCGAAGCGTTTCCGGACGTTGCAGCACCTGCGCGGCGCTTACCAGTCCGACCGGGCGCTGCTCATGCCTGAAGTGCTGCAGTTGTTCGGTCTGTTCGATGCTGTCGCGCGGCACCGCGGCCGCGCGCAGCACATGCCCGAGCGGGAATGCATAGCATTCGCCCGACACTTCAACCAGCAGCGCGCGCACCACCGACAACGTAAGCGGGAGTTCGAGATGGAAGTGCAGGCCGCTGCCCGGTTGTTGCGAGACCTTGAGGTTGCCGCGAACGGCGCGCACCATGTCCTGCACGGCATCGAGGCCAACGCCGCGACCTGACACTTCGGAGACCGTTTCGCGCAGACTGAAGCCGGGCAGCAGCAGGAATTCGAGCAGTTCGGCCTGCGAAAGCCGTCCGACCGTGTCCGGTTGTGCCAGCCCGCGACGCACGATCGCGGCGCGCAGCGCATCCAGATCGACGCCCGCACCATCGTCGAAGATCTCGATCACAAGCCGCCCGGCGTTGTGGCGTGCATGCAGCGAGACACGCCCTTCCGCGGGCTTGCCGGCCGCGCGGCGCACCTCGGGGCTCTCGATGCCATGGTCTACTGCGTTGCGCAGCAGATGCGCTAGCGGCGCATCCAGTTGCTCCAGGATGTCGCGATCCACCTGCGTGTGTTCGCCGGACAGCGCCAGATGCACACTCTTGCCAAGGCTTCGGCCCAGGTCGCGCACCATGCGTGAATAACCGGTAATGCCGTCGGACAAAGGCCGCATGCGGCACGACAGTGCGGTGTCGTAGAGACGGCGCGACAGGCGACTGGCGCGATGATGGTACTGGTCGAAATCCTCCACGCGCGCGGAAAGCTGGCCGTGGCTTTTCTCTAGAACGTCGCGTGCTTGCGTCAGCGCCGCCCGTATGCGGGACGCGCTGCCGGGCACGTGGTCCGGCGAGGTGTCTGGCGCGTCAAGAAGTGCCTGGACGCCGTCCAGCGCCTGCAACGCGCGCATCTGCTGCCGCCGCGCCTGCTGCAGCGCGTCGCCGAACGGGGCAAGCCAGTGCGATTCCACCAGCGCTTCGCCCGCCATCGCCAGCAATCGATCGAGCCGGTCCGCGTTGACGCGCAGCATTCGTTCGCTTGCGTCAGGCGCCAATGCAGCGGCAGGACTCGCCGCGCCGATCCTGGCGTCGATTCGGGTCGCGGCGCCGGCATCGGCTGAAAGGTCAGCCTGGGCGCCGACCACGGCCGTGTCGCGCGCGCCAGCGACAGCAGGGTTATCGATGGGGCGCGTTTTCGGCAGCGCTGGGCCGCCCTTGCTGGCGAGCAGTTCGCGCATGTCCGTCAGCCATGCCTCGATGAGCGCCTTGCCTCCGGTCTCCGGCCAGTCGAGATTGCCGCCGGGTGGCTTGCCGATGCGCTGCAGCAGGTCGGTGCCTTGCAGCAGGACATCGATATGCGCGGGCGTGAGCGCCAGAGTGCCGCGCTGCGCCTCCACCAGGCAATCCTCCATCAGATGGGCCACGCCCACGCCGCTGTCGAGTCCGACGATGCGTGCCGCGCCCTTGAGCGAGTGGGCGGCGCGCATGCAGGCCTCGAGCTGGTCTGCGGCGGTCGGGTCGCGTTCAAGCGCCAGCAGCCCGGTATTGAGCACGTCCGCCTGTGCGTCCGCTTCGAGCGCGAACAGTTCCAGCAGCGACGCGTCGCGTAGTTGGTCCGGATTCATGACAGGCTCCGCGCCAGGGCCTGGCGAAGGAGGTCGGCGTCGAGCAGGCCGATGCTACGAGCGTCATGCTCGAACAGCGCCTGCGTGTAGCGTGCCGACGCGCGTGCGAGCGTAGCGGGAAGCGGCAGCAGCGCGCCCGCCATGACCCGTTCCACGCCGGCCACTTCGGCCACCGGCAGCGCGATGGCGTCGCGTCCGTGCCCCAGGATCAGGAATCGCGCAGCGCGCTGGCTTGCGTCGTCGCCGGCCGACGTGCCGAACAGCAACCCAAGCGAAACGCACGTCAGCAGCGTGCCGCGCACGGCGGCCACGCCGAGCAATGCGGCATGGCGTCGATGAGGCAGTGAATGTACCGGGGCGGGCGCCGTGATCTCGCCCAGTACCGCGGTAGGCAGAGCCAGCCATTCCTCGCCTACGCGGAATATCACCACCGATTGGCCTGCCCGCCGGTCGGCTTCCTCGGTCCCGGCGGGATTGTCGAGCTCGACGGCAGTCAATGCGGCGTCTTCGTTATAGGCCAGGCTTCCGGCGGAAAGCGAGTCGAGCACCGTGACCGCCGCCTGGGCGTACACGGGGCAATTCCGGCATCGGACGTGCGTGGCCAGTTCCGGGCATGACCGATCGCCGCCGGTGCCGATGTGTCGCCAGCAGTCTTCGACAGTGCCAGCCGCCAGGCCGGGCAATGCATGGAGGGAGGATCGAACCAGTGGATCACTCATGGCTTAGTCGGGCGTGACGTTGGGCGCGTTCGCGTAGACGATGCGCGCCGGCTGCATCCCCTTCGCTATCCAGCAATGCCGCCAGATGGTACAGCGCTTCCTCGTGGCCGGGATCGAGGTACACGGCCTTGCGATAGGCAGCGTGCGCATCGGCCGTGCGGCCTGCCGCATCGTGCAGCACGCCGAGCAGGCACCAGCCGTTGGCCGATGATCCGTGCTGGGCCACGAACTCCAGGCATGCCGCGGTGGCCACCGCGAGGTCGCCGCGATCCGCTTGCGCGGCGATCGCAGCCAAGTCGGCGCCGTCGGCGGCAGCGGATGGGGAGGCCGGTGCGGGATGGGGCAGCGATGCGAGGCCGGTACGCGCCGTTGCACGTACGGCCGTGCGCGCCGGCCCGCGCGGTGCGGCTGGCGTGTGGGGCTTCGGCGTCGGCTCTAGCATGCGGGGCGGTGCGTGCGGTACGGGAGCGCATGGCGCCGCGCCAGCCGCTGCGGGCAACCGGTCCGATCCGGGATGAAAGGCAAAGGCGAGAGGCACGCCGGCGCTGGCAAGACCTTCCCGTGTCAGCAGGCTGGCTTCCGCGGGACCTACGAAGATCATGCCGTCAGGCGCCGCAAGGCGGCGCAGCGTCTGCACAGCGCGGCGTTGCGTATCGGGGTCGAAATAGATCAGCAGATTGCGGCAGAACACGAAATGGTAGGGCGCCTCGCCCATCAGCAGACCCGGCGTGACGAGGTTGCCGGCAACCCATCGCACCCGCGATCGTATCTTTGCCGATAGCTGGAAGCCGCCGGCAGCTGGCGTGAAATAGCGGTCGCGAAAATCGAGCGGGGCGCCGCGAAACGCGTTGCTGCCATAGAAGCCGATGCGCGCGCGTTCCAACGCTCGCGCGCTGATGTCCACGCCGTCGATACAAAAGCGCTCTGCCGGGACCCCCGCATCGAGCAATGCCATGGCGATCGAGTACGGTTCCTCGCCCGTGGAGCAGGGCACGCTCAGAATGCGCAACTGGCGTTTGCCTTCGCCAAACAGGCGCTGCGCCGCAAACCGGCCCAGTGCCAGCAAAGCCTCGCGATGCCGGAAAAACCAGGTCTCGGGCACCACGACCGCTTCGATAAGCGCCTGGAGTTCGTCCGGCACCGCATGCAGCATGTTCCAGTATTCGGCCGGATCCAGCGCGCCGACCGCCACGCGCCGTTCTTCGACGGCACGGGCGATCACCGCCGGGCCCACCGACGCCGCATCGAGTCCGATGCGTTCCTTCAGCAGTGCTTCGATCGGTGTGGTGGGGTGAGGGTGGTCCGTCATGCCGGGTCAACTTCCGGAAACAGCAGGGCATGCACGTCGTGCGGCAGCAATTCGGCAACGCGCACCCATTGCACCAGGCCTCGCGCGTCCTGGCGCACGGGGCCGAGATAACGCGATTCACCGGGATCGACGCCGGGATCGACGAATGTGGTCGGATCGCAGCGCAGCGTATCGGTGGCGTATTCAAGCCGCAGGCCCAGCAGATGCGGTGCGGCGTGCGCATCGCCGGGACGCCGGTAATGCACCAGAACGGTACGTGTGCTGGTGCGCGGGCAGACGGGTACGCCAGTGGCGCGTGCGCTCATGTCGATCACGGGCACCGGCCGGCCCCGTCGTGCCATCACGCCGCTGACCCATGCCGGTGTGCCCGGAATCTGCTTGACGGGGCTCAGGGGCAGGACTTCGGCCACCTCGGCGCTATCGAGGGCGTAGAAGTCGGGGCCGATGCGGAACAGCAGATAGAGCGCCATGACAGGAGCGGGGCCGCTCAGACCTTGAATCGCGATACGCCGCTGCGCAGTTCGTTGGCAACCAGCGTCAGCTCGTCGATGGCCTGGCCGGACTGGCGCAGCGATTCCACCGTCTGCTGCGCCGCTTCGGACAACTGCATCAACGCCTGATTGATCTGCTCGGCGCCACCGGCCTGGGCCTGCATGCCTTCGTTGACCATCTGCACGCGCGGCGCCAGCGACTGCACCTGACCGATGATCTGGGAAAGCTGATCCCCCACCTGGGTGACCTCCGACATGCCGCGGCGCACCTCTTCCGAGAACTTGTCCATGCCCATCACGCCGGCGGCCACCGCGGACTGAATCTCGCGCACGATTTGCTCGATGTCGTAGGTGGCCACGGCGGTCTGGTCGGCCAGGCGACGGATTTCGGTGGCGACCACCGAAAAGCCGCGCCCGTATTCGCCTGCCTTTTCCGCCTCGATGGCGGCGTTCAGCGACAGCAGGTTGGTCTGGTCGGCCACGCGCGCGATGGTGGTCACCACCTGGTTGATATTGCCGGCCTTCTCGTTGAGCGTGGCCAGCCGTGCGTTGACCGAACCCGCCGCCTCCATCACCAGATGCATCGTGCCCTCCATGCGCGACAAGCCTACCTGGCCTGTGCCGGCCAGGCCGGCGGTCTGCTCCGCGGCGTGCGAAACCTCGCTCATGGTGCGTACCAGATCGCGGGCGGTGGCCGAGATTTCGCGCGAGGTCGCGCCGATCTGGGTGGTCGTGGCCGCCGTTTCAGTGGCAGTGGCCTGCTGCTGTCGCGCCGTGGCGGCAATTTCGTTGACCGAGGTGGTGACCTGGATTGCCGAGCGCTGCGCCTGCCCGACCAGCGACGTCAGTTCGCCAGCCATCTGGTTGAAGCCCTGTTCCACGGCCTGAAATTCGTCACCGCGATTCAGCGCCATGCGCTGGCGCAGGTCGCCGCCGCGCATGGTCGCCAGCAGTCCCACGATGTCGCGCATGGGCCGGTTGATGGCGCGCATCAGCAGGAAGCCGCATACCGCGGCGGCGACCACGGCAATCGCCAGGGCGATTTCGATGCTGCTCTTGGCGGCCGACACCGAAGCCACGATGCCCGCGGCGGCACGGTCGTTGACGGCAGCGTTGTCGTCCACCAGCTCCTGCAGGGCCTTGCGCCCCTCCGCCCAGATTTCGTGTGCACTGCCGCGCAGCGCCGCTTCGGCCGTGGCGTTGTCTTTCCAGTGCGCCGCATCACGATAGGGCAGCGCCGCCTGTTGGTACCTTTCGCGAATTTCGACGAACACGCGGAGGCGCTGCCGGTCGTCTTCGCGCTGCACCGTCTCCTCGTACAGCTTCTGCAGCTTGTCGAGCCGACGTTCGGCGTCTTCGGCCTGCGCCTGCAGCCTGCCGCGCTGGGCGGCGTCCTGCGCCGTCACGGTCTGCCAGGCCAGCACATAGATCTCGCCCCACACGCCGCGCATGCCCGCGCTGTAGTTCAGGCCGGGCAGCGCATCGGTGCGCATCACCGTCGTTTCGTGCTCGATGGCGGACAGCCTGTTGTAGGCAACGACGCCCATCAGCGTCATGACCAGCAGGACGAAGGTGAAACTTGCCAGGATGCGGGTGCGGATGGTCCAGTGGTTCACGGTAGATGCGAGTCTCTCGTTGGCGGCCGCAGCGTGGTCGGGTCTGGCGTGGCCGGGATGCTGGCGGACATCGCCAGCAAAGGGATATCCCTTATTCGGATATCCCTCGTTTGGGTGGTAGGCATTTGCGGCGTAGGGTACTTTAACGTCCGGGTCATTTCAACGGCACAAGGCCAGCCCCAGCGTTGCCGTTGCGCGGTTGATGCGCAAATCTGAAGCGCTTGCTTTTTTCAAGGTTTTCGTCACACTTGCCAAATAGCTTGAGCGGGAAACATGTTCATCACTACAGATAGGGCAGGGATGGTGGCCAAGTCGGGGACACAGGCGACTGGCGCCTTGCCGTCGGCGGACGTGGATTCGCTGACCGGCGTGGTCGCCCGCCAGGCATTCTTCAAGCGGGTGGAGGCGCGTCTGCAAAGCGAGGCGAAGCCCCGTTTTGCCCTGCTGCTGGTAGGCATCGACGATTTCCGCGCGTTCAACGACATGCATGGCCACCTGCAAGGCGATGCCATCCTGCAGCATGTGGCGCGCCGTCTGCGCGATGCCTCGCCGCGCGATGCAGTGGTCGGCCGTGTGGGTAGCGACGAATTCGGCATCCTGCTGACGTCGATTTCGGACCCCACGCTGGTGCGGCATGTCAGCGCCGCCATACTTTCGATGCTTTCCGCCCCGTACGAACTCGACGGCAACCGCCACCATGTGCTGGCCAGTCTCGGCGCGTGCGTGATGCCGGCCGGCGGCGACACGGCCTCCGACGTGCTGGCGGCGGCCAGCCTGGCCCTGGCCCGTGCCAAGCACGATGGCGGCCGGACCATCCGCTTCTTCAAGCCGCAGATGCGCGCCGATGTCACGACGCGCCTGTCCCTTGTCCAGGCGCTGCGCGAAGCCTATGCGCAGCGCCAGTTCGAACTGCTGTACCAGCCCCAGGTCGATCTGCGCGATGGGCGCGTAGTGGGCGCCGAAGCCCTGATGCGCTGGCGCCATCCCACCCTGGGCCTGCTGACGCCGGCCGCGTTCATCGATGCGCTGGCTGCCAGCAGCGTGGCCGCCGACGTCGGCATGTGGCTGCTGCACACGGCCTGCGCACAGGCGCGCGCGTGGTCGCTGACCTTTCCCGATGCGCCGCGAGTGGCAATCAACCTGTTTGCGGCACAGCTGGCCGAAAGCCGGTTGCTGACGGAGGTCAGGCACGTGCTGCGCGCGCTGGAACTGCCGGCGAACCTGCTGGAAATCGAGATCACCGAAACCATCGCGCTGCAGCAGGGCGACGAAGTCTCGGATCAGCTTCAGGCGTTGCGCCGCGACGGCGTGACGCTGACTTGCGACGACTTCGGCACCGGCTACGCATCGCTCAGCTTCCTGAAGTCGTTCCCGGTGGATCGGCTCAAGATCGACCAGTCGTTTATCCGCAATGTCACCGAAGACAGCGTGGACGCCGCCATCGTCCGCTCGGTCATCAACGTAGGGCAGACCTTGAAGATCGGCGTGGTAGCCGAAGGCGTGGAGACCACCGCTCAGCGCGACTTCCTGTTGCGCAATGGCTGCATCGAGGCGCAGGGCTATCTCTATGGCCGTCCGATGCCAGCGGATCGCCTGACCGACTTCCTGCGCAACCAGCCGCGTTGAGCCGGTTTGCCGGATGCGCGCCCGCGCATCCGAATGCGGCGCTGCAGCAATACGCCCCGCCGGACCGTTTCCAGCCGGCCGCCGATTTCCACATCGCCTGCAAGACTTGTTTCCACCTTTGTCCCGCAAGCCCCTCGGGCCGCGCCGGGAAATATGTACTTACAAAGTCAGGTGCACAGGTCAGGTTCGGTCCCGTTATCCGATATAGGGTGGCAACAGGGTGTACGCCGCCCTGCGATGGTCGCCGGCTCGGCGGCCCAGAACCACACTTTTCATCATGTCATCCCGCTATCGCTTCGCACTGGCGCCCGTCGCCATCGGCCTGGCCGCGTTGCTTGGCCAAGGCCTCGTCCAGGCGCAGAACTACGGCCCCGCCGCGCCGCCGGCATATGGGCAGCCCTATGGTCGGCCCGATCCCGCCGACGGCAATGTGCTTGGCAATCCCGATGCGGCGGTGACCGACCCGCCGTCGCGGATCGCGACCGTCACCGATATGTCGGGCGGTCTGAGCTTTGCGCCGGCGGGATCCGACGACTGGGCGGCGGTGGTGCCAAACCGCCCGTTTACCACCGGCGACCGGCTGTGGGTGGATCCGGGCGGCCGTGCGGAATTGCATGCCGGCGCCACGGCGGTACGGCTCGGGGGCGCTTCCGCAGCCACTATCCTGAATCTCGACGACCGGACCACGCAGATCAAGCTGACGCAGGGCTCGCTGCAGTTGCGGGTGCGCGCGCTGCCGCCGGACCAGCAGGTGGAAGTGGACACCCCGAATCTGGCATTCGTGCCGCGCGAGCCCGGCGACTATCGACTCGATGTGGCTCCGGACGGCACCACCACGCTGGTGACGATGCGCCACGGCAGCGCGGTGCTTTATGGGGACACTCGGTCCGTCGAACTGGAGCGCGGGCAGCGCATGCGCTTTGCCGGAACCGATCTGGCCGATGCGGGACAGGGCAGCTATCCGCCGGCCGATGCGTTCGACCAATGGACCGCGGCGCGCGATGCACGCGAGGACGCCTCGCCCACTGCGCGCTATGTACCGGCCGAGATGACCGGATATACGGCGCTGGACGACTACGGCGACTGGCAGCAGGACCCTGGATACGGCGCCGTATGGTTTCCGCGCGCCGTGTCCGCCGGCTGGGCGCCTTACAGCACCGGGCACTGGGCCTGGGTGGCGCCGTGGGGATGGACGTGGATCGACGATGCGCCGTGGGGCTTCGCGCCGTCGCACTACGGACGCTGGGCGTACTTCGGCAGCCGCTGGGGCTGGGTGCCCGGCCCGGTGGCAGTGCGGCCGTGCTACGCGCCAGCCGTGGTTGGCTTTATCGGCGGCGTCTCGACCTCCATCCGCATCGGCGGCGGCCCGGGCGTGGCGTGGTATCCGCTGGGCCCGCGCGACGTGTACCGGCCCGTGTATCGCACAAGCCCTACCTACGTCACGCGGATCAACAACATAACCGTGAACAACACCTGGATGCGTGGTGGCGACCGCGACCGCTGGGTCAACCGTAACGTTCCGGGGGCCATATCGGGCATGCCGTCACGCAATTTCGTCGAGGGCCGGCCGGTGCCGCGCGGCAGCTATCGTGACGAATGGCGCCAGTTGCCGGTGGGAGAAGGGCGCGGTGCGCCGCCGATGGCGCCGGTCAAGGCAAGCCTGATCGGCGGCGCGAGGCCGCAAGACGTGCCGCCGATGGCGCGTCAGGGATTCGCACGGCAGGCCATTGCCGCGCACCCTCCCGGGCACATAGGGCCCGACGAGCTGGCACGGCGCTTTGCCCGCGAAGGCGGCACGGCCGGCGCGGGACCCGCTTGGCGCGGCCCAACGCCCACGCAGGCAAATCGCCAGCAGTTGCAGCAGGGCCTGTATCGCGACGCGCCGTCAGCGCAGGCGATGCCATGGCAGCCCGATGTGCGCATGAGCCAGGCGGCCGCGGCGCGCGGCCAGCGGCCCGAGCAAATGCGCGGCCTGACCCCCGAAAGTCAGCGTCAGCAGGTCGACCAGCAACGGCAACTGCAGGAACAGCAGCGGCAGGCCGGCGATTTTCAGCAGCGTCAGCAACAGGCGCTGCAGAGACAACGCGATGACCAGCAACGCCAGTTGCAAGACCAGCAGCGCCAGGCGCAGGACATGCGTCGCAACCAGCAACAGGATCTGCAGCGCATGTCCCAGGAACAGCAGCGGCAGCTTGATAGTCAGCGTCGCGATGCAATGAACCGCCAGCAATTCGATCAGCAACGCCAGCAGCAGGAGCGGCAACAGCAGGACATGCAGCGCCAGGCGCAGCAGCGTCAGCAGCAATTCGACCAGCAACGCCAGCAGCAGGAGCAACAGCGCCAGCAGATGGATCAGCAGCGCCAGCAGGCGGCACAGCGTCAACAGCTGGAGCAGGCGCGCCAGGCTCAGGAGCAGCAGCGGCAGCAGTTCGAGCAGCAGCGCCAGCAGGCGATGCAACGTCAGCAGATGGAGCAGCAGCGTCAGGCGCAGGAACAGCAGCGCCGCATGCAGGAACAACAGCAACAGCAACAGCAAAGGCAGGTGCAGGAGCAGCAGCGGCAGGTTCAGGAACAGCAACGCCAGCAACAGGAGCGGCAGCGCCAGCAGCAACAACAGCAGCAACAGCGCGCGCAGCAGGAGCAGGCGCGTCACACGCAGCAGGCGCGCAACGACGAGCGCCGCTAAGGCGTCGCGTCCGAGCGATCGTCGTATTCGCTCGAAAAGACAAAGGGCGTCCGGTTTTGCCGGACGCCCTCTTTCTCTCCACTTACGATTTTCTGCTTGCTTTTGTATTGCTGGTCAGCCCGCCAGCAGGGTACTCCCTCCGCCTCTCTCTCGCGTGATACCGGGACGTCCGGACCTTACTTGGCCAGTTCGGACAAACGCACCGGTTCGATCTTGCCCTTCTGCACCCAGCCCACAACGGTATCCGCCACGGATCCGCCCTTGGCGTCGATGCCATCCACTTCGTTCGGATTCACTTCCTTGGGCAGCGCCTTCACGGCATCGGGCATCTTGGCGCGAATCGCGGCAGCATCGGTGGTCGTGCCGGCCAGCTTCATCGCATTCGCCAGCGCCCAGGTCATGGTGTAGTTCAGCGACATCTCGGTGGTGGCGTCGCGGCCGTCGTGCAGCTTCTTGTAGCGTGCGTTATAGGCCTGCGCAGCCGGGCGCGCATCGTTGACGAGCGGCATCACGCCGATCGATCCTTCCAGCATGCCCAGGCCGTTCGTGACCTTGGCCATCTCGTCCATCTTGGCCTGGTCCATGATGATAAAGCCGCCCTTGAAGCCCAGCTCGCGCGCCTGCTTGACCACCAGCGCGGTTGGCTCCGACGGGCCGCCCACGAACATCACATCGGGTTTGTCGGCAATGGCGCGCGACACGCCGGTATAGAAGTCGGTGGCCTTGGTGTACGACATCGGATTGTTGCCGACGATCTTGCCTCCTGCGCCTTCCCATGCGGGCACGAAGGCCTGCACCCAGGCCTTTGCATAATCATGATCGGCTGGCACCAGCGCCACATTTTTGCCATAGCGCTTCATCTGCGCTTTCACGAACGGCTCGATATAGCCGGTATAGGCCGGCGGAATGCGGATCGTCAGCTTGTTGCCGGCATCGGTGATGCGCGGCACGCTGGAATAGGCCATGACCAGGAATTTCTCCTGCTCGTTGAATGCCTGCAGCGCGAAGATGCCGCCCGAATGCGGCACGAACACGGCCGGCGTCTTGTATTGCTGCACCAGACGGCGCGCATTGATGGCGGCCTCCGCCGGAGCGTATTTGTCGTCCAGCGAGACGACTTCGAGCTTCACCTTCTTGCCGTTGACCTGGAGCCCGCTCGCGTTGATTTCATCCACGGCCATCTGGATGCCGGACAGCACGTTCTTGCCATACAGCGCGGCGCCGCCAGATAGAGGACCGGTGTAACCGATCTTGACGACTTCCTGCGCCATGGCGGGCGATGAAGCGATCACGGCTGCGGCGGCGCAGGTGGCCAGCGCGAAGAAACGACCCAATGTCTTGTGCTGCATGTGCTGTCTCCTTTGGATTTTTCACTGCGTTTGTTCTGACTTCGCACTGCACCGGCGCGCGGCGCGAAGAAAACCCTATCCTCCGATATACGCCTTGCGAATGCCTTCGTCCCGCAAGAGCGTGTCGCGATCGCCTTCCATGACGATGCGGCCGCTTTCGATCACGTAGGCGCGGTGAGCAATGCCCAGCGCCGCGTAGGCGTTCTGTTCGGCCAGCAGGACTGTCGTGCCGGCGCGATTGATGCGCTGGATGACTTCGAACATCTGCTTGACCACCAGCGGCGCCAGGCCCAGCGACGGCTCGTCGAGCAACAGCGCGCGCGGCCGGCCCATCAACGCGCGGCCCAGTGCCACCATCTGTTGCTGGCCACCCGACAGCGATCCCGCGGCGTCGTCCTTTTTCTGCCGCAGGATCGGGAACATTTCGTAGACCTCTTCAAGTGTGGTCCGGATGCCGGCGCGGTCGCGGCGATGCACGTAGGCGCCCAGCGTCAGGTTCTTCTCGACGCTCATCGCTGGAAACAGCTTGCGGCCTTCCGGGCAATGCACCAGCCCCGCCTGCACGATCTGCGACGGCTTCATGCCGCCAAGTTCGCGTCCGTCGAAACGCATGCTGCCGCTACTGGTGCGGTGAATGCCGCTCATCGCGAGGAAGATCGAACTCTTGCCCGCACCGTTGGCGCCAAGCAGCACCACCAGTTCGCCCGCGCCCGCATGCAGCGAGATGTTGTCCAGCGCGCGGAAACTGCCGTACGACAGCGAGACGCGTTCAAGCTGCAACATGGTCGGCTCCCAGATAGGCTTCGATGACGCGCGGATCCTGCTGGACCTGTGCAGGCGTGCCTTCGGCAATCTTCTCGCCGTAGTTGAGCACCATGATCTTGTCGGCCAGCCGCATGATCATGTCCATCTTGTGTTCGATCAGGCAGACGGTCTTGCCGTGGCGCACCATCTTGCGGATCAGCTCGGCCAGGCCCACGGTTTCCTCGGGGTTCACACCGCCGGCAGGTTCGTCGAGCAGGAGCAGTTCGGGATCGGTGGCCAGCGCCAGCGCAAACGCCACACGCTTGCGCGCCTCCTGGGTAATGTCGGCGGCGACTTCATGCGCGAGGTGCGACAGCCCGACGAAGTCGAGCGCCTCTTCGGCCTTCTCGCGGCACAGCTTTTCTTCCTCGCGCATGCGGCGCGTGTTGAGTAGCACATCGCCCAGACCGGATTTTGTGCGCAGGCGGTGGCCGACGATGAGGTTGTCGAGCACGGTGGCGCGATCGAACAGCGCGGTCGCCTGGAACGTGCGCGCCACGCCAAGCCGCGCGATCTGGTCGGCGCGCAGGCCGGCCACGTCCTGGCCCTTGAACAGGATCTGGCCGGTGGTGGGCGCGTGCGTGCCGGCGATCAGGTTGAAGAAGGTGGTCTTTCCCGCGCCATTGGGGCCGATGATGGCGTTGATATGGCCGCTTTCGAATCTCACCGAGACATCGTGCACGGCGGTCAGGCCGCCGAATTTCTTTGTCAGGTTGCGGATCTCAAGCATTTTCGGCTCCAGTGCGGGTAGTGGCGACCGGGGCCGCGGCTTGTGCCGTGCGCGCGGCGGCCAGCTGGCCGCGACGTTGCGCCGCGGCGCGGCGCGCCTGCCGCTTCAGGTACGAACCCACGATGCCATCGGGCAGGAAGATGATCAGCAGGATCAGCACAGGGCCAAACACCAGCATCCGGTAATCCTGCAGGAACTGCAGCGTCTGCGTGACCCAGGGCACCAGCAGCGCGCCGAGCAGCGGACCGAGCAGGGTGCCCGCGCCGCCCACCAGCATCGCCATGACCATATCGAACGTGACGTCGGTGCGTGCGATGTCCGGCCCCAGAAAGCGCACCTGCCCTGCGTACAGCGCGCCAGCGATGCCGGCATAGCAGACCGACAGCACGAACGACAGCACTTTGGTTCGCATGAGGTTGATGCCCAGCGCTTCGGCCAGCGCATCGCTGTTGCGCACCGCCATGAAGCCGCGTCCCAGCAGGGAACCGACGATGCGATGCATCACGAACGTGCCGATCACCAGGAAGAACAGTACGAGGTAGTACTGCGCCTGCACGCTGTCGAACGTGACCGGCCCGATGGCGGCCGGCACCGGAATGCCGATCAGACCGACCGCGCCGTGCGTCAGGCCTTCCCATTTCTCGATCAGCAGATAGATGATGTAGCCCACGCACATCGTGAAAATCGAGAAGTAATGGCCCTTGAGCCGCAGCGACACCACGCCGACGACATAGCCGAGCACCATGCACACCACGCCGGACAAGGCGAAGGCGAGCCAGAACGGCATTTGATGATCGACCGTGAGAATGCCCAGCGTATAGGCGCCGATGGCCATGAAGCCGCCGTGCGCCAGATTGAGCTGGCCGGTGTAGCCGGTCAGCAGGTTCAGGCCCAGTGTCGCGATGGCCGTGATGAACGCGAGCGTCATCACGGACAAGAAATAGCTGTTGGGCACGACCAGCGGAAACGCGATGGCGGCTGCCAGCAGCAACATCCAGCCGGTCTTTCCTTGCAGTGCTTTCATGTCTGTCTCTCCTTAAGCGGCCTTGCCGGCGAACAGGCCCTGCGGACGAACCGAAAGGATGACCACGAGCAGCACGAAGGCGATGATGTCCTTGTAGTCCGTGGAGATATAGAAGCCGCCGAAGCTCTCTGCCATGCCGATGATCAGTCCGCCGACAATCGCCCCGGGAATGCTGCCCATGCCGCCGAGGATGATGATCACGAACGCCTTGGTGATCACCAGATTGCCCATGCTGGGATAGACCAGGTTGATCGGCGCGTAGAGCGTTGCGGCAATCGCCGCGAGCGCGCCGGAAATGGCAAAGACGAGCAGCGTGACGCGCGTGGCGTCGATGCCGACCAGGGCCGCGCCTTCCCGGTTCTGCGCCATCGCCATGATGGTCGAACCGGTCACCGTGCGCGTCAGGAACAGATGCAGCAGCACCATCAGGCCGAACGCCGCGACGATGATCAGCAGGCGCTGCAGCGGCGCGATCAGGCCGAAGATCTCGACCATCTGTCCATACGGTGTCGGCATGCGGTGGAAGTCGGCGCCCCACAGCGCCTGCGCGCCGGCTTCGAGGAACAGCAGGATGCCGATCGCGGCGATCATGTCGTGGATCTCGGGCGCGTTGCGCAGCGGGTGGAACACCAGCCGGTCAGCCAGCATCGACAGCACCGCAACCACCGCGGCCGCCGCCAGCATCGCCAGCCAGTAGTTCAGGCCGAGCGTCGTCATGGCGTAGTACGACACGTAGGCGCCCGCCATGTACAACGCGCCGTGCGCGAAGTTGGGCACGTGCAGGATGCCGTAGACCAGGGTCAGCCCTAGCGCCACCAGGCTATAGACGCCACCCAGTGTCAGGCCGTTGAGTAACTGCTGGAAAAACAAGGCCATGCTTTGTCTCCTTGCGATGGTGTACCGGGACGGCACCCGCGCGGTCTCTGACGCCGTGTCGTGTTCTCGCACGGTCGTTCTTTTTCGGCGACTTTGCATAGCGTTTCCGCGACCGTCAAGCAATCGGACGTAGTATTCCGGTGTGCGAAATAGCACCCCTTTGAAGTGCCGTGCATCGTCGGTGTATTCCCTGATTTCAGCGTGCAAGTGGCGCGATAACGCATTCATCTGCCGCCGGCGGGACCTATGTACAGCGCATATGACCCGTATGTTTTCGCTACATAGCGCCGCTGCCCCGGCACAGAAACTGATATGAAAGGCACATGAAACGCACGACCTCGATTCCTCGACCCACCGATGCCGCGCTGGTATCCGGCGAGGCCGCGCATCCGCCGGACAGTGAAGACCGGAATTTCGTCACGGCGCTGGCGCGCGGAATCGAATTGCTGCGCGCCTTCGGGCCTGGAGACGACTTTCTTGGCAACGCCGAGTTGTCGCGCCGTACGGGTATTCCCCGACCAACGGTGTCGCGGCTCACCTATACGCTCGCCAGCCTTGGCTATCTCGTTTATGTGGAAGGCCACGAGAAATACCGGATCGGGCAGAGCGCAATGCTGCCTGGTCAGCGATATCTGTCCGGCGCCGGCATCCGGAATATCGCGCAGCCGCTGATGCAGTCGCTGGCGTTTGCTACGGGCTGTACGGTTGCGCTGGCCGCGCCGGATCGGCATGACATGCTGTACCTGGAAGTCTGCCAGCCGCGCGGTGCGCTGGTGATGCGCCTGACACCGGGCTCCCGGCTGCCGATGGCCACGTCGGCAATCGGGCGCGCTTGGCTTGCCGGGCTGCCCGCGGCGCGGCGTGGCGCGGTGCTTGAGCAGCTCGAACGTCATCACGGCGCGCGCTGGGCTGGCGTGCGCAGCAAACTCGACCGCGCATTGCGCGAACACGCGCGACGCGGTTTCTGCGTGGCCCACGCCGAATGGGATCGGTCGGTCAGTGGCGCCGCCGCGCCGGTTCGCCTGGCCGATGGCTCGGAAGTGCTGTCGATCAACATCGGTGGCGCGTCGACGCGGCTGTCGCCGGAAATTCTCGAAGGCAATCTCGGTCCGCGGATTCGCGAGCTTGCCGACACCCTTGCCACGCGGCTTTGGCAGCCTGCGTGATGCGAATGCAATCAAGAACGATGAGGAGACAAGCATGGATATTCGCAACAAGACAGTGATCGTGACCGGCGGCGGCACCGGTATCGGCCGGGCGTTGGTGATGGCCTTCGCCAAGGCGGGCGCCCGCGCCGTGGCGGTGGCCGATATCGACGAAGCCGGCGCCGCGCAGGTGGCGGCGGAGGCGGCGAAGATCGCGCCGGAATGCCAGCTGTTTGCGCAGCGCGTGGACGTGGCCGATGCCGAAGCCGTGCAGGCGCTGGTCGATATCGCGACGCGCCGCTTTGGCCAGGTGGATGTGTTCTGCTCGAATGCCGGCATCATCCTGCGCAAGGGCCTCGACGCCAGTGCGGAAGAATGGCAACGCATCTGGGACATCAACGTGATGGCGCACATCCATGCCGCAAAGGCCGCGCTGCCGCAGATGCTGGAGCGCGGCGACGGCTACTTCATCAACACCGTGTCCGCGGCCGGCCTGCTGTCGCAGATCGGCTCGGCGCCGTATGCGGTGACCAAGCATGCGGCGATCGGCTTTGCCGAATGGCTATCGATCACGTACGGCGACCGTGGCATCAAGGTCAGTTGCATCTGCCCGCAAGGCGTCCAGACGAAAATGCTGTTTGGCGAAAGTGGCGAGCGCAAGGGCTTCTTGCAGGCGGGGTCGGTCACGCCAGAACACGTTGCCGAGAAGACGCTCGAAGGCGTTGTCAACGAGAGTTTCCTCATACTGCCCCATCCCGAAGTGCTCGAGTACTATCGCCGCAAGGGTCAGGACTACGATCGCTGGCTGCGCGGCATGCGCCGGCTGCACGATCAGGTCAGCAAGGAATTCGGCAATATCGCCGTGTAGTTGCGGTCTGGCCCATAACAACGAGACAGGAGACAACGTCATGCGCGCAAGAACCTTCCCGCGTCGGCGGGTGCTGACCATGCTGGCGGCCACGGCAGCCGTCGTGGCGATGCCTGCATTGCAGGCCGCCGAGCCCTATCCCACCAAGCCGATTCGCATGGTGGTCGGGTTCCCGAGCGGCGGGGCGCCTGACATTCTTGCGCGTCTGTTTTCTGAAAAAGTGTCTCTGGGCCAGCCGGTAGTGGTCGACAACAAGCCCGGCGCCGGCGGCAATATCGGCGCCGAGGCCGTAGCCCATGCCCCGCCCGATGGATACACGCTGGCATTGGGCACGGTCGGCACGCATTCGATCAACGGCGCGCTCTACAGCAAGATGCCCTATGACATGGTCAAGGACTTCGTGCCGGTGATCCTGCTGGCCTCGACGCCCAACGTCCTCGTCGTGCATCCATCAGTGCCCGCCAAGAACGTGCAGGAGCTGATTGCGCTGGCCAAGTCAAAGCCGGGTCAACTGACGTTCGGCACGCCAGGCGTCGGGACTTCGCTGCACGTGGCGGGCGAACTGTTCAACACGATGGCGGGCACCAAGATCACGCATGTGCCATACAAGGGCCGCGCCATGGCGATTCCTGACCTGCTCGGCGGGCATATCACCATGATGTTCGACAATCTGCCGTCCGCGCTACCGGTGGTGAAGGAGGGCAAATTGCGTGCGCTGGGCGTAACCAGTGCGCAACGCTCGGCATCCGCGCCCGACATCCCGACTATCGCAGAGCAAGGTCTGCCCGGCTACGAGGCCACGTCGTGGTTCGCAGTCTTTGCGCCGGCCAACACGCCCAAGGAAATCGTCAGCCGTCTGAACGCGGAGCTGAATCGCATCTTCACGCTGCCTGACGTCCAGGCCAAGCTGAAGACGCTGGGCCTGGATCCGGTGCTGGGAACGCCGGAGAAACTCGCCGAATACCAGCGCGCCGAGATCGCCAAGTGGGCCAAGGTGGTCAAGGAGTCCGGCGCGAAGGCTGAATAACGGCGACACGGATTCGCCGCGAGCCCGTGGCGCGGCGGACGGAACGAGCCGTGCGTTTCCGCGACGCAAGGCTCGAATCGTCTTAGGCGTCAGGCTCGGCCGACGTGGTCGACGCGGGAATCGGTCGGTCCCTCAGGCGGCTCAGGCTGATCGCCGCGCCGATGCCGGCCACGATGGCTGCGACATGAAGCGCCATGCGAGCGGCGCCTTGTTGATCGAGGCTGAACATCAGCGCCACCACCGCGGTGCCGGTGGTCTGGCCCAGCAGGCGCGTGGTGGCTTGCGCCCCGCTGGCCCCGCCGCTGCGCTCGCGCGGCGTGGCGCCAATCATCGCGCGGTTGTTGGGCGACTGGAAGAAGCCGAAGCCGATACCGCACAACGCCGTGCGCCACGCGATGTCGAGGCTCGATGCGTCGGGTCCCAGTAGTGAAAGGCTGAGCAGTCCGCACGACAGCATGAGCAATCCGGCGCCCGCAAGGATGCTGGCCGGATAGCGGTCGGACAGACGCCCCGAAACCACGGCCATGAGCGCCACCATGAGCGGCCATGGCGTGATCAACAGGCCGGTCTCCTGCAAACTGCGCCCCAACTGGTATTCGAGATAGAACGGCAAGGAAACGAAAGCCAGCATCTGCGTCATGAACGAGCAGAAGGACGTCCCCACGGCAAGCGTAAAGGCCCGGCTGGCGAACAGATCGACAGGGACCAGCGGTGCGGTGCGCCCACGTTGCCGGCGGACCAGAATCCATCCCAGGAAAATCGCCAGCAGCACGCCGGCGATGCCCGCGACGCGCAGGGCGTCATGACCAAGTCCGTCGACACCGAGGATAAAGAGGCCGAATACGATGGCCGACAGTACAGCGCTGGGATAGTCGAAGGAATGCGGCTGCGGCGGCGTTTCGGGCAATGCGCTACGAGAAATGGCCAGGGCCGCAATGGCGAAGGGCACGTTGACAGCAAACAGCCACTGCCAGCTGCCGATGCCGAGAATCAACGCGCCCAGCGAAGGCCCGACGGCGATCGTCACGCCGACCACCAGCGCGTTGAGTCCGATGCCACGCCCGAGCTTCGTCGGCGGGTAAATATAGCGGACCAGTGCAGTGTTGACGCTCATGATCCCGGCGCCGCCGATGCCCTGTATCACGCGGGACGCCACCAGCATCGGCAAATTGACCGAAAGTGCGCACAGCAACGAGCCCACCAGAAAGGTCGCGAGTCCGACACGGTAGACGCGCTTGTAGCCGAGGATATCGCCCAGCGACGAAAGGGGCAGCAAACATACCGTGACGGTCAACTGGTAGGCGTTGACCACCCAGATCGTGCGCGCCGGATCAGCGTGTAGTTCACGGGAGATCGAAGGAAGCGCGATGTTGGCAATCGATCCATCCAGCACGGCCATGATCAGGCCGCAGAACACGGTATGGATGGCCCAGGTACGCTGGGGCCGGGGTAGGCCTTGATGGGGCTGCATGGAACAGGGGGCGATGACTTGCGGAGGAAAGCCGATCGTCGCGCTAAAAGAATGAGCGCGACGTTGGACGCGTCATTATCGTCCCGTCTGCCTCGCCTGCGCAAATCCCGGGTCGTGCGGGCCCGTTGTGGCGTGTTGGGGCGTGGTGGTGTGGTGGGGCGCTCGCCGTGCGAGATGGGCGCCTGGGCCGCTAGCTCTGGGATGTGGGAGCGGTATCGTCGGCGTCGTGCGCGTTACTGAACTCCCGGATGCTGTCCAGCAACTCCGCTGCCGAAGTCGCAATGTCGTCCGTCCACTGGAGCGGGGACGCCTCGCACAGGTGTTCCACCGCACGGCACATGTCCACGAGCGCGATTTCGCTGACGATCAGGAAGGCGCCCGCCGAACGATGGGTCCAGTGGCCCAGCGCTGCCACATCGCGGCGAAGCACGATGTCGGCCAGTTCGGGCTCGTCATGCTGAAGATGCTCGCGGAGAATGGCGCGATAGCGCGCGCATTCCGATGCTGGAATTGGCGAAGCGTCGGCGACGTCCTGATGTTCTTCCATGGAAATTGCCTCGTCGTGCAATTGATGTACGGGAATTTCGGACAGCGCGGTGCCGAGCGACCGCAGCGATGCCGGCTTGGCAATGTGGCCGGCGAAGCCGCGCGCGAGCCAGTCGCCAGCATGATCGTCGCGCGTGACCGCGCTGTATGCCAGAACCGGCAGGTCCGGCCGTAGCGCACGGACAGCAGCCAGAAGTTGGTAGCCATCCATCACGGGCATATGAATGTCCGTCAGCACGACGTCGACGTCGGCCACGTCTTCCTCAAGGATCGCGAGGGCCTGACGTCCGTCACCGGCGACGATCGCGTGCCAGCCCAGCGCTTCAAGCTGTTCGGCGATCAGCGTCTGGTTCAGCGTATTGTCTTCCGCCACCAGGATCGTACGGGGTGGACCCTGCAGCCTGACGGTTGCGTCCGGGTCGTCGAGCCGTGCCGATGATCGCGTTGCCCCGTCAAGCTCGCACACATCGACCAAGGTGGGCGTGTCGTCGGCATTCAGTGCCGCGAGCGCTGCGGCGAGGAGGGCGGCATGATCGAACGTGGTCACTTCGAATACCCCCGGCGCGCACGCACGCGGGTGCTCCGGGCCATTGCGGGTGATCCAAACCGCCTGGGCGCCGTGGACGTCGCGCAGTGCCTGAACCGTCTGCAGGCTGTATTCTCCTGTCACGATCAGGATGTGCGGGCGATTGTTGCGCAGCCAGCCAAGCGCCGGATCAATCTGGTGGAACACCTGCGTTCGCCAGCCGTCGCGTTGCAGCCATGCTTCGATAATGTTGCCCGATTCCGGCTCCTGGCACAGAGCCATCGCCTGGCTGCCGCGGACAGCGGGCTCGTGGGCCGTCTGCTCACCGGGCGCTTGCGGCAACGGAATGGAGATGGTGAACGCGCTGCCAACGCCTTCGACGCTTTCCACGCCGATATGTCCGTCCATCAGTTCTGTCAGGCGCGCGCAAATGGAAAGGCCGAGCCCCGTTCCACCATAGCGGGCCGAAGTCCCCGGCTCCGCCTGCACGAAAGGATGGAAGACGCGGGATACCAGCGTCGGCGGCATGCCAATGCCGGAATCGCGTACGCGGCAGACAAATATGGTGCGCTGCTCGGTATCGACCGTGATTTCCGCGCTCAGCACGATCTTGCCGCAGGCCGTGAATTTAAAGGCATTGCCGAGCAGATTGCCAATGATCTGGGAGATTCGCGTGCGGTCTCCAAAAAACGCGCCATCCAGTGTGGGCGACAGGTGCACGTAGAAGCGGATGGGCCGTTCCGCGACCATCGGCGCATAGGACATCGACAGGCTTTCCAGATCCTCGAGCGGTCGGAACGATTCATTGGCCAACTTCATCTCGCCTGCGTCGATCTTCGAAAAATCGAGGATGTCGTTGACGATCCGGCGCAGGCCGTCCGACGCCACCTGCAGCGCGCGCAGCCGGGAGGCCTGGGCGCCCATGCCGTCCGCGCGGACCAGCAGTTCCAGATTGCCAAGCAGCGCATTCAACGGCGTGCGAATCTCGTGGCTCATCGCCGCGAAGAAATTGGACCGCGCACGCATCATCGCCTCGGCCGCTTCGCGGGCGGCACGCAGTTGGTCCTCCAGCCGGTGCTGCGCCGTAACATCCTGGATGGCGCAGAACAGCACATCCTCATCGCCATAGCGGACCGGCGCGCAAGTGACGAGAAGAAACTGTCGTAGTGCTGCGGCCACATCGGGCGCATCATGCGACGACGCGCCCGGCGATGCCGGGACGGTGACCTGGGCGATCGCACCTTGGCCGGGCTGCGCGGGGGCGGCGGACGCGGCGTACAGCGCGTCGGCAATATGGGCGGGCAGCGATGCGCCCTGTGCGCGGCCAAGCAACGCATTGGCGACCGCATTCGACGTGATGATCTGGTTATCGCGCTTACGCACGATGCAAAGCCCGATAGGCGTGGCACTCACAAGAACATGGTTGATGGTTTCACTCTCGAGCGCACGTGCGGCTTCTGCGTGACCGCGGCGCAGCAGGTGAACGTCCCAGTATCGCGCTACCAAAACGATACAGCCGATCAGGAAGACGCCGACGCCGCCAATGGCGATCAGTTCTGCGGCAATCGATCCGGCCAGCGTCCGGAACGACAGCGCATAGACCAGCGAGCCGAATCCAGGGTTCAACGGCTGCACCAGCAACAGGCCAGAGCGCGTGATCGCAAGCGATTCGGTTGGCGTCTGCGGGACGTTCGACAGGATGCTTTGGATTTGGCCAGGGCTGATTGGCGGCGACACATCGACCGGCACATTCGCCGGGTTGATCAGCAACAGCATGGCAGGGTCGGCCGGCCGCTTCAGGCGCGCCAGGAAGGCGCTTGCGGGAATGCTTGCGGCAAGGTAGGCACTGTGCCGGCGGTTCGCTGTGGTAGTTGCCAGCACGGCCGTCACAGCCTGTTCTTTCAGCAGCGGGTCTTCGACCGGACCAATCCAGGCGGGTTGCTGTGGCTGGCCCGGATGCTCGCGTACGCTTTGGGCTATCGCGTCGCGCAGCACAGAAACGTGGCCGGGCCCAAGGCTGGAGATCACGTATTCGGGCAGCCGCGTGGGCGACAAGATGATGGCGAAGGCGGCATCGGCATCCACAATATAGGCAATGTGGTTCTGTTGAAACGCCATCTGCGTAGTGATCGTCGCCGTGGCGATTTGCTGAAGCTGCCACAAGCGCTGCGCCGTCGCGTGTCCCCAGGCTTGTTGCGTCGCCGGTGGCACAAGCAGCGCATAGCGTCCGTCTGCCGACAAGAATTTGCCGTTTCGCTGGATTCCATCGAATACCGCCGCGTCAACCGGTCCGACGCTGTCGGTCTCGAGATAGAACCGCAATGTCAGCGCGGTGCGCCGCAGCAGCGACGTTTCCCCCTGCAATTGAAGCGAAATGGTGCTGACGTACTGCGCCACATGGTTGCGCCTGACATCGAGGTGCCGGGCTGCCGCCAGTCCCGCAAGCAACAGCCCCGACACGATGACGATCACGATCAGCAGGCCAACCGTGACGTAGTAGAGGTGCTGCTGCCGTCTCGCGTTGCGGGCAAGCGTCTGGAAGGATTGGGCCAGGGATTCCTGGGTGCGGTCGAGAATCTGTTGCATGGCCCGATGGAAGGATCAGATCAGTCCGTTTTCGTAGGCGTAACGAATCAGGTCTGTATTTGTCTGTACGTTGAGCTTGCGCATGGCTACGGTCTTCTGGCTGGAAATCGTGCTGACTGAGCGACCGAGCTTTTTGGCGATCTCGCTCAGTTGAAACCCCTGCGCATATAGCCGGATGACTTCCAGTTCGCGAAGCGTCAGCTCGGTGCTGGGCGCGGCCGCCGCCGACGCGTTGTCTAGCACGGCGCGGATCGACGGCGAATAGAAGTGACCGTTGCTGACCGTCACATGCACGCAAGCACGAACAATCTCATCGAGTTCGTCCTCCTTGCTGACGAAGGCGCGGGCGCCGAGCTTCATCGCACGCGTGACCACACCGGGATTGGTCTGCGCGCTGACAATGACGATACGTGTCTCGGGGTACAGACGCACCAGCCGACGCAGCAGGTTGAAGCCGTCGATCGATGAGTCGCCATGGCCCATGCTGAAATCGGTCACGGCAACGTCCACCGGAAACTCTGCCAGTGCTCCAACCAGTTCACTACCGTTTGTACATTCGCAAACGACCTGAAAGCCGGGGGTTCGTTGCAAGCAATCTCTCAGCGCAATGACAACAAGCGGATGATCGTCGGCCAGGGCAACGCGAATGGTTTTTGCAGGCATGCCTCAAATTCCTTTTTTCAGGCAAGCGGCGATATCCGCCGGGGTAACGTCGTGTGAAAGAGTCGTGCTTTCGCGAACATAAGGAAAATACTCCATCGTTAACTGAAAAACACACGATTCCACAAAATTCCATTGTGTGCGATCAGAGATTGATGGAATAAGCAGGAACTAGTCTAGGTGGTGGCTGACTCGCTGCAGGAGTGCATATTCTGTCCGTTTCTGGTGGGGCAACAAAACCTTTTTCCTCGTCTGGTTCCGTATATGTATTGGAAAATTCTGAAGGATTGACGCGAGCAGTCTGGGCGTTAAGTCGAAAATTACGAAACCTCAAAAATGTCGAACGCCACATCTGAGGATGAATACCGATGATGAGCGCAAGATTCTGACTAGTTACACAGAGGTGCCGCAATCGTATTTCAGCTAATTGCGCGCATCGTTCTTCCGCGCGGATGCGGCCGCTGAGGATCTGCTGCGAAAGACTGGAGACGAGAGGCCAACGGCAGCACGCGGGCTGCGGGTACCCCACATCGCGCCGACTCCTGGCGGCGCCCTGTGACGGAGCGGCCAACTTGGCCTGTCGAATCAATGCGGAGGGGCCTCCAGGATTTGGGCCTGATTGGCGATGGCGTCGGTAAGCCCGCAATACTGCGGCAGTAATCGGCTGGCGCGTTCGACGAAGCCCTTGCACCGCTGCGACTGGACTGGCGCGCCAGTCTGCACGAGAACCGCGGCGGGATGCGCGAGTGCCGCATGTTGCGACAGCCAGTCGGGTGTTCGCGTCACGCCGCGTTGACGTAGCAGCATCAACAGTTCCACTGGAATTGCCTGTTCTAGAGGGTGATCGAAGTCAAAGAGCGACTCGTCTGTGTCGAGCCGGCACTGAAACAGGTGCCGCTCCGCCAGCTCCTTGGCAAGCGGACCAAATACGCTGTCATCTGCTTGCCAGCTATCGACGATCTGGCCCAGCAGGGCGTCGCTTTTCTGAAAGGCCGGCTGCGGCACGGGGACGTCGAGTGCTTTCCCGGCCACGGCGATGATCATCCCGGTCATGCCGCTGAGCGCGATCATGTCCGTGGGGTCGCTGTCGACGCCGAACCACGACCGCAGGACAAACGCGGCGAGATCGTTCCACCCCAGCGCCAGCAGCATGGCGATCTGCAGTGACATATCGCGTTCGTAGGTCTGACGCCGGACCGGTCCGCTCCACTGTTCCTTGTGAATGGCTAGCGCATGCGTGGCCGCCACGGATTCCACCACGCCAAGCTGCAGAGATAGCCAGTTGGTGGACGAACAAGTGGTGCCACTGTCGAGCTCGATGGCGCGCCATTGGCGCAGCCTTCCGAGCCAGAACATCGCCCGCGCCGCTCGCGGAAGCGGTACGGCATTTGGAGCGGCCAGAAATTCGGTCAGCGTTTCGCGGTACATGCCATGCAGAGCATTGGCCTGGGCTTGTGCGGTATGAAGGATGGTTTTCCTTCTTTGTTCGGACTCCGGTTCGTTTGTGGATCTGTTGCGCATTGAGAAGATGCCCGTGAAGAGTTTTGAGGTGAATAACGACACTAAGGTTGGGTATGAACAGGGTCCATCGCAATTTACCGAAACTTGTGGAGTTTTTCGGAACGTCTACTACGATTCGTCACAAGACCATGGTCATGGAATTTATAAGCCAGAAAATTAAGTGATTTTTGAGAAAATTACTATTCAGGCGCTGTAATTGTCAGGTGCAAACTTCGCTGCGATTCTAATGTTAGGGTCGTAATTGAATAATCTTTTTTAGGTGGATATAAGGGTGAAGACGATGAGAGATATCTCCATGTTCAGAATTCGCTCGCTGGCGCTTGCGTTGAGCGCGATGACGGTCTCGCCGCTCGCGCTTTCCACGGGGATGGTGCCGGAGACATCGGTGGTGTTGGTCAACGAGGCCGACGGCGAGGCGACCATGAACGTGAAGAACAGCGAGTCCTCGCCACAATTGCTCTATACCTCGATCAACCACATCGAGGAAGACAAGGAGGACCTTGTGGTGGTGACGCCGCCAGTCACGCGCGTGGAGGGCAACGATACGCAGGTCGTGCGCTTTATCTTGCGTAACAAGACGCCGCTGAAGACCGAGCGGCTCGCGCGGGCGGTGTTCGAAGGCATTCCGCCCAAGGACGACAAGGCAGGGGAGGCGCGCGTGACGATGACCGTGCGCCAGGATCTTCCGCTGGTGATTCATCCCAAGGGTCTGCCGATCGAGCGCGAGCCCTGGAAGCGATTGCGGATCAGCGTGAGCGGCGATGAACTGATCGTCGAAAACCCAAGCCCCTATGTCATTCGGCTGGCGCAATCGGTGCAGTTCCAGCCGGGGCAGGAAGCCGCGGAGCTGCCCCGTCCCTACGTGCTGCCGGAAACAACTGTCAAGGTGCCGTTGAGCAAGGTCCCGGGCCAGCCAGTTTCGGTGCGCCTGTACCCGGCAACGCTTTACGGGTTCGCAGTCGACAGCTTCGATGCGCCGATTTCGCCGGAACGCACATCGAAGTGATGCAGTACCAATGGAGCAACTTGATAAGAAGGAAATCCGGCGCCGCCCACGCGGCGCAATCGGAAGATTGGGGTTGTGCAATACCGCGCTGCAGTTGGCCTTGCTTGCGTTTGGCCTAGCAAGGATTTTCGTGTTGGACGCGGTAGCGCAAACGATGCCGGCAGGCCCGGAGGAGGTGCGCGAGGCGGCGGACGTCAGAGCAACGAGCGCCCCGGTCCGCCCCGGTTCGCAACGAGGGGATATTTCAGAAGTCGGACAGGCTGCGTCTGCCGCACCGGCTGAACGGGCTGCGCCGGCTGAACCGACCGAACCTACCCAATCGACAAAAACTACAGAACCGGCCGAACCCACCGCAGCGGTTGCACCGAAGGGTTTCGACCTCGACATGATGAAATCGCGCGGCATTGATCCGCGCATCGCCGACTATTTCATGCACGGTGCGCGCTTTACGCCAGGCATGTCGCTGGTGACATTCAAGGTCAACGGGAAGTCAAAGGGATCCGGCATGGCGCGATTCGACGACGAGGGGCAACTCTGTTTCGACGCCCGGCTTGTGGCCAGGCTCGGCCTTCGGATGCCAGGCGACGACGCCGTCGATCGCAAATCTGCATCGCCGCAAGCACCTGCCCCGGATGCGGCGGGGTCGTGCCTGGACTTCAAGGGCGCGTGGCCAGCCACGGTGATCACGCTGAAGCCGAGCAGCTCTGCAGTCGATCTGCTCGTTCCGACCGATGCGCTACGGATCGACGCCGTAGATCAAGTCGATTACACGACGGGGGGCGTGGCAGCGCTGCTCAACTACGATCTGCTGGCGACGGGCAGCCGCTTCGACGGCGGCAGCACGCGCTATTTTTCCGCGGCCAACGAATTTGGGTTCAATGCGGGCGACTGGATCGTTCGCAATCGCAACACCTATAGCAATGACGGCAATACGTCGAATTTTTCGCATCTCTACGCCTATGCGCAACGGACGTTCGTCGAGCGGGAATCCGTGTTTCAGGCAGGCGAGATCAATGTGGGGAATTCGATCTTTCCTGGCCCGGCCATCACTGGTGCGCAGTGGATTCCCGAACTGGCGCTGAAGCGCAGCACGGGTAACGGCACGAGTATCGATGGCATCGCACAGACGCAGGCTCGCGTGGAGGTCCGCCAGGCCGGCGCGTTGATCTACAACACCATGGTCCCGCCGGGGCCGTTCACGCTGAGCAATGTGCCGCTGCTGAACGGCAGCAATGACGTGGAAGTCACGGTCATCGAGGCAAACGGGGCGGCACGGAAGTTCGTTGTGCCTGCGGCGCAATTGAATGCTGGCTCGCTCGGGATCGCCCCGGGTTATTCGTTTGCCGTCGGCAAGCTACGACAACTCGGTGACGAAACGCCGGTCAAGCCCTGGATGGCCACGGGCACCGGGACGTGGCGTGCGGGCAAGAACGTGGGGTTGACCGGCGGCCTGATGTTCGGCACTCAATACCAGAGTGTGGGCGCAGGCGCCGATGCCAGAGTGTTCAAGAACTCGACTAATGTCAGCCTTCGCGGGCTGTTTTCCAATGCGACGCGACAGGGCGAGCGCGGCGCACAGCTGACGGGTTCGCTTTCGTCGACGATCGGTAATGGATTCAGCGTCAATGCCTCGGCGACGCAACAGACGGAAGGCTACCGGTCGCTGACCGATACCACGCAGGAGACCACCTCCGCGTGGGTCGACAACCATTATCGCAGCCAGTATTCGGCCGGCATTTCCTGGAGTCAGCAACTGCTGGGCGGCGTCACGATCAGCTATAGCCGGTCCACGCTTTTTACCAACGTTGTGACGCAGCGTGTGACCGCCTCGTGGGGCAAGTCGTTCAAATACGCCACTGTATCGATCAACGCGGAGAAATCCCTGGGCGGTGACGGGGAAAACAATGGCAATTCGATCTACGCCAGCGTGTCGATTCCGCTTGGCCGCCGCAGCGTGCGCGGCTATGTCAACCGGGTTCAGGGCGAAACCCGGATCGGCGCAACGTATAACGAAGCGGTCAACGATGGCTTCAGCTATAGCGTCAATGCGGAGGGGCGGCCTTCCGAGGGATCTGCTGCGGCATCGGCCACTGCGTCGATGACGCCTTACTACACGCATCTCAACCTTGGCGTCTCTCAATATGGCAGCTCTAGTACGTCCTATAACGTCGGCATGAATGGCGGCCTTGTCGCGCACAAGCACGGGGTGACCTTCTCGCCCTACGCTGTGGGGGATACGTTCGGCATCGCGTCGCTCGGCGATGTGCAGGGCATCAAGATTTCCACGCCGCAAGGCCCCGTGTGGACCGATCCTTGGGGGCAAGCGGTGATTTCGAACGAACCCGCGTACACGTCGAGCCGGGTTGAGGTCGCCACAAAGTCATTGCCGCGCAATATCGATATCACCAACGCCTTCCGCCAAATCAATCCTGGCCGAGGATCGGTCACTTACGTCGATTTCGATGTCGTCAAGGTAAGGCGCCTGCTATTGCACGCAGTCGATACGGAAGGCAAGCCTCTGCCGCGCAACGCCACGGTTACCGATGCATCCGGCACCTTCCTGACGACCGTTCTTAACGACGGCACCATTTTCTTGCCCAATACACAGGCGGCGGCCGGAATGAAAGTGCAAAGCCTTGACGGCAAATCGTGTGTACTTGATTTCGCGCTGCCGGAGGTCCAGGACCTGAATGCCTATTTCGACGAGGCCAATGCCGTCTGCAGACCGGCTGACCCATCCAAGCAAGGAGCGACCAAGTGATCGCCATGCGCAAGCCCGCGCGCCGCGGGGTGAAATGCTGGTGCTGGTGCGGCCTTCTGCTTCCTGTCATCGCCCTGGCGCAGGCGCCGGTGCCGACCGTGCACGGTGCGCCGTCGCCGGAGCCGCCTCCCGTGCAAGATTGCCAAATCATCGTCAGCGAACCTGAACTCGATTATGGTGCGGTGACGCGCTATGCGCTCCGGGAAGATCCGGCGTCGCACAATCTGCTTCTGGGCAAGCGCCAAGTCATTCTGAACGTGAGTTGCGTGAGCGCGGTAAAAATCGGCGTGAGCTTTCGTGATCCGTCCGTTGGCGCCGATTACCTGTTTGGTACGCAAGGCCGGGTCGTCATGCGCGTAATCGATGCGCAACTTGATGGACGCAGCGTCAACCTTGGATCGGCCAACGTGGCAGGCATGATGCCGGTTTCGAGCGCCGCCAGCGTGCAGTTCGTGCCGGGGCAGGTCGTCGTGCCCGTCGAAAATGGTCAACCGGCCACCGGGACGCGGTTTTCGGCAACGGTGGAAATGGATCCGTCGCTGCCGATAGACGCCGCGCGCGTGCGGGGTAGATCGACGGTGGAAACTGTCGGCACATTCGAAGTGGTGTGGCGCTAGCGCTTCACCCGCACCTATGGCAGGCGGCCCAGTGTTAGCTTCGGGCCACGATATATACGCGCACTTCAGGGTCATTTCGCACTGCATCACACAGCGCGACGAATGATGGCATGCTGTCGATGCCGTGCGCAGCGGGCAGGATCACGTTGCGGTCACGGCCGCCTGTACGACCCCCGGAATGGAGGTGTGCCATGCCAACGCGCCAATTTGCCGATTTCCCCGCCAACGAAAAACAGGAACTCGAGGCCGTGTTCCAACATCTTGGCCTCGCGCTCGATGAATTCGAAATCTCGGATACCAACGGTACATCCGCGCGCCAAGTGACGGTACGACGGCAGCGCACGGGTGCGGAGAGCGTCTATGACGCCAGCCCGGGCGCCGCGTGGGTCGAGGAAATCGAAAGCGATCTCGAATGCGGGCTGTTCGGTCGGGTGTCGGCGTAACGGTTTAGGTATCGACGACGCCATATCGACGCGGTCAGTGACGGCTACGTTCCTGGCTGCGACCGACTATCGACGCACCGGCAATCAACTCCTTTAGCAGCGCCAAGGATGCCGCCCCAGGCATGCGGTAGGGATCGAGTTCGCCCTGCGCGGAGTACTTGAGCAGCGTCGCAGCGTTGATCTTGTCGGCGTTCACGCGTCCCATCGACCAGCCGGAGAACGCCCGCTCGGCGATTTCCTCGTAATGCAGCAACACGACGTCGTGATGTCGCGCGTCGCGTCCGATATTGAGATAGAGGCGCGATACCGCTTCCCGGCTGCCTTCGAGCGCCTGCAGGAAAATGCTGTTGCTATGGCATAACACGCCGGTAATGCCGTGACGCGGATTGTGCGCCAGGCTGGTGTCGAGGATGGCGTCGAGCACATCGGCGCTCAGCGGCTCACGGGCGCGGCTGGCATAAAGCAGGCGAACTAGCATCATGGCCCCTTAACGACGGTTCAGATTCAACAGTGTCAGGAATTCTCGGCGCAGCTTGTCGTCCTTGAGAAACGATCCGCGCATGACACTGTTGGTCATTTTTGCGTCCGTGTCCCGCACGCCGCGCCAATGCATACAGAAGTGCTCGGCCTCCATCACAATGGCCAGCCCATCCGGGTTCATCTTTTCCTGCAGCAGGTCGGCCACCTGCGCGACCGCTTCTTCCTGGATCTGCGGCCGGCACATGATCCACTCGGCCAGACGGGCATATTTCGACAGCCCGATCAGGTTGGAGTGGCGATTTGGCATGACGCCCACCCACAGACTGCCGATGATCGGGCATAGGTGGTGGGAGCACGCGCTGCGCACCCGCATCGGGCCAACGATCATCAGTTCGTTCAACTGCTCGACATTCGGGAATTCCGTGACTTCTGGCGCCTTGGCGTAGCGGCCCGCAAAGATTTCCTTGAGGTACATCTTCGCCACGCGGCGCGCGGTCTCGCGTGTGTTGTGGTCCTGATCGACATCGATCACCAGCGCGCGCAGTACCTCTTCCATGCGGGCTTCGACTTCGGCCTGCAACGCGTCCAGTTCACCGTGCTCGATATGGCGAGCAATGTTGTCGTTGGCATGGAAACGCTCGCCCGATGCTTCGATACGGGCGCGGATGCGGTCTGCAACCGGCGTGGGAGCGGGGCGCTTGGCCTCGTCGAGGTGATCCTTGTGTGACATGTGTAGCCGCTGGCGAACGGTAAGAGGGGGCGCGGTGCGCGGTGCTTCACTATATGGCAGTTGGCATTGCACCACAACTCGACGCCGCGGGCGTCGCTTTGGCGCCCGCCGTTTCGCGCTTTCAATGCTTCAGCGCAAGACCGCCAGCGCCGGCAGCAAGGCCAGCGGCATCACGATGGCGCCGGTCTTCAAGAATGTCGCGGCGCTCACCGCATGGCCTTCGCGGCGCAATGCCGTCAACCACAGCAGTGTCGCCAGCGATCCGGTTACCGACAGATTGGGGCCAAGATCCACGCCGATCAGCACGGCCGCCGTCACCGTGTCGGATGCGTGGCCCGCGGCGAGTGCCGATGCGGCAAAGAGCCCGGCCGGCAGGTTGTTGACGATATTGCTGACGACGCCAATCACCAAGCCGGCCACGCCCGCGCCGAGCACCGCTTGCGAACCCTCGCGCGCCGACAGTTCGCGCACCCAATGGGCCAACTGATCGATCAGTCCAGTCTGCGACAGCCCTGCGACCAGCACGAACAGTCCGGCGACCAGCGGCAGCACGCCCCACGACACTTCCGTCAATGCCGGGCGCAGCAGGCGCGGTTGCGTCGCGCACACCGCCATCAACGTCGCGGTGCCGCCGATGAAGGTCGGCCAGCCCAGGTCGCGACCGAGCAGCGACGCGGTCAGCAAGGCCGCCCCGGTGAGGAAAATGCCAAGCGTGGTCAGCCAGGCCTGCAGCGATAGCGGTGGAACTTCCACATCGTCGGCGATAGGCTCGGCCAGCGCCTCGCGTTGCGTCCAATAGAGAACGACAAAGGTCATCGCGATGGCAACCACCGACGGCAACGTGAAGCGCGCCAGCCAGCCCAAAAGCGGCGGCATCCGCTCGCCAAACAGCACCAGGTTGGCCGGGTTCGAAATGGGGAGCACAAAGCTGGCCGCATTGGCGATGAAGGCGCAGGCGTACAGATAGGGAAGCGGGTGCTTGACGCGTGCGGCGCGCGTGGCCGCCAGTACGGCCGGCGTCAGCACCACGGCGGTCGCGTCGTTGGACATGAAGGCCGTGACGGCGATGCCGAACCCGTAGACCAGCGCGAAAAGCCGTTTGGCGGAGCCCCTTGCACTGCGCACGGCCAGCGCCGCCACATGATCGAACAGCCCGGTTTTGCGAGCCAGCTCGGAAATCAGCATCATGCCGGCCAGGAACAGATAAACGTCATTGCCGCGCGCTACGGCGTCGATGGCATCGCGCCACGGCAGCAGGCCGGCCAAGCAGAGCAGCAGCGCGCCGCCCATCGCCCAGTAAGGCTCGGCAAGCCGGAACGGACGAAACAGCACGCCGGCCGTGGCCAGCGCGGCGACGGCCCAGATCAATGGATTGGCGTAGCTCGGCATCTGGACGATCAGAGCGGATTGCCGGCGGGGCGCGGCGGGGCAACCGGTGCCGGTATGCCAAGCGCCGCTGGCGTCGGGCCAGGCATCGATGGCGCTCCGGGGACGCCGCCTTCGGGCGCGATGTCGGCTGCGGCGGGCGGCGGGAAGCCCAAGGACGCGATGCCGTGCGTCCCATCGGCGTTCTCCGCGTAGGCCCAGTCATTGTTGAGTCTTGCCAGTTGAGGCGGCGCGCGGAATTCGGTATCGGGCACGCCGGCCAGGCGGCCCTCCATGTAGGCCGCCCAGATCGGCAGCGCCGTGGTGGCGCCAAACTCATGGCGGCCCAGGCTGCGATTGTCGTCGAAGCCCATCCACGCCACGGTGACCACTTGTCCGGCATATCCCGCGAACCAGCCGTCGACGGCATCGTTGGTAGTGCCGGTCTTGCCGGCCACATCGTCGCGGCGCAGATAGCGCTTCACGCCGTTGCCGGTGCCTTCGTCCACCACGCTTTGCAGCAGGCTATTCATGACGAAGGCATTGCGTTCGGAAATCACGCGCGGCGGCTCGCTGGTGTCGGCGGCGAACAGCACGTTGCCATCGCCATCGGTGATTTTTTCGATCAGGTACGGTTCGATGCGGTGTCCCTGGTTGGCAAACACGCCGTACGCGGCAGCCAGCCGCAGCGGCGACGTGGTTCCCGTGCCCAGCGCCATCGGCAGGTAGGGCGGCAGGCGCTTGGTCGAAAAGCCGAACTTGCCGGCGAAGTCGATCGCATAGGGGATGCCGATGGCCTGCAGCGTACGGATGGCCGGCAGGTTGCGCGATTCGGCCAGCGCCTGGCGCACCGAGATCGGTCCGACAAAGCGGCCGTCGTCGTTGGAAGGCTGCCAGCGCGGCGAGTTGTCGAGCGGCGCGTCGTTGATCAGCGTGCCCGGCGAGATGCCGCGTTCGAGCGCGGCCGAGTAGATGAACGGCTTGAACGTCGATCCCGGCTGGCGCTGTGCCTGCGTGGCGTGGTTGAATCGGTTGGCGTCGAAATCGGTGCCGCCCACCATCGCCTCGATCGCGCCCGTGCGTGCGTCGAGCGATACCAGCGCGGCCTGCGGCAAGGCCACGGCACCTTTGGCCGATCCATGCCGTTTGCCGTAACGGTCGATACCGGCCTGCACCGCATCGAAGGCCTGCACCTGATGCATCAACGACACCGTCGTATAGACGTTGATGCCCCGCGTGTAGGCCTCGTCGCCAAAACGATCGTGCGCGAGCTGCCGCGCCAGTTCGGCCACGTATTCGGCGTGTCCGTCGAAGCGGCCGTTGGTGTCGCGGCTGACCACGATGCGCGCATTGCGTGCCTCGCGATACTGGTCCTGCGTGATCATGCCCAGCGCCAGCATGCGGCCCAGCACATATTCCTGCCGACGCTTGGCGCGCGGCAGGTTCACTACCGGGTTCATGGTCGACGGCGCCTTGGGCAGCCCGGCCAGCATCGCGGTCTGCGCCAGTGACAATTGCGCCAGCGGCTTGCCGAAATAGGTCTGCGCGGCGCTGCCGAAGCCATAGGCGTGCTCGCCCAGGTAGACCTGGTTCATGTACAGCTCGAGGATGCGTTCCTTGGGCAGCGAGCGGTCGATCTCAAAGGCAAGCAGGATTTCGTACCACTTGCGCGACAGCGTTTTCTCGCGCGACAGGTAGAAGTTGCGCGCCACCTGCATCGTGATGGTGGACGCCCCCTGCGCGTAGCCCTCGCCGATATTGGCCAGAGCCGCGCGAATCAGTCCAGGGATATCGACGCCGACGTGGTTGTAGAACTGGTCGTCCTCGGCCGCCAGCAGCGCGTCGGACATCAGTTTGGGCATCCGCTCGATCGGGATGAATTCGCGGTGCTCAGTGCCGAATTCGCCGATCAGCACGTCGTCGCGCGTGAAAACGCGCAATGGCACCTGGGGGCGGTAATCGCGCAAGGCCTCGACGGAAGGAAGCTGCCGCAGGCTGATCACGGCAGCAAAGCCGGCAAGCAGCACGCCAGCGGCGGCCAGCGCTGCCGTGACGCCGGCGGCCTTGACTGCAAGATTTTTCATGGCGCGCATTCTACCGTGCGGCGGAGAGCGGCAGCGGCGCACCGGTTTCGGTCAGATCGGCAGGCGGCGTCTCGCGCGCGGCCTGAGGCGGATGATGCGGCACTTGTCGTGCAAAATCGCACAGCGCAAGCCAGGTTTCGGGCCGCTCGACGATCGTGTAGTGATCGGTGCCGGCAATCGTCTGCACCGCCACCGGGCCCGGCCACGCGGCCATCAGCCGCTCCGAGCATTCGTGCGGCACCACGTCGTCGGTCTGCGCCAACAGCACTTTCGTGCTCTGCACCACCTTCTTGCAGTGCGAAATCGAGTCGAAGTGGTGGCGCATCAACTGCCGCAGCGGCACCAGCGGAAAGCGCTTGCGCACGATTTCCAGCAGCGAATCGTATGGCGTAATCAATTGCAGGCTTTCGAAATCCTGCAGGTCGGCCAGCTGGATTGCCACGCCGGTCCCGAGCGAGCGCCCCACCACGTGCACGCGCACGCCGGGAAAACTGCGGCGGATATGCAGCAGGAACTGGCTGGCATCGGCCACGGCGGCGGCCTCGGACGGCATGCCGTCGGAATGGCCCAGGCCGCGGTAGTCGAACGTGGCGAAACCCATGCCGCGTGGCAGCCATTTCATGAACTGGAGCGTTTCCAGCACGTCCTCGCCGCGCCCGGGCAGGTAGAAAAGCAGGTCGCCCACACCGGCATGATCGGCATGATACGTGTAGCCGCGAAACAGGCCACCGGGCACCGGATGGGAATAGGCGTCGACGCCGTCCGGCAGGTCGCGCGGCGGCCTGCGGCGCGCGTCGAACAAGAGACGCTCCTGGTTGACGGCCAGGTAAGTCCAATAACAGGCGAAGCCGCCAGCGGTCACAAGCGTGGTGGCCAGCGTTCTGCGCAATAACGACGAAGACATGGGGGCGAAAGAATGGTCTCGGACGGGCAATCGTGCCCAGCCTAACCGAAAATTGAACGACGCGGCATTTGACCGGCCATGTCCCGGGAGAGTTCTTGTACGATATGCCGCATATCGAACCACGCCCACCGGGGGGCTGTTGCATGAACGACGAACAGAAACGCGCGGAAGAAGCGCAGGCGATGGAGCGGGTGGTCAATGCCACGCGCCAGGTGCAGGTGGCGTTTGCCGCGCTGCAGAGCCAGTATCCGCCGCAAGGCAGCGGCAAGCCGTCGAAGATCGCGCTGCAGACCTTCGATGCTGCCCTGCAGGCGCTGGAGGACGCCCAGGCGGGCTTTGACGAAGTCCTCAACGATCTGCTGGACGGCAACCGCTGACACGTTGCCGCCTGCGCTCCGGTCCCTGGCGCCGCCGCGTCACTCTAGCGTGAATGTGGCGGTTTTCACGGCCTCGGAATCCAGCCCCACCTGCACATTGAAGTCGCCGGGCTCGGCCACGTATTCGAGTTTCGCGTTGTAGAACTTGAGCATGTTCTCGTCGATCGGGAAATCGATCGTGCGCGATTCTCCGGGCGTCAGCATCACCTTGCGGAAGTCCTTGAGCTCCTTCACGGGACGCACCACCGATGCCGTGACGTCCTGCAGATAGAGCTGCACCACGGTTTCGCCCGCGCGCGCACCGGTGTTCTTCACGGTCACGCTCGCCGTCACCTTGCCCTGCCGCGCGAGCTTGCGGTCCGACAGCCGCACCTCCGACAGACTGAACGTGGTGTAGCTCAGCCCGTAGCCGAACGGATAGAGCGGGCCGTAATCTTCCTCGAAATACTGCGACGTATAGTTCGGCGCCTTGCCCGGCGTAAAGGGGCGGCCGATGCGCGGCGCGTTGTAGTACGTCGGGATCTGGCCAAGCGAGCGCGGGAACGTGATCGGCAGCTTGCCGGAAGGATTTTCGTCGCCGAACAGCAGATCGGCGATGGCGTGCCCGCCCTCGGTGCCCGCGTACCAGGTTTCCAGGATCGCGTCGACGTTGTCCTTTTCCCAGTTGATCGTCAGCGGGCGGCCGTTCATCAGCACCAGCACCAGCGGCTTGCCGGTGCTCTTGAGCGCCTTGAGCAGCGTTTGCTGGCTGCCAGGCAAGCCAAGGCTGGACCGGCTGGACGCCTCGTGCGACATGCCGCGCGTTTCGCCGGCCGCCACCACCACCACGTCGGCGTCGCGCGCCACGCGCACTGCTTCGTCGATCATCTCGCCGGACGAGCGCTTGTCCTGCACCACTTCCGGATTGTCCCAGTTCAGGAAATTCAGATAGCCGACCACGCGATTATCGTCGGTGATATTGGCGCCGCGCGCGTACACCACCTCGCCCTTGCCGGCGAGCGCCTCGCGCATGCCCTGCAGCAGCGTGACCGATTGCTTGGCCACGCCAGCGGCCGACCAACTGCCCATGATGTCGATCGGCGCATCGGCCAACGGGCCGATCACCGCCACCTTGCCCGCCTTCTTCAGCGGCAGCGTCTGGTTGCGGTTTTCCAGCAGCACCGTGGACTTGCGCGCGGCCTCGCGCGCTTCGGCGCGATGCAGGCGGCTTTCCGCGTTGACGTCGGTCGGATCCTGTGCCGCCGCGCCGATGCGCAGGAACGGGTCGTGGAACAGGCCCATGTCGTACTTCGCGCCCAGCACTTCGCGCACCGCCTCGTCGATCAGCGCCACGGGCACGGCGCCCGATTTGATCAGCGTCGGCAGCTGTTCCAGGTAGCGCGTGTCGGCCATGCTCATGTCCACGCCGGCCTCGATCGCCAGCCGTGCCGCCTCGCGGCCGTTACTGGCCACGCCGTGACGCAGCAGTTCGTCGATCGCGCCGTGGTCGCTCACGGTCACGCCCTTGAAGCCCCATTCCTTGCGCAGCAGGTCGCGCAGCAGCCATTTGTTGGACGTGGCCGGCTGTCCGTTGATCGAATTCAGTGCGATCATCACGCCCCCGGCGCCGGCTTCGAGACCGGCGCGATAGGGCGGCAGGTAATCCTGATACATGCGCTGCGGGCTCATGTCCACCGTGTTGTAGTCGCGTCCGCCTTCCACGGCTCCGTACAGCGCGAAGTGCTTGACGAAGGCCATCACGCTGTCCGCGTTGGCGGGCGACGTGCCCTGGAATCCCTTTACGCTGGCGCGCGCGCACTGCGATACCAGGAACGGATCTTCGCCAAAGCCTTCCGACGTGCGGCCCCAGCGCGGATCGCGCGAGATATCGACCATCGGCGCGAAGGTGGCGTCAAGGCCGTCGGCCGCGGCTTCCAGGCCGGATATGCGCGCGGCCTTTTCCACCACGCCCATGTCCCAGCTGGACGCCAGCGCCAGGCTGATCGGAAACACCGTGCGATGGCCGTGCACCACGTCATAGGCGAAGAACATCGGAATCTTCAGCCGGCTGCGCGTGGCGGCTTGCTGCAGCGGCCGGTTGTCGGCGCGCGTCACGGAATTGAACGTGCCGCCCACGCGGCCGGCCGTGATTTCCTCCATCAGCTTGGCGGCCGGCATTTCAGGGCCGATGCTGATGAGCCGCAGCTGGCCGATCTTTTCGTCGAGCGTCATGCGGCCGACCAGGTCGTCGATGAAAGCACGCTTGTCCGGTGACGGCGCGATGGCGGCGGGGCCGGTGGCGGCCCCGTCTGTGGCAGGTGCGGCGCCGCCAAACATTGGCGCGCAGGCAAGGCCGGCCGCGATGGCCAGCAAAGAGAACATTCGCATTATTTGTTGTCTCGGATGGGCGGACTTCCGGATCGTCGCTCCGCCATGGTGCGGCAAGGGCGCTTGCTACGGATGTCGCCGCGTGTCTGACATGCACGTCGGGCGAAATCGGTTATTTTTCTGAACTGCGCCGCAAGTTTACAGCCTTACGGTGGCTACACTGGCTGCTTTGTGGCGTTTTCTCGATGTAATTTCAGGAGATGGATTGGTGCTCGCCGTTTTTGCCGCGTCGTTTCGTAACACGATGAAACTTGTCTTGCCCGGCATCGCATTTGCCGGATGCCTGATCGGCGCCGCGCCGGCTCACGCTTTTTCGCTCGATGACGTGACCGCACGCGCGAAAAAGCTTGCCGATCAGCCCTACGCGGCGCCGGCCAGCAATCTGCCGCCGGTTTTTGCGCAGATGCAGTTCGCCGACTACATCAAGATCCAGCCGAAGATGGACCAGGTCGAGTGGAAAGGGCAGGGCACGCCTTTCAAGCTCGGCTTCTATCACCAGGGCATGCAGTTCAGCTCGCCGGTGCGCATCAACGAGATCGTCGACAGTCGCGTGCAGGAGATCAAGTACGAGCCCAGCCGCTTCGATTTCGGCGATCTCAAGCTGGACAAGGCGGCCACCAACAAGCTCGGCTACGCGGGTTTTCGCGTGATGTATCCGATCAACCGCGCCGACAAGCTCGATGAGGTGATGAGCGTGCTGGGCGCGAGCTATTTCCGCGTCATCGGCAAGGGTCAGGTGTACGGGCTTTCGGCGCGCGGGCTGGCCATCAACACCGGCTTGTCCGAACCGGAGGAATTCCCGGCCTTCCGCGAATTCTGGATCGAACGTCCCAAGCCGCAGGACAAGCATCTGGTGTTCTACGCATTGCTCGATTCGAAGAACGCCACCGGCGCCTACCGCTTCGAACTGCATCCCGATGCCGACGCGGTACTGAAAGTGCAGGCGCGCGTGTTCATGCGCGGCGCGGTCAAGAAGGTGGGCATTGCGCCATTGACCAGCATGTTCCTGTTCGGCCCGAACCAGATGCGCGATGCCAACAACTTCCGTCCGGCGCTGCATGATTCCAACGGGCTGTCGATCCATACCGGCGATGGCGAATGGGTCTGGCGGCCGCTGAACAATCCCAAGTACGTGGCGTTGAGCCTGTTCCAGGTGAACAACCCGCGCGGCTTTGGGCTGATGCAGCGCGGGCGCGATTTTTCGTCGTACGAGGACCTGAAGGACCGCTACGATCTGCGGCCCAGCGCGTGGATCGAACCGCAGGGCGATTGGGGCAAGGGCAAGGTGGAACTCGTGGAGATTCCCACGCCGGATGAGACCAACGACAACATCGTGTCGTTCTGGACGCCCGACGAGCTTCCGCCCAAGGGCACGCCCATCAAGGCCGACTACACGATTCACTGGACGATGGACGAACGCGGCGTGTTTTCCAAGGACCTGGCGTGGGTCAAGCAGACGCTGCGCACCGCCGGGGAAATCACGCAGGCCAATCTGATCCGCCATCTGGACGGCAGCCTCGGCTTTGTGATCGATTTCGAAGGCGGCGCGCTGGCCAGCCTGCCGCCCAATACGCCCGTGCGGGCGTCGTTCAGCGTGGGCGATAACGCCGAGGTCATCGAAAACGTGCTGCAGCCGAATCCCGTAACCAAGGGTTATCGTGTGACGCTGCGCATCAAGGTCAAGGATCCGAGCAAGGTGGTCGAGATGCGCGAGGCGCTGGTCGCCAACGATCGAGTGCTCAGCGAAACCTGGAGCTACCAGATTCCGCCGGGCACCGCAAACCAGCCCACGCCGGCACAGGCGGTGAAGTAGCGCGAACGCGCGCCGGCCCGGCGTTGTCCGGGCGCGGCGCGTACCTTCACGCGCCGCGTTGCCGCGCGGTTTTCGCGCGTAGCGGTTTCAGCAGGTCCGACAGCCCGTTGTGATCGAGCTCATGCATCAACGCCAGCAGCCGGCCGATCTCTCCGGGCGGAAACCCTTCCCTTGCAAACCAGTTCAGGTAGTTGCCCGGCAGATCGGCAATAAGGGTGCCCTTGTGCTTGCCGAAGGGCATTTCCCGCGTGACAAGCAGCACAAGGGCGTCGTGGTCCGGCAGCATGGCAGCGGTTCCTGGTGGCGATCAGGCCGGCATTGTATCTCCGCGTCGCCTGTGGGGCCTGGCTCCGACAGGCCGCGCTGCGTCAGCGCCTTCACCCGGCTCGAAACGACAGTGTTACAGCCACTTGCGTGACACCCCGGATCGCCGGTATTCTCCGCTTTGCATACAAAAAATGAACGCAAAAAAACGGAGACAACCCCATGGAGCTTGGTGCTCATCTTCCTCAAGTGCTCAATGGTCTGGAATGGTCGGGGTGCGCCCTGGCGATGAGCGGATCGTTCCTGGTCGCCCTGCATAACCGCGCGTCGCGTTGGGGATGGGTCGCGTACCTGTGTTCGAATCTCGTCTGGAGCGCGTTCGCATTGGTCACGGGCACCTACGGCCTGTTCGTCCAGCAGCTTGGTTTCACCGCCACCAGCCTCTACGGCCTGTATCGGCACACACGCTACTACCGCGAGCAGGCGCGCACAGCCCACACCGCCCAGGCCTAGGCCGCGTCGGCCAGATGCGCCGCAAAGCCGGTCTGTCCCGGTGAGATTTCCGGCTTCAGTGTCAGCGCGGGAATCTCATAGGCGCCGCTGTTCTGCGGATGCCATGCGATGGGCGCGGCGGTGAACAGTTCATCGAGCCGCGCACCGAGCGCGTCCGTGGTGGCGGCGTAACGTTCGACATCCATCTTGCCGGTGCGATAGACCAGAAACGGCGGCAGCACGTCAAAGCCCGGGTAGTACAGGATGCCGTGATGGATCGGGAACAGGATGTCGTCGATCGGCCCATTGATGCCACGCGGGCCGTAGTGCGATTCCCAGCCGCCGGTCGTCACCACCAGCATCGCCCGTTTTCCGGCCAGCGTGCCCTCGCCATAGCGGTTGCCCCAGCGCACGTCGGAATGCTCGCCCACGCCGTAGGCAAAGCCGTACGCGTAGACGCGCTCGACCCAGCCCTTGAGGATCGCCGGCATCGAAAACCACCAGAGCGGAAACTGGAGGACAAGCGCATCGGCCCAACGCAGCTTTTCCTGCTCCCGCGCGATGTCGGGCGCCTGCAGGCCGTTTTCGAACGCGTGTTTGGAATCGAGCGACGGATGGAACGGCGCATCCGAGCGCGGCGCCAGCGTGTCGGCGGCGTCGAGCGAAGCTTTCCATTGCATCCCATACAGATCCGACACCTGCACCTGATGCCCGGCCGCTTCCAGCCGGCGGACCGCAAAGTCCTTGAGCGACCCGTTCAGCGAGGTCGGCTCGGGGTGGGCGTAAACAATCAGTACATTCATGACAGTCATCCAGTGATCGGTAGATGACAGCAGCGTAGGGTCGGCCAAGGTATATTGGAAATGAATTTCCAATATTTCAGGTATTGCCATGATTAATTTGCGGCGGCTCGATCTGAACCTGCTGGTGACGCTCGATGTGCTGCTGTCCGAGCACAATGTGACGCGCGCAGCGGAGCGGCTGCATTATTCGCAGCCGTCCGTCAGCGTGCACCTGGCGCGCCTGCGCGAGATCTTCGACGATCCGCTGCTGTTGCCGGGCCCCCGCGGGATGCGGCCCACAGCGCGCGCCGAGGCCTTGCGCGAACCGCTGCGCGAGGCGTTGGCCGCGCTGGAACAGGCAGTCGCACCGGAGGCGCCGTTCGATCCGACGTCCGCTGCCAACACCTGGCGCATCGCGGCCACCGACTACAGCGAATCGACCGTGCTGCTGCCCGCACTGCCGGGCCTGCGTCAGGCCGCGCCGGGCACCCGCGTGGGCGTGCTCGAAATGGCGCCCGCGCGGCTCGCGCGCCAGGCGGAACAGGGCGATATCGATCTGGCATTCCACACCACCCACGACTCGCCGCAGACATTACATCGCAAGGCGCTGTTCACCGAGCGCTACGTGTTGGTCGGCCGCGCGGGACACCCGAAACTCCGGCGCAAGCCGACCCTGGCGCAGTTCTGCTCGCTGGAACACGTGATGGTGTCGCCCGATGGCGGTGGATTCTTCGGCGTCACCGACGAAGCACTGGCCACCGCGGGCGCGTCCCGGCGCGTGGTGCTATCGGTGCCGCATTTCCTGTATGTGGCCGCGGTGCTGGCCGGCAGCGACCTGGTGGCGATGCTGCCGGAGCGGCTGGTGCGCGACAACGCCGCGCTGCAGGTAGTGGAGGCGCCGGTCGATGTGCCGGGCTACGAGATGTCGATGCTGTGGCACGAGCGCAGCCACCGCGATCCCGCGCATCGATGGCTGCGGGAGTTCATCGCGGCGTCGGTCTGACGCCGCGGCTCCAACGGCAATCGCCTTCGCGCTGCGTGCGCACTAATTGCACGCCGTACCCAGGACGGGCTTGCCGCTATTGGAGATGCCCTGGCAGCTGTCGCCCAACGCCAACGGCCCGTCGCCGGACTGCGGTGGCGCGAGCCGCAACTTGCCCGCAACGGTGCAGCAACTGCGCGGCAGGCTGGCGGGCGGGGGCGAAAGCCGGATGGTCGGAACCGCCTTGGGCTGCGATGCGGCATCGCCGGCCTCTTCGGCGTCGGGCGCCGTGCACTGGCCCGACTGGCAGATGCGGTCGCCCTTGCACTGCATGTCATATTGGCATCCCGCCGCGGACGCGGGTAGCGTCCAGACCATGCCGATGGCGGTGATCAGCAACACCCTACACAGGGACATATCCCCTCCCACACACGATTCGCGCGACGCCCCGGGCTGTGATTCACACATGCGTTGCGGGCGGCGCCGCATGAATTCAGCATAGAGCGGTCACATTTCGCACGCCCCCGGGCTCTGTGGTGTTTCCCACATGAGACCGGCGCGATCACCGGCAGGCATCGACGCGATACATCGCAGCGATGGATACGTGCGCATACAAGACTGCCGCAAAGGGGCATTTGGGACGGTTCTGCGACCGGCGCGGTTTTCCTTCACAATAGCGCCCTCCTAGCACTACGCCGCACCGGAGCACACTGGAACCCCCGAGGCAGGACGCAAGATCCTGTCCACCAGTGCGCGGCGCAAAGCCATTACACATGTCTTGCGATCTCTCCTCATGACCGCTCCATCCGGAAATTTCGATAACGTCCCCGAACTCGCCGCCAACGCCCCCGCAGATCCCCACCGCAGTCGCGCCGCCGACCGTCGCGCGCTGCTCGCGCTTGGGGTGGGCAGCTTCGGCATCGGCACCGGCGAATTCGTCATCATGGGCCTGCTGCCCGACGCCGCGCGCGACCTCGCCATCACGATCCCCGAAGCCGGCCATCTGATCAGCGCCTATGCGCTGGGCGTGGTGGTTGGTGCGCCGCTGCTGGCCGTGCTGGGCGCGCGCTGGCCGCGCCGCAACCTGCTGATCGCGCTGATGGCGTTCTTTGCCATCGGCAACTTCGCCAGTGCGCTGGCGCCGGACTATCTGTCGATGATGACGGCGCGCCTGTTCACCGGTTTTCCGCACGGCACGTACTTCGGCGTGGCCGCGCTGGTGGCGGCCAGTCTGGTCGCGCGCGAGCGCCGCGCGCAGGCCGTGGGGTTGGTCATGCTGGGTCTGACGGTGGCGACGCTGGTCGGTGTGCCGATTGCGGCCGGCATCGGCACTTGGCTTGGCTGGCGCGCTGCTTTCATGATCGTCGGCGCGATCGGCGCGCTGACGGTGCTGCTGGTCTGGCGCTGGGTGCCGTTCGTCCCGGCCGATCGTCACGCCAGCCCCCTGCGCGAACTGTCGGCGCTGGCACGCAAGCAGGTGTGGTTCACGCTCGGTATCGGCGCGATCGGTTTTGGCGGCATGTTCGCGGTATTCAGTTACGTCAAGCCCACCATGATCGAAGTGGCCCACATGCCGGTCAGCAGTATTCCAATCGTGCTGGCGCTGTTTGGCGTGGGTATGGTGGCGGGCAATCTGGCCGGCGCCAAATTGGCCGACAAGGCGCTGATGCCAACCGTGGGCGGCGTGCTGGTGTGGTCCGCGCTGGTGCTCGGTGCCTTCGTGTTCACCGCGCCATATCCGTGGCTCGCATCGCTGAACGTGATGCTGGTAGGCACCGCTGTCGCATTGGGCCCGCCGCTGCAAATCCGCCTGATGGATGTGGCCGGCGATGCGCAGACGCTGGCCGCGGCGCTCAATCACTCGGCCTTCAACCTCGCCAACGCGCTGGGCGCGTGGCTGGGCGGAATCACGATCGCCGCGGGCCTGGGTTGGACTTCCACCGGCTGGGTGGGCATGCTGCTGGCGCTGGGCGGACTGGCAATGTTCGCGTGGTCGCTGATGAGTCCGTCGCGCCGCGATGTCACGGTGACTGCCTGAGCGGAGCCTCGCTGGCGCCTTCGGGCGATCCGGTCGCGTGCGGCGCGTGGCTCGATGTTTCGCGTGCCGCGGAATCGATCACGCGGTGCACGAACTCGAGCTTGGACACCACCACTGGCGACAGCGTGAACGGATAACCGTCCGGCACGCCCAGGCTGCGGTTCAGGCTGTTGAGCACATAGGTCAGCGGAAACCACCGGTTCAGCAGGCTGCGGAAGCTGGCGTCCTCGACTGGCGTCTGGTCGGTCAGCGTCGGTTCCTGCGGACTGTCTGGCTGTAGAACCAGACCGCAGGACACGGCGGTGTCGAGCGTATCGACCATATGGAGGTAGTGGGCAAACGTTTCCGCCCAGTCTTCCCACGGATGCATGGTGGCGTACGCGCAAATGTAGGCATCGTTCCAGTCCGCCGGCGCGCCCTGGTCATAGTGTCGCTGCAACGACGCAGCATAATCGGCGCGCTCGTCGCCGAACAGCTTGCGAAACGGCTCCAGCCTGCGCGTGCCCGCAATCAGCCTATTGAAATAGAAGTGGCCGACCTCGTGCCGGAAATGGCCGAGCAGCGTGCGATAGGACTCGCCCATGGCGTTGCGCATCTGCTCGCGGTGCGCATCGTCGGCTTCGGCAACGTTGATCGTGATGCGGCCGTTGTCGTGCCCGGTCAGCACCGGGTCGTGCGGGCCGGTGTTGGCGAGGAAATCGAATTGCAGGCCAGACGCCGGGTCGTCATCGCGCGAGACTACGGGCAGGCCCAGCGCCTGCAGCGTGTAGAGCAGGCGGCGCTTGGCCGCTTCGAGCTTGTACCAGTAGAGGCGATTTTCGGGAATGGTCAGGTCGGGGATCGTGTGCGTGAGCTTGCACGCCTCGCACAGGCTGCCGGGGTCATCGGCCGGCACCATCCAGTTGCAGACCGATTCCACCTGATAGTTGTGGCAGCGCTTGAAGCGCGCATCGCGTGCGTCGGGATGCAGGCTGCGCCAGCCCGATTCGTCATCGCCGTCGAACGCGGCGATCTGCGATAGGGTCGGGATGAAACCCAGCGTGGCGCGGCAGCGTTCGCATTCGACATTCTCGAAAAACACCAGATTGCCGCAGCGATTGCAGTGGAAAGTCTTCATGGCGCGGGCTCCGCTCGAGCGGGCCGACGGCCCGACTGCGGGGATCGTGCGCCCATCGGCCCACGCCCGCAATCGGTCATCTTCCTACAAGCGCCGCGTTGCAGCGGCGCAGCGCCTTTATCGCTCCGCCGCTTCAGAAGAACGAGGAGTCGTCGTTCTGGCTGTCGTCGATGTAATCGTCCAGCCCGTTGTCGAGATTGCCGTTGTCGGCCAGCAGCGCGTTGTCGCGATGGCTGCCGCCGCCGAAATTGTCATCGCCATAGTAGTTGTTGACGATGGTCTCGCCCGGCGCCGCGCCCACGGCGGGTTGGCCACCGAAGAAGCCGCCGCCGCCGCGATGGAACAGATTCTCGATGCCCTGGAACAGCATCGCGCCGCCCGCCACGCCTGCGGCCGTGGTTGCGATGCTGCCCAGCGTGCCGCCCAGTCCGCCGCTCAGAAATCCCGGGCGCGCGGCCTGTGGTGCGGGCTGGGCGAGTTGAGCCGGATATTGGCCTGGATATTGCGCGCCACTCTGCGCCGCCGCGTAGGGCTGGGCCTGCGGTTGCGGCTGTGCCTGGGCAGGGTAGGGCGGCTGCGACGGCGCGCGGCCCGCATGCGCGCCCCATGCGACATCGTTGTCCATGAAGCCGCGCGCGCCGTTGCCTTGCGCGGCCTGCAACTGATTCTGCAGCGTCGCGATCTGCGCGTGCGCGTCCATCAGCGCGCGGTCCAGCAGCATCGCGCGTTGCACCAGCAGATACGCGCTGTCGGGCTGGCGCGCCGTCGCTTCGGCAATCATCGCCGCAGCCTGCGGGTCCTTGGCATCCACGCGCGCCTGGGTCAGTTGGTTCAGAAAGGCTTCCAGGGCTTGCACGTCTTGAGGGGTCATGGCATCACCTTCGTGGGATTCGGTTGCGGTACGGCTCCAATCTAGAGTCGAAGACTTAAACGAAACTTAAAGCGCGAATCGTAAAGCGGAGCGAAGCACGAAGCGGCAAATCCCCGGCTTGGCGCTACACTTTGTTTCCTCCGATGTCCTGACCGATACCGACCCATGTCCGCACTGCGCACGCTCTATCCCGCCATCGAACCCTACGAAACCGGCATGCTCGATGTCGGCGACGGCCACGTCCTGTATTACGAGCGCGTCGGCACGCGCGGCGCCAAGCCGGCGGTGTTCCTGCATGGCGGACCTGGCGGCGGCATCTCGTCCGATCATCGCCGCCTGTTCGATCCGGCGCGCTACGACGTGCTGCTGTTCGACCAGCGCGGCTGCGGAAAATCGACGCCGCATGCGTCGCTGGAAGCGAATACCACATGGCATCTGGTGGCGGATATCGAACGGCTGCGCGCAACCATCGGCGTGGACCGTTGGCTCGTGTTTGGCGGCTCGTGGGGATCGACGCTTGCACTGGCCTACGCGCAAAGCCATCCGCAGCGCGTCAGCGAACTGGTGCTGCGCGGCGTGTACACGGTATCGCAGGCTGAACTCGACTGGTATTACCAGTTCGGCGTCTCCGAGATGTTCCCGGAAAAATGGGCGCGCTTCCAGGCGCCGGTGCCCGAGGCCGAGCGCGGCAACATGATGGCGGCGTATCGCAAGCTGCTGACCGGCGCCGACCGCGACAAGCAGATCGAGGCCGCGCGCGCCTGGAGCGTGTGGGAAGCCGAGACCATCACGCTGTTGCCCGATCCCGACATCAGCGCCAAGCATGATGAAGGGCACTTCGCGCTGGCGTTTGCGCGCATCGAAAATCACTACTTCACGCACCGCGGCTGGCTCGAGGACGGACAACTGCTGCGCGATGCGCGAAAGTTGGCCGGCATTCCCGGCGTGATCGTGCATGGCCGCTACGACATGCCGTGTCCCGTGCGCTATGCCTACGCGCTGCATCAGGCCTGGCCGGATGCGGATTTTCATCTGATTGAAGGTGCCGGCCACGCATGGAGCGAGCCCGGCATCCTCGATCAACTGATCGCCGCGACCGACCGGTTTGCCGCCAACGCGCAGCAATAGGCGAAATCGTCTATCGGCTGTATCGGGCGTGGCGATCGAACGATCGTGCGCCTATACTGGGTGCTCTGCTGCGTTGCAGCAATGTCTGGCGTACGTAGGACATGGTTGTTGCAGCGACCGAAATCAGCGTCTGGAGAGCACCATGGTTCCTTGCGAACTATGCAAGAGCCTGCTGGGTCGTCCCGGCTATGTTCCGCCTCATCCGCGCCTGCTGCGATCGGGCGATGCCGTATCGCCCACGGGCCGGCAGGTCTTTGTCTACACATGCCAGCGCTGCCGGCAGATGATCGCGCTGTCCACCCAGGAAGATGGTGCGGACTACTGGACGCATCACGACGCGATCCCGGCGCGCTGACGTCATGTACCAAGCGCTGCCATATTTTCCACGCGCAATGTCTGCGGTTCGGACAACGGAATATTGGCCGAGCGCAGCCGTTTCAGAATCTCGAACAGTAGGTCGCTTTTCGTGCCGCCGGCAATCCGCGGACTGTTGACGTAACCGGTGACGCTCAGCGTGATGCCGTGCGGCGCAAGCTGGCTGAATGTGACCGACGGCGCGGGAATATCAAGAATGGCTTCGTTCTCGCGATAAACATCGAGCAGTAGATCGCGCACCGCTTCGGGGTCCGTGTTCAGCGGAAAAGTCAGCTGCAGCGTGGCCACGCCCTGCGTGTTGTTGCTCATCGTGACATTGCGAAGGTTCTGTGAAATCAGCTGGGAATTCGGCACGATCACCGTCGATCGGTCGCCCAACAGGATTTCCGTGGCGCGCACGTTGATGCGGCGGATATCGCCTTCCACGCCGGCGATGCTCACCATATCGCCGACCTTGACTGGGCGTTCGGTCAGCAGGATCAGACCGGAGACAAAGTTCTTGACGATTTCCTGCAGACCGAAGCCGATGCCCACCGACAGCGCACTGACGATCCACGCGAGGTTTTCCCATTTCACGCCGAGCAGCGACAGCGTGAGCAGCACGATCAGCACATAGCCCACGTTGCTGAACAGCGTAATCAGCGACGCGCGCAGCCCCGGTTCCATGCAGACCTTGGGCAGCAGTTCGGCGTCGAGCCAGCGGCGCACCGAGCGCAGCAGCCAGATGCCCACCACCAGCGCGATCAGCGCATTGAGAATGCGGTCGGGCATGATGTTCAGCGCGCGCAGCTTCTCGCCACCGAGCACCGTCAGCAGGCTGTTCAGCAAATCCGCCGGCGTGGTGCCGAAGCCACCGGTCAGCAGCGCCAGCACGGCAAGCAGCAACAACAGGCTGGCGCCAAGGCCGGACAGCACCGTCGAAACCTGCTCCAGATGGCTGTCGCCCACGCCAAACAACTGCTTGATCACGCGGCCGCTGCGATGCTGCGCGGAGAACAGCGCCTCGCAGAGATCGCGCGTCAGTTGGGTGAGCAGATACAGGCTGCAAAGCACGATATCGAACCAGACCAGTTCATAGGTCAGGAATCGCGCGAAGCTGATATAGCCAACCAGAAGCGCGATAAACGACACCACCACGGTTGCCGTCACGGCCGCGTGGATCAGGCCCGCCAGCGTGGCGCGCGCCTCGGGACGTTCCCCGGCGGCGGCCACTTCCGTGCGCACGCGATTGGCGCGCAGCAGCGCCGCACCAATCGTCAGCACCACCACCAGCGACACGAGTCCGCGTCCCAGCAGTGTCACCTGCACGCTGGTGTCGGCCATGCGGTTGAGCTGTTCCACCGTGCCGGCTAGCAGCAGCAGGCCGGCCAGCAGCGTTGGGAACGGCTTCATCGCCAAGGCGACCGGATCGGCCAGCGCCGGCAGTCGCCACGAGGGATGTCGCGTGCAGAGGAGTGCGCGGCCCAGGCCAGCGATCAGCGCGCTGGTCATCGTCAGCTTGGCGATCTCGCTCATCAGATCCTGCAGCGCGGACGAAGGCGCGTCGCCGCCCGTCATTGCCGCGTAGACGATGCGCACGGCAATCGCCGTGGTGACCACCGTGGTCAGCGCCGTCGCCAATGCCAGCGCGCTGCGGCGAATGCGCGTCTCTGGCAACTGCGTGAGGCAAAACCATGCCAGCCCGCGTTCGAGCAGGCGCCGGCCGAGCGACCACACCGCCAGCGCCACGCACAGCAGGATCACGGTCTTTCCGCGCTGCGACGGGTCCCATGCCTGCCGGATCATCGGCCCGATTTCGTCGGTGAAATTGCCCAGCCGTTCTCGATCTTCGTCGGACACCTTGAACAACGGCGTCCAGAACGTGGGATTCAGGATGCTCTCGGAGCGCAGCGCAAGCTGGTCCTTGAGCCGGCTGCGCTGCAGCTTGGCCAACTGGTCCTGCAAATGGGCGATGTTTTCCTTGCTCTCGGCTGCCTGCGTCAGCTCGTCGTCGAGCTGCGCCTTGCGTGCGCTGAGCGCCGCGCGTTGCCTGACCACAGCGGGCGCTTCCTTGGCGGTGCCGGCATCGGCCGGTGGGCCGAGCAGATCTACCTGAGCCTGTAGCTGAGCGCGCTGCGGTGTGAGCGCTGCGTTGAGCTTGTCGACATCGTCGTCGAGTTGCTTCAGTGTTTCGTTCAGATCGCTGAGCTTGATATCGGCGGAAACGCTCGACGCCAATTGCTTGACGCGATCCTGCTCGGATTGCAGGCGCTTGAGTTCGGCCACTGCACCGGCGTGCGTGAGTGCGGGGACTGGCTGGGCTTCGGCGTCCGAAGCCGATTCGGCGGCGATACCGATGGACACGTGCATCAGTGCCGCGAGGACAAGGCTCATGACGAGCCAGGAGATTCGGCGCATGACGGGGGGCGCGGTGGTTGACCGGCCGGGAATTATAAGCAGCGCCGCGGTGTACATTACGCCTTGCACTGCACAGTCTCACATGCTGTTACATAATCTGCCGAGATTCCTACAAGGACGCCCCATGACGCTCGCAATCGACCGTTTTGACCACATCGTGCTCAACGTGAAAGATGTGGAAACCAGCGCCGCGTGGTACGAGCAAGTGCTCGGCATGCAGCGCGAGGATTTCGCGTCGCGCACCGGCACGCGCGTATCGGTGAAATTCGGCCAGCAAAAGATTAATCTGCGGCCGATCGGCGAAGACCCCGTGGCGTGGTTCACCGGCGTGCATCCTACCTCCGGCAGCGACGACCTGTGTTTTATCACGCGCATGCCGCCGCAGGAGGTGGTTGCGCATTTCCTGGCGCACAAGGTGCCGGTGGAAGCGGGGCCGGCGCAGCGCACGGGCGCGTTGGGGCCCATCACGTCGGTGTATTGCCGCGACCCAGATGGCAATCTGATCGAAGTGGCCAGCTACCCGCCGCAAGAGAAGGCGTAAGCACCGCACGCCAGTCATCGAACCATTTTTCATCGCATTCATGAAGCACGTAGTCCGCCTTGCCAAGGCACTTACCGCCGCAGCCACGCTGTCCACCGCGCTGGTGGCGCCCAACGCTCATGGCGCCGGCGATATCCAGGCCGGCAAGGACCTTTTCTCCGCACGCTGTGCGTCGTGCCATCACGTCGGCCCGTCGGCGCGCGCCGCGTTTGGCCCGCAGCTCAACGGCATCTTCGGGCGCAAGGCGGGCGGCACGGAAGACTATCGTTACTCGGATGCCATGAAGACCTCTGCCGTGGTGTGGGACGAGGCCAGCTTGCGCGCGTTCGTGCAATCGCCGGCCAAGGTGGTGCCCGGCACGAAGATGCGCTTCTGGGGCATCAGCAATACCAAACAGATCGACGACCTGCTCGCCTATCTGCGCACGTTCCAGTAGCGCCTTATTCCACGTGCGCTTCGAGAATATCGATCATGCGCTCGGCCAGCGGCGACAGGTACGCGCCTGCGCGCATCATCACGCCGACGCGACGGCCCAGGTCCAGCGCGTCGGCGCGTAGCGCCAGCGGCCGCAGGCCCGCGCGCTTGCTGTTGCCGGTCGATCCCGCAATGCACAACATGCCGGTGCCGCGCACGAGGTCGAACAGCGTCGTGCTGCCAAAATCGGTTTCCACGCGCAGGATTGGCGACGGCAGCCCAAGCTCGGCAAACGCGGCGTCCAGTTGCTGGCGGATCAACACGTGCGCGCTCGGCAGCAGCCATTGCTGATCGACCAGATCGGCCAGCGCCAAATTTCGCCGTCCTTGCAGCGGATGATTCTCATCGGCCACAACGGCCAGCCGATCGGTGAACAGTTCACGCGATAGCAGCGCGGGATTTGCCTGGCGCGGCAGCGGCGCAATTGCCAGATCGAGGTCGCCGGCCTGCACCAGATCCATCAGTTCGCGCGCTACGCGCATCGTCAACCGTAATCGGGCGACTGGCCGTTCGCGGATCAACTGCCGGCATGCGCCCAGCACCAGTGCATTCGGCATCGACGGCGAATAGCCCAGCCGCAGCAGGCCCTGTTCGCCGGTCTGGATGCCGCGCATTTCCTTGAGCGCATCTTCATACTCGAGCCGGATACGGCGCGCGCGCTCCAGGAATACCGTGCCCGCTTGCGTGACACGCATGCCTAGCGCGCTACGCTCGAACAGCGGCATGCCCAGTTGCGCCTCCACGCGCTGTATCGCCTTGGTCAGCGCCGGTTGCGTCATGCCCAATGCTTCGGCGGCGCGGCCGATGCCGCCGTGCGCGCCGACGGCCAGCACGTATTCCAGATCGCGAGTCTCCATCGCACATTCCTGTTGGTTATGACTGGATGCCAGTCGCGCCATTGTGGTAATGGGCTGCATCTTACAGACTGCGTGGACACATACCAATTCCAATACAAGGAGACATCGATGACGTTCGCCTATTTCCTCAGGCGCGCGGCGCGCTATTGGGGCGACAATCCCGCCGTGCTGTATCGCGACCGCGTGCTGACCTACCGCCAGCTTGACGAGCGCTCGACGCGGCTGGCCAATGCGCTGCTGGCGTTGGGGCTGCGCAAGGGCGACCGTGTGGCGATCCAGTCGCGCAACTGCCCGGAGATCGTCGAGATCGAATGTGCGCTGTACAAGGCGGGGCTGGTCAAGGCCGCGCTGAATCCGCGTTTCACCGCCAACGAAGCATCGGACGTGGTAGAAAACTGCACGCCGCGCGTGATGATCGCCGGCCCGGGCTACACCGGTTATTCGCGGGAAACGCGCGGGTTTGGCGCGGTCGAGCATTTCTTCGCGATTGCCGGCGCACAGGCGCATTACGGCGCGTACGAGGCGCTGATCGAGCGCGGCACCAACACCGCGATCGACTATGTGCCGCAGGACGATGATCTGGCGGTGCTGCATTTCTCGTCCGGATCCACTGGCAAGATCAAGGCGGCGATGCAGAGCTACGGCAACCGGCTGGCGTCGATGCGCAAGATGATCCTGACGATGGACCGCCCCGCACGCCCCGGCGACCGTCTGGCGCTGATCGGGCCGATCACCCATGCGTCCGGCATGCTGATGCAGCCGTACCTGTTCCTGGGCGCCACGCTGGTGCTGTTCGAGAAATTCGAGCCGGCGCATTTCCTTGCCGAAGTCTCGCGCCTGAAACTGACGCATGTCTTTATGGTGCCGGCCATGATCAACATGCTGCTGGCCGAGCCCACGTTGGCCACGGCGGACCTGAGCAGCCTGAAGACGCTGGCCTACGGCGCCGCGCCGATGGCGCCCGCACGCATCCGCGAGGCCTGGGAGCGCATCGGCCCGGTGCTGTCGCAAGGCTATGGCGCGAGCGAATCGACCTCGGGCGTTACGCGCCTGTCCACAGCCGATCACGCACTGGCCATCGCCGCGCATCCGGAGCGGCTGGCATCGTGCGGCCGCGCGCTGGGCGAAACCGAAGTGCGCGTGGTGAACGAGCGCGGCGAGGAAGTGAGCGGCGATGAGATCGGCGAACTTGTGATTCGCGGTGCGGACGTGTTCCAGGGCTACTGGGGCGAACCAGAACTGACGCGCGAAGTGCTGATCGACGGCTGGCTGCACACCGGCGATCTGGCGCGCGTCGATGCCGACGGCTATCTCTATCTGGTGGACCGCAAGAAGGACATGATCATCTCCGGCGGCTTCAACGTCTATCCGACCGAAGTGGAAGCCACGCTGTACCAGCATCCCGACGTGATGGAGGCGTGCGTGATCAGCGTGCCCGACGATACCTGGGGCGAAAGCGTGAAGGCCGTGGTGGCGCTCTGGCCGGGACGCCAGGCCAGCGCGGCGGAACTGATCGGTCACTGCCGCGCGCGCATCGCGGATTACAAGTCGCCGCGCTCGGTGGATTTCGTCGCCGAACTGCCGAAGAACGCCAGTGGAAAGCTCGCGCGCAAGCTGGTGCGCGAACAGTACTGGATGGGCGCCACCCGCCGTGTCAATTGAAGCCGTCAGGAATTCACCCATGTTCGACCATCTGACCAATCCCGTGCTGATCGACACGCGCGCAGCGGTGCAGCGTTTTATCGACGAAGAGCTGCGCCCGCTGGAGCGCGAACTGGGCCTCGGCACCGAAGATCCCTGGCCGCGCGAGGTGCTGCGCAAGGTCTGGCGGCGATCGAGCGAACTCGGGCTGTATGCGGCCTGCCTGCCGGTGGAACTGGGCGGCAAGGGGCTCAATATTGCCGAGCAGTGCGCGCTGAAAGCCGACCTGGCCGCCAGCGGCGCGGTGCTGGCGCCGCATGTGCTGGGCGATCTTGGCGGCCCGCCGCGCGTGGGCAACATGCTGAAATACGCGACGTCCGATCAGCTGGCGCGCTATTTCCAGCCGGTGATTCGCGGAGAAAAATCGACCTGCTTCGCGCTGACCGAGCCGCATTCGGGATCCGATGCGCAGAGCATCCGCACCAGTGCCGTCGTCGACGGCGACGAGCTGGTGATCAACGGCCAGAAACACTACATTAGCGGCGCGCCGTTCGCGGACTTTGCCATCGTGATGTGCGTGACCGACGCCACGACGTCGCCGCCGGCCATCACCGCGGTGCTGGTCGATCTGGACTTGCCGGGCGTGACGGTGAGCACCGAATACGTGCCGATGTCGGGCCAGCATATCGATGGCGATATCCGCTTCGAAAACGTGCGCGTGCCGCGCGCCAACATTTTTGGCGGCGAGGGCAGGGGCTTCAAGCTTGGCATGTCGCGCATCAACGTGAATCGGCTGCTGCACTGCCCGTCGATGCTGGGTCTGGCTACGCGCGCGTACCAGGCGTCGGTGGAATATGCGGGCCAGCGCCGGCAGTTCGGCGGACCGATCGCGCGCTTCCAGGCCATCCAGCACATGCTGGCTGATATGGCGGCGGCGCTGTGGGCGTGCGAAAGCATGATCGCGCAGACCGCGATGCTGGCCGATGCCGGCGCGGACCTGCGCATGAAGGCGGCGGCGTGCAAGCTGTTCGTGTCCGAACGCTGCTTCGAGGTGGCCGACAAGGCGGTGCAGATCCACGGCAACGTGGGCGTCACGCGCGGTCATCCGGTAGAGCAGACTTGGCGCAAGCTGCGGATGTTCCGCATTTTCACGGGCACCAGCGAAATCCAGCGCAACACCATCGCAAAGGCCATTCTCGATCCGGGCGCGGCCTGATTCGCCAGGACCACAACCTCGACGGCGACGCCGCCCAGACGGCGCGCCCAACGACAGGAGACAAACATGAATCGTCGACAGTGGCTTGCCACCGCGGGCGCTGCGGCCGGCGCCGCAGCATTGAATGGCATGACAGGCCGCCTGGCCATGGCTGCCGCCCCCTATCCGTCGCGTCCGATCCGCCTGATCGTGCCTTTTATCGCCGGCACCGCGCCGGATTCGATGGCGCGCACCATTTCAGCTGAGCTGGCGCCAGTGCTGGGCCAACCGCTGGTGGTGGAGAACATCGGCGGCGCGGGCGGCATCATCGGCGCACGCGCATTGAAGCGCGCCCAGCCCGATGGCTACACGCTCGGCGTGCTGGCCAATCAGCATGTCATCAACGTGCATCTGTATCGCGACCAGCCGTACGACGCCGCCAAGGATTTCACGGCGATTTCCGCGCTGTCCGGCGGACCAGTGGTGCTGGCCGTGCCCGCGTCGTCGCCTTTCAAGACCGCGCGCGATCTGGTCGATGCGATGCGCAAGCAGCCCGATGGCCTGAACTATGGATCGGGCGGCAAGGGCAGCGTATCGCATCTGGCCGTGGAGACGCTGCTGCACCAGACACACACGAAAGCCGTGCATATCCCCTACAAGGGCGCGAGCGAGATCGTGACGGCGATGCTGAGCGGCCAGACGCAATTCGGCATGCCGGTGTTGTCCACGGCGGCGCCGTTCCTGCGCAACGGCCAGATCCGCCCGCTGGCCGTGTCATCGGCGGCGCGTTCGATCTATTTCCCCGATGTGCCGACGCTGGCGGAATCTCTGTCGCCCGGGTTTGTGCTCGACAACTGGAGCGGCCTGTTTGCCCCTGCCGGTTTGCCTGCGGCGCTGACCAAGAAGCTGTTCGATGCGGTGGCGGCACTGCAAGCCAGCGGCAAGCTTGATGCAACGATGAAGGCCAACGCGGGAGAAATTCGCAAGAGCCAATCGCCGGGCCAGTTCACGCAGATGGTGGCGGCCGACAATGCGCGTTATGGAAAGCTGATCGAGGAGATCGGGATGCGGGGGGAGGCGGGGTAAGGAGCTTGACGCGCTTGAATTGCTTCAGGCGGTGAGGAAAAGAAAAAAGCCCTGGGGAAAGTCCAGGGCTTTTTAGCTTGCTTAGGTTTGCATTAAGACGCTGGGCAGCTAGCCGGTGCGAAGGAGTTATTCCAGCCGTTAGCCGCAACCCCTCCAGTCACTCCGCAGGTCCACGAGCCCGTGCTCGAGCGGGACCACGTCACAGTGGCCCCTGCCACCGAACCCGAGGCAGACCCCCCCAATTGGCCAGAGATCGTCGATGCAGCGGCTGCAAGAACAATCGTCGGCAACTGATTCGTATTGACTGCACCATCAAGCAACGTCGACTGAGTGCGCCCCGGGTTGCAGTCAGTTGCGTTTGCCGGCACACCGTCCGTAATTACGGTGCGCCCTTCGTTAAGACAGGTCTCAGCAGCAGTGCGCAGAGCCGAAAGCTCACCGATCACGCGATTCACCTGCGACTTGGCCACATACGACTGATATTGCGGAATCGCAATCGCAGCCAGGATACCGATGATCGCGACCACGATCATCAGTTCGATCAGCGTGAAGCCCTTTTGTACCCGTTGGATTCCCATCCGTGCTTTTTTCATGGAATTGACCCCTTGAATTTGTTGGAACAGCAACTGCGCTGTCGGGGCATATAGAGCAATCGGTGTGCCAGCGTACGGAATGGGCAAAAAGCAGAGAAATGTGAGATTTCTTGTCACATGTAACGGAATGTATCTGCAAAAATTTGTCACCCCACATTGGTAGGGTAGGACGCAAGATCCACATAGTGACGGTTTTTGTCAGAATATGTGACTGTTAATCCGCCCTTAATCTTCGCCTCAGCGCGGCTGGAACACGATCACGGCCATGCCGGCGACGGCGATTGTGACACCTGTCATATCCCAGACGCTGGGCCGCACGCCGTCCACCAGCCACAGCCAGACGATCGCCACCGCGATATAGATGCCGCCGTATGCGGCGTAGACGCGGCCGGAGGCGTCCGGGTGCAAGGTCAGCAGCCAAGCAAATATGGCCAGCGACGCGGCGCCGGGCAGCAGTAGCCAGGGGCTGGCGCCCTGGCGCAGCCACAGGTAAGGCAAATAGCAGCCAAGGATCTCGGCAAGCGCGGTCAGCAGGTAAAGCGCGACTGTCTTCATATCGGTCGAGGTTTTTTGTGGATGTTTGAACCGGCTAATCGCCTGCGGTCACGCGGGCGAACGGGGCACGTCGAATGCGCGATGTCCTTACCCAACCGCCACGCGCAATGCCGCCACCAGCGCCGTCACCAGTTCGTTCTCTTCGGTGCCGCGCCGCCACATCACGCCCACCGGCGGCAAATCCCAACTAAGCGAAAACGGCAGCGTGGCGGCGTCGCCTAGCTCGACCAGTTCCGCGGCCACGGCGCGCGGCACGATGGTGATTGCGTCGGGCTGGCTGCGCAGCAGCGTGGCCATCGGCTTGATCGAATAGGTTTCCACGATCGGCAGCGGCGGCGCCACGCCGGCCAGCGCAAACATCGTATTGATCGTGCGGCGGACCGGCGTGTGCGGCGGCGGCAGAATCCAGTCCAGCAGGGCCAGGCGTTTCCAGTCCAGTTTGCCGCGCGAAAGCCGCGCCGCCGCGCGCGAAGGCACCACCAGCACCGGCTCCTCGCGATACAGCGGTTGCTGCACGATATCTTCGCCCGCCAGGTAAAACGACCGCGCGATGGCGCAATCGATCTCGTGCTGGCGTAGCGCCGTGACCAGTTCATCGGTGGTGCCTTCGCGCACCACCACCGCCACGCGCGGCGATTGATCGAGCCCGTATGCCAGCGCGGCGTCCAGCACCGCGCGCGCGGTGTACGGAATCACGCCGATCCGCAAGCGTCCGCGCCCGCCTGCCTCGATGACGCCGAGCTGGCGCCCGAGCGCTTCCGTATCGGCCATCGTCATGCGCGCGTGGCTCAGCACCGCCGCGCCGGTGGCGGTCGGCTCCAGGCCGTTGCGCGTGCGCGTAAACAGCGGCGTCATGAAGATGTCCTCGATCTCGCGCAGTGCCTTGGTGACCGCTGGTTGCGACAGGTTCATTTCCGCCGCAACGCGCGAGATGGACCGTTGCCGCTCCAGCGCCAGCAACAGCGGCAAATGACGCAAACGCAGGCGGGACACGATCTGGTGCAGCAGTTTGTCGGCGGCGATAGGCATCGGAGCAGGGCGGGCGAAAGCGATATAACCGGATGGTAATACAACGATAAGTAATTCGATCCAGAAAGTTATTTCATCTGCCTATACTCGACGCCACAGGCAAATGCATGCAACAGGAGTCATTGACCCATGTTTACGACACGGCCCGAGATCGTCGGCACCTTTGGCGTCGCCGCTTCCACGCACTGGCTGGCTACGCAAACCGCAATGGGCGTGCTGGAATGCGGCGGCAACGCATTCGATGCGGCGGTGGCGGCGGGATTCGTCTTGCAGGTGGTGGAGCCGCATCTGAACGGGCCGGGCGGTGAAGTGCCGATCCTGTTCTGGAGCGAACGCGATCGCGCCGCGCGCTCGGTGTGCGGGCAAGGCCCGGCGCCAGCGCTGGCGGACCCCGACGCATTGCGCGCCATGGGCCTGGAAATGATGCCCGGCATCGGCCTGATGCCCGCCACCGTGCCCGGCGCATTTGGCGCGTGGCTGACGATGCTGCGCGATCACGGCACGTGGCATCTGGCCGACGTGCTCGCGCCGGCCATCGGCTACGCGCGCAACGGTTTTCCGCTGGTGCCGCGCATCTCGCAGGCGATCCTCGCCGTGCAGGCGCTGTTCCGCGACGAATGGCACAGCTCGGCCGATACCTGGCTGCCCGATGGCAAGGTGCCACGCCCCGGTGCGCTCCATACACTGCCGGTGCTGGCCGACACGTACACCCGCGTGGTCGAGACCGCCGTGGCAAAAAGCGACAGCCGCGAAGGCCAGATCGATGCCGCCATGGATTGCTGGTATCGCGGCTTCGTGGCCGAGGCCATCGACGATTACTGCCGCAACACGCCTGTGCGCGATACCACCGGCGAAAAGCACACCGGTCTGCTGCGCTACGACGACATGGCCAACTGGACGCCTGTGGTGGAAGCGCCTGTTTCGCTCGAGTTCGGCCGCTATGCCGTGGCCAAGTGCGACATCTGGAGCCAGGGCCCGGTATTCCTGCAGCAGCTTGGCATGCTGCGCCACGCGGGGCTGGACGCGCATGCGCCAACCTCGGTCGAATTCGTCCACAAGATTGCCGAAGCGGCCAAGCTGGCGATGGCCGACCGCGCTGCGTGGTACGGCGATCCGCGTTTTGTGGAAAGCCAATTGTGCGCACTGCTAAATCCGCATTACCTGGCCGCGCGCGCGGCGTTGATCGGCGACCGCGCGGCCACGACGATGCAGCCGGGCGCGCTCAAGGGCGTTGCGCCGCGCATGCCCGACCTGGCTGTCGCCGAGCGCACGCTGGCCGCGGCCGATACGCGCTTCGGCATCGGTGAGCCGACGTTCGCGGCGCTGCCGCCGGTCAGCGAATGGGCCGAGCGCGAAGTATTCGTCGGCGACACCTGCCATATCGACGTGATCGACCGCCACGGCAATATGGTCGCGGCCACGCCGTCGGGCGGCTGGCTGTCGTCCAGCCCGACGATTCCCGCACTCGGCTTCGCACTGAACACGCGCCTGCAAATGACATGGCTGGAACCGGGCCTGCACAACACGCTGGCACCGGGCAAGCGCCCATGCACCACGTTGTCGCCATCGCTGTGCATGCGCGATGGCGAGCCGTACATGGTGTTCGGCACGCCCGGCGGCGATCAGCAGGACCAATGGTCGCTGGCGTTTTTCATGCGCCACGCCGTGCACGGCATGAACCTGCAGGAAGCCATCGACGCGCCGGCCTGGCATGTCGACCACTTCCCGCAATCGTTCTGGCCGCGCCAGACCACGCTGAACCGCATCACCGTGGAATCGCGCATGCCCGCCGCGACGATCGATGCGCTGCGCGCGCGCGGGCACGAAGTTCGCGTAGGCGATGACTGGTCCGAAGGGCGCATGTCGGCATGCACGCGCGAGCGAGACGGCAAGGGCCGGCTGGTGCTGCGCGCCGGTGCCAATGCGCGCGGCATGCAGGGTTACGCGGTGGGCCGCTGAGCGCTGCATTGCGGATTCGGGACGAAAGCGGGGCGCGCCGTTGTTATTCGAAGACAGAAGGGGAGTAAGCAAGATGAGAGCCGTAGTGAAAAGCCTGCTGTGCGGCGCCGCCGCACTGGCCATGTCGTTCGCCAGCGTGGCTGGCGCAGCCGATGCGTATCCCACCAAGCCCGTCACGTTGATCGTGCCGTGGGCGGCGGGCGGTTCCACCGATATCCTCGCCCGCGTGCTGTCGGAACACCTGACGAAAGCGCTGGGCCAGCCCGTGATCGTCGATAACAAGCCCGGCGCATCGGGCAATATCGGCTCGGCCATGGTGGCGCGCGCGCAGCCGGACGGCTACACGCTGCTGGTCGGCTCGATGAGCACGCACGCGATGAATCCGGCGCTGATGGCCAACATGCCGTTCAAGGGCGTCGACGATTTCACGCCGCTCGGCCTGCTGGCCTATGTGACCAACACGATGGTGGTGAACCCGTCGGTCCCGGCCAACAACGTCAAGGAACTGATCGCCTACGCCAAGGCCAATCCGGGCAAGCTGGCCTATGCCAGCGCGGGTCCCGGATCGACCAACCATTTGAGCGCGGTGCTGTTCGAAAAGATGGCTGGCGTGGAAATGCTACACGTCCCATACAAGGGCGGCGCGCCGGCGGTGGTCGATACCGTGGCCGGGCAGACCCAACTGCTGTTTTCGGCCGGCACGCAGACGCTGCCGCACGTGAAGGCCAACAAGCTCAAGCTGCTGGCCGTGACCGAAGCCAAGCGGTCGCCATTGCTGCCAAACGTGCCGACGGTGGGCGAGACGATCCCGGGCTACGAGTTGTCCGTCTGGTATGGCGCGTTCGGCCCGAAGAACATGCCGGCAGATCTCGTTGCGCGCCTGAACAAGGAGATCAACCGCGTGATGTCGCTGCCCGAGGTGAAGGCCAAGATGGATTCGATCGGCGTGGAAACGGCGACGTCGACGCCGCAGGAGTTCGGCAAGATCCTCCGTCGCGACGCGGACCGCTACGGCAAGCTGATCAAGGACCTCGGCATCAAGGGGGAATGATGGCAAGCGTCGATACGCTGGGCCACTGGCAAACGCATCTGCATGCGCTGTTCGATCGCCTGCGCGATGCCGCCACGCCGCGGGTTGCAATGGATGCGATCGGGCAGGCCACGCTCGACATCGTCGGACCCGGCCTGCTGACGATCAACGCCTGGCACGCGCGGACTGGCGAAATCGAACGGCTCTGGTCGTCCGACCCCGCCGCCTATCCCGTGGGCGGCAAAAAGCGCAAGGGCGATACTTCCTGGACGCGCCAGTTGCTGGTGCGCGGCGAAGTGTTCGTGGGCGAGGGCGACGACGCGCTGGCTGCGGTGTTCGACGATATCGCCACGATCCGCGCGCTGCGCTTGAACGGCGTGGTCAACGTGCCGCTGTGCCATGGCGGCAAGGTGATCGGCACCTTCAACTATCTGGCCGACGTTGATGCGTGGACGGCGAACGAGATCACCGCGCTGCGCATGCTGGGCCAGTTCGCCGTGGGCGCAGTGCGCGACCTGCAGCAAGGCTGAGTCGGCGCGCAGGCGCGGCCCGACCCGGGTGCCTGCGCAAGTCATCGTGCCGCGCCGTCATTCCGTGGTGCTGGCACTCCAGAACGCCTGGCTGACCACGCTGGTGCCGCCCAGCCGCGCCACGATCTTGTCGAGTGCATCGCCATCGACTGAGGTGGCGGCCAGCGCCGCCTCGATTTCCACATCCTGCTCGCCGAATGCGCGCACTTCCAGGTCGCGCGTGGGATACTCGGCGGCCTCCAGCGCCTCTTCCAGCAAGCGCATCGCGGTCTTTTGGTAGTCGCGCGATGTGATCACATGCACGGTGTGCGTGACTTCCACCGCGGTGGTGTCCAGCGGCTGGCGGTTGATGCGGTCCACCACGGGGCGCAGCAATGTGTTGGCCGCCAGAATGAACAGCGCGCCGATACCGGCCTCGACGATCATGTCCGCGCCCGCGCAGGCGCCCACCGCCGCCGAACACCACAGCGTGGCAGCGGTATTGAGGCCGCGCACGTTGCCTTCCTCGCGCATGATGACGCCCGCGCCCAGAAAACCGATACCGGACACCACATAGGCGATCACGCGCACCGCGCCGTCGTGCGCCGCGATATGGTTGGCCAGATCGACAAAGATGGCCGCGCCAACCGCCACCAGCACATTGGTGCGCAGGCCTGCGGTGCGTTGGCGATACTGGCGCTCGAAGCCGATCATGCCGCCCAGGATGAACGCGGCGGTCAGGCTGATGGCGGTATCGAGCAGCGATTGCGGGTTGATATTCTGCAGGGCTTCCAGGGACATGATCGGCATCCGGTCGGGCCAAAAAACTGGCGCGATTGTGGCACAGCCGGCCCCGCTTGCGTCGGCATTCTTATGGGCTCGAATGTCGGCCCGAACATTGGCCCGAATGTTGGCCCTGGAATCGGCCCCGCCGACGAGAGCCCCTAGCGTCGACCCCTTGCATCGCTTCCCGATCCCTGCCTATTGCCAACTGCCGGTGTTGAGCGCCTGCGGCGATGCGCCGCCGGGCACGAAGTCCAGGCGCAGCGGCAGCGCCCGGTCGCGCCGTACGATCCGTTCGGGCAGGAATCGCCACAGCCGTTGCGCGCCGTCGAAGCGCGCGATCTCCGGTGAATCGGTGATGACTTCGGCGCGGCCCGTCATCTGCAGCAGGTCGCCAGTCGGATAGCTGACGAACACCAGCCCGGCCACCGGGTTGACCATCATGTTGCCGAGCGTGTTGAAAAACGTGTTGCCCGGAAAATCGGGAATCGTCAGACCGCCATCGCTATCGACGCGCACGAAACCGGGTTTGCCGCCGCGATGCGACACATCGACCTGGCGCTGTCCATCGCCCAAATCGACATACGTCGTCACGAAGAACGAATCGGCATGCGCGATCAGCGTGCGGGCGCGCTGGTCCAGCGTGGTCATCGCTTGCGTCGGCACACCGCTTGGTTGCGCCGGATCGCGCGTCATCACCGGGTCGCGCTTCTGGATGTACTGGGGGCAGTTGCCGAAGCTTTGCACCACCGATACCTCAAACTTTTGCGCGTCGGAGCGATGAAGCACGCCATTCATGCGATTGCGTCGCCTCGTCATCGGCTCGATGCCGAGCAGGGCAATCGCGTTGCCGTCGTCCATGCCGGCTTCGGCCGGATCGTCGGCGTCGCGCGGGACCACCACATCGAGCCGGCGCGGATCGGGCGAGTGCATGAATCCGGGATGTCCGGCGCGCACCGTAGCCCACGGCCGCCCATCGGGCGCCACGGCGCCCACTACCACGAACGGCAACTGCGCGAAGAAGTCACGATGCTGGTCAGGCATATAGTCCCGCACCACACGCGCGCCGATTTCCGCCAGGCGTTCTGCCACACCGGCGCGCGCCTGTAGCAGCCGTTCACCGGTATGCCACGGCGTGCCTGCCAGAACTTCGATATCGGCTATCGGCTGCGTTGTCATGTTGATCTCCCGCTGATCGGTTGCGATGTTCAGCCTTCCAGTCCGGCTGCGCTTTTCTGGAACGGCACGAAGCCCGGCAGCGCTTCCACGCGCGCCAGCCAGGCACGCACGTGGGCGTAGTCCTTCAGATCGACGAAGCCCTCCGGTGCGCGCGCGGTGTAGCTGTAGAGCGCCACGTCGGCGATGGTCGGATGGTCGGCGGCGAACCACGGCCGGCTCGCCAGCGCGTCGTCCATGCGCCTGAGCACGACATGCGCGCGGTCGATAGCCGCCTGACTGTCGACCGGTGCGCCGAATACCGTCGCCAGCCGCGCGGTGGCGGGGCCGGACGCGATATCGCCGGCCGCCACCGATAGCCAGCGCTGCACGGCAGCCTCCTGCGCCGCGCCCTCTGGCAGCCAGTCCTTGCGGCCCAGCTTTCTGCTCAGATAGACCAGGATCGCGTTCGAATCGCACACCACGGTCTCGTCGTCGACCAGTACCGGCACCTGGCCGAATGGATTCAATTGCAGAAACTCGGGCGTCTTGTGCTGGCGCTCCAGCAGGTCAACGTCGATCAGCTCGGCGGGCTGGTTTAGCAGCGAAAGGAAAAGCCGGGCGCGATGGGAATGGCCGGAGAGCGGGTGGCCGTACAGTTTCATGATCGGTGTCCTGGGTCGATTGTTGCGGATTTGCACGCAGATGCGCGTCACGGATCGACTATAGGCGCACCGATTGGCGCGAAAAACGGCCCGTAGCCCAAGTGACTATTGTGAAATCGAGAAGAATCAGCCGGCGGGGTTAAGCGACGACGTGCCGCGCAGCGTCTCCACCGCCAGATCGATAAAGGCGCGCACCCGATGCATGGCGTGGCGGCCCTCGCGATGGATCACGTGGATCGGCAGCGGCGTGGGCTCGAACGGCTCGAGCACCAGTTGCAGCCGGCCGTCGCGCAGTTCATCGGCGATCTGGTACGACAGCACGCGCGCCAGCCCAAAGCCGTCGACTGCCGCCGCGATCGCCGAATCGTTGGTGGTGGTAGCCATGCGCGGCATCAGGCGGACGGGATGCGGCTCGCCGTCGCGCATGAAGCGCCATTCGGGCAACGTGGAGATGCCGGTGGTCTGGATCACGCTGTGTTCGACCAGTTGGTCAGGCGACGCAGGCGCGCCGTGTTGCGCCAGGTACTGCGGCGCGGCGCAGACCACGCGCCGAACCTGGCCGACCGGGATGGCCTGCAGCGACGAACTGGGCAACTCCCCGATGCGCACGCCGACGTCGATCCCTTCGTCGACGAAATTAACCACGCGGTCGATAAACAGGCAGTCGACGTCGACTTGCGGGTAGCGCCGCAGGTATTCGACCACCACCGGCGTGACGAACCTGCGTCCGAACAGCACCGAAGCCGTGATGGTCAGGCGACCGCGCGGCGCGGCATGCGCGCCGGTGGCCGCAAGTTCCGCATCGTCGATCTCGCCAAGGATGCGGCGGCAGTCTTCGTAGTACGCCATGCCGGTTGCGGTGGGCCTGACGACGCGCGTGGTGCGCGTTAGCAACCGGACGCCCAGGTGCGTCTCAAGTTCGGTCACGACACGGCTTACCACGCTCAGCGATACATCGAGCTTGCGCGCCGCCGGCGTGAAGCCGCCGCCCTCCACTACGGCCACGAAGGTTTTCATCGCCTGCAGTCTGTCCACGAAACGCTCCTCCTGGCTGGCCGGCTTCCCGATGGTGTCGGCAAGTTAGTGAAACGACGATGGTACCTGCGCGGGCGTCGCACCGGGAATAGCCCGGCGTGTGGTCGCAAACCTGATAGCGCGCAGTTTGGGGAAACGATGATTGTCGGCCGACGAGTCATCGGTTGATGCGCCCGGCGTCGGGGCACGCGCTTCCAACTTCAGCTCGCGGCCGGAGCCAATTCGCTGAGTTCCGATGTCAACCACAGGCCGACTGCGCAAGCATATCTATTGCTGCGTTGTCCCGATCCCCGGCAGCGCAGCTTCTCAAGAATCTTCCAATTTTCGAAGCTGCAGATCATGAAGAGTATGCCCCCCGCAAGACGCCGTTTGGTCACACTGATGTTCTGTGCGCTCGGCGCACTGGCTGCCGGATGCGGCGGCGGCGATGGCGGCAGCCCAACAGCGTTGCCGGCCGTTCCCGACACGCCGTATGTCCCATCGCCCAGTTCCCCCGACACCCCGGCGATCCCGGACGTGCCGGTCAACCCCGATACACCGGGCGTGCCCGATGACCCCCCCGTCGTAGACCCTGTGATCGAAACGCGCATGCTGAGCGGCGCGTTCGAATTCGGCCAGACACACATCATTGGCGAGAACGACACGCGCAGTGCACCGGATCTGGTCGAGGGACGCGGCACGCTACTGCAATTCACGCCGGTCACCGCAATTCCGGAAGACCGTAACGTGTTTGTGGAAGCCATGCTCAACGGCGTGTCGCTGGGCCGGATGTATATGGCCGGGCCATCGTCGCAGCCGTTCTTCGCCGAAGACCGGCTCAGCGTCACCCGCCTGCCGTCGTACAACTCCAAGGCGTGGACCGTGCAGATGCCGGCCGGCTGGATCCGGCGGGGCGTGGCCTTGACAGTCGGCTACGATGAAGCGCGCGAATCAGCGCGGCAAATCGACGCGTGGCGCGCGACGGCGTCGCTGCCGGCGCTGGCGCCGCATCTGCCGTTCACGTTTGCACGTCTGAAAGTATTGCTCTGGGGCGAGGACAGCCATAGCCTCGACACCGGTCCGCTTCCCAAGCGTGCCACCGACTACTACGGTGTGCTGCCGGTCGGCGCGCTGCGCGCCGTCGACTATACGGAAGCGCGCTGGGGTTACCTGGTCTTCGCGCCAGCGGACGGCGCTCCAATTCGCGCGACATCGCAAGCCGCCCATGCCAGCGCGGGCGGCGGCCTGCTTTACAGCCAGGCGTTGAAACAGGTGGCGGTGCTGGTCAACAAGGCCAATACCGGTCGCGGCCTGCGAACCAGCGAATATGGCGACTCTTCTCCATACAGCTTTGGCAGCTATGTCGCGCAAGGGCAGTTTCTCAACAGCGCCGGCGTCTACAAGGACCTGAACGACTATAGCGCGGCAGGCGGCTGGACCGGCTGGTCGGCAATCTACTGGAACACCGATTGCAGCTATCTCTTCGACCACGAAGTGGGACATTCGCTTTCCCTTTCGCATTTCTTTGCAGGTAACGCGCAAAGCTGGGGAATTGCCGACGAGTATCCCAAGGACGCTGCCTTGCTGCCGACGCAGCCGCTGCCTTACGACACGGTGCGGGGCATGTATCGCACCTGGTATCGGGTTTCGAAGGGTTTTTCCTATCCGGCTTCGGCGGATTCGCTGGTCAGCAGGAACGATCCGATGAGCTACGACAACGAGTCGAATACGCCAAGCTGCTCGTCGCCATATTCCGGTTACCACGCCCGCAAGGCGCAGCGCTGGATGCGCAGCACGCCGACCATTCTCGAGCAGGACGGCGTCACGGGCGTCTATAAGTGGGACGACAATGCGCGGCAGTACATGCCCGCCGCGATCCCGGAAGCCGATATGCAGGCGCCGCAACGGACCAATGTGCCGGTGGCCACGCTGATGGGCACACTGGCGGCGGCGACTTCGCCCGATGCACGCCAGATCTACCCGCCAATCTATGCCGCCAGCGGCAACACGTTTGTGGCGCCGGATCCGTTCAAGGCCGGCTTGCCGCAAAAATACAACGGTGCCAAATACTACGTCGACGTGACTTATGCGGGCGGCCGGCATGAGTACGCGCTGATCCAGCAGGCGGAAATCACCAATCCCAAGGCGCTCGCGCAATTCTCCATCAATGTGCCGCTCGACGAGCGGCCCGTCGAGATGACGCTATGGGAAGCGGCCCAGCCTTATCCGATGATCACGCCGACGGGCAACACGGCGCTTTTCACGCGCGCGATCGACAGCGGCACGGCGTTGCCCGAGGTCGTCGAGGTCAATCCCAGCACGTTGTTGCAGCATCAGCAGGTGACGCTGTCGGCCATCTGCATGTCCAAGAGCTGTGGGCGCCAGACCGTCGACGTGGCTTGGTATCCGTCCGACGCGACATCGTTGCACTTCGTCGCGCAGGATGCGACGGTGGGGCCAACGACCGCTGTCGGCGACGCCAACGGCCAGCCGATGCGCCTGACCGTGCCGATGATCGGGCCGGACGGCATGATACATACCGTCGTGGTACGTGCGGCCAAGACCGTAAACGCGCCCAACGGGATCCTCTCAATGCCGGCGAACTATCGCGGTGCGCCTCCCGGAAAGATCACCAGCAACCTCCAACGGCTTGTGCTTTGGGCCACCGCCGAGGACAACGCCGGCCTGGCGAGCGGCAGCTATGCCACGACGGAAGGCGTCAAGCTGAACGTGTTGCGCGATAACGGCGAACTGGTCGACGAGGTGACCGTGCACGCATCGTTGCAGATGCCGACCTTCGTTACCGCAGGGATCGATACACCGTTCTATCGCCCCTACAACCTGCCCAACTCGAGTATCTATTTCACGACGCTCGACTCGCGCCAAGGGCCTACCACCGGCGTCTGGTCGTACTCGTCCGAGCCCTCCATGCTGCATAGCCGCGTGCAGGATGCCGAGACCGGCGAGACAGTGACGGCGACGTTCCGCGGCTACAAGCGCAACTGCGGCGCCAAGGGCAGCCGCTTCACCATGAACGCGGGCGGATACTGGACGCTGACCTGCGAGTACGGATTGGAACTGGTGTTCAATCCCGCCGACAACCCCGGCTTGGCGTCCGGACATCATTACGTTACCGGTGCCGGTGACGAACTGATGATCGACGCGCATGGCTGGCACATCGACAAGCTGCTGGAGCGCGTGGGGATCCGCTGGGATTTTGTGATGCCGTAACCTGCGCGTCACGGACGCCCCGGTCAATGGCTGGCCGGGTCCTCCGTGCTGTTCAGGTCCCAGCAGGCAATGAACAGCGCCGCGATCAGCGGTCCGATCACAAAGCCGTTCAATCCAAACAATGCCATGCCACCCAGCGTGGAGATCAACACGACGTAGTCGGGCATTTGCGTGTCCTTTCCAACCAGAATGGGCCGCAGCACATTGTCGACCATGCCGATCACCAGCATGCCGAATCCCACCAGCACGCAGCCCTTGAGGATCGAGCCCGTCAGCAGGAAGTAGACCGCCACGGGTGCCCAGATCAGGCCTGCGCCGATTGCTGGCAGCAGCGACAGAAACGCCATCACGACCCCCCACAGCAGCGATCCCTGAATGCCCAGCACGGCGAAAATGCCGCCGCCGAGCAGCCCCTGAACGAGGGCCACGGCGATATTGCCCTTGACGGTGGCCCGCACGACAGTGGTGAACTTCTGGATCAGATGCTGCTTGTACGTGGGGCTGAGCGGCACGGCCAGCCGCAGGCGGCGCGTCAGCTGGGGGCCATCGCGCAGCAGAAAGAACAGCAAGTACAGCATGATGCCGAAGCTGATCATGAACTGCGCCGTGTTTTGCCCGATGCTGAGCGCGCGGGTGGCCAGCATCTGGCTGGCCTGCAGCGCGCTGGCGCTGAGCTTGTCCTTGACGTCGGAAAGGCTGGCAAGGTCGGCGCGTGCCAGCAGATCACGCATGAAGGGCGGCAGCGCGTCCGCGGCCGATTGGAAATAGTGGCCGAAATTGAGCTGGCCCGAACGAATGCTTTCGTACAGGCTCACGCCCTGCTGGATCAGCGACATCGTGATCGCGATCATCGGCAAAATAACCAGAAGCAGCACCAGCAGCAGCGTGAGCAGTGCCGCAAGGTTGGCGCGGCCGCGCAGACCGGTGACGAGACGGCGTTGCAATGGCGCAAAGATGATGGCGAGCACCGCACCCCAGAACACCGCGCCATAGAAGGGCCACAGGATCCAGAAGAACGCGACGGTCACCAGCGCAAGCAGGAGCAGAAACGACTTGTGGTGCAGACCGGAGGACTCGGTCATGGGGCGATTCCTTAATCGGCTAAGCAGTCGCCATTCTACGACGCCGTCGATATCTGTCGACGATTTGCCCCGCGGCCGGCCGATCTAGCCGGTACGCCGCACAGGTCGGCGCGTGCCGAAGGCGGTCTTGGCAGTGTCGCGGGAAGGAGTCGGGAACAGCGCCGAGTCGGCGGCCAAAGGTGTGGGCACGCCCGGTTTGCCGCGCGGTTTGGTTTGGGGGCTGGATTGGGAGTTGGCCTGGCGCCTGGCTTTGGGTTTGGGTTTGGCGCCGCCAGCAGGGGTGGTGGACCCGGTGGAAGCAGTGGAAGCGGTTGGCAAAGGGGGCGCGGCGGGGGTGGGCGAGGCGGGGATTCGGGGCGCGGGGGGCAACGCGGACGTAGGGAGCAAATCGGACTCGGCGGATGCATCGCCTGTCGCAGTATCGGCGGCTGCCAGCGCGCTGTCCGGTGGCGGCCGCAGTTCGGCGATCAGCTCATCCCACATCTCCAGCAGGCGGATGGCGCATGGATAAAGCCGATGTGCTGCGGCAGTCGGACGCATCGTCGTGCCGTTGCGCTCGAACAGCTTGGTACTGAGGCGGTCTTCGATACACCGGACGGCGTAGAGGATGCCGGCTGCCTTGATGCCGCTGTGGCGTTCCGCGGCGCTGGCGGAACGGAATTGCATCATCAGAACGAATCGCCGCAGTTGACAGGTGTTGACGTGCCGGATGGGCAACGATCCATAAAGTACTTCCGGCGGGCGAACCGGCAAGGCCATGGCCTGGCGAACAGGGCGGGGGCCTTCGGCAGGCAGCCTCTCCGCACGTTTTGAAGCGGTATTCCACATAGGATCTCGGGGCGGTACAGCAATCGAGCCCGAATTGTCAGACCGTTCCCAAGCTCGAAATTTGCCCTGGCGCAATGCATCGATGCCAGGTAAGTGGATATCGGAAAAGCGCCATGTACGAGAGGGGCGCGACAAGTCCACGTCGATCAAGTTCCGCTCGCGGTTTGGTCTGCCGGCTTTGCGGTGCGCTACTTCATCCCAGCCGACTTTGCTGCGGCCAGATTGGCAGCGACTCGCGTTGCCGTTTGCGAATCGGGCGGCAGCAAGCGATAGAGATGCTCCCAAAAGGCGATGGCCTCGCGCGCATCGCCACGCTGGGCTGCTGCGCTGGCAGCCAGCGCAAGCGCCTTGGGATCGTCCGGGTCGGCCGCCAGCGCGGCGCGAATCTGCTCAAGCGCCGGCCCCTGCAGCGATCCGCCGTTCAGGCTGGCCAGCACGTCGGCATAGTCCGATCGCACTGCGGCCTCGTGCGGGGCCAGCGCCACCGCCCTGGCAAAGGCCGCGGCTGCGTCATCGAAACGCTCCAGCACCGTGTAGGACCGCGCCAGCATGATCCAGCCCCCGGCGTCCTGCGGCTCGGCCTGAAGTTTGCGGGCGAGTTGATCGACCATGCTTTCGATTTGCGAGATGTCCGGTGTGTGTCGGTCCCCGGACAGCGTGTGCGCGTCGCCGCCCGGCACGAGCGCCGCGGGATTGCCCAGATGCAGATACAGCATGGCGGCGGCTGGCGGCAGCATCACGCATAACGTGGCGGTGGTCCACGGCGAGCGCGGACGCCGGGGAGCGATCGGATCATCGGGCCGGGGTCTGCGCAATTCGGCCAGCGATGCGGCGCGGGTGCCGCGCGTATTCCGGTGATGGCGCCACAGCCAGATCGCCACAGCAGCCAGGAATGCAAACGGTCCGATCCACAGCAGCCACGTTATCGGCGCGAACGGTGGATCGTACAGCACGAAATCGCCATAGCGCTGCACCAGCCATGTCTTGATGGCTTCATCGCTGGCGCCGTGTGCGACCTGCGCGCGAATCTGCTGGCGAAGATCCACGGCAAGCTCGGCGTTCGACTCGGCCAGCGTCTGGTTCTGGCACACCAGGCAGCGCAGTTGCTGGGATAGCGCGTGCACGCGCGCATCGAGCGCGGCGTCCGACAGCGGCGCGGCAGCCGTCGCGTGCAGCGTGATCGCAGCAAGGAGCGCTATCAGTCCGCGCCTACGCACGGTTATCACCCTGCGCAAGCTGTTTCAGCAGCGGCTGTATCTGGCGTTCCAGCACTTCGCGGGTGACCGGGCCCACCTGTCGATAGCGCACCACGCCGCGCGCGTCGATGACGTAGGTCTCCGGCACGCCGTAGACGCCGAAATCGATCCCCACGCGCCCATCGGCGTCGACCAGCGATTGCACGTACGGATCGCCCATCTGTTTCAGCCATTGCAATGCAGCCGCGGGCGAGTCCTTGTAGTTCAGCCCGTAGACCGGCACGGCGGAGCGCGAGGCAAAGTCGATCAGCACTGGATGTTCGCTGCGGCACGCGGCGCACCACGACGCCCACACGTTGAGGATCCAGACCTTGCCAAGCAGATCCTGGGGTTTCACGGTCTGCCGCGCGCCCGGCTCCACGCTCAGCACCGGAAGCGAAAACTGCGGCGCCGGTTTGCCAACCAGGGCGGACGGCAATTCGCGCGGGTCGTGTCGCAGGCCGGCGCCCAGGGCTACGACGATGGCCAGGAAGATTGCCAAAGGCATCAGAAAGCGCGTCATGGCCCGTTTTGCTCGCTGCGCGGGATCGCCAGCGCCGACGGCGCTACACGCGGCTTGATCGTTTGCACCTCGCGCGCGGCCGACTGCCGCAGCCGATAGCGGCGGTCGCACGCGGCAAGCAGGCCGCCCAGCGCCATCAGCGCACATCCGCCCCAGATCCATTTCACAAACGGCTTCACATAAATGCGCACGCCCCAGGTCGTGTCGCCGCCAGCTTCGCCAATGGCGACGTAGAGATCGCGCGTCAGCGCTGTATCGATGGCCGCCTCCGTGGTCGGCATGTCCTGGCTGCGATAGATGCGCCGCTCCGTTATCAGCGTCGTGACGGGGTGCCCGTCGCGGCTGACCGTCATGATGCCGCGCAGCGCCTCGTAGTTGGGGCCGACCGCGGGCGCCACGCCGTCGAAGCGGAAGGCGAAGCCGTCGACCGTGACGGTGTCGCCCGGCCGCATCGGCAGTTCGCGCATGGTCTCCTGGCTGTTGACCAGCGTGATGCCGATCACGAACACCCCGACGCCTACGTGCGCCAGCAGCATGCCGCAGTATCCGGCCGGCAACTGGCGCAACGATTCGCGCCATCCGCGCCGATGCCTGAGCCGTTCCTTCAGGCTGACGCCCGCGCTGGCCACGCACCATGCCGCCAGCACCAATCCCAGGCCGGTCAGCGCCGACTGGTTGCGCAGCACGCCCAGCAAACCGATGCCGATCACCACACTGGCCGCGCCCGCCCAGCGCAAGCGCCGCGCTATCGACGGCAGTTCGCCGCGACGCCAACGCGCCAGCGGCGCAGCCCCCATCAACAGCACCGCGGGCGCCATTAGCGGCACGAAGACCTGTTCGAAATACGCGGGCCCGACCGAAACCTTGCCGAGACCAAGCACATCGAGCAGCAACGGATACAGCGTGCCAAGCAAAACGGCGGACGCGGCAACGGCCAGCAGCACGTTATTGGCCAGCAGAAACGCCTCGCGCGATGTCCAGTCGAAGTCGGCGCGTTGCGTCAGCTGTGGCGCTCGCCACGCGAAGATCGCCAGTGCGAGACCGGTGACCAGTGCCAGCAGCGTCAGAATAAAGATGCCGCGCTTGGGATCCACCGCGAACGCATGAACCGATGTCAGCACGCCGGAGCGCACCAGGAACGTGCCGAGCAGACTCAGCGAGAACGTGAAAATTGCCAGCAATGCCGTCCACGCGCGAAACGCGCCGCGTTTTTCCGTCACGGCCAGCGAGTGGATCAACGCGGTGCCGGCCAGCCATGGCATGAACGACGCGTTCTCCACCGGATCCCAGAACCACCAGCCGCCCCAGCCCAATTCGTAGTACGCCCACATGCTGCCCAGCGCGATGCCCACCGTCAGGAACATCCACGCCAGGATGGTCCATGGTCGCGACCAGCGCGCCCATGCCGCATCGAGCCGGCCTTCCAGCAGCGCCGCCAGCGCAAAAGAAAACGCCACGGCAAAGCCGACATAGCCCATGTAAAGGAATGGCGGATGGAACACCATGCCGGGATCCTGCAGTAGCGGATTGAGATCGCGGCCTTCCATGGCGCGCGGCAGCAGACGAACGAACGGATTCGACGAAAACAGCAGGAACAGCAACAGGCCGCTGCTGATGCCGCCCATCACGCCCAGCACGCGGGCGACGAAACTCAGCGGCAAGCGCCGGCTGAACAGCGCCACCGACAGCGACCAGCCGGCCAGCATCAGCGTCCAGAGCAGCATTGACCCCTCGTGGCCGCCCCATACCGCGGCGATGCGATAGGCAAGCGGCAGCGCGCTGTTGGAATTTGCCGCGACGTAGCGCACGCTGAAGTCGTCGCCAACGAAGGCCGCCGTCAACGACAGATAGGCGGCGGCGACCAGCACCCACTGCAAGAGCGCCATGGGTCTGGCCCATGCCATCCACGGCACAAAGCCGCGCGGTGCGCCAGCCAGCGGCAACACCGTCTGCACCAGCGCGGCAAGCAGCGCGCAGATCAAGGCGAAGTGGCCTAGTTCCACACTCATCGCTGCACCTTTTGCGAGGCGGGGCCGTCGTTGGCCGCGCGCTTGAGCGCCTCGGCCGCTTCCGGCGGCATGTAGTTCTCGTCGTGCTTGGCCAGCACTTCGCTGGCAACGAAGGTGCCGTTGGCATCGAGCGTGCCACGTGCCACGACGCCTTTCCCCTCGCGAAACAGATCGGGCAGCAGTCCGCGATAGATCACCGGCACGTCATGCCGGGTATCGGTGACCACGAAGCGGATGGTCAGCGTTTCGCCTTCGCGCGTAATCGATCCGGGGGCGACCAGTCCGCCGAGCCGGAATGCGTGCGCCAATGGCGCCTCCTTGGCTGCGATCTGCGAAGGGCTGAAGAAAAATACGAGATTCGACCGGAATGCGTTGAGCACGAGCGTCAGCGCCGCGCCGCCGCACAGCAATGCGGCCAGCAGCAATCCGAGCCTGCGCTGGCGAGGCGTCATGGCGTGTCGTCCGGATCGATGCGGCGGTGTACCCGCCACGCCAGCCTGACCAGTTCGATCACGATCGCCAGGAGCGCCACGCAGAAGACGCCGGCGATATAGCCCGCGTGCGCGTTCATCGCAGCGTCTGCCCAATCGGCACGGCCACCTCGCCGCGTTCGCGCAGGATGCAGCGCACCCGCACCAGTGCCACCGCAATCGTGTACATCCAGCATGCCAGCGTCATTGCCAGCATGCCGGCGAGCATCGTCGCGGCCATAGTCGGCGCAGTGGTCAGGCTTACCGATGCGCCCTGATGCAGCGTGTTCCACCACTGCACGGCGAAATAGATGATGGGAACGTTCACCACACCCACCAGCGCCAACACGGCGCACGCCCGCTCCGCGCGGCGCGGCTCGTCGATGGCGGATTCCAGCGCGATGAACCCGAGATACAGGAACAGCAGGATCAGCTCGGACGTAAGGCGCGCGTCCCAGACCCACCACGTCCCCCATGTTGGCTTGCCCCACAGCGCACCGCTCCACAGCGCTAGGAACGTGAACATCGCGCCGGTCGGCGCCAGGGCGGACGCCATCATCGACGAAAGCCGCGTGCGCATCACCATCGCCAGCGCACAGTAGCCGGCCATCACGACGTAGATGAACATCGACATCCAGGCCGCTGGCACGTGGATGAAGATGATGCGATAGACCTCGCCTTGTTGCGCGTCCGTGGGGGCGACAACGAAGCCCAGCCACAGGCCCAGCGCCAGCCATAGCGCGGCCGCGGCGAAACACCACGGGGCGAGTTTGCCGGCAACCGGATAGAACCGGGCTGGCGATGCAAATCGCGTCCATCGCGCGCGACCGGCGTGCCGCGTGGGCGCGGCGGTGTCCTGCAACGAAGCGTGCTGGGTCATCGGCGTCACTCCATCGCAATGCGTAATCCCGCAGCGGTGGCCAATGGACACACGCACAGGGACAGGGCCAGGCAGGCGCCCAGCAACGAAAAATGCGGCGCGACGTTCAGGCCGGCGTCGGCGGCAGCGCCCGCGCTGGCACCAAACACCAGCACCGGAATCGACAGCGGCAGCACCAGGATGCACAGCAACACCGCACCGCCGCGTACACCGAGCGTAAGCGCCGCGCCCACCGCGCCGATCAGACTCAGCGCCGGCGTGCCGACCAGCAGCGAAGCCGTCAGCAGCAGCGTTGCCCCGCCGGGCAGGGCGTATTGCTGGGCCAGCAACGGTGTCAGTGCGAGCACCGGCAGGCCGCTGGTCAGCCAGTGCGCGCAGATTTTTCCCAGCACCATCAGCGAAAGCGGATGCGGGCATAGCAGCAGCTGGTCGAGGCTGCCATCGGCATGCTCCTGCGTGAACAGTCGCGACAGCGACAGCATCGATGCCAGCAACGCGGCCACCCACAGAATGCCCGGCGCCAGCACCCGAAGCTGCTGCGGATTGGGCCCGACCGCCAGCGGAAACAGGCTAGAGACGATCACAAAGAACACCACGCTTGCCAACAGGCTGCTACGTCGCCGCCATGCGAGCGACACGTCGTGCGCGATGATGGCCCCGAGCGCGGCAATCACGTCGGCCTCCGCGATGGCGTAGCCAGATCGAGCACCGCGCCGCGTTGGGGCAGCAACTGGTGCGTGGCGATCACCGCTATGCCGCCGCTCGCCAGATGCGCATCGAGCAGCGCGACGAAGCAGGCGGCGCACGCCTGATCGAGCGATGTGAGCGGTTCGTCCAGCAGCCAAAGTTGGCGTGGCGCTAGCGCCAGTCGCGCCAGCGATACCCGCCTGCGCTGACCTTGCGACAGCGCGCGCACCGGGACGCTGCCCACCGCTTCAAGACCGAGGCACGCCAAGGCGTTGCGGATCGCCGAAGCCTGCGCCGGCGCGTCGTGCATGCGAGCGGCAAAGCGCAGATTCTCGGCAGCGCTCAGGTCGACGTCGATACCGTTGGTATGGCCGATATAGGCCAACGCCGACAGATACTCCGCGTCGCCCGTGCCGATTGCGCGGCCGTGCCAACACAATCCGCCTTCGGCTGGCTGCAGCAAGCTGGTCAGCACGCGCAGCAGGCTGGTCTTGCCGGCACCGTTCGGCCCGGTGACCTGCAGCAACTGACCTGGCGAGAGCGACACTTCGATATCGCGAAAGATGGCGCGGCCCATGCGCCGGACGGTGAGCTTGCCGGCTTCCAGCACGGCGCCTGCCGTCATGTCACGGCTCCCCGGCCTTGCCCATATCGGGCAGCCGATGGGCGATGCCCTTGTGGCAATCGATACAGGTTTTTTCCTTGTCGGCCAGATAGGTCGAATGCATGGCCTGCGCGCGCGGGCTCTGCCGCGTGAAATCCATCGACTGGTAGTCGTGGCAATTGCGGCATTCGAGCGAGTCGTTGGCCTTGAAGCGCGCCCATTCATGCTGCGCCAGCACCAGGCGGTGTTCCTGGAATTTCTCGGGCGTATCCACAGTGCCAAAGATCTTGGCCCACACTTCCTTGGACGCCTGCATCTTGCGCGCCATCTTGGAGGTCCAGTTGTGCGGGACGTGGCAGTCGGAACATTTCGCGCGCACGCCGCTGCGGTTGGCGAAGTGGATCGTGCCCTGCAGTTCCTGATAGACGTTGTCGCGCATTTCGTGGCAGCCGGTGCAGAATTGCTCGGTGTTGGTGAACTCCAGCGCCGTATTGAACGCGCCCCAGAACACCAGGCCCGCGATGAAACCGCCGAGTGTCAGAAAGCCCAGGCTGAAATACGCGCTGGGACGATTGATGGTGCACCAGTAACGTTTGATGAGATCGCAGAGTCTGCCCGTCATCGCTTGCCCCGTTAGGTGCGGCTATTTGGCGCTCTGGGCGCTGGCGCCGCCGCTCTTGCCATTGGCGCGCTTGAGCATCGTTTCCACGTCGACAAACGTGTTGCCCACCAGCGGCTTGGCATCGGCCTGCGGCACGTGGCACTGCGTGCAGAAATAGCGGCGTGGCGACACCTCCGCCAGCACATTGCTGTCCCGATCCATGTAATGCGTGACGCTGACGGGAATGGCGCCGGTCTCTTCGGTGCGCGTGCGAGCGTGGCAGAACATGCAACGATTGAAATCGCGATCGAGCTGATAGCCGTCGATCTTGTGCGGAATCGTCGGCGGCTGCATGGTGTAGGCACGTGTGCGGCGAATGTCCTTGTTTTCAGTGGGATACAGCAGAGGCGCCTTTGCTTCATCGGCCACCGGCGTGGGGCCGCGCATGGCGTCCACCAAGCCTTGCGCGCCGGCCGGCGGCAGGCCCAGCGTCGCCAGTGCCACGCAGGCGAGCAGCGCCGCATGCAGCCACGCGCGCACGCCGGGCCATGCAGTCAAGGATCGGCGGGTTGCCATGGCGTCTCCTCTCTAAACCTTGACGATCTTGACCGCGCATTTCTTGAAGTCGGTCTGCAACGAGATGGGGCACGTTGCATCGAGCGTCACCTTGTTGATCAACTGGCTGGCGTCGAACCACGGCACGAAGACCAGGCCGCGCGGCGGCGTATCGCGTCCGCGCGTTTCCACACGCGTGCGCATGCGGCCCCGGCGCGATACCACCTCTACTTCCACGCCGCGTCGCAAGCCCATCGCCTTGGCATCTTCGGGATGCATGAAACACATCGCATTGGGGAACGCGCGATACAGCTCGGGCACGCGGCGGGTCATCGATCCGGAATGCCAGTGCTCCAGCACGCGGCCGGTGGCCAGCCAGAACGGGTATTCCTTGTCCGGCGCTTCCGCTGGCGGTTCATAGGGCAGCGCGAAGATCACGGCCTTGCCGTCCGCGTTGCCGTAGAACTGGAAGCCTGTGCCGGCCTTCACGTAAGGGTCGCTGCCTTCGCGATAGCGCCAGCGTGTTTCCCTGCCGTTGACCACCGGCCAGCGCAGGCCGCGCGTTTGGTGATAGGCGTCGAACGGCGCCAGGTCGTGCCCATGGCCGCGGCCGAATGCGGCGTATTCCTCGAACAGACCCTTCTGCACATAGAAGCCAAAGGCCTGGGCCTCCGCGTTGCTGTACTCGGTGCTGACCTCTTCGAACGGGAACTTGTCGACATTGCCGTTGCGGAACAGCACGTCGAACAGCGTCATGCCGCGCACGGCGGGCTGTTTCGCGATCAGGTCCGCTGGCCAGACGTCTTCCACTTTGAAGCGCTTCGAAAACTCCATCACCTGCCACAGGTCCGAGCGCGCGTCGCCCGGCGCGTCGACCAGTTGATGCCAGAACTGCGTGCGGCGTTCGGCGTTGCCATACGCGCCTTCTTTCTCCACCCACATGGCGCTGGGCAGGATCAGGTCGGCGGACAACGCCGTGACCGTCGGGTAGACATCGGATACGACAATGAAGTTGTCTGGATTTCGGTATCCGGGCAGGCCTTCCTGCGTCATGTTTGCAGCGGCCTGCATGTTGTTGTTCACCTGCACCCAGTAAGCATTGAGCTTGCCGTCCTTGAGCATGCGGTGCTGCAACACGGCGTGATAGCCAACCTTGTCGGGAATGGTGCCGGGCGGGAGCTTCCAGATGCGCTCGGCTTCCTCGCGATGCTTTGGGTTGGTTACGACCATGTCTGCGGGCAGGCGATGCGAGAACGTGCCGACTTCGCGGGCCGTGCCACATGCCGAAGGCTGACCGGTGAGCGAAAACGGGCTGTTGCCCGGCGTGGCGATCTTGCCCGTCAACAGATGGATGTTGTAGACCATGTTGTTGACCCACGTGCCGCGCGTGTGCTGGTTGAAACCCATCGTCCACAGCGACATCACTTTGATATCGGGATTGGCGTAGAGCTCGGCCAGTCGTTCCAGCTTGTCGGCGGAGACGCCGGACAGCTTGCTCACATAGTCGGCGTCGTATTTCGAGACGAACTTTGCGAATTCGTCGAACGTGATGGGTTTCGCGTCAGCGGGCGTGGCGGCATTCTTGGCGGCTTTCTGTAGTGGATTGTCCGCACGCAGCCCATAGCCAATGTCGGTCACGCCCTCCTTGAACACCGTGTGCCGGTTGACGAAGTCCTGGTTGACGCGGTTGGTGCGGATGATGTGGTTGGCAATGTAGTTCAGCATCGCCAGGTCGGTCTGTGGGGTGAAGATAATCGGCAGGTCGGCCAGATCGAACGAACGATGCGTGAAGGTCGACAACACGGCCACGCGCGTCTCGGGATGGCTCAGGCGGCGATCGGTGATGCGTGACCACAGGATCGGGTGCATCTCTGCCATGTTCGACCCCCATAGCACGAAGGCGTCCGCATTCTCGAAGTCGTCGTAGCAGCCCATCGGCTCATCCATGCCGAAGGTGCGCATGAAGCCGGCCACCGCCGACGCCATGCAATGCCGCGCGTTGGGATCGATGTTGTTGGAACGGAAGCCTGCTTTCATGAGCTTGGCGGCGGCGTAGCCTTCCCAGATCGTCCACTGGCCCGATCCGAACATGCCGACCGCGGTGGGCCCTTTGTCCTTGAGCACGCGTTTGAACTGGTGCTCCATTTCGTCGAACGCGCGCTCCCAGCTGACCGGGGCGAATTCTCCGTTCTTGTCGTATTGGCCATTTTTCATGCGCAGCAGCGGCTTTGTCAGCCGGTCCTGCCCGTACATGATCTTGGAGAGGAAGTAGCCCTTTACGCAGTTGAGTCCCTTGTTTACTTCGCACTGCGGATCGCCTTGGGTGGCCACCACCTTGTTGTCGCGCACGGCGACGGTCACGCCGCAGCCGGTGCCGCAGAAGCGGCAGGGCGCCTTCGACCATTTCAGTTTGGTGGCTTCGCTGTCGGTGACGAAATTGGCGGATTCTGCCGGCAGCGATAGGCCGGCCACGGATGCGGTGGCCGCAATGGCCGTCTGCTTGATGAATTCACGACGCGTGACTGACATCGTCGATCTCCTCGTACATGGCGGCGGCGTCTTCATTGTGCTGGTAGACCAGCGTGGCCGAGATCACGCCTTCCAGTTGGTGCAGGCACATGAGCTGCGCCACGATCGCTTGCGAGGTCGGCGCCTCGACGGTCACGACGAGTTTTCCGGCGCCGCTGACGGCATGGATTTCCGTGCCGGTCATCGAATCGATTGCATTGCGCACTCGTTCCAGACTCGCAGGGTGCGCGAACACCATGATTCCCGCGATATGCCACTCGTCGTTCGAGGCAATGGGCTGAATAGGAATCGGAAGTCTTGCAGGCATGCGTGTGCCCCCAATCAAGACTGCTTTTGCAGGAATTGATTTTTGCCATTGGCCTTTAAAGGCAATGGCTGCGATGCTTCAATGCGAAGGCGGACCGCTGATCAACTGGCTCATCCAGACAATGAAGCCATAGCCGGCCACGATCATGACGGTGAGTGCGGGCACCATCACGGCAGTCAGAAACAGGAAGCTGCGCAGTTCTTCCTTCTTGCGCTGCGGATCTTCCAGATGGTCCGATTCCATGTTTCCCCCGGCTCTGTGTACACCGTCGCCGGAGGGTGCTCCGGTTGTGCGTAACGTATTTAAGGAACCGGAACGATGGGCGTCAAGCAATGCACTCGTGCGAGCGTATGGCAGGTTTCGATGACCTCTGCGCGGTCCCGCGCCAAGACGGCGAATTAGAATCTTTCGGCACGGCTCTGAAATAAAAAGCACTGTTCGCGCCGCACTTGCGAAGTGAATATGGGTCCACGCCGGGGCGCGCGGCGTCGTGGAAACGTTCACGTCATGACATGGTGAAGCGCAGCGAGTCTCCTGGCTCGTCGTGCTACTGCGGGTCCGATTCGAGCAGCTTCTGCAGTTCCACCTTCTTCACCTTGCCGGTGGCTGTCATCGGAAATTCGTCCACCACGCGGATTTCCGGGACCTTGTAGCCGGCCATGTGGTCGCGGCACCAGGACGTCAGTGCCTGCGCCGACGTGTCGTGGTAACCGGCGCGCAGGCGAATGAATGCCACCGGCATCTGTCCGCGCTCGCGATCGGGCCGCGCGACGACGGCGGAGCCGAGTACCGCCGGATGGCGGCCCAGCAGCACCTCCAGTTCCGATGGAAACACGCTCATCCCGCGGACCTTGAGCATTTCCTTGCGACGTCCGAGGAAATGCAGATACCCCGCGTCGTCGTAGGCGCCGATATCTCCGGTACGGAACCAGCCGTCGCGCAGCGATTCGGCGGTCGCGTCGTCGCGTCCCCAGTAGCCCTTGAGCAGCGACGGCGTGCTCACCACGATTTCACCTTCCGCGCCAATCGGGAGCAGCGAGCCAGTTTCGAAATCGCAAATCTTGATGCGTGTACCGGGCACGGGCAGGCCCACGAAAATCGGGCGGCCGTGCAGATCCATATCGTCGCTCTGCATGCCGGTGGTAAAGGTGTCGCTGGTGTGCGTCTCCGTCATACCCCAGGCACCTTCGGCCAGCACGCCGCCGGTCAGCGATTGCCATTGGCGACGCAGATCGACCGTGAGTTTGCGAATGAACGATGCCACGCGCGTGTGTTGCAGCGAACGCAAGTCGTAGCGGTTCAGTTCGGGATGCTGCAGCACCTCCACGACGCTGTCGACCACCATGAAGGTGCGGTTGACGCGATAGCGGTCCACCGCCGCCATCACGGCTACCGGATCCCAGCGCGACAGCAGTATCAGCGTGGCGCCGCTAAAGATCGGATAGATCAGGCCCAGGTTCTCTCCGGCGATCCAGAACATCGGCAGGAAGTTGAGCATGACGTCGGCGCTCGGTTGCGCCGCGGCCAACGGCGCGTGCTCGCTGCTGACCGCCAGAGACGCCGCGGCGGTGTACAGCATGTCGCGTTGCGTGTGCATGCAGCCCTTGGGCATGCCGGTCGTGCCGCCGGTGTAGTTCAGCGCCGCCAGCGCATCGAGATCCACCTGCACGTCACGCACGTTGCCCGTGCACAGGCGAATCGCAGGCATCAGGTCGACGCAGCCCGGATGCTCGATGGGAGCGGCATCCAGGCCGGCAGGGATCGGCAGTGTTGGCTGTGAGGGAAGAAATTCGCCTGCCGACGTGCGGAACACAGTACCGACGCGCGTGACCGGCTTCACAGCCATCAGCATCGGCACCAGCGTGTCGAGCGCGATGGCCATTGTGGCGCCCGCATCGTTCAGTTCATAGGCCAGCTCGTGTTCCTTGAACAGCGGGTTGACCGGCACGTACACGGCGCCAAGCTTGAGGATCGCGTAGAACACGATGTGGAACTGCGGGCAATTGCCCAGCAATACCGCCACGCGCTCGCCCGCCCCGACGCCATGGCCGCGCAGCAATTCGGCGCAGCGTTCGCTCAGATCATCGAGTTCCGCATAGCTGATGGTGCGGCCGTAATAGATCAGCGCCGGATGGTCCGGCTGGATGCGCGCCCACGCGCGCAGCGATTCGCCAAGACTGACTTCGCCATGCGGGTAGTGCGGCGCTGTTGGCACCCCGGCTGGCCAGATGCGGCGGTGCCTTGCGTCGAGATCGGCGAAGAATACGCTTTCGTCCATCGTGTCTCCTGGCTCTTGTTGGGGCGAGTCCGGCGATGCGAGCTTTGCCATCCTCTCGACGACGAGGCAGCACAACAGCGCAGGCGCGATACCACGGCAATGCAAGCCAGAATGTACGTCGCGGCCAACAGCGCGCGGGCAACGATGGCGTAAGTTTCATGGCGGCCATGCACCGCCTCTATGGTTTTCGTTGCGGGGCGGAACGCGGGCGCTCAGCCCCGCGCGATTCGCTGCGCTGCAGCGATAAAGCGCTGTACGTGACGATCGTCGGCGTCCTGCCGGGTGGCCAGCGCAATGCCGATACGTGCGGTGGGACGCGGACTCGACAAGCGCAGAAAACGCACACGGCGATTGGTGTAGCGTGCCGCGACGCCCGGCACCAGCGCCACGCCGAGCCCGCTTTCCACCAGACTGACGATGGTTTGCACCTGCACCGCTTCCTGCGTGATGCGGGGCACAAAGCCGGCCTGCTGGCACAGCAACATCGCCACGGCCTGCAGGTTCGGCACGTCGGCGCTGGGATGCATGATGAATGGCTCGCCGGCCAGCGCCTTGAGGGCGATGCTGTCGTTGGCGGCAAACGGACTGTCTGCAGGCACCGCCGCGACGAAGGCGTCCGATTCGAGCGGCATCAGCTGGAATGGTCCGCTCGATAGAATCGGAAATCGCACCAGTCCGGCGTCCAGCTGGCCGCGTTCGATGCGGTCCAGGATCGTCGCCGAGGTCGATTCATGAAGGATCAGTTCGATCCCGGGATGGGCACCGCGAAACGCCGGAATCAACCTTGGCAGTAGCGCATACGTGGCGGATCCGACAAAGCCGATCCGCAGCGCGCCGCGCTCGCCCAGCCCCGCCGACTGCGCGGCGGCGCGCGCCTGATCCGCATGAAACAGCGCGCGGCGGGCATCGGTCAGCGCCGCTTCGCCAGCCTGCGTCAATTTCACGCCGCGCGTGGTGCGCACGAACAATGGCGTGCCTAGCGACGATTCCAGTTTTCGTATGGAGATCGATAGTGGCGGTTGTGCCATATGCAGCCGTTCGGCGGCACGGTGGAAATTGCCGGTTTCGGCAAGCACAACGAATTGCTGCAGCTGGCGCAGGTCCATGGTGATATGCAATGGATATCGCTTCCTAAAAATCTAATATTAGACGCAAGCGGCTCGCTGCACTACGCTGTGTCCTCGCCAGAATCACTAAAACAGTAGGAGACACCGCCTATGCTGCCCTTGTCAGGTATCCGGGTCGTCGATCTTTCGACGGTCGTGATGGGCCCCTATGCCAGTCAATGGCTGGCCGATCTGGGGGCGGAAGTCATCAAGGTGGAAACCCCGGAGGGCGATTCGACGCGCCGCACCGGCCCGGCTACTGAGGACGGTATGTCGGCAATTTTTCTTGGCGTGAACCGCAGCAAGAAGAGCGTGGTGCTGAACCTGAAGCAGCCGGCCGCCCAGACCGCGCTGCATCGCCTGCTGGCCACCGCCGATGTGCTGCTGCACAGCATGCGCCCGCAGAAGCTGGCCAGGCTGGACCTGGATCCGGCAAGCGTGATGGCACGTCACCCACGCCTGGTCTACGTGAGCCTTCTAGGTTTTGCCGAAGACGGCCCGTATGGAGGCCGTCCGGCCTACGACGACATCATTCAGGGATTGAGCGGCAATGCGGCATTGATGGCGGCGCAGACCGGCACCGTGCGCTATTTCCCAACCATCGCCGCCGACAAGACCAGCGGCCTGATCGCCGCGCTGTCGATTTCCGCCGCACTTGCAGGCCGCGAACGGCAGGGCGGCAAGGGTGGCATGGTGGAAGTACCGATGTTCGAATCGATGGTCGCCTTCAACATGGTGGAGCATCTGTACGGCCGGCATTTCGATCCGCCGCGCAGCGCCGCGGGCTATCCGCGCGTGCTCGCGCCGCTGCGTCGTCCCTACCAGAGCGCCGACGGCTACGTCTGCATGATGCCGTACACCGACGCGCATTGGCGCGACTTCTTCACCGCTGCCGGGCGCGACGATCTGGCTTCCGACGCACGTTTTGCCAATATCGGCGCACGCACGCGCCATATCGAGACGCTCTACGAGATCACCGGCGACATCGTGCGCACGCGCAGCACCGATGCGTGGCTGGCGCTGTGCGAAACGCTGCAGATTCCGGTGGCGCGCGTCAACGACCTCGACGATCTGGTCAACGATCCCCATCTGCTTGCCACCGGATTTTTCGATCGCGTGGATGACGCGGCGATGGGCACGCTGCGCTTTGCCGGCGCCCCGGTGCGCTTCGACGGCGAGCGCGCGCACGCTGGCGTGCCGCCGCGGCTGGGGGAACACACGCGAGAAGTTCTGGGCGCCGTCGGCATGAGCGATGCGGATATCGATGCGCTGGATCGCTGACACGGCCACCGCCTGCCATCGGTGGATCGCCGCCGCGTGCCGATTGTCCGATGGTCCCGCGCACTTTCATTTCATTCACGCATCGAGGAGACATCCATGACCGCACAGCCGCAACGCCTGGGACAAGGCTTTTATTGGCAGGACATCGAACAAGGACAGGTCTTCGAGACCTTCCGCCGCACGGTCACCGAAACCGACCTGGTCAACTTCATCTCCGTCACGGGCATGCTCGAGGCCATCTTTATCGAAGAGGGCTATGAAGCCGGTGCGATCAAGGGGCGACCGGTGCCAGCGGCGCTCACTTACGCGCTGATCGAGGGCTTCATCCTGCAGACGATGATCCAGGGCACGGGCCTGGCGATGCTGGAGCTGACGCAAAAGATCCACGGACCGGTAGTGGTGGGAGACACCATTCACGCGCGCATTACCGTCACCGGCATCCGGCCAACGTCGAAAAGCGGCCGCGCGGTGGTCGATTCGTCGATCGAGGTGTTCAACCAGCGCCAGGAACTGGTGATGACCTACACGGCGCGCCGCCTGCTGGCGGGGCGCTGACGTGGCGCGGCGGCGATATCACGCAACTACCGGAGGAGACAGATATGCCAGTACAGAGCAAAAATGCCAGGCATCACCCCAACCATCCAATGCGCCGGCGATGCGTGCTGGCGCTGGCGGGCTGCGCCGTAGCGGCGGCGGCATCGGCGTTGCCGGGCGCGGCGCTGGCTGCGACATACCCGGATCGGCCGATCCGGCTGGTGGTGCCATTCCCGCCCGGTGGCCCGACCGACCTCGTATCGCGCGTGATTGCGCGCAAGATGTCCGAAGATCTTGGACAGCAGGTGCTGGTGGACAACCGCCCGGGCGCCAACGGCAATATCGGCAATGAGATCGTCGCCAAGGCGCCGCCGGACGGCTATACGGTGCTGTACAACACGTCGTCGATCGCGCTGAGTCCGGCGCTCTATCGGAAGTTGCCCTACGACGTGAAGCGCGATCTGCTGCCCGTGGCCATGACGGCCAACGTGCCGCTGGTCCTGGAAGTCAACGCGCAGGTGTCCGCGAACACCGTTCCGGAATTCGTGGCGTGGCTCAAGGCCAATCCCGGCAAGATGACATACGGATCGGCCGGCAACGGCAATGTCACGCACCTGGCGGCATTCCTGTTCCTGCAGGCCAATGGGTTGGAAGCCGTGCATGCGCCGTACAAGGGCAGTGCGCCGGCGTTGACCGATCTGGCCAGCGGCCAGGTGCAGTTCATGACCGACACCATCAATTCATCGTTGCCGTTCATCCGCGACAAACGCATGAAGGCGCTGGCCGTCACCAGCAGTACTCGTAGCTCACAGTTGCCCGATGTACCGACGCTGGCCGAATCGGGGCTGCGCGGGTTCGATGTGGGCGCATGGCAGGGCATGATGGTGCCGGCCAGAACATCGCCGGACATCGTTCGCAGGCTCAATGCGGCGGCGCTCAAGGCGCTGGCATCGGCCGATGTGCGCGCCAGCCTCGCGGCGCAGGGTGCGGAGCCGCGTCCATCCAGCCCCGAAGCGTATGGCAAGTACGTATCGGAAGAAATCGACCGTTGGCAGAAGGTGGTCAAGGAAACCGGCGTGACGCTGGATTGAGCGGTTTCAAACGGGAGATCGACATTGCATGCTCTGTTTGCCACCTTTGCGCTGACGGCACTGCCGCCGCAAGCCGCTGCGTTCCGGCAGGACGTCAAGGCGTTTCTAAAGGAGCATCTGCCAGAGGTGCCCGCCGATGTGCGGGCGCGTTCCTGGATGGGATTCGACGCCGACTTCAGCCGCGCGCTGGCGCGCCGAGGATGGGTTGGTATCACGCTGCCCGCGCAGTATGGGGGCGCGGGGCTCGATGCGTTCTCGCGTTTCGTGCTGGTGGAGGAGTTGCTGGCGTGCGGCGCGCCGGTGTCCGCCCACTGGATAGCGGACCGGCAGAGCGGGCCGTTGATCCTGCGCTATGGCAGCGACGCGCAACGCGAGCGCTATCTGCCGCGCATCTGTCGCGGCGAAGCGTTCTTCTGCATCGGCATGAGCGAGCCCAATTCCGGATCGGACCTTGCCAGCGTGGTGACGCGTGCCGCGCCGCTGCCCGATGGCGGCTGGCGCCTGAACGGACGCAAGATCTGGACGACCAATGCCGATCGCTGCCACTACATGCTGGCGCTGGTCCGCACCTCGGGCGAGACGGGAGACCGGCAAAAAGGACTGTCGCAAATGATCGTCGATCTGTCCGCGCCGGGCGTGACGGTACGGCCAATTCGCGATCTGGCCGGCGACGCGCATTTCTCGGAGGTGGCGTTCGACGATGTGCACCTTCCCGCCGACTCGCTGGTGGGACAGGAGGGCGCAGGCTGGGAACAGGTCAACGCCGAATTGGCTTTCGAGCGTAGCGGACCCGAGCGGCTGTATTCCAGCGTGGTGCTGCTGGACGCGTGGATCGCCGCACTGCGTCGTCTTCCGGGCGTGCAGCGCGATACCGTGACCATCGGCCAGATCATGGGCAGGCTGGCGGCGCTGCGCGCGATGTCGCTGGCCGTCACCGCCCGCCTTGCTGCGGGTGAAAGTCCGCTGGTGGAAGCTGCGCTGGTCAAGGACCTTGGCACCACCCTAGAGCAGTCGATCGGCGCTCTGGCGGAAGCGGCGCTTGGCGATGACGCGGAACTGGCCGCGGATGCGGAGCTTTACCGCACCGCCGCGTATGTCAGCCAGATATCCCCAACGTATTCGCTGCGCGGCGGCACTCGCGAGATCCTGCGCGGCATGATTGCGCGCGGACTGGGCCTGCGTTAAGCGAAGCGGGGCAGCGTGGGCTGCTGGCGCCGTTATCGGAGCCAGCCGAGCCGCCCTGCATGAAGCGGTTGAAGGATCAAGCGATCAAGCGAAGTAACAGGAGAACGCAATGGACAACGTCTACTCGGATGCGCTGGAAGCCGTGCTGCGCGATCGCTGCACGCCCCCGATCGCGCGGGCTATCGAGGCCGGCGGCGATGCGGCGGCGTTGTGGGAGCCGCTGCAGCAAAGCGGCTTTGCGGATAGCTTGCGTCCTGAGGCGGGATTGTCGTTGCGCGATGTGCTGCCGATGCTGATGGCGATGGGATACCACGCGTTGCCCGTGCCACTGGCGCAGACGATGTTCGCGAGGGCGCTGCTCGACGCGGCTGGCGTGCCTGTGCCCGAGACGCCGATAGCGCTGGCCAGCTTCGATGGGCTGTCGCGCACGCATGCGGCGGACGGCGCTGCGGCCACATGGTTTCTGGTACAGCAGGGCGGTGGGGCTGCGCTGGCACATCGCGACACGGTGGACGTCCGGCGCACCGGCGTACACGGCGATCTGACGGTTTCGCTGGCGCGCTCGGCAGCCCAGGCGTTCCCGCTGCCGCCCGGTACGCTGCGCACGATTGGCGCCGCAATGCATGCGGCCCAAATGGCGGGTGCGATGGCCCGCGTGTTCGACCTGACACTGCAGTACGCCAACGATCGCACGCAATTTGGACGCAGCATTGGCAAGTTTCAGGCGATCCAGCATCAGATCAGCGTGATGGCCGAGTACGTCGCCGCTGCGCGCATGGCAGCGCAGATCGCATGTTCGGCGGCCGGAGCGATGCCCGATCGCATGCAGGCGGCGATCGGCAAGTTCAATGCGAGCGATGCGGTCGTGCCTGTCACGTCGATCGCCCACGCGGTGCACGGCGCGATCGGTGTTACCGAGGAATACGAGTTACAGCGCTATACGCGCCGCCTGCACGCGTGGCGCGTGGCGGACGGATCGGACCGATACTGGGCACGTGAGATCGGCAGGGCGGCGTGCGAGAGCGATACGACAGCGGTGGATACGCTACGCGCCTGGGGCGACGACTGAAGGCCGGCCAGTGAAGACCAGTCAGTGAAGGCCGACCAGTGAAGACCAGCGATCGAAGGTCGGCGATTGAGATGGATTCGGACCGCCCCGCATCTGACGCGCCCGTATGCGCTGTCCCGCGTCGATCAGTAGGATGTCACTTCCACGCGGCAACTGGCCTCGGCCTTGCCCGGTAACGTAACCTGGGCGTCGGGGCCCTTGTCCCAGAACAGCGCTTCGCTGTCGTTCACGGTGGCGGCGTAGCGCGCGCCCGACGCCGCGGGCGTTTGTCGCAGTACCAGGCGCTGGTCAAGCCAGCGCAGGTAAGCGTAGCCGGGATCCGTCTGTACAAAGGTGCCGGCGATCACTGCCTCGCCGGGGCAACGAATATTGAATGGGCCGCGGCTGATGCCCTTGTTGTCCTGCGTGCGTGCCCCCGCATAGGTGTGACGTAGTTCGTAGATGCGCTCAAGGTAACTGTTTGCGGTGCACAGGCGCGCGTCGTCGGCCTTTGCGCAGTCGTTGCGGCCGCGCAGCCAACCGCGCTGGCCGGCCAGCAGCATCTTCTTCTGCGCCGTTGGCAAGGACCGCGAATCGAGCGCCAGTCCGTAGAGGCGCGTGGTCTCGCGATCCAACTGGGCCAGCGTGTCGTCCTTGCAGACCATTTGCTCGATGTCTTCGTGCGCATTCTTGCAATCGAAACTCGGGCCGGCAGCTTGCGCGGCGCCTGCGGGGGAAAATCCAGCCGACACGGCGGCAAGGGTCACGGCAAGTGCTGCGCTGGATGCGACAGTGGCGAGGACGGGACGGCGGATCATGAAAAATCTCCTGCGGACCTATCAGCCCGCGTTGCGGTCGATCACGACGAAGTGCTTGCGTACCGGTTCCAGAACCTCGAACACGCCCTCGAAGCCGGCGGGGATGACGCAGGCGTCCCCGGGGCCGAACTCGCGCGCGTCGCCTGCGTGGCTGGTAATGCGCAGGCGCCCGCTGATCACGTGGAAAAATTCTTCCTTGCCAGCCGGAAACGCAATGCGCCAGGCTCCCGGCTCGCATGTCCAGATGCCGCAGTCGAAATCGCCTTGCGCGGCGCTGTAGTGCGTCCAGGTGGTCCGGTTCGGGTTGCCTCTGACCAGGCGATCCGGGCGCGGATTGTCGTGGGCAGGGGTGGGCGTGGCGCGGAAATCGGTCAGGAATGGAGCCGGCGTGGCTGATAGGTTGGAATCGGACACGGCGAAGGATCGACGAAGTGCGTAAAGCCGTTAGTGTAGCCGCGTGCCTGCGTGGCACTGCGGGTTTTGTCCCAGGTGGGACGCATGGCCCGACATCTGGATAGGGAGGCCGGACAAACCACGGTGGGCATTGCAGGGTCGGCATAACCCGGGGCTTGAGTGAGAGGAATGGTCGTCGAACGGATTGAGGATGCGCACGCCGGTGTTCCGGAAATCGCGCACATTGCGCGTCACGACGGTCAATCGGTGGATCAACGCTGTGGCGGCAATCAGCGTGTCGAGCGTGTTATGCGGATCGGGCACGCTTAGATGGCCCCACAGGTCGACGATGCGCGCGTCGATGCCAAGGACGCGGTCAAAGTAGCGGCGCTGCAGGCCAAGCAGCCATTCATCCAGCACTTCGCATTGCTGCTGATCGCCGCGGAAACGTTTCAGTTCGACGCCCCGACGCAGTTCGCCCATGGTGACGACGGAAAGATAGATCGGCTGGTCTTCTGCTTCGGCGTCTTCGAAGAAGGCGACGACGCCTCGATTGGCGCGTCGTCCCTTTCGGTATTCGCTGATGACGTTGGTATCGACGAGATACATGAACCGTGCCCCGTCACTGGATACGCGCGAAATCTGCGTCGTCGAACGCGTCGCCTGGCGGAATCGAGCGAAGGAACGCCGCAAACGTCATCCTGCATTTGGTCCCCGAGGGCTTGTCGGGCCTGGACGTTTGCCCGTCCACAGTGGGGGTTGCGGCGGGATCGGCTGTGCTGCCGGCGTCGCTGTCAATCGGCTTGGCGTCTTTGGGAGGTCTTGATGGTTTCTGCATGATGGTCATCCTTTGGATGTGATGGACAAGCCATGATCATGCACCTGGAAGGGCCCGAAATTTGTGTCCACCTGTGACGGCCACATTGATGCTGGACAACAACTGTGCAGGCTGTGGGAAGGCGCCGATGTGGGCGCGCAAAGAAATACCCCGACGCGCGGGATCGTCGGGGTAGTAAGAGTTGCCAAGTCGTTTCGGGTCGTGTCGATTGACCCTGCGGTAAGTTAGCAGTCGTGCGCTTGCGGCGCCAATAACTCACATGAGTTATTGCGAAAGGGCGCCTTCGGGGCAAAACCCGGACCGCTCGCTTCACGGTTCTGAACAAGGGAACACAATTCGAAAGAGCCGGCGAGAATGATCCGCCACGCCTTGTCGCGGCGTAGTCGCGTGCTCTTTCGCGCTAATCTGCGGCGCCGGACCGCGCGGCGGCGGCCCGTGCCATGGCATGTTCCGGAAATTGCGACAGTAGCGCGCTCACCACGCCGTTGGTCCATCCAAAGCCGTCCTGTAGCGGATATTCCCCGCCGCTGCCGCCCTTCGCCCCGTCCTGTCTGGGCAGTAATCGATACTTTTCCACCAGCTTGTATTCGTGCGTATAGAGGCTGGCCACCGTATTCAGCCATCGGTGGGCAATGTCGTCGGCAAGATCCGCAAATCCGTAATGGCGCAGCCCCACTATGCCGATCCACTGCAGTGGTGCCCAGCCGTTTGGACGGTCCCATTGTTGGCCGGAATCGATCCGGGTCGTGGCGAGCCCCCCGTCCTCGATCAGCTGCGCCGCGGTGATCGACGCGACGCCACTTGCCTGCTGCGGGCTAGCCAGCCCGACAAACAGCGGCATCAGCGTGGCGGCGCACAGTTGCGAGCGCCGCGCGCCGCGATGCCAGTCGAAATCGAAAAAGGCGCCGGTCGTTTCGTCCCACATGAGCGCGTCGATCGCCACGCGGCGACGCTCCGCCGCCTCGCGATATCGCCCTGCGTCGGCGTGGTTGCCCGCCCGGTCGGATAATGCGGCCAGCCGGCATTCAGCGTGCCACAGCAGAGCGTTGAGATCGACGGGTAGGATCGCCGTGGTGCGGATCGATGCCAGGTCGCACTCGACGTGGTCCTGCACGAATTCGGGTTCGCACCAGCGCGAACTGAAATCCCAGCCCGACTCCGCCGCCGCGCGCAAATCGCGGTACACCAGGTGGGCGGGTCGCCCGCTGCGGCGTGCCGTCTCCACGTCTTCCAGATACGCCTCCTCGCGCGGATGGGCGCGGTCATCCCAATAGCGGTTCAGCAGGGCGCCGCCCGGCAGGCACACCGTGCGCCGCCAGGCGCTGCCCGGTTGCAGGTGTGCGCTGCCATCCATCCAGAAGTCGTACTCCTTGCGCAATTGCGGCAGGTAGCGCAGGGCCGTGTCGACGCCGTGGTTTTCGAACAGGTCCACCATCAGCGTGAAAACGGGCGGCTGCGAGCGGCTCAGGTAGTACGATCGCGTGCCGTTCGGCACATGGCCGTAGGTATCGAGCAGATAGGCGAAGTTATCGGCCATCGCACGCATCAGGTCGCACCGCCCGCTGGCCGACAGGCCCAGCATCGTGAAATACGAATCCCAGTAGTACAGCTCGCGGAAGCGCCCGCCCGGCACCACATACGGTTGCGGCAGTGGCAGCAACGAGCATTGCGGCGGATGTTCCGTGGGCTCGCGCGTCAGCACCGGCCACAGGCCATCGATATGCTCGCGCAGCGAATTGTCAGGATTCGATACATAGTTGTCGTCCGGGATGGTTTCTCGGGCGAAATGGGCGCACACGAAGCCCTCGAGCGAGAAATCCGGCGCCTCGCGCTCTGCGCGATAGCGCGCGAGGATGGCATCGGGTTCGTACAGCGGAATGCAGTCCGGAAACGTTTTGCTGTCGCGGAACATGCCGCTGGCCTGCACCGCGACAAAGAGTTCGGCGTAGCGTTCCGCTGGAGACAGCGCGTCTGGTATGTCATGGCCGGCCAGCGCGGCGGGTGCCGGGCAGGGCAGATGCGTGACGGATGGCGCGTGGGCGTGGCAATGCATGGGCCCGTGCGTGCTATCGGCGCGGCGAGCCGCAGCGTGCGGCGTGGCATCCGCCTGGGCCTCGGTGGTCTGGACGACTGCGTGCGGCACGCCGTTGCCGCGCGGCGCATCATTGTTCGGCATAGTTCCACAGCAATCCGCCGTCGATCACCAGCGTGGCGCCGGTGATGTAATCGGCCTCGGCGCTGGCCAGGTACGCCACCAAGCCGGCCACTTCGGCCGGGCGTCCCAGACGAGCGAGCGGTATGTCGTCGATGAGCGCCTGGAGTTGGGCGCGATCCGCCATCAGGTTGCGATTGATCGGCGTCTCGATGGCTCCGGGCGCGATGTTGTTGACGGTGATGCCAAGCGGCGCCAGTTCGATGGCCAGGTTGCGCATCATCATGCGAAGCCCGCCCTTGCTTGCGCAGTAGCTGGTGAAATGCGGGAACGGCAGTTCTTCATGGACGGAACTGATGTTGATGATTTTGCCGCCGCATTTGCGTGCCTGCAGATGCCTGACAAAAAACTGCGTGAGGAAAAACGGGCCTTTGAGATTGGTGTCGAGCACGCGGTCGTAATCGGTCTCGGTGACTTCCGTGAACGGAGCACGGATTTCCACGCCTGCGTTGTTGACCAGGATGTCGAGCCTGCCGGCCAGGCGAGAGCCCTCGTCGATCAAAGCGGCAGCCTGCGCCACGTTGCCGATATCCGCGGCCACGACAAAGGCGCGGCGGCCGGCGGCGCGCACTGCGTCGGCGATCTCGTCGGCCTTGGCATCGTGGCGATGCACCGCGATCACGACGTCGGCGCCCTCTTGCGCCAGCCGCAGGGCAATTGCTTGTCCGATCCCGCCAGCGCCCCCAGTGACAAGGGCCGTCCTGTCTTGCAAACGCATGCTCGGTACTCCTGTAGCGCAGGCGGGCAGACGCGCTGCCCGCTTGCCCGAAAATCATTGCAAACCGCGGTAGCCGCCCACGCGTCACTCTTCCACGCATGGCAAGCGGTGCGACTCGCCGAAAGGCTTTCGACAATGGGGTTTCGACCATGGCGATGGAGTGAAGATCCACGCCGAAACCCATGCCAGCAGGGTGCCATAGGCGAGTCGAAGGCGCTGTAAGACGATTCTGAAACCGCTGTCGGGTGCGGTTCAGGCGTGCGGCACCGTGTCGCTGGCGGTCAGTCCCAAGGCTGTGAGCACGTGGCCGGCCGCCTGCGCGACGCTCCCGGTGTGGGCCGGCATGATGATGTGGGCGATCTCACGGTAGATTGGATCGCGTTCGCGGAAAAGCGCCTCCAGCCGCGCGCGCGGATTGCTGGTCTGCAGCAGCGGACGGTTGCGGTTGCGCCGGGTGCGCCGCCATAGATCGGGCAGCGTGGCGTCCAGATAGATCACATGGCCGCGCGAGCGCAGCATTTCGCGGTTCTCGGGCCGCAGCACCGCACCGCCTCCGGTGGCCAGCACGATGCCGCTGCGACGCGTCAATTCGTCGACCATGCGTGTTTCACGCCGCCGGAAACCGTCTTCGCCTTCCAGTTCAAAAATGGTGGCGATGCGCACGCCGCAGCGCGCCTCGATTTCGTGATCGGTGTCATAGAACGGCCGGCCGAGCATGCGTGCGACGGTCCGACCCACCGACGTCTTGCCGGCGCCCATGAAGCCGATAAAAAAGAGGTTGGTGTCCTGGTCCAGGTGCATGCGTCGCAGCGATCCGTGCCGATGCGCGCAACGGTAGCACGTCTGGTGCGTCTGCACAGGCAAAGGCATTGCTGTTCAAACAGCTGCTGCAATTTGCCGGATGGTTTCGGCAAATGCTTCGGCCACCGGTTCCAGTACGCGATCGCTGCGCCGAAGCAGGCCGATCGGTTCCTCGGTGCCCTGGGTGTCGATGGCCAACAGCGTCATTTCCCCGGCCGCCACGGCGCGCCGCGTGGCGGACATCGGCGCGGCCCACACGCCGTCGCCTTGCGCGGTCACCAGCCGGCCCAGGTAGGCATCGGCCGTTTCAAGGCAGCCGTCGGGCAGCGTCAGGCCGTGCCGTGCCAGCAGGCTTTCGGTGCTATGGCGCGGGATCGATCCGACCGCCGGTACTACCAGCGGCCACGCCAGCACGTCGGCCACGCCCAAGCGCGGCTGTTCCGCCAGCGGATGGCCGGCGCGCACGGCAAACACCAACGGCTCACCGGCCAGCGATTCGAACCACAGTCCTTCCATGGCAGCGGGATCGTCCATGCGGCCGATCACCACATCGAGCAAGTCGGCCTTGAGCCAGTCGATCAGCGTCCGATTCATGCCGCTCTGCACGGCCAGCCCCACGTCGGGATGAAGTGTGCGAAACCGCGTGACTGCATCCAGCAGCAGCGCCGGCACGATGCTAGGCAAGGCGCCGACGCGAATGCGCTCCTGGGTGCGCGCGTGCGCGCCGACAAGGCTGTCCGCGGCCGCATCGATGTCGCCGACAATGCGCAGCGCGTGGCGCAGGAAGCGCATGCCGGCGGCGGTCAGCGTGGTGCCGGCGCGCTGACGTACAAGCAGCCGCGCGCCCGCCAGTTCCTCAAGCTCGCTTAGCGTTTTCGACACGGCGGGCTGGGTCAGACCTAATTGCTCGCCCGCGCGCCCCAAATGCTGGGTCTGCGCCACGGCTACAAAGCAATGCAGATGTCGCAAACGAATTCGGGTGCGGAAAGCATCTGAGGAAAGCGCAGCTTGCATAAATAAAATTCATATAAATTGCAAACAAACTCAATTTACATGACTTCTTGACTTCAATACAGTCGCGTCACTCCACTACCTCACCCCGGAGACAGCGATGCCCCCACGCTCCGATCGCCCCGCGCCGTACCGCCGGCCGTACTGGAACACCCAGCCGGATTATCGTTACGACCCCTATGCATCCACGCAACTGCGCGCGCCGACGCAACCGCTGATCGCGCTGCCGCAGTCGTTGTCGGAAGTGACCGGTCCGACCTTCGGCCCCGAATTCGTCCGCGCAGGCGATAACGACCTGACCGTCGGCAACGGCGGCGAGCCCATCGGCGAACGCATGCTCGTCACGGGCCGCGTGCTCGACGAAAACGGCCGCCCCGTGCCGAACGCGCTGATCGAAATCTGGCAGGCCAATGCTGCAGGCCGCTACACGCACCGCCGCGATCAGCATGACGCGCCGCTCGACCCGCATTTCTCGGGCGAGGGACGCACCATCACCGATGCCAACGGTCACTATCAGTTCAAGACGATCAAGCCCGGCGCATACCCCTGGCGCAACCACCACAATGCCTGGCGGCCGCAGCACATTCATTTCTCGCTGTTCGGCAATGCATATGCCACGCGACTGGTGACGCAGATGTATTTCCCCGGCGATCCGCTGCTCGCCTATGACCCGATCTTCCAGTGCGTGCCGGACGAAAAGGCGCGCAACCGTCTGATTGCAGGTTTCGACTGGGAGACCACTTCGCCCGAGTACGCACTCGGTTACCGGTTCGATATCGTCTTGCGTGGCCGCGATGCCACGCCAATGGAGTAAGCCATGCTGTACGCCACCGCATCGCAGACCGTCGGTCCGTACCTGCATATCGGCCTGTCCGGCCTGAACTGCGCGGACCTGACCGCCGACGCGCCCGAACTGGCCGGGCAGCGCATCGTGATCGAAGGCCGCGTGCTCGATGGCCGCGGCGAACCGGTGCCCGACGGCATGGTTGAGATCTGGCAGGCCAACCCTGCCGGCCGCTACCGCCATCCCGACGATGCGCGCGATGTGCCGCTCGCGCCGGGCTTTACCGGCTTTGGCCGCGTTCCCACCGAGGCCGACGGCGCCTTCCGCTTTGTCACGGTCAGGCCGGGCGCCGTGCCCGGCATCGACGGTCGTCCGCAGGCGCCGCACATCATGGTTTCGGTGTTTATGCGCGGCCTCGTCAAGCACGTGGCCACGCGCATGTATTTTCCCGACGAGGGCGAAGCCAACAGCGCCGACGCAGTGCTGTCGCTGGTGCCGGCCGAGCGTATCGGCACACTGGTGGCGCGGTCCGACGGGCCGCAACGCTATCGTTGGGACATCGTGCTGCAGGGCGCGGCCGAGACCGTGTTTTTCGACATCTAGCGCACCAGTGTTGGCGCGTGCGGCGCCGGCCGACACCGGTGCCGCGTTCTGCATCACAATCGGCGCATACCTTGCGGTCCGCCCCCAACCGACAACGCCATGCCCACATTTTCCCGACTGACGGATCCCATGTTCGGCAGCCCGGCCGTGCTGGAGATATTTTCCGATATCGGCACCGTGCGCCGCATGCTGGATGTCGAGGCCGCGCTGGCGCATGCCGAGGCCCAGTGCGGCGTGATTCCCGACGCCGCGGCGAGCGTGATTGCCCAGGTGTGCGCCGCGCCTGCCGTGATCGACCTGGACGCCCTGTCGCACGCCGCTGTCGCGGCCGGCAACCTTGCCATTCCGTTCGTCAAGCAGTTGACGGCCGCCGTTACCGCGCGCGATGCCGAAGCGGGGCGATACGTGCATTGGGGCGCCACCAGCCAGGACATCATCGATACCGCGCTGGTGTTGCAGACAGCCGATGCGCTGGATGCCATCGACATCGATCTTTTGCAGCTTGGCGATGCATGCGCGGCGCTTGCGGGCGCGCATCGCAATACGCCGATGGTGGCGCGCACCTGGCTGCAGCACGCGCTGCCTACCACGTTCGGCGCCAAGGCTGCCGGCTGGCTCGACGCCCTGTGCCGCGACCTACACCGCCTCGAGCTCGCCCGCCAGCAAGCGCGCGCCTTGCAATTCGGCGGCGCGGCCGGGACGCTGGCAAGCCTTGGTGACGATGCGCCGGCCGTGGCAACGCATTTCGCGCGCGCACTGAAGCTCGACCTTCCTGCGCTGCCGTGGCACGCACACCGCGACCGCCTGGTGGAAGTGGCGGCGGCGCTCGGCATGCTGACCGGCACGCTGGGCAAAATGGCGCGCGATATCTCGCTGCTGATGCAGACCGAAATCGCCGAAGCTGCCGAGCCTGCGGGCGAAGGCCGCGGTGGATCCAGCACGATGCCGCACAAACGCAATCCCGTCGGATGTGCGGCGGTGCTAAGCGCTGCCGTGCGCGTGCCGCCACTGGTGGCCACCATGTTTGCGGCGATGCCACAAGAACATGAGCGCGCGCTGGGCGGCTGGCAGGCCGAATGGGATACGCTGCCGCAGATCATCACGCTGGCGGCCGGCGCGTTGCGTCAGATGGGCGACGTGATCGGTGGCCTGCATGTCGATGCGGCGCGCATGCGCGCGAATCTGGACATCACGCACGGACTGATTCTCGGCGAAGCCGCGATGCTCGAACTGGGCCGGCGCATCGGCCGCATGCCTGCGCACCGGCTCGTGGAGGCGGCATCGCATCGCGCCATCGCACACGGCCTGACATTGCGCGATGCGCTCGCACAGCAACTGCGCGAAGATCCGTCACATGCGGGTTTGCTCGACGACGCCGCACTCGACAGACTGAGCGATCCCGCGCGCTACGCGGGCCAGGCCACATCGTTTGCCGATGCGGCGGTGGCCGCCTGGGGCACCGCGCGTGCGGAACGAAAAAACGACTGACCGGAGACCACCTTGCCTTATCTCGATCACGCTGGCGCACGGCTGTTCTATACCGTTGATGGACCCGATGACGCGCCCGTCATCATTTTCTCGAACTCGATGGGCACCGACCATACGATGTGGAAGCCGCAGGCCGACGCGCTGGTCGGACGTTTTCGCGTGGTGCGGCACGACATGCGCGGGCACGGACGTTCCACCTGCGGTGCGTCGGAAACATCGCTCGAAACGCTCGGGCGCGACGTGCTGGCCATCCTCGGTGCGCTGCACATCGATCAGGCGGTTTTCTGCGGCTTGTCGATTGGCGGACTGATCGGCCAATGGCTGGCGGTGAACGCGCCCGAACGCTTTTCGAAAGTCATCGTCGCCAATACGGCGCCGAAGATCGGCACTGCGGAATCGTGGACGGCGCGTATCGATGGGGTGATGCGCGACGGCATGGGGCCACTGGTCGAAGCGTCGCTGGGCCGCTGGTTCACGGAGACATTCCGGCGCGACGCTGGCGCATCGCTCGACGATCTGCGCGCGGTGCTGCAGGGACTCGACCCGCGCGGCTATGCGCTGGGATGCAGCGCGCTGCGCGACGCCGATCTGCGCGAGGCGGTGAAGACCATCCGCATTCCGGTGCTGGTGATCGCCGGCAGCGACGACCCGTCCACGACGGCGGCCGAAGGCAAGGCGCTGGCGGACGCCATCCCCGGCGCAGCGTGCGTGGTGCTGCAGGCCGCCCATCTCTCCAATCGCGAGCAGCCTGGACGTTTCACCGCGGCCTTGCTTGATTTTGTCTATGGCCGTCTGCCGGTCACCGACGACCACGCGCGTTATGACGCTGGGTTGTCGGTGCGGCGTGAAGTCCTGGGCAGCGCGCACGTCGACCGCTCACTGCAGAAGCGCTCGCCGCTGAACGAGGAATTCCAGAATCTGATCACGCGCTATGCATGGGGCGAGATCTGGACGCGCGAAGGGCTGCCGCGCCATACCCGCAGTCTGATTACGATTGCGATGATGGTGGCGCTGAATCGGTCGGAAGAACTGAAACTGCATTTGCGTGCGGCGGCCAACAATGGCGTCACGCGCGACGAGATCAAGGAAGTGCTGCTGCAAACGGCAATCTATTGCGGCGTGCCGGCGGCCAATTCGGCGTTCCACCTGGCTGAGGAGGTGTTCGCCGACGCAGCGCGCGCGCACGGCTGAAGGCGCAGCGTTCGCCGCTGGGCCGATGGCCCGATCACAAGAAAAACAGGAGACGCGACATGACCCTCGATGGGTCCCCGATCCACCAAGCTACGCGCGTCGCGATCGTCGGCGCCGGCCCGGCGGGATTGTTGCTGGGCCAGTTGCTGACCGTGGCCGGCATCGACAATATCGTGATCGAACAGCACAGCGCCGAACATGTGCTGAGCCGCATCCGCGCCGGCATTCTGGAATGCGTCACCGTCGACGCGCTGCGACGCGCGGGGGTGGACGCCAGACTGCGCGAGGAAGGGCTCGTACACCACGGCATCGAGCTGTCGTTCGGCGGTGTGCGTCATCGCATCGACTTTCATGCGCTGATTGGCCGTGACGTCACCGTCTATGGGCAAACCGAGGTGACGCGGGATCTGATGCAGGCGCGCGCGGCTGCGGGCGCGCAAACGATCTACGAAGCCGACGCGGTTTCATTGCACGATTTCGATGGCGATCGTCCGCGCGTGCGCTATCGCAAGCAAGGCGTCACGCACGAAGTGGTGTGCGATTTCATCGCCGGATGCGACGGCTTTCACGGCGTCAGCCGCGCCAGCGTGCCGGATGGGGCAAAGCGCATATTCGAACGCGTGTATCCGTTTGGCTGGCTCGGCATTCTGTCGGAGACGCCGCCTGTCGCAGACGAACTGATCTATGCAAGCCATGCGCGCGGTTTTGCCCTCTGCAGCATGCGTTCCCGCGCGCGGAGCCGCTATTACGTGCAGGTGCCTTCCGCCGAAAAAGCAGCGGACTGGTCCGATGCCCGCTTCTGGGATGAACTGCGGCGCCGCCTGGATCCCGAGGCTGCCCAGTCGCTGGTGACCGGGCCCAGCATCGAAAAGAGCATCGCGCCGCTGCGCAGTTTTGTCTGCGAGCCAATGCGATTCGGCAGATTGTTCCTGGCTGGCGACGCCGCGCACATCGTGCCGCCCACCGGCGCCAAGGGCCTGAATTTGGCGGTCAGCGACGTGCTGTATCTGGCCGATGGCCTGATCGCCCACTACCTGCATCACGATGCGCATGAACTCGACGCGTACACGCAGAAATGCCTGCATCGCGTCTGGGCGGCGGAACGCTTTTCATGGTGGATGACGTCGTTGCTGCATCGTTTTCCCGAGGCCGACGCTTTCGCGCAGCGCATTCAGCAGGCGGAGCTCGACTATCTCGTGCATTCGCACGCCGCGTGCGTATCGCTGGCGGAAAACTACACGGGGCTGCCGCGCTAGCGCCCATCGAAATGCTTGGCGACGCGCGAATGCCTCGGCGCGCAGCCGTAACGCCGCGCCGTATCCATATGTTCCATATATGGATATATCGCCAGGCATATATTTTACGGACCGATAAGCTGGTGCTACCGTCTCGCTCCAGCCATCCGGCACAAGTACCGGAGGCATTGGAGGAGACGAGACATGACATCCGAATTCAATGGCTGGCAACGCGCCAGCCTGCTTGGCGTGGCCGGCGCGGCGGCGCTGCTGATGGCGGCTTGCGGGGGCAGCGATGACGCCGCCAGCGCGGGCAATACCGGTGGCGCGGGGCAGACGCCGCCGGGCGCGCCCGGAGACGGGGCGCCGCCGGTCCTCAGCGCGCTCGAGGCGTGTACTGCGCTGAACGGCACAGCGGTGCCGGCCTCGAGCTTGGCGCTGGCATCGGGCGGTGCCTCCGTGACCGCCGCAACGCTGATCGCAGCGGACGCCCCTGGCAATACGCTTGGCGAATACTGCCAGGTGCGCGGCGCGATTGCGCCGGTCGACGGATCGGCGCCGAATATCAACTTTGCCGTGAACTTGCCTACGCAGTGGAATGGCAAAGGCATCCAGTTTGGCGGCGGCGGGTTCGACGGCACCTTGATCGACGGAACAGAGACCGTGCGCTTTGCCTTGCCCGGTGACCCCGCACCGCTGGCGCGCGGTTACGCGACTTGGGGCGACGATTCCGGGCACCAGAGCGCCAGCATTACCGATGGGCGCTTTGCCACCAATGATGAAGCGCTCGCCAACTACGGCGGCGATACGCTCAAGAAAACCCACGACGTAGCCATTGCGCTGATTTCGCAGCGTTATGGCAAGGCGCCTTCGCACGCCTATTTCCTTGGCACGTCGACGGGCGGGCGCGATGCGCTCAGCTACGTGCAGCGCTGGCCGAAGGATTACGCCGGCGTGATTGCCAACGAACCCGCGCTCAACTACACCGGCACGCGTCTTTCCAACGTCGCCGTGGGCCGCGCGCTGTACCTGAATGGCGGCGCGGGCTGGCTCAATATCAACAAGACGCTGCTGGTGCAGAAGGCAGCCATGGATGCGTGCGACACGCTCGATGGCGCGGCCGACAAGGTCGTCAGCAACGTCGAGGGGTGTCGCGTGGGGGCGATGCAGGTGCTTGCCAGCCTGCGCTGCGCCAATGGTACGGATACGGGCGACACGTGCCTGTCCGATGCGCAGATCAACACGGTCAAGACGATCGAACAGCCGCTGCAACTGAACTATGCGCTGGCCAACGGCGTGACCGTGGCGGGCGGATACAACCTGCTGGAAGGCGCACTGGTGGCTGGCCCATTCACCACGCGCGACCTCGGCACGCGCGCAGTGCCCGGTAATCCGGCCACCACCGCCGACGCCAACATGTATGTCACGGGCGACCAGTGGGTGAAGTTCTTCGTCACGCGCAACGCCACCTTCGACACCCTGACGTTTGACCCCGCCAGCCCCGGTAGCTGGACGTCGCGCGTGCAAACGGTATCCGCGCTGACGGATGCCACCAATTCCGACATCTCCGCATTCCTGAACAACGGCGGCCGCCTGATCATGCTGCACGGCCTGGCCGATGAAGTGATCAGCCCGAATTCCACCATTGCGTGGTACAAGGCCGTGGTCGCGAGCGTGGGTCAGGCGGCGGTGGACCGGGGTATCCGTTTCTATACGGTGCCAGGCATGGGTCACGGCACCGGCAGCTTCCTGCCCGCGTGGAATTCGCTTACCGCGCTGGAAAACTGGGTGGAGCAGGGCGTGGCGCCCGGCACGCGCGAGGTGATGGATACCAATGCCGGCACCTACGGCCGCACACGCCCCTTGTGCCAGTATCCTGCGTGGCCAAAGTACAAGGGCACCGGCAGCATGGATGCCGCGGTGAACTACACCTGCGAAGGGGCGTCGGGCATCGTGCAGTCGTGCCTGAACATGCCGTCGGTCGCCACCACTTGGAAGGGCGGCAATACGAGCGGCGAGGAGCTGTCGGTGCGCATCGATCCGGCCACGCTCAAGTACACCGTGACCATCGACGCCAGCCTGCAGCGCGCGCCTGCCACGGTGGCGAGCGGACAGCTTGTATCGCAGGGCGGCTGCACCTATGGCAGCGATGAGAACGGCGCGCAATTCACGCTGACCGGCGGCGGCGTGCTGGCCGGCGGAGTGAGACCGCTGTCCGGTAGCGGCTTCCTGCCGCTGGTGGCGTTCCAGAACGTCTCGTCGGACTACAAGGCCGTGGCCGATATCTATAACGTCAATGGCATCCAGACCGCCGTGGCGGACGGATCGGTGAGCGTGCGAACCGGATCCGCGCGCCTGCGTTCTTCTGCGGCAACGTGGCAGACGTGCGCGGCCAGTGCGGGCGGCGGCTTCATCCTGTACGACGCCGCGTGTACGAACACCACCAAGGGCTATATCGTGTGGAACGCCACGCGTAACGCATTCGACTACTACGTTGGCGGAACGATAGCGGCCGGCGACGGCGTGTTGAGCGGATCGCTGATCAGCGGCATGGTCAACGGCAAGCCGGTGCCCGTGATCCTCACGCGCTCGGCATCGGCGTACGGCATGAACATCTATGCGCCGCAATCGACGACCGGCCTGGCAGTGGGGACGGCCGACGGCGCGTATCGCGTGCAGGCCACCGATGGGGCGCAGATCAACGCGGACCTGAACGGGACGAGTATCGTGTGTAACGGGGTGGCCGGCACGCTTGCCTACAACAATCCGGTGGCAGGCGTGATCGGCGCCTCGGGTGGGGTGACGGCGTCATACCTGTATAACAGCGGCCTGCTGATCGGCACGTCCGCTGGCAAGTTGGAGATCGGACTGCTGCACTGAGCACAGCGTCTACCGGCCGATGCGCCGCTGTCGCGTTTCTTGTGCGCGCTGCAGCGGCGTCGCGGGTTTCATGTATCGACCGCTTTCTTGCGGTGGCGCGCCGCAATGCGATGCGTCAGCGTGACCAGCGAATCGAGTGCGGCGTCGGCTTGCCCTTCGCGATAGCCGAGCGTCAGCGGCGCGCGCAGCCGATCGGCTTCCACCATCCTGCAATACGCCACGCCATGGCGATTCAGCCCGGCCATCGATGCAGGCACCACGCTGACCCCGGCGCCGGCGGCCACGAGGTTCAGGTTGGTCAGCATGCGTCCCACTTCGGCGCCGATGCGCGGTGTGAAGCCCAGCGTCTCGCATTCGCGCAGCAGGTCGCCATACATGCCAGGCGCGCCGGGGCGGCGCACCAGTATGAATGGATCGTTGGCCAGCGCCGCCAGCGATACCGGTGCGCCGGCATGTTCGCCGCGCATGGCGCGACGGCGCAGCAATGGGTGATCGAGCGGCAGCGCGATCACCATCTCTTCTTCGAGCAACAGATCGAATCGCACACCTTCCGGATGCAGTACCGGCGCGCGCAGCAGCGCGGCGTTGAGCGTGCCGTCGGCAAGCTTTTCGATGGCTTCGGCGGCGTTGCATTCGGTCAGTGACAAGGCAACGTGCGGAAATCGCCGACGGGATGCGCGCAGCACTTCGGGCGTGAGCCGGTGCGCGGCCGCGGAACTGGTGAAGCCGATCGCCAGCGAGCCTTCGTCGCCGCGAGCCATGCGCTGCATGCGCGCACGCATCTGGTCGATGCGCGCGAACAGCTCGACGGCGTCGGCATGCAACGCCGTGCCGGCCGGCGTCAACGCCACGCCGCGCGGCAGACGCTCGAACAGCGTCACGCCCAGCTCGGCTTCCAGCGCCTTGAGCTGCTGGGAAAGCGGGGGCTGCTGGATGCCAAGCTGCTCGGCCGCGCGCGTAACCGAGCCTGTGCTGGCCACCGTCAGGAAATAGCGCAGATGTCTTAATTCCATACGGACATATTCATTAAATATGGGATTGCTGCCATGCATATATTTTACGAAAGGACGGCATGTGATTAATATTGGCGTTTAGCCCGATGTCCTCCGTGCACGGGCGCAACGGCGGTAAAAAACAGACATCCCAGGAGACTTTTCATGCGCCGCGTATTCCGCGCCTTGCCCCTTGCCGTATTGGTCGCCGCCCTCAGCACGTTGGCCGGATGCGCCGGCTTGCCGCAAGCACCAGCAAGTGACGTCGCCGCAAGCAAGCCGCAATGGCAGCGTGTGCACCTCGGCGCTGGCGCGGGATACGACTTCCCGGTCTATGCCAACCATCGTCTCGACGGTGACCTGAGCCGTGTGCGCGCGGTGGTGTTCGTCCAGCATGGCTTGCAGCGCAACGGCGACGACTACTACGCCGCGGGCGCTGCGTTGCTGAAGGAAAGCGGGCGCAATGCCGACGAAGTGTTGCTCGTAGCGCCGAACTTTCCCGGTACGCCCGATGCGGCAAAGCATTTCGACAACATGCCAGTGTGGAGCGTGCAGGGCTGGATCGGCGGTGAAGACGCGGTGTCCGGACCGGGCGCTGGCGTCAGTTCGCTACAGGTGCTCGACGACCTTGTGGCGTACGTGACGGACAGGAAGCGCCTGCCGAACGTGGTCAAGGTGACGGTGGCTGGTCATTCGGGCGGCGCGCAGATCGTGCACCGCTACGCCGTGCTCAACAACGTCGACGAGAACGTGCGCGCCAGCGGCATCGATCTGCGCTACGTGGTGGCCAATCCGTCGTCGTATCTGTATTTCACGCCCGAGCGGCCCGTCGCGCCCGACTATCGCAACTTCGCGCCATACAGCACGGCGGTATGCGCGGACTACGACAAGTATCGCTATGGCATGAACGATATGGTTGCCTATGCCAGGGGGGCGAACGGTATGGCGCTCTATCGGCGCTACATGCAGCGCCAGGTGACATACATGGTAGGCAGCGAGGACAACGATCCGAATCATCGCGTGTTGGACAAGGCTTGCGGCGCCGAGGCGGAAGGCCCCACGCGCCTGCAACGTGCGCGCGGTTACTGGCGATACGAGCGTCATCTGGCGCAGCCCGGGCAGGCAAGTGCCCACCGCGCGTTCGAGGTGGTGGGCGTGGGCCATGATCAGGCGCGAATGTTTGGCTCGCAATGTGGCGCGCAGGCGGTTTTCGGCACGGATCCGTCTGCTAACAATAGTGGCGCGGCATGTCGCGCTCCGCAGCTGTAGTGGATCGATGACGCCTGTCTGCGCGTTAGGGGGCGCGGGATAGCCGAGCCGCAGCGACGCCGCGCCTGCAAGCGTTGGTATCGCTGCGCGCAACGTAGCGCTTGGGTGGCGGGAGCAGGCGCTATCAGGCGGGTTTGTCCGGGCGGCGTCTTCAGGCGCGCGGTGCTAGCATGCCGGCAGCCTGTCGACCCGTTCCCGCTTTCATGCCAGTTTCCACCCGCAGGCGCGCTGTCGCGACATTGTTGATGTTGCCGCTCGCGCGTCCGTGTCTTTCGTTTGCTGCCGCCGAACCACTGCGTTTGCTGGTGGGCTATGCCTCCGGCGGCGGCGCCGATCACGTGGCACGTACCGTGGCCGAAAGCCTCAGCAACGATGGCGCGCCAACGATCGTCGATAACCGGCCTGGCGCGGCAGGCCAGATTGCCCTGCACGAGGCAGCGCGCGCGCCCGCTGCGCGGCCCACGCTGCTGTTCGGCACCGTGGGCTCGGTCAGCATCGGGCCGCTGCTTGCCAGCTCACTTGAATCGCCTGCGCGCGCGTTGCACCCACTCGCCATCGTGGCCAGCACGCCGCACGTATTGCTGATGGCAGGCGATGGCGCGCACTGGGGCGCTGGCGATGCACGCCGGGCGCTGCAGCATTGGCTCGCTGAAGCGCGCCGGCATCCCGGGACCATCGCCTATGCATCGCTCGGCATTCATTCCAGCGCGCACCTCGTTGGCGAGCTGATGTGCCATCAGGCGGGCGTGTCGATGACCCATGTCCCATACCCAGGCAGCGCACGCGCACTGGTCGATCTTCAAGGGGGGCACGTCGCGTTGCTGGTGAGCACCTTGCAGGCCTCGTTGCCGCTGATGCGGCAGGGGCGGGTGCGCGCGCTGGCCGTAACCGGGCGGGCGCCCAGTGCGTTGGCGCCTGCGGTCCCCACCTTTGCAGAAGCCGGCATATCGCAGATGCTGCAGGACGCCTGGTACGGTGTGCTGGCAGCACCGAGTCTGGACACAGCGCGTCGCGCGTCGTTGTCGATGCGTCTGCCCAAAGTACTGCGCGATGCGTCGCTGCGGCAACGTCTTACGCAGGATGGCGCAGATCCACTGGGTCTCACGGGGGCGGATGCCGTCGACTATCTCGCGAGCCAGCGCGATGTATGGCGTCGGACCATCGCGGCGGTGGCGGATCGCATCAGTTGAGCGCCAAGCGCGCTCGTTTTTTATCGCGACCGAAATTCAACGCTTCACCGTGGAAATGAAAGACGCCGGAACATCCTTGCGGAAGTTCCGGCGCGGGGCCTGTTTGCGTGAGGCACGCTAGACATCAGCGTGTTGTGACAACCGTGGAGATGTCACTGCAGGCCCGGGAAAAACCGTCGTTCGGCGACTGGCGCCGTTACTGCTGGCGATTCTTGTCCTGTTTGTCCTGTTGCTGCTGCGAGCCTTGCTGACCCGAGCCCGAGCCTTGTTGCTGATGCTGGCCAGAGCCCTTGTCCTGGTTGCCCATCTGCCCGCCGCCTTGGCGTTGCTGATCCTGGCTACCTTGCTGCTGCCCACTGCGTTGGCCGGGTTGCTGCTGATCCTGCTGCTTTTGTCCGGATTGCGATTGGTTACCGGATTGGCTACCTTGCTGCTGTCCCATTGCTATCTCCAAGTCGCGGCAGGGGCTGCCGCACGCCTTACTGCAGCAATCGCCGTGCCACGTGCGGATGTGTGGGTTATGACATCTGACAGACATACAGGTAGTCGATGCCCCACTCGGGTAGTGCCGCGATTTACAACGCATGCCAGCTTTTTACACAGGCCAAGTTTTTCAGTGCGGGATAAGCGGTCCCGGACGGTCTCGCCGCCTTGTTTTTCGTGAAATTTTCCTTGTCGCTCGGGGTGGAACGCAATTTGCAGAATCCCATGCAACGGTGTTTGGCTTGTGCTGCATGTGCAGGCGCCAAAGTAAGGCCGTGTGTAGGAATGAATGAACTTGATTGATTGCGATTCAAACGCTAACAAGGAGATATGCGCATGAAGACCGTAAAGACTTTCCGTTTGGCTCTGATGGTTGCTGCACTGGCCGCTGCGGGTGGCGCGCACGCGCTGGACAACGGCGGCTTTATGAAAGTGGCCGATACGATGAACAACACATCGACGCAGCCGCCGGCAAATAACGCGCCGGGCATGCCCGGTCATACCGAGGGGGACAAGGAAAAGCTGCCAGCGGCATCCACGGGCGCGAAAACTGACGCGAGTGTCGATAATGCAAAGCAGGCCGTCACCGACGGATCGCTGACGACCAAGGTGAAGACGAAGCTGTTGGCCACGAAGGACCTGAAGTCCACCGGCATCCACGTGAAGACGAAGGATCGCGTGGTGAACCTGACCGGCACGGTGCCGAGCAAGGAGCAGCATCAGCTTGCACTCGATACAGTGCGCTCGGTGGAAGGCGTCGATAACGTGAAGGACAACCTCAAGGTGTCTTCGCGTTAAGTACGAGGTTTTCTGATGCGCGGCGACTATAGTCGGTCCGCGCTGAGCCGCGACTCTCCCACGTGTCGCGGCTTTTTTATTTCTCTTCGCGAATGATTGCAGGCGCGTGTCCTCAGGCTGCCTTCCGGCGGCCGGGAGTCTTTGCCTGGGCGGCGGTGCGTGTGGCGGTCTTTGCTGGCTTTTTCGCCGGTGATTTTCCGGATGCTTTCTTCGCGGCGGTCTTGCGCGTCGCACGCTTGGCTGGCGCCTTCGCCGCGGCCGCCTTCCCCGCCTTGGCCGACGAGGAAGCACGCTTGGCCGCCTTGCGCGCAGGCTTCTTTGCATCGGCGTCCGCATCCGAATCGGTTTCGGCGTCCGAGCTGGCTGCGCCCTTGCCGCGATTGCCGATGCTGCGTTTGAGCAGCGCCACCATGTCGATCACCTTTGCGCCCTTGCCGGCAGATGGTGATTCCTCCTCGGCAGCTGGCGTCAGCACGTGGGTCTTGCCCGCCTTGACCTTGGCGCGGATGCGGGCGAGCAGATCGTCTCGATAGGTGTCGTGGTACTGCTCCGGCTTCCAGTCCTCTGTCATCTCTTCGACGAGCCGCGTGGCCATCTCCACTTCGCGCGCGCTGGCCGCATGTTTCTTGCCGCCGGGCAGGCTCAGATCCTCGATGGGCAGCACTTCGTCGGCAAAGCGCATGGTGTTGAGCACCAACGCGTTGCCAGCCACCAGCAGCGCGGCCAGATGCTGGCGGTTTCGCAGCACCACCAACGCCAGCGCGGCGCGGCCCGTCTTGCGCATCGTCGCGTGCAGCAACGCGTAGCCACGTTCGCCGCGTTTGTCCGGCTCGAGGTAATAAGGCGTATCGAAGTAGTAGGGCGGGATCGATGCGGCATCGACAAAGCTGACGATATCGACAGTCTGTGTGGCCTCGACATTGGCCTGACGAAAATCCTCGTCGCTCAGCACGACATATTCGTCTTTCTCGTACTCATATCCCTTGACGATCTGATCGCGTTCGATCGGCTTGCCGGTGTGCTTGTTGACCCGCTGGTAACCCACCGGCGCCATATCGCGCTTGTCGAGCAGGTCAAGGTCGAGCGTATTCGAACGCGACGCGGATTTCACCGCAACGGGAATGTTCACCAGCCCGAAGCTGATGGCGCCTTTCCAGATGATGCGAGACATGATGCGTTACCGGAGTCGATACGTCTAATGCAGACGAGCGCGTTGCGGCGGTGGAGGCGGCAGGTCGCCGGGCGGCGGATCGTTGATCGGCTCCGGCGTCGTATCGGGCGGCTCTGGCGGCGGCGTTTCGGGCTTCGGCGGTACGACGTCGGGTTCGGGCGTGATATGCATGAGCTTCCTTTTTCGGGCGTCGACGCATCAGGCGTCAAGTTCGTCCAGCAGGCGCGTAAGCGCGTTCAGATCCGCAGGCTTGACCAGGTGCAGGTCGAAACCGGCGGCGCGTGTGCGGCGGCGGTCGTCGGGCTGGCCGAAACCCGTCAGGGCCACCAGGCGCGCATTGCGCAGTTCAGGAATTTCGCGCAGACGGCGTGCCGTTTCGAATCCATCCATGGTGGGCATGCCAAGATCCAGCAGCACCACGTCCGGGCGCACGCTGGCCGCACAGTCGATCGCACTTTGTCCGTCCGGCGCGGTGATCACCGTGTGGCCGAGCGTTTCCAGCGTCATCGTCATCGCTTCCAGCGCGTCGGCGTTATCGTCGACGAGCATGATCGTATGCGCGACGCCAGACTGCGTGCGCGTCTTGCTGGTGGGCGGATGCCAGTTTTGCCACGGTTCCACGGGCAGTTCGACAATAAAGGTGCTGCCCTGGTCGCGCCCGGGACTCTCCGCGCTGATGCGCCCACCGTGTAGCGTTACCAGCTTCTGCACGAGCGTCAGGCCGATGCCGGCGCCTTCGCGCGCGGCAAAATTATCGGGATCGGTGATGGTCGCGTCGGCAGTTTCGGTGGGGGTATCTTGATCGGACACCGCAACGGCCTGCGCATCACCGACCCCCGGGGCCAGGGGATCGAATAGCTGACGCTGCAGCACGGCCGACAAACCGTTGCCATTGTCGCGTACGCGCACCAGCACTTTGCCATCGGCAGCGGTGGCTTCGACCGCAATGTGGCCACCCTTGGGCGTGTATTTCGCGGCATTGTGCAGCAGGTTGGCGAATATCTGCGTCAGCCGCACCATGTCGCCGCGAATCGGCAATGGCTGTTCGGGCAACGACAGCCGCAGCGTATGGTCGCGCGCTTCGAGCAGCGGGCGAACGGTTTCCACGGCGGTGTTCAACGCGCCACGCAACTCCACGAGATCGCGCCGCAGCGTGATCTTGCCCTGGTTGAAGCGCGAAACGTCCAGTAGTTCATCCACCAGCCTTGTCAGATGGTGCAGCTGCCGGCTGATGATGTCGCGGGCGCGGAACATGTCCTCGCGGGAAGGGGAAAACTGCTGCAGCAGATCGACCGCGCTACGCATCGGCGCCAGCGGATTGCGCAACTCGTGCGCCAGCATCGCGAGAAACTCGTCTTTGCGGCGCTCCTCATTGTGCAGCGTGCGTTCCGCGCGCTTGTGGCGAGTCACGTCCTGGCAAATCCCGGCCACGCGCAGGCAACTGCCGTCCGCCGCGCGTACCGGGAATGCGCGCATGTGCACTTCGCGGATCTCGCCATTCGGTCGTTCCAGCTGGAACTCAGTGTCCAACCTGCCATCGCGCAGCATGCTCTGCCACTCGGCCTCCATGCGCGTCTGATCTTCGAGCAGCACCGATTTCAGCCATTGCATCGGGTCTTCCTTCAGCGGCTCCAATGGGCGGCCCCAAAGCGTCTCGAACGAAGGGCTGACGAACAGGAAGTGCTGCGACGCGGGATCGAAGATCCACACCACATCGGCCAGCGCCTCGGCCAATTGCCGGAACAGGTCTTCGTTCTCGTGCAGTGCCTGCGAGGTGCGCCGGTAGGCATCCTCGGCGCCGCGCATGCGCAGCAGGGCCTTGATGTTGGAAATCAGTTCCTCGGGTTCGACGGGTTCCATCAGGAAGCTGTCGGCGCCGCCATCGAGCGCTTGTGCGCGCCGGCGCGCGTCCGTTCCGCCCGATACCAGCAGTACCATCGTGCGGGCGGTCTGCGGGTCGTCCTTGATGAGGCGGCAGAGGTCCAGTCCATCGATATCGGGCATCTGGCCCGACAGCAGCACGAGGTCGGGTGCGTGCTGACGCACCAGCGCCAGCGCGGCCTGGCCGTTCGAGGCCTCCAGCACCGAAAAGTCCGCACGGTTGAGGATGCGACTTTTTACATAGCGCGGACCGTCGCGATCTTCGACGTTAAGAATCAGCGGCTGGCGCGGGGCTTGATTGGCAGGGGAGGTGTTCATAGCTGGCAGGCGGCTTGGTGGGCCGCGATAGTGATCGCAAGGCGGGGAACACGCTGGGCATGCTGCATCACCCGGGTCTGCCTCCCGGCAGGCCAAGGTGATGTTGAGACGGCTCGCATTGTATTTTTTTCCGGCATTCCTGCCATATCCTTTGTATTTTTTGCGTAAAGCATGAAGAGGGGCTTTGCTTCAGCGAAGTACGCCGATGGTTCGGGCGAACGTGGTTTCCGCGGCGTGGCCCGTCGCCGGCAACACCAGCAAATACGCCACTGCCAGCGTAAGAATGCCAATCACGGCACGCTGCCAGAACTCGCTCGAAAACCAGGGATCTCGGTCTTGTCTCATCGGATTTATCTTGCTTGAAGTGCCTGACGGCCATGTGGTTTGGGACCACAGTGGCAAGAACCGTGCCGCAGGCGGCGGCTTCGCTGACAGACGAACGCCTACGCCGCCCGGCAAAGGCCTGGCAGGGATCGCAGAAGGGTGTGACGGGTGAGGCCCGACCCGGAATGGGTGAGCGTGCGTTGCCGTGGCGTGGTAGCCGCGACATCGTTGCGCAGGTAAGGAATGCAATTCTTGCCAGGCCGCTACGGGCGGCCGTCGGCGGTCCGAAAGCGTCCACCGCATGCCACCGCTTGTGTGCGGCATGGGGGCGCTTGCGCTGGTCTTATGGCATGTTTTTGCCGGCGGCCAGTTCCGGCGCGAGACCTCCGGCCGATGCGGCGGGCGAAGCGGTCGCGGCGTGCTTACTGCCGCGCGTCTCTGGCCGCCGCCTGTCTGTCAGACGTTGAATTCGGGGCTGCCGAATTGCGAAAGCAGCGCCTCGATCAGCGCCAGGTCCTGCGTCTGCGGCGTGCGGTCTTCCACGGCGCGCGAAGGCCCGCCGTACACCGCTGTCACATGCCGCCGAACAGTCAGCACGCGCGTGTCAGGTGCCGCGGCTTCCACGGCCGGCCATGGCGTGCGGCGATAGCTGCCGGCGATCCAGCCTTTCGGGGTCAGATGGATTTCTTCCCATTCCTCGCTATTTGGCATATGCGATTCTCCCGTAAGACCGTTCAGGACTTATGACGGTAGTTGATGCGGCCCTTAGTCAGATCGTAGGGCGACATTTCGAGCGTGACGCGGTCTCCGGCGAGAACACGGATGCGATTTTTCTTGAGTCGTCCGGACGAATAGGCCCACACTTCGAAGCCGTTTTCCAGGATGACGCGGAAGCGATTATCGGGAAGGACTTCCGAAACTTTGCCGCCAAATTCCACCAATTCTTCTTTAGCCAAGGGCGCTCCTGTCTGATTCAGAGAATGCCGCGATGCGACGCGGCGGGGGTTGCGGATTGCTGATACGAAAACGGCCGCGGACGCATGCGTGCGATCGCGCTCTCGCCCGCATGGCGGGCGGCCTGTCTGGCCTTTGCTTCCGTACCGAACGTGGCATGTCGCATCGAAACGTTGGCGACAATGCGTTCGGCGCCGTCGCTGTATTCGGAGATCATGTAGTTCGCAAACCAGAGACCCGGTTCCTGCTGAATCGGGTAGACGGATACGGTGAAAGGTGTCGTGCTGTAGTTCAAATTGTTGCCTTGCTGGTGGCGATCCATCCGGGAGGCCCTGTGCCGTGCGTCGCATTTGCGCGCATATGTGCTGGCCTGGCGACCGGTCGCCATTGCGAAAATGTCAGCGTCGAGGGGCCGCGCAACGGCGCAGTCGAGGAAGCTGGCTTGAGATTGACCGTGCTTGCGCAAGCGGACGCGCTGGTACATGCGCAGTCTTTGCGGAGCGGACGTGCCGCGGGTCGGAAATGGTTACGGGCAATGGCTGCCCTGAAAAGATGCGGGTGTACGCCCGGTCGGCCGCTTGTGCTCTTCTAGTGTTGATGTCGTGCGGGCCGCGTGATTGGCGTCGAGTGATTTTGACGCGGGGCCAATAGTACCACCTCCGCGGGTTTTCTGCTGAAGTGGCATTGCACGCATAAGGCGACGCGCGCGGCGGCACTCATCCACTCAGCATCCGTTGCGCATCTGCTCGTTGCGCACGTCGCGCTGCAACTTGTCCAGCGTGTTCATCGTGTGCGGACCATTCGGCTGTCCCATCGTGACGTCGATGGCGCGGTACTGATCGGCCAAGGCTTCGCACAACGCGGTCCGCATGCCGTTGGCCGGCGTGGCCGATTGTGCGGATGGCGAAGACTCGTCGCGCATTTTCCGCTCGGCGCGCGCGGTGGCGCTGCTGGAGAGATAGTCCTGTTCACGCTGCCGGATATCGTCGCTCTTGCCCAGCGTCGAGACGCTACCGTTGGCTGAATTCGACACTGCCGAATAGCCCGCCGGGCACGATGCATCCTGCGTATAGAGCGTTTCCGCGCCGTTCCTGCAGCGCGTTGCCGAGGCCGGCTGCATGAGCGCGGCCAGCGCGACGCACAGCAACGCCCTGATGCAATGCGCGGTTGCCGAGGCGGCTTTCACAGGATCTCCGGTGCGGCGTTGCCCGGGACGATGGCCCAGCCTTGCGGGCCGTCGTCCTTGGCGTCGCGATAGCGCCATACCGTGCCGCAGTCGGTGCAGCGGAATGTGCTGACGGTGACGGTGGCTGCGCGGGGAATCTTGCGACGCTGCGTATCGATGATGCGCAGCGCGGGATGACCAGGGGTGCCGGCGGTGTCGGGAATCACGGCGAGGCAGTTTTCGCAGCGTGCCATGCGGGCCTCGTGTGGTGAAGGAAGGCCACTGTAGCATGCATCGCCATACCGACACGCGTCGAAACAGCGCGCCTGGTGCAGCATGTACTACGCGACGCCGTATCCCATGCCGCACTCCATCGCAGACGTTTCGTCATTGACGGCGATAGGGCATACCTGTATAAGGGTCGGTGCAGGATCTTCAAGCGTAACCTAGAAGCGTTAGATGCTCGCCCCGGCGGCTTCACTTTCTCTCCATGTTTCTTTCTTGATCGTCATGCCTCGCCTGCATTTTGGCTCGGCGAGAATCTTTAAGGAGTCCTGACATGGAAACCGGCACAGTAAAGTGGTTTAACGAATCTAAGGGTTTTGGCTTCATCTCGCCTGACGCAGGCGGCGACGATCTGTTTGCACATTTCTCCGAAATTCAAGGCAACGGTTTCAAGACGCTTCAAGAAGGCCAAAAGGTGCGCTATGTCGCAGGCGTTGGCCAGAAGGGTCCGGCAGCGACGAAGATCGAACCGATCTGAGTCTTGCGGCACCGTAGTCTGAAAAGCCCCGCTTCGGCGGGGTTTTTTATTGAACGGCGCACACGGGCGCCGGATCGTGCGGGACGGAATTCGCGGCATCATCGCTGCGGCGGCCTCCATCCATGGCGATGTCTCTGTCGTCGACATCCGGTGCGACATGTGCAGTCATGCACGCCACGCCGCGACGAGCGGTGTTTTGCCGATCCGGTACGTCGGCAATACTGATTTCAGAGGCCGCCCAAGGATTCGCCGGGCACCAGCCCCGCCACGATGTCCTCGCCGCGCTGCACGGCGGCGCGCTTGGCCTGGCCCAGATCGGACCACTGCGCATTGGGCACGTGAAACACGCGTCCGCTCATGTCGGTCGGCTGTTCGCCTTCGCGGCAAATGACGACAGAGGCGCAATAGGATCGGTCCGGACGACGTTCATGCCATTCGCGCGGCGGGTCGTATTTATAGACCAGCGGATAGATATCGAAACCGTTGCTGCTAGATGCTGGATGGCTGTCCATCGTTTGCTCCCACTGGATTTCTGACCACTCTACGCCTGTTTCCACCCCGTCCGCGCTTTTATTTTGTTTTATTGGAAAAGCACGGCGGGTAGGACATCGGCTGACATCGCACGCGAGAGCCGGCGCGCATGATGGGCTCACGCACCGCGAGTTTTTACGCATTAGGGCCCTTTATCACGAGAGCGTGCCCGCGGCGCCCGAGCGCTCGCCTCTTTGCGGGCGACAACCAATTCAGGGCGTGGAAAATTCTGGAACGCACACATCGCATTCGTATCGCGGGCTCGTCCTGCAGATGCACGTCTACCGTGTTGCGGTAACCGAGGGCCTGCTTTCGCAAATTGTCGCCTGGGGCTATGAAGTCAGTGTGCGCGAGGCCGAGAGCGATGGCGGCGCGCATGTCTGGGGTCCAAAGGCGCATACCTCTCCGTATCTGTCGCATGAGGCTGCCGAACGGGCATGCATCCAGCGCGGCCGCATTGCGGTGGATTTGCTACTCGAAGGTATCTAACCGGGTGACGTTGCCGGCGGCTACGGCGCGGTCGGCATTATTCGAGTCAAATGCTGACGGGTCGGCGCCGGTACGCGCTTGAAAGCGCTGTGTTGCGTGATTCCGCTACGACGGACGTGGTTTCGCTCTGAAAATCGTTCATACCTTCCAAATAATCCACTGCACACGACCTTAATGCGCGTAGAGTACATATGCCCGCATCGAGGGGAGAACTCAGTGGATAAAGCCAGGCGTACCAGCTACAAGGGGTTCGACATCTACCCTTTGGTGTATCGGTTCGATCCCGCAAAAAAATGGTACGAGCACGCGCGCCGGCCGGCGCGCACCTATAGTTCGTCGGTGCTGATCTGCCAGGAGGGCAACGACCCGACCCGCGAGCCGGTGGGCGTTTTCAAGGTTCAAGGCAACGCATTCGATTGCGTTGCCGTGGCCATGGATGCCGCAGTGACGACCGCGCGCGAAATTATCGACCGGATGGTGGATAAGAAGGTCGTCGTCGGTTTATAGAACCCTTTGCAGCGAACCGGCTGTGTTGGCGAAAAATACGAGGAGACGAGCAATGGACAGGCAGACCAAGCATAAGGCTGAACTGCGCGCGATGATCCGGGCGGAGCAGGACAAGCTCGATGTGTGCAAGGGTACGTGCTTCGGGGATATCTGCTGGACCGCACCCGATGCGCAAGGTTGCAACTGGCGCGTATCGAAAATGGAAGGCGAGAACGGCAATGCCTGTCTGGATGCGCTGCGGCCCGTGCTCGAGACGTTGCGGCAGCAATTCAATATCCCGGATGAAGAAGCGCGCGGCTAGCCGCGGCAGCGCATATTGCCAGCCGATTTCGGACCGATGGCGCTTTGTTCCAGCGTCGGCAGGTCACTCGCCAGCATTGGCGAGCATCCGGATAGCGATCGCGCACACCATGACCAATAGCGAGCTTGAGTAGCTCAACGTGCTGAGCCAGGCCAGCCCGGCGCTTACCGTTTCGCGTTTTTTCTGCTGCCATTCGACCCAAAGCGAAATGACGAACAGCAACAGACTAAAACCGAGAGAAATGGCCAAGCGTGTCTCCTCGAGTGTGCCGCACGACAAGTATGCGAAGGGCGCGAGAAGGCGACAACGCGGTGGCGCTGAACGCTTTTCCTGAACCGGTTGCTCACTCTACGCTCGTTGCCCTGGCAGTCACGAGTTTTTATTTCCTTGTGCGAGGGTCGTCCGTTGCCCTCGCAATATCGCGGCGCATTCGTTGCCTGCGGGTGCGATGATGGCGCCCGCGCGCCGGATTCGGCAAATAAAACCGCTACGCACGCGCAGATCGGCGTAGAGTCGGATCACGCAAAGCAATATGAGGAAGCACAATGATAGAGAGTGTCATGTATAAGGGTTGCCATGTGCGATTCGATGTAGGCGAGCGCACGTTTGGCAATTGGCATTGGTTCTACACCATCGACGATCGGTCAACCTTCGGCAGCTACGGCCGCGGCTTTCCCACGCGGGAACTGGCCGCCATCGAGGCCATGGACGAAGCGCGGCTGCGCATCGATCGCACCCACTAGCCCCGCGAAGTTCTTGGCAGCACGCGTGCTTCGGCGCGCGTCAAACGTCGTCGAGCAGTTTGCGCGCGGCGGTCAGCGTTTGCCGGACCTTGTCGTGCCCCTCCCAGGGATCGTTTCTCGATAGCTCATCGAGTCGTTCGTCGACGTTGGCGATGGTCCATTGCGCCGATGCGCGCAACTCCGGCAGCTCATCCCAATGCACGGGAATCGATACGCCGAGCCCCGGTCGTGCCCGCACCGAAAATGCCGCCGCCGTGGTCGCGCCGATGCCGTTGCGCAGATAGTCGATAAAGATCTTGCCCACGCGATTGCGCGGCCCGCTCTTGGACACGAAGCGTTCGGGAATGGTCTTGGCCATATGCACGACCACATCCTGCGCAAACGCGCGCACGTCATCCCATCCCGCGCGCGCGGACAACGGCACGACGACGTGCAACCCCTTGCCTCCGCTGGTCTTCAGGAAACTTTGCAGCCCCAGTGCGTCCAGCAACGTCTTGAGCAAGCCGGCCGCTTCCTGAATCGTCGCCCAGTCGACGCCTTCGCCAGGGTCGATATCAAAGACGATTTGATCGGGTTTGTCGATGTTGCGCGCCTTGGCATTCCACGTGTGAAATTCCACGACGTTCAATTGTGCCGCTTCGACGATGGCCGACGCGCGCGTGATCTCCAATAGCGACGGATGTCCCGGCCATAGAGCAGGGTCCAGCGCGTTGACGCCATTGACGTGCAGCGTATCGCCGTGCCGCTGAAAGAACTGCTCGCCGCCGATGCCTGACGGCGCGCGCACCAGTGCCAGCGGCCGTCCTTTCAGATATGGCAGCATCAGCGCCGCCGCGCGCGCGTAGTAGCCAACGAGATCGCCCTTGGTCAGGCCGGTGGATGTGTCGATAACGCGGTCCGCGTGACTCACGACGATCTTGCCCACCGCCATTCTGGGGGGCTTGCTGCGCGTTGCGGATGTCTTCACGACGGTTTTCCCTGACGTTGCGGAGGTCGATGAGCGGTGCGATGTTTGGTCGGCGGCCGCCGCGCCCTTGCCGCGCGATGGCGCTTTCGAGGGGACTTCCAGCGTGATGGCCGCCGCCGGCTTGTCGGTGCGCAGGGCGTGAAATACCGAATGGCGCACGCGACCCTCGCGCGTCCACGCGCCGAATGACACTTCCGCCACCAGTTTCGGCTTGACCCAGTTGCCGCGGATGCCGCGCGGCAGCGGGTCGAATGGGGCCTCGTCGGCGCGAATCGCGTCGAGCTGTTTGCGCAGCGCGCCAAGCATGTCGGTGTCGAAGCCTGTACCGACATTGCCGACGTAGCGTAGTTTGCCTTGTGCATCGTGCAGGCCCAGCAGCAACGATCCCAGGCCACTTCGGCTGCCTTTGGGGTCAGTGAAGCCGCCGATGACAAACTCCTGGCGATTTTGGCACTTGAGCTTGATCCACGTATTCGCACGCGTGCTGACATATGGCGCATCGATACGTTTGGCGATGATGCCTTCCAGCTTCATGCGGCAGGCGGCATCGAGCATGTCTGCCGGGTTGCCTTCAAAGTTGTCGCTGAAACGCACGCGGCTGGCATCATGGTCGGCCAGCAGCCCGCGCAGCAGCGCGCGACGCTCTGCCAGCGCCACTGCGCGCAAATCGTGGCCGGCGAAATAGGGCAGGTCGAATGCGTAGAACTGGATCGCATCCACGTGCGAGGTTTCGAACGCGTTCTGCAGCGCCTGGAAATCCGTGATGCCATGCGCATCGACCACAACGATTTCGCCATCGAGCCAACCATCGGGCCATCCGAGGCTGGCAATCTCGGCGGCGAGGCCGCGCATTTTGGCAGTCCAGTCGTTGCCCTGGCGCGTGAACAGCCGTACATCGTCCCCGTCGATGCGGGCCAGGATGCGGTAGCCGTCGAACTTTATCTCGTATTGCCATTGCGCGGGATTGGCGGGCGGCGCGTCGACCAGCGTGGCAAGTTGCGGTGACAGCGCCAACGGCAGCGCGGCCTTTTTTGCGCCCGCAGGCAAGTCCGACAGTGCCGTACCCGTTTTCGTTTTCGTTTTTCCCGATTTTGCGGCAGCGCCCTTGCTGGCAGTTTTTTTTCCGGCGGCCTTCTTGCCAGCCGCGGTTTTCGCTTTTGCCGTACCAGTCAGCACGCTGTCCGGCATTGCGTCGACCACATCGAATTCGGACGCGGGCCGCGCGTACTCGTCGCGTTCCTTGATCAGCAGCCAGGCGTTGTCGTCGCGCTGTTTCTTGCCTCCCATGCGAACCAGGGTCCAGTGGCCTTGCAGTTTCTCGCCGCGCAGTTCGAATTTCAGCTTGCCGTCGCGATAGCCGGCCTCGGGATCTTCGTCGGGCACCCACACGCCACGATCCCAGACGATAACGGTGCCGGCGCCATAGTGGCCGGCCGGAATTACGCCTTCGAAATCGGCGTAGTCGAGCGGATGATCTTCGACATGCACGGCCATGCGCTTGACGGATGGGTCGAAGCTCGGTCCCTTGGGCACGGCCCAGCTTTTGAGCGTGCCATCGAGTTCCAGGCGGAAGTCGTAATGCAGGCGGCGCGCGGCGTGCTTCTGGATGACGAACGCATGCGCCGATGGGGCGGCTGACCGCTTGCCGCGCGCGGCCGAGCGGCTGCTGCCGCTGGGCTCCGGCGTGGCCGAGAAATTGCGTTTGCGCTGGTATTTTTCCAGCGTAGGCGGGGCGGCGTCGGATGCGGTGGTCTTGGCCATGGGGATCGGTGCGTATCTGGCGGGGACGCATAAATTGGTTGGTTTCAGCTTATGCAGCGCACGCCGCCTGCGAAAGCAGTCCGCGTCCTACATGCGCGCGCGTCGCGTCTTTACCCGTCTTTACCCGCTTTGTAAAACCTGTCCCTGCTTGCTGCGCCGCACACAGGCCAGCGCGCATGAAGAATCGGCAGTTGGGCCGTGGGAACAGGATTTGCGTTGCATTAGCCGGTTAGGGACTGACGTTCCCGCTGTCTGATCCGCTTACCTCAACCATGAGAGGCAACATGAAGACCCTGAAGAAGATCGGCTCGCAGGTGATCGTGCTGACCGGCGCCACGAGCGGCGTGGGGCTGATAACGGCGCGCAGGGCAGCGTCATTGGGCGCCAAGCTCGTGCTGGTGGCGCGCGGCGAAGATGCACTGGGCAAGCTGGCCGAAGAGTTGCGCGAGCATGGCACGGAAGTCATTAGCGTCGCTGCGGACGTGGGCCGGCACGAGGATGTCGCCCGTGTGGCCCAGGCGGCGCTGGAGCGCTTTGGCGGTTTCGACACGTGGATCAACAACGCCGGCGTGACGATATTTGGACGGTACGAGGACGTGCCGCTGGAAGACCAGCGGCGCCTGTTCGACACCAACTATTGGGGCGTGGTGCACGGATCGCTGGCGGCGGCCGTGCATCTGCGGCAGAACGGCGGGGCAATTATCAATATGGGCAGCGAGGCATGCGATGGACCGCTTCCGTTGCAGGGCGCCTATGCGGCGTCGCAGCATGCGATCAAGGGCTTTACGGACTCGCTGCGGCTGGAACTGGAGCAGGAACAGGCGCCGATATCCGTCACGCTGATCAAGCCGGCGGGACTGGATACGCCGATGGTGACGCACGCCAAGAACTTCCTGCATGTGATGCCCAAACTGCCACCGCCGCTGTACGACCCGTCACTGGCGGCGGATGCCATCCTTTTCGCCGCCGAAAATCCACGGCGCGACTTGTTCGTCGGAGCGTCTGCAAAGGCGTTCTCGGCCGCGGCCTATCATGCGCCCCATGCGTTCGATCGACTGATGCGCCGCTTCATGGGCCGCGCGCAGCAGACCCGGACACCCGCCGGACCGCGTGAGGACAACGCGCTGCATGTGGCCGGCAACAGCATGATGGAACGCGGCGAGCCGGCCGGCCGGCGTCGCGCGTTGCGGTCTTGTCCATACACGACGTCATCGCGACATCCGATGCTGACCACGGCGCTGGTGGTTGGGGCGACGGCGGCGATGGCAGCCATGCTGCAGATGCGCAATCGGCGCGAGGAGGGCTGATGCGCCTGCGCGATGAAAAATAAAAATAGCCGCAATCGCTTGCGGCCATTCGTGTATCCGATCGGGATCGGCGAGAGACAAAAACGCTTACTGGAACAGCTTGAGCGCCTGCGTGATCGTATTGGACACACCCCACACCAGCGGCACCAATACATAGAGCCAGAAGATGGCCAGCAGGCCCTTGTTGGTCGGATGCGCGTTCAGGTTCTGTTTTTCCATATGTAGATCTCCGTGCCGTCAGTGGGCAGCGCCCGTGCTGGCGCCGAGCCTGGCCACATCGGCGTCGGTCATGTGATGCTTTTCGTTGACGCGCGACACCAGCAGGTTGCAGAGGAAGCCGACAACCAGCAGCGCCGCCATGATGTGCAGCGTCATGGTGTAGGCCGCCGCGCCGGTCACGCCATGCGCCACCTGGTATTCGCGGATGTAGTTCACCAGCACCGGACCGGCGATGCCGGCCGCCGCCCACGCCGTCAGCAGGCGGCCGTGGATACCGCCGACGAAGGCGGTGCCGAACATGTCGGCCAGATACGCGGGAATGGTGGCAAAGCCGCCGCCGTACATCGACATGATGATGCAGTAGGCCAGCACGAACAGCGCAATGTTGCCGGATGCGCCCAGTTGCGGCACCAGCCAGTACAGCACGGCGCCCAGCGCGAAGAACACGAAGTAGGTGTTCTTGCGGCCGATCCAGTCCGAAGACGATGCCCAGAAGAAGCGGCCGCCCATATTGAACAGCGACAGCAGCCCCACGAATCCGGCGGCGGCCGCGGCGGAAACACTACCCTTGAAGCTCTCCTGGATCATCAGCGATGCCTGGCCGAGCACGCCGATGCCGGCCGTCACGTTGAGGAACAGCACCAGCCACAGCAGATAGAACTGGGGCGTCTTCAGCGCTTCGTCGATATGCACGTGGTTACGGGTGATCATCTTGTTCTCGACCACCGGCGGGGTCCAGCCCTCCGGCTTCCAGCCGGGCGGCGGCACGCGGATCGCCAGCGAGCCGATCGTCATCGAGATGAAATAGCCGACGCCCATCACCAGGAAGGTCTGGGTTACCCCTACCGACGTGGCGCTCTTGAAATGGTTCATCAGCGCTACCGACAGTGGGGCGGCAATCATCGCCCCGCCGCCAAAGCCCATGATGGCCATGCCGGTTGCCATGCCGCGACGGTCCGGGAACCAGCGGATCAGCGTGGATACTGGCGACACGTAGCCGAGGCCGAGCCCAATTCCGCCCAGCACGCCGTAGCCCAGGTAGAGCAGCGCGATCTGGTGCGTGTAGACGCCCAGCGCGGAAATCAGGAAACCGCTGCCGAAGCAGCAGGCCGCCGTAAACATGGTCTTGCGCGGGCCGACGCGCTCGAGCCATTTGCCCGCGAATGCCGCGGAAATGCCAAGAAAGAAAATTGCCAAAGAAAAGATCCAGCCCAGGGTGGTCAATTTCCAGTCGTCGGGCGCGGATTCGGTAATGCCGATCACCTTGGACAGCGGAGCGTTAAATACCGAGAACGCATAGGCCTGGCCGATGCAAAGGTGAACGGCCAGGGCGGCGGGGGGCACCATCCAGCGGGAAAAACCCGGCTTGGCGTAGGTCGCTTCCTTGGAAAAGAACGGCGCTTGCCCATAAGACGGGTTAACGCCGTCATTCATCACACTGCTCATTGAATGTTCTCCAGTCGTGGATCCTGGGTAATCTTTCCACCTGGCCTGGCGCGCCCGGCAGCGCTGGCCGCCGCCGGTTGACCCCGTCACACCGTGGTTGGAATTACCCAAAGAAGGGTCGCTGATCCGGGCTTTCAGAGATGTTTTGCCCCGGATGCCGCGACGATTGCTACGGGTTGCTACAAAACAGGGCGGAATTGGGCGCGGAACCCGATGGGTTCGGCAAGGGAGGCGGCGCGGGGCGCGCGGCGCCCGCGAGAATGACATCGAGGAAATGGCTCATCGTGTTTCCGATCGGGGCGAGCGATATATGGTTGGGACGCATATATCGCCGGGAAATTATTATGCGCAGAACCTTAGCCGGGCCGATTGAACCCTTCAATAGGCTAAAGATGACATATTCCCGAAAAACGTGAATTGGCCGGTTTGATGAGGATAATTTGGGATCGCACGGGGCGAGCCGTAGGGTTTTTGCCACATTCGCGCCCAGGGCTGGGCGCGCGCACTTGCGTCATTGAGTTTCGGCAAAATGGCTAGTCTTCACACATCGAGGCGGTCGATCGCCCGTCTCATTGTTCGCACATGCGGTCACAAAAACGTCATTGAAGCGCTTTAGGATGCGTTCCGTGGCGGGTCTTCCTCGGCCATGAAAGGACAAGCCGGCCGAACCAGAAATGGGGTGCAACGGGCGACATTGTGGGTGTCGCGCGCGCCGGCGAATTGATACGCTGCGGCCGGATCCCGGCTGCGGCGTTTTTTTTGGTGGGTGCGCGCGGCGGACGTCTTGCAAATGGGGATCAAGTACACACGATGTCGCTTGTCTTCAACTTGTTGTCACAAACGGTTCATACGATTCGCCCTGGCCTGATCGCTGTGCGGTCGTCCTCACACCGCGAACGGATAGGGTCTTTCGCTTGATCCGTTCCATGACAACTAGATGACGGGAAGAAATCGAAATGTACGAAAAACCTGACGCTTCGCGCCGCAAGGCACTGAAATTCCTGGCTGGCGCACCGATGCTGCCACTCGGTCTGGCCTCGACTTCACTGCTGGCAGCTTGTGGCGGTGGCGATGACGCGCCGGCCGGCAACGGATCCACGCCGGTCACCACGCCTGGCGCGACGCCGACCTTTGCATCGGCCGAATTCACGGGAATGCCGGCGCCCTCGCTGAGCAATCCGGCCGCCATGGCCACCACGACTGTCGGTTCGAGCCTCAAGGTGACGCTCAGCGACGGCAGCAGCCAGACCTACAAGCTGGCCTACCAGCCGTTCTTCATGACCGGCGACCTGGTGCCGGACGGCAAGGGCGGCCAGATCCTGGCCGGCGGCTATTTCGACATCAACAACAACCCGATCATCGACCCGTCGGTGAGCGGCAATCGCCAGTTCTTCTCCGATTCGCCGGATGGCACCTCGCTGTTGAAGATCGACGGCGCAAAGGTGGCGGGCGTGAAGGGCAACACGGTTTTCGCCGTGGTGCAGTTCGAATACACCACGTGGGACCAGGCCAAGGTCAAGGACATGTACGGCCGCCTGCCGTCGCCCATCGCGATCCTGACGCTGGACCAGGACCCCGCCACCGGCAAGCTCTCGCTGGTGAAGTACCACAACGTCGATACGTCGGGCGCCAACGGTCTGTGGATCACCTGCGGCGCGAGCCTGTCGCCGTGGAACACCCACCTGTCGAGCGAAGAGTACGAGCCCGATGCGTTCACGGCGGCCACCAACGCCCAGTGCATCGAATACGCGCGGAATCTGTACGGCACCTCGTCGATCCCGTTCAATCCCTATCTGTATGGCCACTTGCCCGAAGTGACGGTGAACCCCGACGGCACCGGCTCGATCAAGAAGCATTACTGCCTGGGCCGCATCTCGCACGAACTGGTGCAGGTGATGCCGGACAACCGTACCGTGCTGATGGGCGACGACGCCACCAACAGCGGCCTGTTCGTGTTCGTGGCCGACAAGGAAAAGGACCTGTCGGCCGGTACGCTGTACGTGGCCAAGGTCGGTTCGGGTTTCTCGGTCGATCCGGCCGCGCCCGGCGCCGACCTGACCTGGATCCGCCTGGGTCACGCCAGCAGCGCGCAGGTGGAAGCCTGGGCCAAGTCGCACACGATTGCCGACATCATGGACGTGTCGACCACCGATCCGGCCGACGCGACCTACACCAAGATCATGCTTAGCGGCGTCGCGCAGTGGATCCGCGTCAAGGCCGGCAAGGAACTGGTTGCGGCGTTCCTGGAGACCCACCGCTACGCCGCGTTGATGGGCGGCAGCATGGGCTTCACCAAGATGGAAGGCACCACGGTCAACATCAAGGACAAGATCGCCTACTCCGCGCTGCAGAATATCGTCGATTCGATGGTGACGAACAACACCGCGCGCGGCTGGTATGCGCAGAGCAATATCGGCGTGCCGGCGGCCATCAACTCGGGCGGCGTGCTGCAGCACAAGCTGGCCGGCGGTCAGAAGGACACCAGCGGCGCGGCGATCAACAGCGAATGGATGCCGGTGCACACCCAGGGGCTGCTCCTTGGCAAGGACATCGCCGCCGACGCGCTGGGCAACACGTCCGATCCGGAAATCATCGGCAATCCGGACAACCTCAAGTTCTCGGAAAAGCTGCGCACGCTGTTCATCGGCGAAGACAGCAGCCGTCACACCAACAACTTCCTGTGGGCGTACAACGTCGACACGAAGAAGCTGTCGCGACTGATGTCGGTGCCGGCTGGCGGGGAGTCGACGGGCCTGCACGCCGTGGACGAGATCAATGGCTGGACATACATCATGAGCAATTTCCAGCACCCCGGCGACGGTATCAAGGCGCAGGTCAAGGCCGTGGTGGAGCCGCTGGTGTTTGCCAACTACAAGAACGGTCTCGGCGCTTCGGTGGGCTACCTGACCGCCGACCTTACCAGCGTCAAGCTGGGCAAGTAATCGCCGCGCTGTAGCGCAGGGCGTCGCGGGTGACAGGCCCGCGACGCCTTTTTTATCGCCGTAGAGTCAGAACGCCTCGTTGATCTGAAAGTAGACGCCTTTGGTGTTGCTGCCAACGCCGACGTCGAACCGCACATTAACGCGCGGCTTGAATTCGAAGCGATATCCCACGCCCGCGTTCGGCAGCCAATGCGCCGACGTCAAGGCGCCCGGATTGCCGGCGATCGCGCCCGTTCCCAACCAGAACACCATGCCCTGGCGACCCGCGATATGCCAGCGGTATTCCACCTGCGCGGTCAGCATCGCCTTGTCGCGATACTGTCCCATGAAATAGCCGCGCATGTGTCGCCCGTCGCCCAGCTTGGACATCATGCTCCACGGCACATCGCCCCAATTGAATTTGCCATAGATGTCGAACGCCAGTACGTCGCGTTCGCGCATGCGGAAATACGTGTCGTAGGTAATGTCGAGCGATTCGAAATCGGTGTCGCTGCCGATTGCGCGCCGGTAAACGGTGCCATTGAGCAGCAGCGCCTGCCCCTTGTAGGGATTGGGCAGGAAGTCGCGCGTGTCGTAGGAAAAATGCGCCGTCAGGCCGCTGCTGAGAACCCGCGTGCCATGCGGATCGGTGGCCAGCGCGCTGCTGCTGCCGCGGTCCAGTTGCGCCGCATTGTCGTACTCGAAATCGTAGCCGCCGCCGATGTAGACATTGGGCCGTACGCGCACCATCACGCGTGGCTGCACTACCACGCCGCGCCGCGTGTAGCCTTCCTTGTTGGCGTTGTCGATGGCCTTGTCGTAGCCAATGCCCCAGTAGGACGTCGGCATGTTCACCAGCCCGCCAGAGAAGACAAAACGGTAGCTGTCGTCGGCAAAGAACGTGTTGTTGTCGACGCCGATGCCCACGGCACCCGTGGTGGTCAGAAATCCGTGGATGGTCACCGTCGACAGCTGCGTGTCCTTTTCCGCGTTGCCGGGTTTGTAGAGACCGATGGCGGCAGCGCCGACGCCGAGGCCCATCTCGGGGTTATAGAACGGGCCCGGCAGCACGCCCCAATCGATGCCGTGGCTCAGATCCACTTCCTTGGACGCGCCAAGCTTGTTCAGGACTCTGTCGATCCAGCTCGTGTGTTCGGCTGCTGCGGTCTGCGGCGATTGCGCGGTCTGCTCCGCTGCGGACGCCGCACAGACCGACAGCGAGAGCCAGGCGACGATGGTGGTGCGCATGTCGTCAGAATCGGAAGAATCCGGTGGCGATGATATTGCTGCGGTTATAGCCGTAGCCGATCTCCAGCAACAGCCCCAGGCTGCGGTTGATGGCCCAGCTGGCCCCGAACGATCCGCTCCAGTTGCCGGCCACGCTTTCGCCGATCTGGTAGTTCAGGCGCGCGGTCTGGCCGCCTGAATCGGGCACGGGGACATCGAAGTGCCCGGTGATGGTAGCGCGCGTACGAAAATAGGTGGCGCCGATGTAGGGCGTGAGCAATCCCAGGCCGTGACCCAGCCGGAAATTCCATCCCACGCGCGGACCGATGTTGATCGACTTGACCGGCGTCTCGGACATGGAAATGTCCGAGACGGTGTATGTCACCGGCAGCGAGAAGAACAATTGCTTGTAGGTGCCCACCAGCGTGAAGCCGCCGCCATAGGTGTGGCCGCTATAGTTGGCGTGCTGCGTCGGCAGCTTGATCGGCTTGCTGCAATTCGGGCCGGGCCGGCGACCGCCGCAGCCGATATTGATGCCGAAGAATCGTTCGAGATCGGTCAGCGACGAGAAGTTGATATCGATGGAGCCGCTGCCCTGGACGTTGCCGAAGATGCCATAAACGTTCATGAATGGAAACAGCCACGCGCCAACCTGCACCTGATTCGACACGTTGTGGATGCGCGACTGTTGGAACTGCACGAAATCCGCCGCGCGCAGCGGATTGGCGCCCGCCGAAATCTGCAGGTGATCGAGCTGATATCGCTGATTGCCGTTGAAATAGGAATAGCCGATATCGTACGGATTGGGCAGGCTGTAGCCCTTGTCGATCACGCGCTGCGCGAAGAATGGCAGCGCGCGATCCCATTGCGCGGGCTCCGCCGGTGCTGGATCGGGCGTGCCGACCGGCCCGACGATGCCGCGATACGGGCCTGACTGCGTGTCAGGTGTGGCAACCGCCGCTGCAGCGCCGCCGCCATTGCCGGCGGTCCAGGCATGCGCGCAGGGCGGCAGTGCCAGGGCGACGGCCAGACCCAGGCCGGCCAACGGTCTTCGAATGCAAAGGCGGCGCAAGCTGCCGCCGGATGCGCCGCTTGCGGACATTGCGCACTGACCCCTGGCTTCGATTCGGATCCGGCATCTTCCCTGATTGAGGACCTTGGACGAAGTGAATGTTTTCGTCTCTGCCCTTAGGATTTCTGATGTCGGCGATTCTGGCGCCGCCGGATCGGAGGCGTCCGACTTAGCGGCACCGCAGGCGGAACGAAGTCGGGGCCAAAGCCAGAGCCAAAGCCAAAGCCAAAGCCAAAGCCAAAGCAGGATCGGTCAGGCATGCGTTGCGGTCCGGCCGCAAGGCGCAAAGCCGTCGCATGTCCGCGGTTGCGAGTACTTCAGCTGGTATGAATCGGCGCCAGCGCGGCGCGCGGGGCGCTGGCCGCCTTGGCCGCGTCGTTGGCCGCACCGCCCGCGGGGGCGCCGTTTGTGGCGCCGCACTCGACGGATTTGGCGTGCTGGCGTTGATGGGCATTGTCGCGCGCGCGCTCGATGACGGCAAAGTCAGGGCCGGCAACGGCGGACAGCGAGGCAAGCAGGGAGGCTGCGCCACACAGGGCGAGCAAGGCGGACTTCATCGAAGACTCCGGTGGGTGGGGGAAACCTTTGACCGCGATGATCCGCCTTTTCTGCTATAGCGTCCAAGACCGGTTTGCTATGTCTTGCATAGGCTTGACCAATGGTTGATGTTTGCGCGATGCCTGCGCCGGGGCCGCTCAGAAGATGCGGTCCCGGTGCACATAGAGCGCGGCCACGATGACGACGATGCAGTACGCCACGCCGACGCATGCCAGGGCGCAAAGCGTGGAGATGTAGCGGTCGGGCGTGCTGCAGCGATAGCGAAACCACTTGACGAGTGAGTGCATGAATCCTCCTGTCAGATCGAGAGGTTGAGGTGAATGATCGTGAAGACGAATGCCGACACGGCGACCAGCACCATCGAGGTTGCAAGTACCCGGAAATGGCTGAGCCAGGTCACGCCGGCGGGACGCTTGCGCGGTGTCGTGAAGACGATCCCGCATGACGAGAACAGGCTGGCCAGCACCAGGACGACGATCAGTGCTGCGCCCATGTACTGGTGGCCCGGCGCGTCCGCCAGAAACGCGGCGGTGCTGCCTGTCAGTTCGTAAAGCCCCGATACGCAGAAGCCCATCGAAGGCCAGCACAGTTGCCCGTCCTTGAAGGCGTTCACTAAGGCGAGGCGGGAGGCGGGGAGGGAAAGCGGGAAGGCTCGCATGCACAGCAGCGAGAGAAGCGGCGCCAGCACCGGCAGAGCGATGGTGACAAGAAACCAGCCCACTTTTTTCCTCCTTTCTTTCGAGTCGATGGCTTCGAGTCTAAGGAGTGTTTTGAGCGCTGGCGAGTAAACTTATGTTGCCGAATCGAGGACATGCCATGCAACGCAATGCGGCGGCCTGCATTGCGTCAATCCCGCATCAATCGCAACATCAATCACGCATCAATTACGCGGCGCGCAAAGCGTTCAAGATAGTCCATCAGCGCCTGCGCGCCATCGGCGGCTTGGGTTTCGTTGCCGCTGGCGATGGCTTCGGCCATGGCGTGATGGGCTTGCGCGCCTTCGGCTATTTCACCTTCGTGCTGATAGGCATACCAGAAGCGCCGGCACTGCACGATCAACGGAACCACTGCCTTGACGGCGGAACGGTTGCGGCAGGCGGCGTGGTTGACATGGTCGAGCGCCTGGTCGGCCTCCATGTATTCGTCGAGATTGCCGCGCTGCGCGGCCTTCACCATCTTCTGCGCGCACGCAAGCAGCGCCTTGCGCTGGGCGTCGGTGGCACGCCGCGCGGCAGTGGTGGCGATCAGGCGTTCCAGTACACGCCGCGTGGCGATCACGTCCAGGTGATCCATGACGTCGATGGTGGACACCATGAGCCCGCGTCGCGGTTGCTGGACGATCAGGCCGATCGACACCATGCGCATCAGCGCTTCGCGCACGGGCGTGCGGCCAAGCCCGGTCAATTCCGCAAGCTCGGCCTCGACCACGGGACTTCCTGGTGCGATCTCCAGCTTGGAGATCATCGTCTCGATCTTGTCGTAGGCCACATCGGCGGCGCGCCGCTTGCCCTGGCCGGGCGTGCTCTGGGTCTTGGTCTGGGTTGTCATCTCGAAGGTGTAGGCAGCAACGCCCGGCGCCGCGGCAACGGGCCGGGGGCGTGCGCCCGCAGTGCGAATGCCGTCCGATCCGGCACCCGGGCGACGGTGCCGGACATTATGCCGCAGCGGCGGGGTGCCGCATGGCCGGACGGCTGGGCCTCAGACCGCGGCGCCGATCCTGCGCAGCTCCGGAATCGCCGGCGCCTTGGCCACCCACATCTCGTCGAACTTGCGGATCACGGGCTGCGGGTCGTAGCCGGACATGCTCTTGAAATGCACGGACGACTGCTTGAGCTTGTCGATCAGGCCGGCTTCGGTGGTTACGATGTCGTTGATCTGCGCCACCAGCGCCTGATTGACCTGCGCGCGGATCAGTTCCTTGTCCTTGGCGTCCAGGCCAGCCCAGATGCGTCCCGACACCAGCGGCGCGAATGGCATGAACAGCGCGTTCATTGGCAGCAGCGACTTGGCGATTTTGTCGTAGCGCTGGTTCCAGGACAGTTCGATATCGGCCTCGAGTCCATCGACCTGGCCATTGGTCATGGCGTCGAACACGGCCGGCGTGGGGATCGGTGTCGGCGCCGCGCCCAGCATCGAATAGAAATCGCGATAGACGGGCGTCGGGTTGATCCGCAGCTTCATGCCCTTGAGATCGTCCGGCGAGTTGATGTCGCGCGTGGCAAATACCACGCGCATGCCGGTGATGCCCCAGCCCAGGCCGATGGTGCCGGTCTCGCGCGGCAACGCATCGAGCAGCTTCAGCGCGGTAGGCATGCGCACCAGCTTTGCTACGCTGGCGGTGGATCGCACCAGGTACGGCGCGTTGATGGCCGCCACGCTGGACACGCGCGAGCCCAGTTCCGCGGCCTGGATCCATCCCATGTCGAGCGCGCCGGATTGCAGTTGCTGCATCATTGCGGATTCGTTGCCGAGCTGGCCGGAATGGAACACCGTCACGCTCAGGCGGCCATCGGTTTCCTTCTTCAGCGATTCGCCGAACGCCACCGCCGCACGGTTCCACGAATGGCCCGCCGGGGTAATCAAGCCCAGGCGAAATTCCTTGGTCGTGGCCGCATGGGTGCGCGAGGTGATGACCAGCGGCGCGGCAATGCCGGCCAGTGCGGTGGACTTGATGAAATGGCGGCGGGTAATCAGTGACATGGCGCTTCTCTCCTGGCTTTCGGGGTGAACGACGTTGGGAACAATCGGGATGACGGGTCGGCGGAACGGATCGGCGTGCGCGCTCAATTCAGCAGTCCGATGGACAGGCTGGGAAATAGCGAAAGCAGCACCAGTGCCACGCAACTGATCACAAAGAACGGCAGTGTGACCATGAACATCTTTCCGGGCTTGGCGCCCGTGACGGCCGAGGCGACGAAGAAGCTCAGGCCGACGGGCGGCGACATCAGGCCCAGCACGAGATTGATCACGATGACCACGCCAAAATGGCGCGGATCGATGTGATAGACCTCGGTGGCCACCGGCAGCAGGATCGGCACCGTCATGATCAGTCCCGGAATGCCGTCGATCACGGTGCCGATGATCAGCAGGATCACGTTGGCCAGCAGCAGGAAGGCTATCGGGCTGTGCGCCACGGTCTGGATCCAGGCGGCCACCATCTGCGGGATCTTTCCGTAGATCAGCAGCCACGAAAACACCGCGGCGGCAGCCACCAGAAACAGCACGATGGCCGAGTAGATCGCCGAGCGCAGCAGAATGGCCGGCAGCGTGCGCAGATCGAATTCGCGCGTGACGTAGCGGCCCACCAGCGCCGCGGCCAGCGCGCCAACCGCCGCCGCCTCGGTGGGATTGGCAAGCCCGGCCAGGATCGAGCCGACGATGACGATCGGGATCAGCAGCGTGGGGCTTGCCTGCAGCACGGTAGCCACGCGCTCGCGCAACGACCTGCGCGCGCTGCGCGGATAGTTGTAGAACAGCCCCATGACGGCGATGATGACGAAGAACAGCAGCGTCAGCAGCACGCCGGGCAGGATGCCTGCGATCAGCATGTCGCCCACCGCCACCTGCGCCAGCACGCTGTAGACCACGAACATCACCGACGGGGGAATGATCGGCCCCAACATGCCGCCGTACACGGTAAGCCCCGCGGCAAAGGTCTTGTCGTAACCCTGCTTTTCCATCTCGGGCACCATCACCTGCGACATGATGGCCACTTGCGCGGTGGCCGATCCGATGATCGACGACACCAGCATGTTGGCAAGGATGTTGACGTACGCGAGTCCGCCCTTGATCGATCCGACGAACGCCATCGACAGATCGACCAGCCGCCGCGTGATGCCGCCGCTGTTCATGATCTCGCCGATCAGGATGAACAGCGGGATGGCGATCAGGCCGTAGCTGTCCACGCCGGCAAACATCTGCGAGGGAAACGACTGCAGCAATACGGTGTCGCCGGTGCTGAAGATGAACGCCAGGCCGGACAGGCACAGGCAGATGCCGATCGGCACGCCCACCAGCATCACGGCGCAGAAGAAGAACGTGGTCACCATGTCAGTTCACCGTCTCGGAGTTGCCTACCTGGAATTCGGCGAACGTGCGCCGCGGCGCCAGGTTCAGGTCTTCCAGCAGATTGGCCAGCGCATGCAGGCTCAGGCTCAGCGAGAACAGCGGGATGATCAGCTGCAGCGCCCACATCGGCCATTCGAGCGTTTGCGTGCGCTCGGTGTACAGGAAGTTGAAGGTCTCGGCCGCGTATTCCCTGGCGTCGAAGTGGTAGCGTGCGATGCCCACCGGATCCATCCAGAGCCAGCACATTGCGATCATCGCGAGGCCGAACACCAGCACGCCGGCGGTGGCCACCACCTTCGCCGCCCGCGACGCACGCGCGCCCAGCTGTTCGGTCAGCAGGCCGACGGCAAAGTCCAGGCGCAGCCGGGTCATGATCGATGCGCCGACAAAAGTCAGCCAGACCACCGAATACACCGACGCCTCGTCCACCCAGTACAGTGGCAGGCCGGCATAGCGCGTGACCACGTTCAGCAGGATCAGCAACACCAGCAGCGTCATCAGGCCGCCAAGCAGATGCCGCTCGACGGCCAGCACGGCGTCCGAAAGGCGGAGCACCCAGCGTACCGGCCGCGCAACGCGCGGGCTGCCGTAGGCATTGGCCACGGCGGGGGAGGAAAGGTCGGACATTGCTGAAGGACTCCTGTTCGGGGATTTCGGTCGGACCCGGGGCGCGAGCAAGTTGGATGCCACGCGCGCGATGCGCGCGCATGCGGGCGGCGCGATGGGCCTTGCGCGCGCCGCCCGTGCGCGCGGCTCAGGCAATCGACTGGTATTGCGCCGGACGCGTGGCCAGCGCCTGGCGCACGACCTTTTCGACGAAGGCGCGTTCGTCGCCCACCAGCGGCAGGCGTGGGCGGCGCATGTGTTCGGTGCCCACGCCGACGATGGCGTCGATCAGCTTCAGGTTCTGCACCAGCTTGTTCGACACGTCGAGATGCAGCATCGGCGTCATCCACTGGTAGAGCTTGAGCGCCTCGGCAAACTGTCCGGCCTTCATCAGGTCGAACAGCGCCACGGTCTCGCGCGGGAACGCGCAGCCGACGCCGGCGAGCAGACCATCGCAACCGAGCGCGAGCCCTTCGTAGGCCAGATCGTCGACGCCCATGAAGATCTGGTAGCGATCGCCCACGGTATTGCGCAGGTCGGTGACGCGGCGGATATCGCCGGTGCTTTCCTTGATGGCCGCGAGCCATTCGCAGTCCGCCAGCTCGGCCATATGCTCGGGCTTGAGATCGACGCGGTACGCGACGGGATTGTTGTAGACCATCACCGGCTTCTGGGCGGCATTGGCCATGGCGCGCACGTTCTGCATCGCCTCGCGTGCGTCGGCGACGTAGATCACCGATGGCATCACCATGAAGCCGGCCACGCCCAGCTTGTTGGCGCCGTCGATATAGCGCAGCGCGTCGCGCGTGCTCGTTTCCGAAACATTGGCCAGCACGGGGATGCGGCCGTCGGCGGCTTCCAGCGCGATGCGGGCCACGTCGAGTTTCTCGTCCAGCGACAGCGTGCTCGCCTCGCCCAGCGACCCGCATGTCACCAGACCGTGGATGCCGTTGCGGATCTGAAAGTCGATGTGCTTTATGGTGCCCTCGGCGTCGATGCGCTCGTCGGCGTGGAATTTGGTGGTGACTGCCGGAAAGATGCCAGTCCAGCGGGGATTGCGCATGAAAACTCCTCGAGTGAATGGGGGCGACCGGCATACAAGCCGTTTCGCCCCCGCATGGTAAATATCCTGTAAATATATTTAGGATATCTTTGTGGGGAGATCCAGCAAGATCGATGCCAGTGGAAACCCGGATAGGCTCGGCGACCTGCGATATGGCTTGGCGCAACGGTTTCGGCGGGTAGAGGCGGGCGCGCAGCCGGCTCCGCGACCCCGGTGGCGCGGGCTTCTGCAATGGTGCGACGCGCCGAAGCTGGGCATGCCGTGCACCGTCGGTGTGTGCCGCCGGGCGCTTCGGTGCCTTGGAAATGCGAATCCACGGACGGTGCCGCCACGCCAGCATCGAAGCGATGCAGTGGGATATCTGCAGGGCTCGCGGCCGGTGTTCGATTTCCCGGGAAGGAACTAGTCGTACTTTCCCGAGTCAATGTTGCGTTCGGTTACAATGCTGTCCTGCAGCAAATCCCCGGTCTTAACACCCGCGGGAAGACCGCTCGATCTCCACCCAAGTGCTGCCATCCCCGCCCCATGCGTTTTGTTCTCTTTCTGCTGACTGCCCTGTGCCTGTCCGCGCTGTCCTTCCAGGCAGCGGCGAACGCGCGCGCGGCTGCGCCGAAAGTGCCGGTGGTGGCGCCCGCTGCGGAGCCTGACTACGCCATGTTGGCCGCCGGGGACGACCTCGCGGAACTGGTGCTGCGCGGCGATCCCGAAGACGGTCCGGACGACCAGATCGACGACGGACCCCCGCCGGGCTACTGCAATATCTGGTCGGCCGATCTGCTCGACCCGCTCGACCTGTTCGACGCGGTGGACGAAAGCAGCGCCCTGATCGTCGTGCCGCAGCTGCAACTGGCTGAATCGCGCGACAGCGCCGTCCATGTGCCCAAGGCACGCACGCTGTTCGAATCCGAAGGCGTGTTCAGACCGCCCAATCTCCTCGCCTGACACCTCCTGGCCGCGACCGGGCTGATCGGCCCTGCCTGCGCGCCTTCCTTGTCCTTGCGCCCCTGATATCCGCTGCGACACGCCTTGTGCCGCGGCGGCCCCATTCGCTGCCGCACCGGCCTCTCGCCGGGCGCATCCAATGGTGGCGGGCGTGCGCTGGGGACAGCCGTACCGCTCGATTTTTTCTGACATGAAGACCAACCATACGTTGACTTGGGTCGCGTCGCTGTCGCTCGTGACAGCGCCGGCCTGGGCCGCGCAGCCCGTGCCGCCCGGCGCATCCGTGCCCGCCGTGCAGGCCGGTGCTTCGGCGCCGCCTGCCATGCAATACGCCGCCAAAGCCATGCCACGGGTCACCAAGCCCGCGGCCGAGACATTCGACTTGCCCCAGTTGCTGGAGCTTGCGCAATCGACCAACAAGGGCGCACAGGCCGCGCAGGCCAATGTGGACGCCGCCAGCGCCGCCATCAACAGTGCGCGCGCCTATCCGAACCCGCAGGTGGAGGTGATGTATGGGCGCCTGTCCGGCAAGCAACCGGGCGTGGCCAGCGGCAATGCGCCGTCGTACGCTTTCGTACAGAAGTTCGACTATCCGAACCAGCGCCAACTGCGCGCGGAGATGGCGGGCCGCGGACTCGATGCCTCCGAGGCGCTGCGGAAGAGTTTCCGCGCTGAACTGGCCGCGCGCGTGAAGACCGCGTACTTCCAGGTGTTGCGCCGTGAAACCGAACTGGCCGCCGCGCGCGATGATCTGCAACTGACGCGCCAGATTCAGGGCCGCGCCAAGGTGCGTGTGGACGTGGGCGAAGCGCCGCGCTACGAACTGATCAAGGCCGAAACTGAACTACTGGCCGCGCAGAAAACGCTGCAGACCGCCGAACTGCGCGTCGAACAGGCCAAGGCCGCGCTGCGCCAGCAGGTTGGCGGCGCCATGCCCGCGAGCTTTGCGCTGGGCGGCAGCCTGGCGGGCACACCAGACGTGCCGACGCTGGCCGTGTTGCGCGATGCGATGCAGGCCAACAATGCCGAACTGAACCAGCGCCGCAGCGAACTGGAACGCGCGCGGCTCGGAGTCGATTACCAGCGCTCGCTGCGTTGGCCGGAAGTGTCGCTGCGCGCCAGCACCGATCGCCAGCCCGACAACAATGTCTCGCAGATCGGCCTGATCATGACGATCCCGCTGTGGGACCGTCGCAGCGGCCCCGTAGGCGAGGCCACGGCGCAGGCCACTCAGGCGCGCACCGCGCTGGAAGCGCGCGAGTTCGAACTGTCGCAGGAGCTCGAAAGCGCCTATCAGCAATACGAGATCACGCAGGCGCAGGTCACCGCGCTGGAATCGGGCATCGTGCGCGAGGCCGAATCGGCGCTGGGCGTGGCCGAAGCCGCCTACCGTTTTGGCGAGCGCGGCATTCTCGACTATCTCGACGCCCAGCGCGTGCTGCGCAACGCGCGCAGCGAACTGATCAACGCGCAGTACGAACTGCAGATCGCCGCGATCCAGATTGAAAAGCTCATGTCGGCCACGCCGGGCGCCCATGCCGCCGCTGCGCCGTCCATGTCCGTCACACCGAATACGAACTGAACATGCGTCCCTCCCATTCCCTGCTTTCCATTGCAGCGGCTGTCGTGCTGGCGATGTCGCTGGCCGGCTGCTCCAAAGATCCCGAACCGGCCGCCGAGACCCCGAAGCTGCCGCCGGGCATCGTCAAGCCCGCCGACAACCTGCAGAAGACGCTGAAGGTGGCGCCGGTTGCCACGTCCGCGTTCAGCGAGATGCTGCGCGTGTCGGGCCGTATCGATTTCGATGAACAGCGCGTGTCGCGCATCGGCGCGAGCGTGACCGGCCGGGTCACGGACCTCTACGCAATCCTCGGCCAGGAAGTCAAGGCCGGTCAGGTGCTGGCGCGCCTGCACAGCAGCGAACTGGGCGCCGCCCAGATGGCGTTCCTGAAGGCCGAGGCGCAGAACGATCTGCAAGCGCGCAATGCCGAGCGCGCGCGCCAGTTGTTTGCCGCCGACGTGATCGGCCGCGCCGAGCTGCAGCGCCGCCAGAGCGAATACGCGATCGCTGCCGCGGAAATGCGCGCCTATCGCGATCAACTGCGCGTGCTGGGCATGTCGACCGCGGCCGTTTCCGCACTGGCAAAGAACGGCAGCATCGATTCGTATTCGCCGGTGTTTTCCAGCATCAGCGGCACTGTGGTGGAGCGCAACGTCGCGCAGGGCCAGGTGGTGCAGCCGGCCGATGCGCTTTATACCGTCGCCGATCTGTCGCGCGTGTGGGTGGTGGCCGAAGTGCCCGAGCAGCAGGCCGCACAGGTGGCCGAAGGGCAGAGCGTCGATATCGAGGTGCCGTCGCTGGCCAACGCCAATGGCCGCATCACGGGCCGGCTGATTTACGTGGGACGCACCGTCAATCCGCAGTCGCGCACCGTGCTGGTCCGCACCGAACTCGAGAACAAGGAAGGGCGTCTGAAGCCGGCCATGCTGGCCACCATGCTGATTGCGGGCAAGCCCGTCGATACGCTGGTGGTGCCGGGCGCGGCCGTGGTGCGCGACGGCAACGACGAGCAGGTCTACGTTGAAACCGCGCCGGGCCAGTATCGGCTGACCCGCGTGAAGCTCGGTTCCGAAAGCGACGGCATGCGCGTGGTGCTGGGCGGTATCAAGGCGGGCGACCGTGTCGTGGTGGAGGGCGCCTTCCATCTCGACAACGAGCGCAAGCGCCTGGAACAGGGGTAAGCGGCCATGATGACATCGCTTGTGGAAGCCGCCATCAAACAGCGGCTGGTGGTATGCGTGATCGCCGTGGTGCTGTTCCTGTTCGGCCTGCGCGCCGCCGGCAAGCTGTCGGTGGATGCGTTTCCGGATGTGACCAACGTACAGGTGCAGATCGCCACCGAGGCGACCGGACGCTCGCCCGAGGAAGTGGAGCGCTTTGTCACGGTGCCGATCGAAATGTCGATGACGGGCCTGCCCGGACTCGAGGAGATGCGCTCGCTGAACAAGGCCGGCCTGTCGCTGATCACGCTGGTGTTCACCGACAAGACCGACGTGTATTTCGCGCGGCAGCTGGTGATGGAGCGGCTGATCGAGGTAGCCGGACGCATGCCCGAGGGCGTCACGCCCGTGCTGGGTCCGGTATCGACCGGCCTGGGCGAGGTCTACCAGTACACGCTGGACCGCGCGGACGACGGCGATCGCGACCTCACGCAGGAGGAACTGGCAGAGCGGCGCATCGCGCAGGACTGGGTGGTGCGCCCGCTGCTGCGATCGATCCCCGGAGTGGCCGAGATCAACTCGCAGGGCGGTTACGTGCGGCAGTACCAGGCGCTGGTCAATCCCGACCGCATGCGTCACTACGAGGTCAGTCTCCAGCAGGTGTACCAGGCGCTGGCGCGCAACAACGCCAACTCCGGCGGCGGCGTGCTGCCGCACTACGCGGAGCAGTACCTGATCCGCGGCGTGGGCCTGGCCAAGGGCGTGGACGATATCGGCAGCATCGTGCTCAAGGAGGTCAACGGTACGCCGGTGTACCTGCGCGATGTGGCGCAGGTCACGATCGGCCACGAGGTGCGCCAGGGCGCGGTGGTCAAGAATGGCAAGACCGAAGCCGTCGGCGGCATCGTCATGATGATGCGCGGCGGCAACGCCAAGGAAGTGGTGAGCCGGGTCAAGGCGCGCGTGGCGGAAATCAACGAGCGCGGCATGCTGCCGGACAAGCTGCAGATCGTGCCGTACTACGACCGCAGCGAACTGGTGGACGCGGCGCTCTGGACCGTCACCAAGGTGCTGCTCGAAGGCGTGGTGCTGGTGGTGATCGTGCTGTTCCTGTTCCTCGGCGATGTGCGCTCGTCGGTGATCGTGCTGGCCACGCTGGTGCTGACGCCGCTGCTGACGTTCATGGTGATGAACCGGGTAGGGCTGTCGGCCAACCTGATGTCGCTGGGCGGGCTTGCCATCGCCATCGGGTTGATGGTGGACGGGTCGGTGGTAGTAGTGGAGAACGCGTTCGAGCGGCTGGGCCACGCCGGCAAATCGGGGCTGACCAAGACGCAGGTGCTGGTCAAGGCCGTGCAGGAAGTGGCCACGCCGGTGATCGTCGGCGTCGGCATCATCATCCTGGTGTTCCTGCCGCTGATGACGCTGCAGGGCATGGAAGGCAAGATGTTTGCGCCGCTGGCCTTCACGATCTCGATTGCGCTGGCGATCTCGCTGTTCCTGTCGCTGACGCTCTCGCCAGTCCTGTCCTCGTACCTGCTCAAGGGCGGCGCGGAGCACGACACGCGGGTGATTGCGTTCATGAAACGCCATTACCTGCGCATGCTGCACTGGGCGCTGGCCAACAGCAAGAAGACGGTGTTTTCCGCCGTGGGCCTGTTCGTCGCCACGGTGGCGATCGTGCCGCTGCTGGGCACCTCGTTCATTCCGGAGATGAAGGAAGGCTCGATCGTTCCGGCGATCGACCGCGTGCCGAACATCTCGCTGGAAGAGTCGATCAAGCTCGAAAGGCAGGCCAACAAGCTGGTGCTCGAAGTGCCGGGCGTGAAGTCGGTGGTGTCCGGCGTGGGGCGCGGCGAAAGCCCGGCGGACCCGCAGGGCCAGAACGAGTCGACGCCGATCGCCAGCCTGAAGGATCGCGACGAGTGGCCCGACGGCTGGACCCAGGACGACATCGCCAACGCCATCCGCGAAAAGCTCAAGGCCATCCCCGGCGTGCAGATCGTGATGGCGCAGCCGATCTCGGATCGCGTCGATGAAATGGTCAGCGGCGTGCGTTCGGATATCGCCGTGAAGATCTTTGGCGACGATCTCGACAAGCTGCGCGGCCTGGCTGGCGACATCGCGCGCGTGGCGGGCGGCATCCAGGGCGCGCAGGACGTGCGTATCGAGCGGATTTCCGGGCAGCAGTACCTGTCGATCGAGATCGACCGCCAGGCGATTGCGCGTTACGGGCTCAACGTATCGGACATCCACGACATCATCGAGATCGCCATCGGCGGCAAGCGCGCCACCGACATCTTCGAAGGCGAGCGCCGCTTTGCCGCGGCCGTGCGTCTGCCCGAGGCATTCCGCGACAACGTGCAGGCCATCCGCCAGTTGCTGGTGCAGGCGCCCGATGGCGTGCAGGTGCCGCTGCAGAGCGTGGCGAAAATCGAGGTCACCGACGGCCCCGCGCAGATCAGCCGCGAAATGGGCAAGCGCCGCGTGGTGGTGATGATCAACGTGAAGGATCGCGACCTGGGCGGCTTTGTGGCCGAACTGCAGAGCGCCACCGAAGCGAAGGTCAAGCTGCCGGAAGGCTACTACTTCGAGTGGGGCGGCCAGTTCCAGAACATGGAACGCGCCATGGGCCACCTGAAGATCATCGTGCCGATCACGATCGCCGCGATCTTCTTCCTGCTGTTCCTGCTGTTCAACTCGCTGCGCTTCGCCACGCTGATCATCACGGTGCTGCCGTTCGCATCGATCGGCGGCATCATCGGTCTGTTCATCACCGGCGAATACCTGTCGGTGCCGGCGTCGGTGGGCTTTATCGCGCTGTGGGGCATGGCGGTGCTTAACGGCGTGGTGCTGGTGTCGTATATCCGGACGCTGCGCGAGTCGGGCATGTCGCTGCGCAATGCGGTGGTACGCGGGGCGACCCAGCGTTTCCGTCCGGTGATGATGACGGCCACCATCGCCATGCTTGGCCTGGTGCCGTTCCTGTTCTCGACGGGCCCGGGTTCAGAGGTGCAGCGGCCGTTGGCCGTGGTGGTGATCGGCGGGCTGATCACGTCGACGCTGCTCACGCTGGTGATGGTGCCGACGCTCTATCGCTGGTTCGACGACCACAAGCCTGAGCCGCGCGACCTGTCCGTGTAGGAACCTCGCCCGCAGTACAATGGCGACCGGCCGGCATGCAGCGCGCGTGCCGGCCTTTTTTGTTTGGAGCATTGACCATGACAACGCATACGCGCCGCAACCGCGCGGTGTCGATCGCTTTCGTGATGCTTGCGGGACTGCCGATGATGGCGTCGGCGGCCGCACCGGCGTCCGATGCGCAGGCGCCCGTCAACATCGAACTGGGCCAGCGGGGCGGCAAGCCGGAAGCACCGGAAGCGCCGTTCGCGTGCCGTGACGCCGTGCAGGCCAAGCTGCCGAATCCCGGCCAGTTTCGCTGGGTGCGCAGCACCACGCGCCGCGTGGCCGAAGACGTCTACAGCGTGGTCGGCAGCATCGAATTCGTGAACCAGGCCGGCCAGGCGCGCAAGGGCGAGGCGCAATGCGACGTGATGCGCGCGCCCGGCAACCAGTTCATCGTGCCGAAGATCAGGCTGCCCCAATAATCGCGCGGAGGGCCGCGGTGTTGGCGCAGCCGCCGTGTGCCTGCCGCTTCCCGCCGCTTCCCGCTCTCTCCGTTCCGGCAGCTGTCCGCCTGCGGCACGCCCGTTGCGCGGGTCATGGCATGCATGGCGGCGCATTTCGATTGCCGCCTTTCCCCAAAATTAAATTTCTGTCATCTGGTGCGCCCGATGTGGACATCCGCCGGATCGTTGACTACCCTATTGTGTACGCTGTACACAACGTCGCGGCGCAACCGGATCCGCGGCCGGATCCATTACTGGAGAGGCAGGCAATGAAGACGGAAATCACCAACGAACACCGCTGGCTGCACAAGCTGGTGGGCAAGTGGATAGGCGAGGGCGAAGCGCAGATGGGGCCGGACACGCCGGCGCAGGCATGGAAGATCCCGGAGGAAGTCAGCCAGATCGGCGACCTGTGGGTGCAGGGGCGTTCCGAGGGCGATTTTCCGGGCTGCGCGGCGGCCACCACGGTGATGACGCTGGGCTATGACCCCAGCCGCAAGCATTTCGTGGGGACGTTCGTGGGGTCGATGATGACCCATATGTGGATCTATGAAGGCGATCTCGAAGCCGATGGCAAGACGTTGACGATGCGCGCCGACGGCCCGTCCTTCACGCCGGACGGCAATATCGTGGAGGGCAAGATGGCCAAGTATCGCGATGTCGTGGCATTCGAGGACGACGACACCCGCACGCTCACGTCGTTCATGCAGACCGACGACGGCCAGTGGATGCAGATCATGCAGGCCCGCTATCGGCGTCAGAAATAGGCGTCAGAGATAGGCGTGGAAATAGGCGTGGAAATGGGGTGAGGTGGCCGGGTCCGGACGGCAGCGCATGCTGCCGCTGCCGGGGCCCGCGGCGCACGGCGTTACGCGCGATCGGGTTCGCTGCTGTTCCACCACGCTTCCAGCAGCGGCTGGAAACGGTCGTCGGGAGCGGGCGGCATGCGCGAGCTCTTGCGGGCGGGCGGCAACTGGCGGCCGGTCAGCTGATAGAAGATTTCCAGCGCCGTGGTGCCGGGCTCATAGGGGATATGGTCGATCACGCTCATCTGCCGCGCCGCTTTCAAGGCGCGCGTGGTTTCCTCGGGAGTCAACCCGCACGCCTCGGCCAGCGCGTCGCGGCGCAGAGGGCCGTGGCGCTGCATACCTTCCATCAGCAGATGCACGCATTCGCGCGTATTCCGTTTCATAGCCGCGCATTGTTCCCCACTGCCTGCCACTTCACAATGACGCTTGACATTTGTTTGCAATCTGCCTGCCCGGAATGTGGCAGCCGCGCAAAACTTTCCTGAAAAGCGCCCAGCGCGGCACTTGTCAAAGTTTGGCTTGCATCGGCATCGATACTGTATAAACATACAGTACTAGACGAATTGCCATGCCGCGCCGCTTCGTCGGCGCGGCCCTTGCCACCATGACCGCCTTGCCGCTTGTGGAACCGCCAGCCATGGCGGACCACACGCCCCCATCCGTCGCGCCCCGCGAATCGGTGCGCGAACTCGAACATCGCTATCCCGGCCTGTGGCGCGCGGGCCAGCTTGGCCGCGCCGGCCGGCTGCCGGTCTGCGCCACCGGCTATGACGCCTTGAGCGCCGAGCTGCCCGGCGGCGGCTGGCCCGCTGGCGCCGTGACCGAGCTGCTGCTGGGGCAGGATGGTGCGGGCGAGCTGCGCTTGCTGATGCCCGCGCTGCGCACGCTGGCCGCCGATGGCCGGCGCATCGGCCTGGTCAATCCGCCCTATCTGCCCAATGCCGCCAGTTTGGTGTCGGGCGGCTTGCCGGCGCGCCAGCTGTACTGGGTGCGGCCGACATCGGCGGCGACCCTCGCTTCCCAGCGCACGGACATGCTGTGGTCCGCCGAACAGATGCTGCGCAGTCAGGCGTTTGGCGCGATGCTGGTCTGGCTGGCCAACGCGCGGCCCGAGGCGCTGCGGCGTCTGCAGGTGCTGGCGCAGGCCGGCGATGCCGTGGTGTGGGTGCTGCGTCCGCTCCGGGTCCTGCGCGAATCGTCGCCGGCGGTATTGCGGCTGGCGCTGTCACCGCTGCCCGGCAATCTCATGTCGATCGTTTTTCACAAGCGGCGCGGCCCGGTCCGCGACACGCCGCTGCTGTTGCCGCTCGAAGGCATGGCCCATGTGCCGCAACGCACCGGTGCGCCCGCGGTTTCCACGCCTGTCACGCCTGCCATGCCGATGAGTTCCCATCATGTTGCCGATGACGTACTGGATCGCGGTGCATTTGCCGCGCCTGTCGCTGGACGCGCTGCAGCCGAACTGGCCTGAGCCTGCCGGCATGTCGTCGGCTTCCGCCTCCGGCACGCTGCAGCAGTTGCCCGTGGCGGTGATCGAGCACGAGCGCGTGGTGCTGGCCAATGGCCCGGCCGCGGCACTGGGCGTGCGCTATGGCATGCGGCGCGGCGGCGTGCAGGCGTTGTCGGCCGACGTGGTGCAGATCGAACGCGATGCGGCGGCCGAGGCGGCGCTGGCTACGTCGGTGGCGCTGACGCTGCTCCATTTCACGCCGGCCGTGACGATCGATCCCGACCCCGAATCCGCCACGGTCATGCTGGACGTGACGGCCAGCCTGCGCCTGTTTGGCGGCCATCGCGCGTTATGCCGGGCGATCCGCGCGCGCGTGCGGCAGTTGGGCACGTTTGCGCAGATCGGCAGCGGCACCACGGCGCAAGGCGCGGCGTGGCTGGCGCGCCAGCCGCTGCGCAAGACCTCGCGCGGCATTGTCAGGCCGGCGCGGCGTGCGGTGCAGGCCGCGCGCATGACGCGGCTGCTGGACCGCCTGCCGGTGGAATGCCTGCGCACGCTGGCCGATCCAGAATGGCTCGAAGGCATCGGCTGCGGCACGCTGGGCCAGGTGCGACGCCTGCCGCGCGCGGGTTTGTCGCGCCGCATCGGCACGGACCTGCTGGCGCGCCTGGATCAGGCCTATGGCAAGGCGCCCAGCGGCTTTGCGTGGTTCGAGGCGCCGCCCACGTTTGCGCAGCGCATGGAATTGCCGGGCCGTATCGAATCGGCCGACGGGGTGCTGGCCGGCGCGCAGCGCCTGCTGCTGGCGTTGTCGGGCTGGCTTGCCGCGCAGCAGGCGGGGGTCACGCGTTGCGTGCTGATGCTGGAACACGAGCGCTATCGGCTGGGCGAGGAAATCGACAGCACCGCGGTGCATCTGGGCCTGGCGCAGCCAAGCCGCGACCCCGTGCATCTTTCGAAGCTGCTGCGCGAAAAGCTCGACAAGGTCCGCTTCCATGCGCCGGTGGCTGGCCTGGCGCTGCGCGTGGAAGCCATGGAAATCTGCGTGCCGCAAAGCGATTCGCTGTTTCCGGAACCGGGCGCGGAGCCGGCCGAACTGGGCCGCCTGATCGATACGCTGGTGGCGCGCCTGGGCCGCGATAACGTATTGCAGCCGCATCCGCTGGCCGATCATCGTCCCGAATGCGCCAACCAGTGGCGCCCTGTGGACGAGACGCCCGCGCGCGGCGCGTCGGCGCAGGCCTTGCCGCCCGAGCGTCCGCTCTGGTTGCTCGAAGCGCCATTGCCGCTGCGCGTGCAGCATCATCGGCCTGTGCACGATGGCCCGCTGGTGATGCTGACGCGCCCCGAGCGTATCGAAGCCGGCTGGTGGGATGGCGCGCTGGCCACGCGCGATTACTTTATTGCCGAACGCGCCGACGGCTTGCGCTGCTGGGTGTATCGCGAGCGCCCGGGCCGGCCCATGCGCGATGGGCAGGAAGACGGCGGCGAATACCGCTGGTTCCTGCACGGCCTGTTTGCGTAAGGACCGGCGATGTTGCCCGCATTGTCTTCGCTGCTGCCGTCGTTGCCCGACTACGTCGAGCTGCACTGCATTTCCAACTTCACGTTCCTGGACGGCGCGTCGCATCCGCAGGAACTGATCGCACGCGCCTTCCAGCTTGGCTACAGCGGCCTGGCAATGACCGACGAATGTTCCGTGGCCGGCACGGCGCGCGCCCACCACGCCATCAAGACGCTGCGCGAGGAAATGTGGGAAGCCGTCACGCGCAGCGCACGGCGTCTGGCGGCAGGGCAGGCGCCGGGCGAGGACAGCGAGAGCGATGAGGTCGATGCCTGGCTGGCCGGCATGGCGGCACCCGACGAGATGGCGTCTGACGAGCGGGACGACGAACGGGACGACCGAAGGGACGGCAAGTACGGCGGCGAACAGGCCGCAGAACAGGCGGCAGGGCCGGCTGGCGACGCGGCCGGAGCGAGGCGCGGCGATGGGCCGGGCGCGGCGGCCGGTATCGACATGCCGGACGACAGCGACGAAGACGCCTGCTTTGATCCCGACGGTGATCCCGATGCCGCGGCGCGCCGCCATCGCATGCTGGAAGCGCGCGCCGCCGCGGCCGACGCCTTCAATCTGATTCTCGGCAGCCGCTTCACGCTGACTGCCACCGCGCAACACGCCATGCCGGCGCTGCGCCTGGTGCTGCTGGCGCAAAACCGCAACGGCTTCGGCAATCTCTGCGAATTCATCACGCTGGGCCGTATGCGTGCGGAGAAAGGCAGCTATCTGCTGCATCCCGCCGATATCGCCGCGCCGCAACCGGAGCAGGCGCATCTGCGCGGCATGCCCGATTGCCTGGCGATTCTGCTGCCAGACTACTGCGCCGATATCGACGTGCTGCGCGCGCAGGCGCAATGGTGCCGCAGCGTTTTCGGTGATCGCGCATGGATGGCGCTGGAACTGCTGCAACGGCATGCGGATGCGCTGCACCGCTCGCGCCTGCAGCAGGTGTCGCAGGAAACCGGCCTGCCGCTGGTGGCCGCGGGTGCGGTCAACATGCATGTGCGATCGCGCAAACCGCTCGCCGATGTGCTCACCGCGATCCGGCTGGGTCAGCCGTTGCCCGCCTGCGGCATGGCGCTGGCGCCCAATGCCGAGGCGCATCTGCGCATGCGCCAGGTGCTGTCGCGGCTTTATCCGCGCGACGCGCTGGCGCAGACCTTGAGGATCGCCGCCGCGTGCGACTTTTCGCTCGATGCGCTGCGCTACGAATATCCCGAGGAACTGGTGCCCGACGGCCTGACGCCGATCGCGTACCTGCGCCAGGAAGTCCGGCACGGCATCGCGGAGCGCTTTCCGCACGGCATGGCCCCGGAGTGGGAAAAGCAGATCGAGGAAGAACTCGCGCTGATAGAGGAAAAGCAATACGAGCCGTTCTTCCTGACCGTGCACGATATCGTCCGTTTTGCGCGACAGGAGGGCATCCTGTGCCAGGGACGCGGCTCGGCGGCCAATTCACTGGTCTGCTATTGCCTGCATATCACCGAGGTCAGCCCCGAACAGGCCAACCTGCTGTTCGGCCGCTTCCTTTCGCGCGAGCGTGACGAGCCGCCCGATATCGATGTGGATTTCGAGCACCAGCGGCGCGAGGAAGTCATCCAGTACATCTACCGCAAGTACGGGCGCGATCGCGCGGCGCTGGCCGCGTCGCTGATCACGTATCGCGCGCGCAGCGCGTTGCGTGACGTGGGCCGCGCGCTCGGCATCGACGCCGGCGTGGTGGAGCAGGTGGTGAAGGGGCAGGCGTGGTGGGATGGCGGCACCGCGTTCGTCGAACGGATCGCGCGCTACGGGCTCGATCCCGATTCGCCGGCCGTGCAGCAATGGGCCAGCCTGACCGAACAACTGCGCGGCTTTCCGCGCCATCTGTCGCAGCACGTGGGCGGCTTTGTGATCGCGCGCGGCAAGCTGTCGCGGCTGGTGCCGATCGAGAACGCCGCCATGCCCGAACGCAGCGTGATCCAGTGGGACAAGGACGACCTCGAATCGCTGGGCCTGCTCAAGGTCGATGTGCTGGCGCTGGGCATGCTGACGGCGATCCGGCGCGCGCTGGCGATGATCCCGAATCCCGAACCCGATCGCGCCGGCCTGCCCACGCGCATGGAAGACCTGCCGGAAACCGACGATGCCACCTACGACATGATCTGCCGCGCCGATACAGTGGGCGTGTTCCAGATCGAGTCGCGCGCGCAGCAGTCGATGCTGCCGCGTCTGCAGCCGCGCCAGTACTACGATCTGGTGGTGGAAGTGGCCATCGTGCGGCCCGGCCCGATCCAGGGCGGCATGGTGCATCCCTATCTGAAACGGCGCGAGGACCTGCGTCGCACAGGGCGTCTGCCCACCTACTTCAACGACGTGATCCGCCGCGTGCTGGGCCGCACGCTGGGTATTCCGATCTTTCAGGAGCAGGTGATGCAACTGGCGATCGAGGCCGCCGGCTTTTCGCCGGGGCAGGCGGACCAGTTGCGGCGCTCGATGGCGGCATGGCGGCGCCGCGGCGATCTCAAGAAACATCAGGACGCGCTGGTGCGCGCGCTGACCACGAACGGTTATCCTGAATCGTTCGCGCTGGCCATCTGCAAGCAGATCGAGGGGTTTGGCGAGTATGGCTTTCCGGAAAGCCATGCGGCCAGTTTTGCCAAGCTCGTCTACGTCAGCGCCTGGATCAAATGCCATTACCCCGACGCCTTCCTGTGTGCGCTGCTCAACAGCCAGCCGATGGGGTTCTATTCGCCATCGCAACTGGTGCAGGATGCGCGCCGTCACGGCGTGGTGACGCAGCCCGTCGATGTGACGATCAGCGGCTGGGAGAGCACGCTCGAGGCGCGGCGCGAGGGGCAGCGCTTTCGCGATGTGCGGCTGGGCATGGACCGCGTGAAGGGCATGCGCAAGGAGGCGGCGTTGCGTATCGAGGCCGCGCGCGCGCAGCGGCCGTTCGACGGCGTGGAAGATCTGGCGCGCCGCGCCGCGCTCGATGCGCACGATATCGACGTGCTGGCCGCGGCCGATGCGCTGCTGTCGCTGGCCGGACATCGACGCCAGGCGCGCTGGCATGCGCGCGGTGCGGCCGTGCAGATGTCACGGCGTGATCTGCTGCACGGCGCGCCGCCGCAGGAACACGCGCTGGAGCTGCCCGGGCCGAAGATTGGCGAGGACGTTGCCGCCGATTACGCGAGCCTGGGCTTGTCGCTGAAGTGCCACCCGCTTGTGCTGTTGCGCAGCCGGCTGGCGGCGCTCAAGTACATGACGGCCGCGCAGCTGTCGCGTTGCGGCAATGGCCGCCGCGTGCGCGCATGCGGCATCGTCACGGTGCGACAGCGGCCGTCGACCGCCAGCGGCACGATCTTCAGCTCGATCGAGGATGAAACCGGATCGGTCAACGTGATCATCTGGCCCGATCTGGTCGAGCGCCAGCGCAAGGAAGTGCTGGGCGCCACGCTGCTGGGCGTGATCGGCACCTGGCAGCGCCAGGGCGACGTCAGGCACCTGGTGGCGCAGGAACTGGTGGACTTGAGCCCGCTGCTGGGCCGCCTCATGGTGGGCAGCCGCGATTTCCATTGAGGCGCCGCCCACGCGCGCGGGGCGGCGCGCCGGTCATGCCGATCCGTCGTCGCCCGCAGGCACGTCGCGCTGCGGTTCGCCGTCGTAGGTCCAGATGAACTGGCGCGGGATCGGCCCCTTGTTGCGGCCGCCTTGCTGGGTCTGTTCCCATGCATGCGACAGAATGCCCACCGAGCGCGACAGACAGAACAGGCCGCGCGCCAGCGGCGCGGGAAAGCCCAGCTCCGCATAGATCACGGCGGTTGCGCCATCGATATTCATCGGAATCGGTCTGGCGCGGCCTTCGCCCAGCTTTTCCTCGACGGCGCGCGCAATCGCGGCGTAGCGCCCCGACACCACGCCTTCGTCGGCAGCGCGGTCGACCAGTTCCAGCAGGCGCGGCGCGCGCGGATCGAGCGGATGGAAGCGATGGCCGAACCCCGACACGAATTTGCCGTGCAGGTCGCGGTAGTGCGCCAGGCCCGCTGCAACGGCGTCGTCGAAGGGCATGCCGTCGTCGTAGCGGCGCGCGATGTCGTGGTACAGCTCCACCGCCTGTTCGCCGGCGCCGCCGTGCACATCGCCCAGCACGTTCACCGCCGAGGCCATCGCGTTGTTGAGCCCCACGCCGCACGTCGCGGCCATGCGTGCAATGGCGATGCTGGGCGCCTGCGGACCGTGATCGACCGCCGCCATCAACGCGGCATCGAGCAGTGCGCCGGCCCGTTTTTCGGGCAGCTCGCCGCGCAGCATCAGCCAGATCATCTGCGCGAACGACACGTTGCCGATCAGTTGTTCGATCGGATAGCCGCGGTAGCGGATCTCGCCCGGCTTCATGTCGATGATGCGCGTGCGCCACCAGTCTTGCGATGCTTGCTGGCCGGCGTCGATGTCGGGGGTATCGCTCACAGTGCTTGCTCCTGTTTCAGTGCGGCGATGTCGTCGGCGCCATAGCCGAGTTCGCCAAGAATGTCGTCGGTATGCTGGCCCAGTTGTGGCGGCGGGGTGTCCACCGACGGCGCCGCGCCGTTGACCTTGAAGCCGGTGCGGACCAGGCGGATATCGCGGCCGACGCCCGGCACATCGGTGAATTCGCCGATCATGCCGCGCTCGCTGACCTGCGGATGCGCCAGCACGTCGGGCACCGGCATCACGGGCCCGGCCGGCACGCCCGCATCGTTCAGCAGTTGCCACCATTCGGTGGCCGGTTTCTTCGCCAATTCGGCCTCCAGCTCGGCAGTCAGCGCGGCGCGATTGGCCAGGCGCGCCTGGCGCTCGGCAAAGCGCGGGTCCGCAGCCAGGTCCGGGCGGCCCACCACCCGGCACACGGCTTCGAACTGTTCCTGCTTGTTGGCCGCGATATTGAGCGGACCGTCGCCGGTGCGGAACGTGCCGGAAGGACTGGCCGTCATGTTCTCGTTGCCCATCGGCACCGGCTGCTTGCCGGAAATCAGATAGTTCGACACGACCCAGCCCATCGTGGCCATCGTCGCCTCAAGCATCGACACGTCGAGGAAATAGCCTTCCGTGCGTTGCGTATCGGCCAGCGAAGCGGCGATAGCAAACGCGGCGGTCATGCCGCCGATGGTGTCCGATACCGGATAGCCGACGCGCAGCGGCGCGTTCTGCGCATCGCCGGTGATGCTCATCACGCCCGACATGCCCTGGATGATCTGGTCGTAGGCGGGCAGGTCGGACAGCGGGCCGTCCTGGCCGAAGCCCGAGATCGCGCAATAGATCAGGCGTGGATTGACGGTCTTCAGCGTGTCGAAGCCCAGGCCCAGGCGCGTCATCACGCCGGGCCGGAAGTTTTCGACTACGACGTCGGCGCTGGCCACCAGCTTGCGGAACACTTCCTTGCCGCGCGCATGCTTGAGGTTGATCGTGATCGATCGCTTGCCAGGGTTCTGCGCAAGGAACGACACGCCCATCAGTTTGCGGTTCAGTTCCGCATCCGCGCCGAGCTGTCGCGCCAGGTCGCCCGTGCCCGGCGTTTCCACCTTGATGACCTCGGCGCCCATATGGGCCAGTTGATGGCAGCAGAAGGGCCCGGCCAGCACGTTGGTGAGGTCGAGCACGCGGATATTGCGAAGCGGCTTTTGCATAACGATCCTGCGTGAAAAAGATTTATTCGACCTTGGCGCCCGATTCGCGCACGATCGCACCCCAGCGGGCGTTCTCGGTCTTGATGAAAGCGCCAAGCTCCGCAGGCGTGCCGCCGCGCGGCTCGCTGCCCTCGTCGTGCAGCCTGGCGATGGTGTCCTTGTCCTTGAGTGCCTTGTTGACTTCGGCATTGAGGCGCGCCACCACATCGGCCGATGTGCCCGCCGGCGCCACCAGCGCCTTCCAGTCCTCGGCCTGGAATCCCGCGTAGCCCTGCTCGGCAACGGTCGGCACATTCGGCAGCAGCGCCACGCGCTTGGTCGACGTTACCGCCAGCGCGCGCAGCTTGCCGGCCTTGAGCATCGGCATGGCGATCGGCGGGGTGGCGAAATAGAAGTCGGTCTGGCCGCCCATCAGGTCCGTCAGCGCGGGCGACGCGCCCTTGTACGGGACGTGCAGCGCCTTGATGCCGGCGCGGCGCTGGAACATTTCGCCGGTCAGATGGCCGACCGTGCCGGTGCCCGCCGACGCCATCGACAACTGCTTGGCCTTGCCGGCCGCCACCAGATCGGCCAGCGTCTTATACGGCGAATCCTGGCGCACGATCAGCACCACCGGTTGCGCCGCCACCAGCGCCACGGGCGTGAAATCCTTGGTCGCGTCGTAGGGCATTTTCGGATACAGCGAAGGATTGATCGCGAGGTTGGCGGTCTGGCCCATGCCGATGGTGTAGCCATCGGCCTTCGCCTTGGCAACCGAGTCGAGCCCGATATTGCCGCCTGCGCCCGCGCGATTTTCCACCACGACGGTCCAGTGGGTGGCCGCGCCGACCTTGTTGAACACCAGCCGCGACAGCACGTCGGTGCCGCCCGCGGGTGGGAAGGGCACCACGAGGCGGATCGGCTGCGCGGGATACGCATCGGCGGCAATGGCGGGCGCGCCGTGAAGCATGACAGGGACGGCGGCGGCTGCGATCAGCGCATGAACCAGCGCGCGGCGTGCGGGGCAGACAGGGCGGGGCATGGGGTCTCCGTTATTTGTCGTTCTGTAAGATAGAACAACGATCTTAAAGAAAGAATGAAACGGAGAATAGAAGCAGCCGGTAAAGCTGTCAAGGATGGAAAACCGTCAAGGGATGGCAGCCGCGCGCCGGTGCCGGACGGGGCGCAGCGGACGGAAGGCGATGGCGGCAGGGGATCCTTGCTGGAAGCGGGAAGCGGGAAGCGGGAAGCGGGAAGCGGGAAGCGGGAGGCGGAGGCGGAGGCGGCGGTCGGTCGATCGTCATGGATGACCGTGAGGCGCCCACGACGCGCGACGGTCGACACTCGACGCGATGGCGCGCAGGACAAAAAAGTTTGGCGAAGGGGACGATGAAATGCGCGCCCGGGAGCGGCGATGGACGCGTGATGGGAAGGGTGCCGCGCTGACGCAGCCGCGCTCAGGCAGATGCGGCGTGGAAAAGCCTAGGCCGGCGCCAGTTCGGTCAGGGCAAAGTCCGCGCCCACGGCGCGGCGGGCCGCAGTCAGCGCAGATTTTGCCGCCGCGGCGTCGCGTCCGAGCCGCAGCAGGCCGCCCAACTGGCGGGGCGCCTTGAGCAGTCCCAGCACGATTGCGGCGATGTCGGTGCTGCCGTCGGCGGCCATCCCGGCCACGGCCAGCGGTGGCACGGGCCGGTCTGCCGGATCGATGACCACGCGCAGTGCGGCAAAAGGAATGCCGCGTGCCTGGGCAGCGCGCGCGGCGATATGCGATTCCATGTCGACTGCCAGCGCGCCGTGCGCTTCATGAAGCCGCAGTTTGTCGGCCACGGTGGTCACGGGGGTATCGGAACCGGCCAACAGTCCGCTCGCCGCGTGGGGCAAAGCACGGCGCAGCGCCGCGGTCCAGTAGGGGGAGGTGCTGTACGACATCTGACCGCCGCGCACGGCGGTGGCCACGATGACCGTGCCGGGCGGCAAGCTCGGGTCGAGGCCGCCGGCCACGCCAAAACTGATCACGCCGGCGCAGCCTTGCGTCAGGCGCGCGTCCAGCGCGCGTGCCAGCATCGCGTCGCGATGGCCGTACAGCGTCTCGACGCCCGGGCCGGCCGCGATGCGTGCCTCGAAATCCATGCCGCTGACCGCCAGGACCGGCGATTGCAGCGTGGCCGCGGCGCTCACAGTCCCCACGCGACGGCGTGATGACCGTCGCGCAAAAGATTGCGGAAGCGCGCCAGCGCCCACAGCGGGAAGAAGCGCGAATAGCCGTGATAACGCAGGTAGAACACGCGCGGGAATCCCACCGCGGTGAAGTACGGTTCGTCCCACAGGCCGTGGCTGGCCTGCGTGCGCAGCAGATATTCCACGCCGCGCGCCACGGCCGGGTGATGGCCCGCGCCGGCGGCCATCATGCCGAGCATGGCCCAGGCGGTCTGCGACGCGGTGCTCGGCGCCTTTTCATAGCCGCGGTATTCGAGCTTGTAGCTGTCGCCCGATTCGCCCCAACCGCCGTCCTCGTTCTGGATCGACGCCAGCCATTGCGCGGCGCGCTGCATCTCGGGCGCATCGGCGCCGATGCCGGCCGCGTTCAGGCCGCACAGGGCGCTCCACGTGCCGTAGATATAGTTGGTGCCCCACCGGCCGAACCAGCTGCCGTCGGCTTCCTGTTCGTCCAGCAGGTAACGCAGCGCGCGCGCGGCCGGTTCGCTGTTGGCGGGCATCTGGCCGAGCTGGCACAGCATGGCCAGGCAGCGCGCCGAGACGTCGGCCGTGGGCGGATCGAGCAGCGCGCCGTGATCGGCGAACGGAATGTTATTCAGGTACAGATGCGTGTTCTCGGGCTCGAACGCGCCCCAGCCGCCGTTGCTGCTCTGCATGCCGATCACCCATTCGCACGCGCGCGCAATGGCCGGCGTATAGCGATTGGAACGGTCGCCGCGGTCGGCGCGATCCATTGCCGCGGCCACCACGGCGGTGTCGTCGACATCGGGGTAATGGGGATTGGCGTACTGGAAGGCCCAGCCGCCGGGACGCACGTTGGGGCGCCGCACCGTCCAGTCGCCGCGCAGTTCCAGCTCCTGCAGCGGCACCAGCCAGTCCAGCCCGCGCGACGCGGCGGCGATGGCGCGCGGCTCGCCCACTTCCAGCAGCGCATGGCTGGCCAGCGAGGTGTCCCACACCGGCGACAGGCACGGCTGGCAATACGCTTCGTCATCGTTGACGACCAGCAGCTTGTCGATGGACTTGCGGGCAATGGCGCGATCGGGATCGTCGGCCGGCACACCCAGCACGTCGAACATCATCACCGCGTTGACCATCGCCGGAAAGATCGCGCCCAGGCCATCTTCGCCATTGAGGCGTTCCAGCGTGAAGCGGCGCGCCTTGTCGATCGCGCGCTGGCGCATGGCGCGCGGAAACAACGGTTCGGCCACGCGCACCACGGCGTCGAGCGCACGGAATACGCCAACCCACAGCGGGCTCTGGTGCGGCGCGCGGCGCGGCAGGCGCGTGGCCTGGCACGGCCGCACGAACAGTTCGTCGATGCCGATCTTGCGCGGATTGCGCGCCTGGGGACGCAGGCTGTTCAGCACCAGCAGCGGCACGATCACCGTGCGCGCCCAGTACGACACCTTCGAAAGATGGAACGGAAACCACTCCGGCAGCAGCATGATTTCCACCGGCATCATCGGCACCGCCTGCCACGGCATGACGCCGTACAAGGCCAGCAGGGTGCGCGTGAAGACGTTGCTTTCCTCGGCGCCGCCCATCGCGTGGATCGCGGCGCGGGCGCGGCGCATGTGCTCGGCCTCGGGGTCGTCGCCGGCCATCTTCAGCGCGAAGTAGCCCTTCACGCTGGCGCTGACGTCAGACGCGCCAGCGTGAAACAGCGGCCAGCCGCCATCGCGGTTCTGGATGCGGCGCAGATAGTTGGCGATCTTGCCTTCGAGCACCAGGTCCGGGGTTTCTCCGAGGTAATGCACCATCAGGATGTACTCGGCCGGAATGGTGGCATCGGCTTCGAGTTCGTAGACCCAGTGGCCATCGGCCTGCTGCTGCGCCAGCAGCGTGTCCACGGCGTGCGCGATGCCGGCGTCGAGCGGATCGGGCAAGGACGGTTGAGCAGGGCGGTGGGCGGTGCCAATCGGCACCGTGTCGTCCTGTGAGCGTGTGATCGTAGCAGCCTGGTTCATCAATTCGGGGGGCACTTCTTTCTTGGCGACGCCGCGGCGGCAGCCGCGAGCGTCGGTGAAACAGGGCGGTCAGCCAATGGCGTGCCGCAGCACGATCCAGACGAGCCGCGTCTTGGGCACGCGCACGCGCGCGCGCGGCGTTTGCCAGCCACGGGCCAGCAGGCGCGTCAGGATCTCGTGATACACGTCGTACATGATGCGCGGCGAGCGCACCACGCGCGACGGGCAGCGCGCCATGATGGCGGCCGAAGCGTCGTAGTGGGCCTGCGCGTCGCGCGCAATGCCGCGGCACACCGGCTCGATCGCCGGGTGATCGATCACCTCGCGCGGCGAGCCGAGCGGAATGCCGGCCGCGGCCAGCGCTTCGGACGGCAGGTAGAGCCGGCCGATCTCCGCATCCTCATCGAGATCGCGCAGGATATTGGTCAGCTGCAGCGCGCGGCCCAGGTGGTGCGCCAGTTCGATACCGGGCTGCTCTTCCAGGCCGAACACACGTACGGCAAGACGGCCCACAGCGCTGGCCACGCGGTCGCAGTAAAGGTCGAGCGTGGCGGCGTCCGGCGCGACGATGGTCGCCACGACATCCATGATCATGCCGTCGATCACGTCGAAAAAATCCTGCTGCTGCAGGTTGAACGCCTTGATCTGCTCGTCGAGCGAGCGCAGCGCGGCCGGCGCGCGGCCCGCGTAGCAGGCGGCAATGTCGGTGCGCCATTGTTCCAGCGCGGCGAGACGGTCGGCGTGCTGGGTGTCGCCGTCGGCAATATCGTCCACGGCGCGGCAGAATGCGTAGATCTCGAACATGGCCTGCCGCTGCGACGGCGGCAGGATGCGCATGGCGGTGTGGAACGAGCTTCCGGAAGACACGGCGGGTCCGGCGAGCGGGCCGCCTGGCGTTGCGATTTCAGTACCGGCCACAGATTTCCTCGGCACGCTTGGGTTCGGCCGTTCCGGTTGGCAGATTCCTCTGCGCCAGTGAGTTCATGGCCGCAGCGGATGCCCCGGAGACGGCATGGATTCGGGGTTTTTAAAGTCCGGCGATTATAGCAACTTCACCGATTCGACGAATTTGTGACGGAGTCGTCATATAAAGTGTATGGAACGCCACGCGCGGGCGTGCTCGTGGTCTGGTCGATGACCTGCTCGACGTCGGCAATTTCGCGCAATGCACTCAGAAATGACGAGCGGTTGAATCCCGGCGCCACGCATCCCTGCACCGTCAGCCGGCGTCCGCTTACCGTGATCCACAGCGAGCTATTTTGCCAGGCAGGCTGTGAGCGGCTCAGGGTATCGAGCCGGCGCTGTAGTGCTTCGGCAATATCGTTGTCATATTGATACGCATTGGCTAAGCGACAGCGGCCTTCCACATAGCAGTGATTGCCTTGCTCGATGCGGTGATGCGCCTCGCGTTTCCATTGCGCTTCTGAAATTCGCGGGCCGGCGGGCTCCGGGCAATCGGCAATCGCCTGGGAAATTCTTACGAACGGATCGTTGCCAAAGTTACGCAATGTCGGAGGCATTGACTGGGCATGCACGATATTCATCGTGCAAATCAGCATGGCGATGGACGCGCCGACCGTCGAACCCGATTGCAGGCTTAATGGTCGCTTCGGCAAAACGTCAGCAAGGTAATACATTATGAGCCGCAAAAAACAGAAAGCCCCGCCGAAGCGGGGCTTCCCAGGCCAGATAAGCTGCCCGGCGATCCGGCTTAGATAGCCTGGATCTTCGTGGCTTGCTCGCCCTTCTGGCCCATGGCCTTGACGTAGCGGACCTTCTGGCCTTCCTTCAGCGACTTGAAGCCATTGCCTTCAATCGCCGAGAAATGCGCGAACAGGTCGTTGCCGCCTGCGTCCGGGGTGATGAAGCCGAAGCCCTTGGCGTCGTTGAACCACTTAACGGTACCGGTTTCCATATTTCTCTATCCAACCTTGAATTTCAGATGAGCGTAATTGCCCGACAAAGCATGTTGCCCACTACGAACCAAAAGCAAAACGCTACAGGCCGGTGCACATGCGAGGAGCCATTCTGACGGTTTTTTTTCGTGTGTCAATCAGACTAAGCCCCTAACGGTGTTTCGGCATGCAAACAGCAGATATTAAATTTTTCTACATCGAATTCCAGATTTGTCTGACATCAGATTGGGTGGGCGGCTGATATGCGGCGTATTTCCATATCCCCAGTATCGGAAGCCGGTATCAAACAACAGGGTATCGCGGATTCCGGCACCGGCGTCTGCCACGATTCAGCGTCGTATTGCTTACTCCATATGGACTATGGCTACCAATGGATGATGTGCGGAGAATGACGCCAAAACCACAACGCGGCGGCCGCAGTCACGCGCGCACGTCGCAACAAGGGCGCCGAAAAGCGCCAATGGCCTGATACGGGGAACATCAATGTCAGTCGATTCTTAGTTCAAGGGCGGTGTCCAGCAATGTTCGGACGCCCGCCCACGGCGACGGCCAGCGCAGCTGGCGGGCAACGCTTCGCCGCCATTTCGCACGGATTGTCAAACGCTGTCCCGGCTGGGACCGGCAGGGTAATGCACGCCCATGTCCGCGTCGTGACAAGGCGCGACCGGCACAATTTTTGACAATCTCCTCCATCCGAATGGCCTAGCATCCGACCTGTCTGAAAAACTAGTAAAAATGCTAGTTCCGTATGCCGAAATCGGCATAATGCTGGGTCAGATTCTGCCGGGACGGGTACCTGGCAACGCGCCAGACCACCGCATGCACGACCACCAACAACGAAGCGGACAACAGCCAGTGAAGCGATTGCAGCGAATCATCCGGGGGCTTTTCCAAAAGGTTGACCAGGGCGCTCACACGCGTTCGCTGGGACGTATCTGCCGCCATGCGATGCTGGCGGTGGCCGCGGTGGCGTCGCTGGGCAGCGTGCTGCTGGGATCGCTGACGCCGTCGGCCGAGGCCATCGCCCAGACTCCGCGGACGCCGCCTGCCGATGCGGCTTCTGCGGCCCCCAATGTGGCGTTCCACTACGGCGCCCGGCCGCCGGTCGATCTGCTGCAGGCCTTCGACGTGGCCGTGGTCGAACCGGACAGCGGCTTCGACCCGCGCCAGGCCAAGACGCCCAACACCGCCTGGTTTGCCTATGTCAGCGTGGGCGAGGTGCTGCCCAGCCGCGCGTACTTCAAGGACATTCCGCAAGCCTGGCTGAACGGCAGCAACGATGCCTGGAATGCGCGTGTGGTCGATCAGGCGGCCGAAGGCTGGCCGGCGTTCTACGTGAACCGCGTGATCGCGCCGCTGTGGCAGCGCGGCTATCGCGGCTTCTTTCTCGATACGCTCGATTCGTACCAGCTGGTGGCCAAGACCGACGCCGAGCGCGCGCGGCAGGAAGCGGGCATGGTCCGCGTGATCCAGGCCATCAAGGCACGCTATCCCGACGCGAAATTGCTGTTCAACCGCGGCTTCGAAATCCTGCCGCAAGTGCATGCGCAAGCGTATGGCGTGGTGTTCGAATCGTTGTTCCGCGGCTGGAACCAGGCGCAGCGCGCCTATACGCAAGTCAGCCAGCAGGATCGCGACTGGCTGATGAATCAGGCGCGCGTCATTCGCGACCAATACAAGCTGCCGCTGATCGCCATCGACTACTGCCCGCCGACGGATCGCGTCTGCCAGCGCGATACGGCACGCCGCATCGACGCGCTTGGCATCACGCCGTATGTCACCGATCCCGGACTGCAGACCGTCGGCGTGGGCCGCATCGAAGTGCTGCCGCGCCGCGTGCTGGTGGTGCAGGAGCGCCGCGAGGGCGAACTGATCGACGACAGCGCCGGCGTGCGCTTCGTCTCGATGCCGCTGAACTATCTTGGCTACCGCGTCGATTTTGCCGAGACGCGCGACGTGCTGCCCGAGATCACGCCCGATCGCTACGCCGGCGTGGTGGTGTGGGCCAACGGCAATTTTTCGCAGAACCCGGGCCGTTTCCTGGAATGGATCGAGAAGCGGATCGGCCAGGGCATTCCGGTTGCGTTCATGAACGGCTTCGGCGCACAGCCGGCCGGAGCCATGGCGCGCATGCTGAACCTGAAGACGGTCAAGGGCCGTGTGGCGGGGCCGGTGCAGATCGTGTCGCAGGACAAGATGATGGGCTTCGAACAACCGGTGGCGCCCGATCGCACCGAAGCCCTGCCGATCCAGGTGCAGGACGACGCGCCCAATACGCGTTCTCTGCTGCGCCTGCGCTCCGGCGCGCTGACGTACGACGCCGCCGCCATCATGCCGTGGGGCGGCTACGTGAGCCCGCCGTACACGGTGCGCACCAATTCGGCCAACGATCAGGACCGTTGGGTCGTGCAGCCGCTGGAATTCCTGCGTGAGGCGCTGCGCCTGCCGCAAATGCCGGTGCCGGACACCACCACCGAAAACGGCCGTCGCCTGCTGACCATCCATATCGACGGCGACGGGTTTGCGTCGAAGGCCGAGATTCCCGGCGGCGGCTATGCGGGCGAGGTGCTGTTGCGCGAGATCTTCGACCGTTACCGCCTGCCGATGACGATGTCGGTGATCGAGGGCGAAGTCGGCAAGGCCGGCATGTACCCGCAGTTGTCGGCCGAACTGGAGCCGATCGCGCGCAAGATCTTCGCGCAGCCCTATGTCGAGGTGGCCAGCCACACGTATTCGCATCCGTTCGAATGGCAGCGCACCGTGGCGGGCAAGAGCGACGCCAAGGTGGTGGAGGGCGACGAGGACTACCACCTGCGCATTCCCGGCTACAGGATGGACCTGAACCGCGAGATCGGCGGCTCGATCGACTATATCAATCGCGTGCTGTCGCCCAACAAGCCCGTGAAGATGCTGTTGTGGCCCGGCGATTGCCAGGCGCCGCCCGAGGCGCTGAAGCTGACCGATGCGGCCGGCGTGCTGAACATGAACGGCGGCGACACCATGATCACGCGCAGCAATCCCACCTGGACCGCCATCGCGCCGCTGGGCATCAACAAGGCCGACGACACGTTCCAGGTCTTCGCCACCAACCAGAACGAGAACATCTACACCAACCTGTGGCATGGCCCGTACTACGGTTTCGAGCGCCTGGTGGAAACCTGGGAGCTGACCGACAAGCCATACCGTTTCAAGGCCATGAATATCTACTACCACAGCTATTCGGGCACCAAGGTGGCGTCGCTGAAGGCGCTGCGCACCGTGTATGACTACGCGCTCAAGCAGCCGGTGCTGCCGATCCATTCCACCGACTATGTATTGAAGGTGCTGGACTGGCAGGGCATGGCGGTGGCGCGCGAACTGGGCGATGGCGCGGCCGGCGCGCCGGCAAGCGGCGCCTGGCTGGTGCGTGGCGATGGCAACTTGCGCAACCTGCGCTGGACCGGCGCGGGCGTGCCCGACGTGGCCAGCGCGCGTGGCGTGACCGGGTCGTCGGCGGCGCCCGGCGGTGGCGTGTACGTGCATCTCGACGGCGGCAACGCACGCTTCCGTGTCGTTTCCACCGCCACGCGCGCCGTGCCGGAACTGCCCGAGGCCAACGGCCTGGTGCGCGACTGGCAGCGCGACGGCAATACCACCCGATTCCAGTTTTCCGGCTACTACAAGCCGTTCTTCCGGCTTGCCAATGCCGGCCAGTGCAGCGTGACCATCGATGGCAAGCCGGCCCGTGGCGTGCGCGACAACAACAATACGCTGCGTTTCGATACGCCTGCGGTCAATGATCCGATCCATGTCCAGCAACAAGTCGAAGTCCGCTGCGGCGCCTGAGCGCGAGCGGCTGTTGCCGCCGGCGCTGGTTCTGACCTTTACCGCGATGGTGGGGGTGGGGCTGGCGCTGATGTTCCCGCGCGAAACGCTGCGCGAGCGCCTGCTTGGCCAGGGCCGCGCGGTCGATGGCCTGACCGTGGCCTATCTGGAGGCGTGGTCGCGCGTGGCGCCCGACGACACCAGTTTCATGAGCGTGCTGGCCGAGCAATATGCGCGCAGCGGCCGGCTCGACGACGCCGAGAAGATGCTGGCACGCATGCAGGCCGTGCAAGGCCAGGATCTCACTGGCCATATCCTGCGCACGCGCATCGAGATCACGCAGCAGCGCGCCTACGCGGCGCAGCCGGAATCGCCCGAGCGCACCGAACGTCTGGCGCAGATGAAAGAACTGCTCGCGCAGGCCGCCGCGCCGGAGACGATGCGCCGCTGGACGCTGGCCGACTTGCAGACGCTGGGCTCGCAATCGCGCCAGATTGGCGACGCCCAAGCCGCCAACGTGTTTTTCCGGGCGCTGGGCGTGCGCGATCCTGCCAACGCAGATTTCTACAACCGGCAGCTCGCCAGCATCGCGCTGGCCGGCGGCAACTATCGCGATGCGTCGCAGGCGCTGTTCGACGCGCAGGCGCGTTCGAAAAACCTGTACGAGCAGCGCACGCTGTTCCTGCAGGCGCTGCAGACGCTGCAGTCGGGCAATCTGCTTGACGAAGCGCTCACCGAAGCGGAGCGTCGCGGCGGCAAGCTGCTCGATGACCCGGACGTGTTGCGCTATCTGACTCGTCTCGCGCTGGCCGCCAACAAGCCCGATATCGCTGCGAAATATGTCGAGCGGCTGCTCAGGCTGTCGGCCGCCAGGCCGTCCGGCGCGGCACAGTTGGCGCTGGCGGAATTGCGCCGCGATCAGGCGCAACAGGCCGCGCGCGCCGGAGTGCGCCGCGTATCGGACACCGAGCCCTGGGCCGCACGCGACTACGTGTATCTCGATGGTCCGCGCGGCGTGGCGCGGCGCGAACGGATGGACGCCTTCGGCATGCGCCGCGTGGCAGCCGAGGCCGCGCCGGCATCGACATCGGCGCCGCCCGTCGTCGGCAACCCGACGCAGGCCCAGGCGCAGGAAGCCGCCAAGGCCGAAGTGGCAGCCGCCGTCGCGGCAGGCAAACCGTTCAACGCCGACGACTACGATCTCGCCTATCGCGTGTTCCTGGCCGCTGGCAAGCTCGATCAGGCGCAGAACGTGGCGCAGACGGCCGTGCGCAAACTGCCGGGCGAACCGGTCTGGCGCGAGCGTCTGGCGCAGGTTGCCGAATGGAACCGGCAGCCCACCGTGGCGCTGCAAAGCTGGCTCGAATACGCGCAGGCCACCGGTGACGAGCGCGCATGGAACAACGTCATGCGTCTGGCGCCGGGCCTCAACGACGATCGCGCCTATCTGGCCGCCCTGCGTCATCGTGCTTCCGGCGGCAATCTGAAAGTGGTCGACGAGGTCGTGGCGGCCTACGAGCGGCTGGGCGAGCCGGTCGCGGCCATGGCGTTTCTCGATACGCTCGCCGGCGGCGCCAACGGCCGCCAGATCATGGAGCGCAATGCCGAACTGGCCGAGCGCGCCGGGCGCGACGACCGCGCATTCGAACTCTATGGCCAGCTCGAAAAGCGCTATGGCGCGCGGCCGCTGTATGCGCTCAAGCGCGCCAACCTGCTCTATGTGAAGGGCAGGCTGCAGCCGGCCATGGATGCGATGCTGCCCGCGCGCCGCAATGCCGGCCCGCAGGACCTGCTGTATTGGCGCACCTACACCGAACTGGCGCGCCTCACGCAACGCGACGATCTGCTCAAGGATGGCTATCGGCAGATGATGATCGCTATGGCGCAGACGCACGACGATCACTGCCTGAAGATGCCCGAAGGGCCGGCGCGCAATGACTGCCTGGACGAGGTGCGCGATACCGAGGAAGCCGATTTCTCGAACCTGATCCAGTACTACGACCGTTCGCCGATTGACGCCGGGCGCATCGCCGAAGCCGGCTGGCGCAAGAACGGCAAGCTCGATTCGTTGCAGCTAGCGGTCTACTACTACACGCGCGCCCACGCCTATATCCGCATCGAACGGCTGCTGGCGACGCTCACGCCCGCGCAGCTGCGCGAGGCCGAAGCGTCGGCCGCGTTCCTCGCCCGTCGCGCCGAATACTGGCGCCTGACCGGCGAACGCGATCGTTCGCTGGCGGATTTGCGCCACGCCGTGGGCCAGCGCGATGCCGACAGCGAAACCTACGCCGCGCTGCTGTGGGCGTTGGTCGACATGGGCACCGACAGCGAGGTCCGGGCGGTCATGCAGCGTCTCAAGCCCGATGCCGAGGATGACCCGGGCCTGTGGGGCGCCTATGCCGCCGGTGCGATGCGCTTCCAGGACGGCCGCACTGCGCTGCATTACCTGCGCAAGATGCAGCAGGGCAAGAGCGCCGATCCGCTCTGGCTCGGCTTGAGCGCCGACGCATACGAGGCAATTGGCCAGTCTTCCACGGCCTGGCGCATCCGCAAGCAGGCGTGGGTCGATCTCCATGGCCAGTGGGCGGCGTCGGGCCTGAAGGGCGCCGAGGTCCGCGCGGTCGACCCCGACGAGGACGACCAGGCTGCCGACGGCGAGGAAGAGGACAACCAGGGTGGCCCGGCGCGCGTCGATCTGCGCCGCCAGCAAGTGGCGCTGGGACAGATCTTTGCATCTGGCGATGTGTCGCGCACCCTGGTGATCGAGATGCTGCGCCGCGACCGCGCTGAAACGGCCGCGCGCCGCGCTGCGCCCGGTGATCCGAAATCGCCTTCGCAACTGGGCAACGTGCCGGGCCTGCCGCCGCTCGAAGCGGCGCCGCCCGCCGCGCTGGCCGAACGCGAAGGCCGCCGCCAGCAGCAGTACGCCGCGGCCAGCCGCGAAGTGGCGCTGGCGTGGGCCATGTCGTCGGAGTCGAACGAACTGGCGCGGGCATGGCTGGCGCGCCAGTACGTGCGCACGCTGGAGCGCCCGGCCTACGCCGAGGTCGCGATCGCGCTGGACCAGAACGACATGAACCGGCTCGACCGCATCATGGAACGCCAGGCGGGCCGCGTGCCGGTGGCCAACCAGATCGAGGCCAATCTTCAGCTCGACCGGTTGTCGGCCGCGCAGACGCAAGCGTTCGAAACGCAGGATGTGGCGCGCAGCGACGACACGTTGCAGGAAACGCTTGAAGATGCGCTGCTGTTCAATGCGCAGGCCATCGAGCCGCGCGTCACGTTCCAGCACCAGAAGCCGCTCGAATACTACGAGTACAGCCTGGCGGGCGGCGCACGCCTGTGGGACGGCTACTCGGTCAATCTGCGCGGCGTGTTCCGCGACCAGCGCAGCACGGACCGCACGACGCTGGATAACGTGCCGGGCACCGACCGCCGCGCCGAGCTTGCGCTCGGTTATCGCGACACGCAAAAGCGCTGGCTGCTGGGCGTGGGCCGCCGTGACGGGCTGCAAAGCGTCACCACGGCGCGCCTGACCGGCAACTGGAACCAGGAAGGCCGCGTGTCGTACACGGGCACGATCGGCTACAACCAGCAGGCCGACGAATCGTCGCAACTGCGCGTGGGCGGCATGAAGGACGTGGCCGAACTGGGCGCGACGTGGCGGCTGGGGCTGCGCGAATTCGTCAGCGGCCGCGTGCAGTACAGCAAGTTCTACGGGCAGGACCGCACCGCGCTGGGCCACGGCATGGTCTACGACGTGGAAGCCGGCTATCGCATCCGCACGCAGTATCCCGACTACACGGTGCGTGTGGTGGGCACGCGTGCGATCTACAGCGCCAACGGCGGCACGCTGTCGCCGACCATGCAGCGGCTGCTGCCGGCCGGTGACGACGAGGCGACGCCGGCGTTCTACATGCCGCAGAGCTTTACGCAGGCCGGTGTGCTGTTTGGCTTCGGCACCGACCTGATCGACGACTACACGCGCAAGTGGCGGCCGTTCATGGAAGCCGGCGCGCTGTACGACTCGCGCGCGGGCCACAACTTCCGCGGCCAGTTGGGCGTGGCCGGATCGGTGTTCGGCAACGACCATTTGTCGCTGTATGTGCTGCACGAAACCGCGTCCCGCACCGGCGGTACGCCATTGACCGAAGTCGGCCTGCGCTATCGCTGGCTCTATTGATGATCAAGTTTTCAAGGTAACGAGGGGGATCGAAGATGAACAGGACCAATACCCGCATGGGCCGGCTGGTGGCATGGTGTGGCGCGCTCGGTGCAGCCCTTTGGCTGGCCGGCTGCGCCGTGACGGACGTGGGCCGCGCACCGCAGATGGCGCCCGGCGACACCGTCGCCGTGCTGCCGATCGTGAACTACACCGAGACGCCGCAGGCCGGCCTGCGCGCCGAGGCCATCGCCGAATCGCTGCTGAAGACGGGCGGCGTGGCCAACCTGAAGCGCTATCCCGCGGCGCTGAATCCGGAAACGCTGTTCGAGCCCGCCGAGCGTGAAGCGGTGGGCAAGGCGCTGGAATGGGCGCGCAGCGAGCGCGCCCGCTACGCGCTGACCGGCGCGGTGCAGGAATGGCGCTACAAGGTGGGCGTCGACGGCGAACCGGCGGTGGGCATTTCGCTGCAACTGATCGACGTGGCGACCGGCCAGGTGGTGTGGTCGGCCACCGGCAGCAACGCCGGCTGGAGCCGCGAATCGCTGTCGGGCGTGGCGCAGAAGCTGCTGCGCCGCCTGCTGTCGCCGCTGATGCAAGGTTGAGATTGAGTCGAAAAAGGACGGGTGACAAGCGTGGCTAAAACCGCGGAAAGAACGCGCCAGGGGCAGGGCATCGGCCTTGGCGGGCGCTATGCGCGCTGGCTGGCGCCCGCGGGAGGCGGGGCCGCAGCCGTGCTGGAGATGATCGTCGTGATGGCGGTGGTGATGGCCGCCGCGTGGCTGGCATTGCCGCAGAATCCTCTGCTGCTGGGCATGGGATTCCCGTGGGCGTGGCTGCTGCCGATGATTCTTGCGCTGCGCTATGGCACGCTGGTCGGTGTCGGCGCGACGCTGATGCTCTTGGGCGGCTGGTTCTTCTTCGACAGCCTCGGCGCGCACGAAGCGTTCCCGCGCATGTTCTTCCTGGGCGGCCTGCTGATGGTGCTGGTGGCCGGACAGTTCGGCGACGTGTGGAACACGCGCCTGGCGCGCGCCCGTGCCGTGAACCGCTATCTGGACGAGCGGCTGTCGGCGCTGACCAAGAACCACTATCTGCTGCGGATTTCGCACGCCCGGCTTGAAAACGATCTACTGGCGCGTCCGACCACGCTGCGCGATACGCTGTCGCAACTGCGCGCGGTGGCCTTGCAGGACACCGCGCGCGGTAACCACGCGCAAGCGCTAGCCGGCGCGCAGCCGATGCTGCAGGTGGTGGCGCAGGCGTGCCAGCTCGAAGGCGCGGCGTTGTTCGCGTGCCGCGGCGACGAGATCCTGCCCGAGGCGGTGGCGTCGATCGGCCCGTCCATCGGGCTCGATATCGACGATCCGCTGGTGCGCCATTGCCTGGACACGCGCGAACTGGCGCATCTGCGCTCGACCGGTCTGCAGCAGGACGCGCAGACGCGCTACGTGGCGGTGGCTCCGGTGCTGGCAGGATCGGACCGCCTGATCGGCGTGCTGGTGGTGGAGCGCATGCCGTTCCTGTCGCTGACCTACGAGAACCTGCAGTTGCTGATGGTGCTGATGGGCTACTACGCCGATGGCGTGGACCACGCGCACGCCACGCACGGCATCCAGGAACTGGCGCCGGCAATTCCGTACGCCTTTGCGCTCGATTATTCGCGTCTGTCGCGCCTGCGCCGCGAAACCGGCATCGAGAGTTCGGTGGTGGCGCTGGTGTTCGATCTGGACGAGGCGCGCGACGCGCTGTTCGAACAGGTGGTGCGCAGCAGCCGGGCGCTCGATGTGGCATGGCCCGCGCGCGGCACACACCAGCGCGCCATGCTGACGCTGATGCCGTTGTCGGACAGCCAGGCGGTATCGGCCTATCTGGTGCGCATCGAAGATATGCTGCGCGCGCAGTTCGGCACCGATTTCGCCAGCGCGCACATCGGCGTCTATTCGCTGGCGGTGCCTGCCGCAGGCGCCGAGGAAGCGCTCGTGCGCCTGTTGCATCGGCTGCATCTGGACGGCGGCAACGCGACCCCCGCCGCGGCGGATGCCGGATCGAACGCTGGCGCAGCACTGGCCGCGGGCCAGACACGGACAGGCTGACGCATGGGCAAGCTGACCATCGGCGGCATTGCCGTCCAGATCGCCGCACTGGCGCTGCTGTTCCGCGGCGGCACGGGGCTGCCGCTGCTGCTGTCGTTCCTGGCATTGCAGGCGCTGGCGGCCGGGCTGCTGGGACTGGCGCTGTGGCGCATGTTGCCGCGGCGCTTTCGCACGCCATTCGGCTGGACTTACACCTACCTGGCCGCCTTCTGTTTTCTGGTGCCGTTCGGCGGCGTGCTGGTGTGCCTGGGCAGCCTGCTGTTCGCAAAGCTGTTCCCGAAGCGGCTCGATGACGCCGGCATTGCGTCGGTGGCGCTGCCCCAGTTCGTCACGCATCTGATCCAGCGCGTGACGCACGGCGGCGGGGCGCGTCTGCGCGCGCAGCTTGGCAACACGCGCGCACCGCTGCCCGAGCGCATGACCGCGCTGGTGGCGATGCAGTCGATGCCGGCCCGCACGGCCAGTCCGGTGCTGCGCGAACTGCTGGCCGACAGCACCGACGACATCCGCCTGCTGGCCTACGGCATGCTCGATGGCGCCGAAAAGCAGCTGACGCAGCAGATCCTGGCCGAACTGCCGCGCCTCGAGGCAGCCGATTCGCCGCAGGCGCGCGGCGAGATCAACAAGCGTCTGGCCGATCTCTATTGGGAACTGATTTACCAGAACCTGGTGCAGGGCGACGTGTACCGCTATACCGCCAGCCAGGTGGAGCGCTACGCCAGCGCCGCGCTGGAGATCGACGATGGCAATGCCGCGCTGTGGTACATGCGCGGGCGCCTGGCGCTGACGCGCAATGCGCCGGCGGAGGCGCGCCAATTCCTGGCCCGTGCCGAAACACTGGGCTTTGCCCGGGAACGCGTGCTGCCGTTGCTGGCGGAAGCCGCCTACCTGGAACGTGACTATGCCGCCGTGCGCAAGCTGATGGCGGCTTTCGACAGCCCGTCGCCGCTCCCGCTGGTGCGGCCTCTGCTGCGGTACTGGCAATCATGAGCGAAATTCTGGTCAAGGGGACGTCCGCCGACGTCATGTTGCTGCTCGAAGGCACGTTCCCGTATGTGAGCGGAGGCGTGTCGAGCTGGGTCAATCAGATGATCCGGGCGTTTCCGGAGATCCGCTTCGGCATCGTCTTCATCGGCAGCCGCAGGCAGGACTACGGCGAGATGGTCTATGCGCTGCCGGACAACGTGGTGCATCTGGAAACCCATTTCCTGTACGACTTTCCGCCGCCGCCGATGGTGCATGGCACCGCCGGCGATGCGCGCGCGTTCGAAAAGACCGACGCGCTGCATGAACTGCTGCGCGAGCCGGGCAAGGAAGCCGAGGCCGGCGAGCTGATCCGCGAACTGATGCCCGCGCTGCGCGAGGGCGGGGCGCTGGCCGAGGACGCGTTCCTCTACAGCAAGCGTGCGTGGGACACCATCACCGACCAGTACCGCAAGTTCTGCACGGACCCGTCCTTCACCGATTATTTCTGGACCATCCGCATCATGCACAAGCCGCTCTGGCAACTGGTGCGCATCGCGGACGGCCTGATCCCGGCCAAGGTCTACCACACCGTTTCCACGGGCTACGCGGGGTTTCTGGGCGCGATGCTGCGGCATCGCAACGGGCGTCCGCTGCTGGTGTCCGAGCACGGCATCTACACCAAGGAACGCAAGATCGACCTGTTCCAGAGCCAGTGGATCCGCGACAACCGGAACATCTTCGAGCGCGATATTTCCCAGATCAGCTATTTCCGCGAACTTTGGGTGCGCTTCTTTGAAACGCTGGGCCGGGTCTGCTACGAGGCTGGCGACGAGATCACGGCGCTGTACGAGGGCAACCGACGCCGCCAGGTGCTGGACGGCGCGCCGGCCGAGCGCACGCGCAATATCCCGAACGGCATCAACCTGCCGCGCCTGTCCGCGCTGCGCGAAAAGCGCGCGCCGGGCGTGCCGCCAGTGCTGTGCCTGATCGGCCGTGTGGTGCCCATCAAGGACATCAAGACGTTCATCCGCGCGATGCTGACCGTGGTGCGCGAATATCCCGATGCCGAAGGCTGGATCGCCGGTCCCGAGGACGAGGATGCGGAATATGCGCGCGAATGCCGCAGCCTGGCGCAAAGCCTCGGGCTGGCGGACAAGGTGAAATTCCTCGGTTTCCAGAAGATCGACGAACTGCTGCCCAAGGTTGGCGTGCTCGTGCTGAGTTCGATTTCCGAAGCGCTGCCGCTGGTGGTGCTGGAAGGCTTCGCCGCTGGCGTGCCCTGCGTGACCACCGATGTGGGGTCGTGCAGCGAACTGGTGTTCGGCTTGCCCGGCGACGACGCTGCGCTGGGCGCCGCGGGCGACGTGGTGCGTATCGCCGATCCGGCCGCGCTGGCGGGGGCCGCGCTCGGGCTGCTGCAGCATCCGGAGCGCTGGCGCGCCGCGCAGGCGGCCGGCATTGCGCGCGTGGAGCGCTACTACACGCAGGAGCAGATGGTCGGCAGCTATCGCGAGCTCTACACCGAATTGATGGAAATGCCGGATAACGCGCGCCGCGAGCGGGGCGCCAGCCCAGCCAGGTGCCCGGTGCACGGGGGAGGACGCTGAGATGGCCGGTATCGGATTCGAACTTCGCAAGATGCTGCGCCGCGACAGCCTGTCCGGCATGCTGAGCGCCTACGCCTATGCCGGCGTGATCAGCTCGGGGCCGTGGATCCTGTCGATCCTCGGCATCCTGCTGATCGGCCTGCTGTCGATTGGCTGGGTGGTGCCCGGCATCCTGATCACGCAGTTCCAGGTGTCGGTGACTTACCTGATCGCGTGCAGCTTGATATTGACCGGGCCGATGCAATTGTCGTTTACGCGCTTCACGTCGGACCGCCTGTTCGAGCGTCGCGCCGACCTGGTGCTGTCCAACTACCACGCGGTGGCGCTGCTGAGCACCGCGCTGGCAGGCGCAATTGGACTGGCTTGTGCGTTCTGGGCTTTTCCGGACCAGTCCGTGCTGTATCGGCTGCTGATGATCGCGGGCTTCGTGATCATGAGCAATATCTGGATCGCGGCGATCTTCCTGTCCGGCATGAAGCAATACAAGGCCATCGTGTGGACGTTCTTCGTCGGCTACACGATCACGGTGCTGGCGGCGCTGGCGCTGCGCTCGCGCGGGCTGGAAGGGCTGTTGGGCGGCTTCGTGGTCGGGCAGTTGTGCCTGCTGGTGGGCATGATCACGTTGATCTATCGCAATTACACAAGCCAGCGCTTCATGTCGTTCGAAGTGTTCCAGAAGCGTTACGCCTATCCAAGCCTGGTGGCGATCGGCCTGTTCTACAACCTTGGCATCTGGCTGGACAAGTTCATGTTCTGGTACGCGCCGTCTACGGGCCAGCCCGTGATCGGCCCGCTCAATGCGTCCATCATTTACGACATCCCGGTATTCCTGGCCTATCTGGCGATCATCCCGGGCATGGCGGTGTTCCTGGTGCGTATCGAGACCGATTTCGTCGAGTACTACGACGCGTTCTACAACGCGGTGCGCGGCGGCAGTTCGCTCGAACACATCGAAGACATGCGCAATACGATGGTGCAGACCATTCGCCTGGGCTTGTACGAGATCGTCAAGGTGCAGGCCATCGCGTCGCTGCTGCTGTTCGTGATCGGCGGCTGGCTGCTGCGGCTGCTGGGCATTTCTGAGCTGTACCTGCCGCTGCTTTATGTGGATGTGATCGGCGCCAGCCTGCAGGTGGTGCTGCTGGGCGTGCTCAATATTTATTTCTATCTCGATCGCCGCCGCGAGGTGCTGATGCTGACCGGCGCGTTTGTCGTGCTCAACTTCGCGCTGACGCGCCTGACGCTGTCGCTGGGGCCGGCATGGTACGGCTACGGCTTTGCGGTATCGCTGCTCATCGTGGTGGCACTTGCGCTGTATTTGCTCGATCGCAAACTTGATCGACTTGAATACGAAACTTATATGCTGCAGTAAGCGGTGCGTCCGCATTTGCCCAGAAAAGGAGCTTCGGCTCCTTTTTTGTTGGGCGCATCGGTGGGCTTGCGTCGGAATTGAAGATGTTACGGTGCCGCACGACCACGCTGGCGCATAGTGTCTGCGCTCGTCGATTTTCTCGTTGCGTTGCGATGACGCATGCGGCGGAAATTGCCATGGCGCCCGGCTCGGAAACCTGAAGATCGATTTTCCTCGCAGGCGATGCCCGCAGGACCACCTCGACGCGCTTCGACGCAGCCGCCGACATGTCGTCGTTGCGCTGAAAATTCTCTAGACGACGGCGGCGATTTCGCGCGTGCGGGGCACCACCGGACACCGCGCTGCCGGCTCCGATCCGCATCGGTGGGGATGTGCTGTGCGCGACACGAATCCGCTACGCCCGCAACAATATTTCGGCCAATCGGCATGGCCGCAACACCCGAGAGCCGCTAACCCCTCTTATGTAGCCTCGACGTGTCATGGCCCGTTTCGGTAACATGGCGCCGCCGTGCCGGACACAGGCCGAAGTCATCAGAGGGAAGTAGATGAGAATTGCCTCAGTGGAGGACGATGCCGCCCAGGCCGAGCAGATTCGCCAGTTACTCGAAGAGGCCGGATTCACGTGTGCCAGCTTTGCCACCGGATCCGCCTTCCTGCGCGCGTTGCGCGATCAGGCGTTCGACCTGATTCTGATGGACTGGCAACTGCCGGATGTAAGCGGCTATGAACTCGTAAGCTGGGTTCGCCAGCACTCCGGGCGCTTGCCGCCCATTCTGTTTTTGACCAGTCGCGTCGACGAGGCCGATATCGTCGCGGGCCTGACCGTGGGCGCCGACGATTACCTGGCCAAGCCGCTGCGGGCGGCGGAATTCGTGGCGCGTGTGCGCGCGCTGCTGCGTCGCGCCTATCCCGATACCGTGCATGACGATGACCTGATCCGCCAGGGCGACTACGTGGTGGACGCGCGTCGGCGCTGCATCGCCGTGCAGGGCCAGATTGCCGATCTGTCGCCGCGCGAATTCGATCTGGCGCTGTTCCTGTTCCGCAATATCGGCCGGCTGATGTCGCGCGACGTGATCGAACAGGCGGTCTGGGGGCGCGCCATGGAGGCCGGCTCGCGCACGCTGGACACCCATATCTCGCGGCTGCGAATCAAGCTGACATTGCGTCCCGAAAATGGGGTGCGCCTGACGTCGGTGTATTCGCACGGCTACCGCTTCGAAGCCGCGACAATCGCCGATGCGTAGGCGGCAAGCGCGGATCCGCCCTGTGCTGTGCGGCGCAGTGGCTGGAGTGATGTTGCCGGCCGGTGCCATGGCGGCACCAGCCGGCACGCAGGGCAGCGATTTCATCTACGAGGTGGAAGCCGGCGACACGCTGATCGGACTGGCGGCGCGCTATATGACGAGCCCGAACGACTGGCGCCTGTTGCAGGCGCGCAATGCCGTCGCCGATCCGTACCGCCTGAAACCGGGCAGCCGCATCCGCATGCCCTTGTCACGCATTCCGGTGGTGGCCGCCACCGCGCGCGCGGTATTCGTGCGCGGCCAGGTGTCGGCAGATGGCAAGCCGTTGTGCACGGGCGATGCGCTGCGCGAAACCGCACAGATCCAAACCGGCCCGGACGGCTCCGCCACGCTGGAGTTGCCCGATGGAACGCGCGTCGCGCTGCCCGGCGGCACCCGCATCGAGGTGCGACGCCTGCGGACCTTCGCACGCAGCGGCCTGGCCGACACGGTGATCGGTGTGGAGCGCGGCGCGGCGGAGTCACGCGTCGCGCCCAATGGCAAGGGCGTGGGCCGTTACGAGATCCGCACGCCGCTACTGGTGACCGGGGTGCGCGGTACCCGCTATCGCGTGGCGGTCGATTCCGTCGGAACGCGCAGCGAAGTGATCGAAGGCCGCGTCGATATGGGCGCGCGATCGGGCGAGGCGTCGGTCGGCGCGGGGTTCGGCGTCGGCGTGTCGGCCGGCGGGCGCCTCAGCCAGCCGGTGCCGCTGCTGCCGGCGCCAGCCGTGGCCGCGGTGTCCGATCCGGTCATGACGCGCAGCCTGACCGTTCAGTGGCACGCGGTCGACGGGGCGGCCGGTTATCGCGTGGGCGTGGCGCGCGACGCGACGCTGACCGAATGGATCTGGACTGTCGAAGTCGCGGCGCCCGAGGCCGTGATCGACGATCTGTCGGACGGCCGCCTGTTCGTGGCGGTCAATGCGCTGGCCGCCGATCGCCTGACCGGACATGCGGCGGTGCTGCCGATCGCGGTCAAGCGCCATCCACCGGCGCCGTTCTCGCTCGCGCCGCAGCCGGACGCGGTCGCCTATGGTCCCGATGCGATGTTCCGCTGGGCCGCCGTGCCACAGGCGGAGGGCTATGAACTGGCCGTTTCGGCGGATCCGGGCTTTACGCGGCAATCGACCGTGGTGCGCGAAGCGGGCGTCGAGGCGCATCGCGCGCTTGCCGAGGGTCGATGGTGGTGGCGCCTGCGGTCGATCGACACGCGTGGCGAGCGCGGCCCCTGGGGCGACGCCTCGCCGCTGACCGTGATGCCGGCCGCGCCGCTGCCGGCCGCCAGCGATGACGGCGACGCCTTGCGCGTGCGCTGGCCGGCCGAAGCCGCCGCGCCATCGGGCTACGTCGTGCAAATGAGCCGCGATGCGGCGTTCCAGGACGATGTGGTGACCGTGCGCGCCACGCAAAACGAGATTTCGATGCCGCGCCCGGCGGCGGGCACGTACTTCATTCGCGTCGCGCGCGCCATCGACGCGCAGATGCCGCCGGCGGCCGCTTTCGGCGCGCCTCAGCAGGTAGGTCTGCCGGCCGTGCTGCGCGACGCGCGGGGCGGTGTGGTGACGATGGGAACGGCAGGCCATGGCATCGAGACGGACGCGCGGTAGAAGCGCCGCCGCGTTCTTTCATCGGCGCACACGCGTAGAGTGGGCGCTGCTGCTTGTCGCCGTGATTGCCATCACGGCCGCGGTGGCGCGCTTCGACTGGTTTGCGCGCGCCGACCTGGCCGTGCTCGATTTCGCCATCGCCAGCCAGCCGCATCCGGCGCGCGACGATATCGTGCTGGTGACCGTGGACGACGCGAGTATTGGCGCGCTGGGCCGCTGGCCGTGGCGGCGCTCGGTGCTGGCGTCGCTGGTCGACCACATCGCGGCGGACAAGCCGCGCGTGATCGGCATGGACGTGATCCTGTCCGAGCCCGATATCCGCTACCCTGCCGACGACGTCGAATTGGCGCAGGCATTGGCCCGCGCGCGCAACGTGATCCTGCCGGTGGTGGCCGAAGCCGGCCCCACCGGCCTCATGATGCGCGGGCCGCTTGCCAGGCTGCCCGCGCAGGTCGGTCATATCAACATGATCCTCGATGCCGATGGCGCCGCGCGCTCGGTGTTCCTGCGCGAAAGCGATGGCGATGCGCCGCCGGTCTGGCACTTCGCGGCGGCGATGGCCGCTTTCGGCCAGGCGTCGCCGCCGTCGCCGCAATCGTTCCGCCACGAAACCGCTCGCCGCACCGATAGCACCGGCTGGGTCGGCGAAGACCGCCTGCGCATTCCTTATGCCGGGCCGCCGGGCACATTCGCGCGCGTATCGGTGATCGACGTGCTGTCCGGCCAGCTCGGCCCAGGGTACTTCCGCGACAAGTACGTGATCGTCGGCGTGATGGCCACCGGGCTGGGCGATGTGCTGGCCACGCCGGTGTCGCGCAACGGACGCGGCATGAGCGGCATGGAACTGATCGCCAATGTCCTGCAGGCGCTGCGCGATGGCACCGGCATCGTGCGCGTTCCCGAACTGGCAGGCTGGTTTGCCACGCTGCTGCCGGTGCTGCTGGCCGCGCTGGCGGCGTGGATGCTGACGCCGCGCGACGCCTTGATCGCCGTCGCGCTGCTGGTGGCCGCGTTGATTGGCGGCAGCGTCATGCTGGTGGGCAGCATGCATCTGTGGTTCGCGCCTGCGGCGGCGGTGTTTGGATGCCTGTTGGTGTATCCGCTCTGGAGCTGGCGTCGCCAGGAAGCGGCGTTGCGCTTTCTGTCCGAAGAACTGGCGCGTCTGGCGCGCGAGCCGGGACTGCTGGCCGTGCCGGCTCGCATCGATCATTCGCTGGATGGACGCATGCAGGCGGTGTACGACATGACCGCGCGGCTGCGCGACATGCGGCGCTTCCTCTCCGACGGGCTCGAAAGCCTGCCCGAGGCCACCGTGATCTGCAATCTCGATGGCGGCATCCTGGTGGCCAACCGCCGGGCCGTCGCACTGGCGCCTGCCGTGCTGCAGGGCATCAACGATCTGCCGCAGCCGGCCGCGCTCGACAACCTGCAGGCGTTCGATGCCTATGGCGGCCTCGAGCGGCCGGGGCTGCCGGACATCATCGAGACCCTGTTTCCGGCGCCCGGCGCGGGCCTGGCCTATTGGGACGCGCTGTGCGACGCGCTCGATGCCGCTGCGCCAGTGACGTCGTCGTCCGATTCGCATGGCGTGGAACTGGCGACCGGGGACGACCGCCGTTATCTGCTGCACGGGGCGCCGCTGCACGGCGAGGCGGGGCGGCCAGCCGGCGTCATCGTCAGCCTGATCGACATCACGGCGGTGCGCCGCGCCGAGCGGCAGCGCGAGCAGACGCTGCATTTTCTGTCGCATGACATGCGGTCGCCGCAGGCGTCGATCCTGGCCCTGATCGATCTGCAGTCGCGCGCCGAACGCACCTTGCCGCAGGCGGAACTGCTCGAGCGGATCGGCGAACATGCGCATCGCACGCTGGCGCTGGCCGACGATTTCATCCGGCTGGCGCAGGCCGAATCCCAGAACCTGGTGTTTGCCGAAGCCGATTTGACATCGCTGGTGCTGGACGCCACCGACGAGCTCTGGGCGCTGGCGCGCACGCGCGGGATCGAACTGAAGCTGGAGCTCGATGCGGAAGGCGTCAGGTTGCGGGTCGCGCCGGCGCTGCTGGTGCGCGCCATCGCCAACCTCGTCAGCAACGCCATCAAGTTCAGCCCGCCCGGAGAACCGGTCACGATACGGCTGCACAGGCTGGGGCCTTACATGGCGATCGAGGTGGCCGACCGGGGTCCCGGCATCGCGAAGGACGCGCAGGCGCGGCTATTCCGACCGTTCAGCCGTGTGCACGCGCCTGCCAGCAATGCACCGGCCGGCAGCGGCCTGGGACTGGTCTTCGTCAAGACCGTAGCGGAACGCCATGGCGGGCGCGTGATGCTGGACAGCGCGCCAGGCGAGGGCGCAACGTTCTCGATCTGGCTGCCGCTGCGCCATCGCGCGGGCTGACCCTCGCCATCCGTTTTCGCTTCAATACCGTGCCATCGGCGCATCGTCGATCGTCCGCCGGCTAGGCACACATCGCACATGTTGCGCCAGACTGGCGCCATCGCCGTGTCGACACAATTGTTGGCAATCGGTTTTCCGAAAATTGCCTACGATCTGTCGGGCCACGGACACCGCATCCGTGGTCTTCGCGCCCGCGCCGTGCCCCGGCGTGGGCGTGCTTTTTTGTGTTTTTTGTGATGACCGATGCGTCGCGTCCGAGCGGTCGACGCGCGTGAGGCGATGACCGCCAGCCAGGCTATTTCGCCGTGCCGGGCGCGGGCGCCGGTACAGCCGGTGCCGCGGGCGTGTCGGGCTTGGTCGAGGTGTCCGGGGTCTTTGGTGCGCCGCCGCTCGTGCCGCTGGCGGGCGGCGTATCCTCGTCTTCCTCGTACGACGGCAGCGCATTGCCGCCATCGCCCAGCAGATACTGGCGGCGCTGCATGTAGGCATCCCGCACGAACGCGTATTTGTCGAGCGCCGCTTGCGACAGCAGATCGGTGGCGCCGAGCATGTTGGTGCGCGTATTGAGCACGTTGATGCCGAACATCGAGTTGCGCCAGGCCGGATCGAAATAGTGCGCCGGATCGAGGTAGAAGCTGCCGGCCAGCCCCGCGCCGTCGCGGATCGAGCTCGGCCCGAACAGCGGCAGCACCAGATACGGCCCCGACGGAATGCCCCAGGTGCCGAAGGTGAGCCCCAGATCCTGCGAATGACGCGGGATGCCGGCCGCCGTGGCGATGTCGATCAGGCCGCCAATGCCCAGCACCGTGTTGATCGCCACGCGCATCATGGTCTCGGCCGCATCGACGACCTTGCCTTGCAGCACGTTGTTGGCAAAGTTGCCCACGTCCGAGAAATTGGCAAAGAAATTGGTCACCGCGATACGCGCCGGCTCCGGCGTTACCGCCTTGTAGCCCTTGGCGATCGGCTGGGCGACGTACTGGTCGACCTTGTCGTTGACCGTGAAGACCGCCCGGTTCATCGGCTCGAGCGGATCGGCCGGATTGGCTTCGGGTCCGGTGGCGCAACCGGCTGCGAGGACGGTCAGCGAGGCCAGTGTCAGGGCGACGGCACGACGGGAGCTTTGCGGCGGCGTGCCGCGCAGGGGCGAAATACGGGAGGACATGGCGAGGCGGTCTGGCTTCTGGTTTTTTGTCATGGAGACGGCCTTCCGGGGGGAGACCGCCTGAATGTCGTCTGGTATCGGCGATCGGCGGGCTAGCGTCGCGGCGCGCCGGAATCCGATCCTGCTGATTTATCGGCAGATTGTGCCATGGTCGTAGCCACCGTGAGTGGGGGAAGCGACGGACCGAGCGGTTCGCCGCGCCCGGCCAGCTCGCGCCGGGGGCGTCCCATCAGGATGGGTTGGAAGAAGACCGCGCCGGCCAGCGTGCAGGCCAGCGCCAGCGCCAGCAACTTGCCCATGCTGGCGGTGCCCGGATGGTGCGACAGCCACAGGCTGCCGAACGCCGTGGCCGTGGTGGCCGCGCTGTACAGCACGGCGTGGGTCAGGCTGGACTGCAGCAGCTTGGTCTTGCCGTGGCGCCAGGCAATCACGTAGTAGATCTTGAATGCCACGCCGATGCCCAGCAGCAGCGGCAGGGCGATGATGTTGGCGAAGTTCAGCGATATTCCGAAGATCACGCACAGTTCCAGCGTGACCAGTCCGGACACCAGCAGCGGAATCAGCGTGCGCAGCACATCGCCGACGCGCCGCAGGGTGATCCACAGCAGGACCGTGATCGACATCACAGCCCAGATGCCGGCGTGGATGAAGGCGGTCATGATGGTGTCGGCCGATCCCTTGATGGCGATCGGGCCACCGGTGGCGTCCGGCTGCACGCGCGCCATCACGGCGACGAACTGGTTCAGCGCGGCTTCCCGCGCGGCGTCGCTGCCCGCGCCGGGCGGCGGCAGCTTCGGGCTGATGTTGACCAGCGCCTGGCCGTTTGGCGCCAGCCAGTCGCGCACCAGTTCGGGCGGCAGGGTTTGTTGCGTCACGGTTTCGGGCTGCAGCGCGCGCTGCAGCGTGCCCAGCGCCAGACGCAGCGGCAAGGCGATGGCCAGCTCGGCGCGATCGCGCGTGGCAGCGGGCGCATCGGCCAGCTGCTTCAGCGCACGCGACAAATGCTCGGCCGATGCGGCGCCGGGGCCGGGATGATCCTCGGCGGCCAGCGCCAGCTGGCGCGATGCGTTGCGCAGCGAGGCCACGCGCCGCTCGTCGTCAGCCGGCGAGGCGGTCGGCTGCGTCAGCACCGGCATCAGGTTCTTCGCCATGCCGGCAATCGTGGCCAGCTTGGGCGGCTGATCGTCGGGGATAAAGGTCTTCAGCGTGACTACGCGCTCGACTTCCGGCAGTGCCTTGAGCCGCGCGGCGACCGCTTCGGCATCCTTGAGGGTGGGCGCCAGCACCTTGACGTCGTCAGTGCCGGCCTGCGGCGCGTCCTTGAGCGCGAGCAGCGTCGACATCGATTCGGAATGCGGATCCTTCAGATGAAGCGGATCGAAATCGAAACGCAGATGCGGCAGCAGCGGGGCGCCGGCAAACAGCACCGCCAGCACGCCAACCAGCGTCCCCTTGCGATGGCGCTCGAAGAACGAGTCGGCCGGAGCCAGCCAGGCAAAGCCCGGTAGTTCGTTCTCGCCGGGCGGTGCCAGCACGCGGATCAGCGCCGGCAGCATCGTGAAGGTCGTGGCGAAGGCGATGAACATGCCGACGCCGGCAATCTTGCCCAATTCGGCCACGCCGCGGTAATCGGTCGGCAGGAAGCAGAAGAACGCTGCGGCGGTGGCCGCGGCAGCCAGCGTGAGCGGCCCGGCCACGTCGCGCGCGGCCAGCGCCAATGCTTCCTGAAGATCGCCGTGCTCGTGCCGCTCGGCGCGATAGCGCACCCCGAACTGGATGCCGAAGTCCACGCCAAGGCCGACAAACAGCACGGCAAACGCCACCGAGATCATATTCAGCGCGCCCACCATCAGCAGGCCCAGCGCGGCCGTGATGATCAGGCCGGAGATCAGGCTGACCAGCACCGCCGTGATCAGGCGCGCCGAGCGCAGCGCCATCCACAGAATGCCGATCACCACCACCAGCGTCAGCACGCCGTTGAGCACGGCGCCATCGCTGACCGAGGCGAATTCGTCATCGGCCAGCGGCTGCGATCCGGTCAGCCGCACCACGGCGTTGTAGCGTTCGTCGAGTTTCAACTGGGCGGCGGCCGCGCGGATCGCGTCGCTGGCGCCGGCGCCAGCCTTCAGGTCGCTGAAATCGAGTACCGGCGAAAGCGTGACGAAGCTGAATGCGCGGCCGTCCGCATTGGGCTTCAGGCTGCTGTCGACCAGCCCGGCCCAGGACAGCGCCACGGGCTTGTTCGCCAGCACGCCGTCGACGGTGCGGGCCGATTCGCCGAGCAGCTTGTCCATGTCGGACAGCTTGATCTGACCAAGCTGCAGCGGCAGATTGAGCGTGGTGGTCAGCAGATCGGACAGCCCGCGCAACGTGGGATCGTGCGCCAGATTGTTCAACAACGGCCGCGCTTGGCCGAGCTTGTCGGCCATGTCGTTGACGCTGGCCGTGTCGGCAAACAGCAGGCCGTTGCGTTCGAAGAAGGGGCCCGCGCCGGGCTGGCCCACTGCGTTGAATCGTTCCGGCTGTTTGCGCAGGGCGTCGGCCAATTCGTTAGCGGCGGCGTCGGCCAGTTCCTTGGCCGGCGCCTGCACCACCGCGAGAATCATCTTGTCGCGTTGGGGAAATGCGGCGCTGATGGCCTGGTCGTTCTTCGCCCATGGCGCATCCGATTCGAGCAGGCGGCCGATATCGGTATTGATGGCGAAATTGCGGGCCACGTAGACGCCGCTGCCAATGGCGAGCAGCAGGCAGATACCGATCACGAGCCAGGCGTGAGCGGTGGAGAATTTGACGGTGCGAACCAGCAGCGGTCTGATCATGAGTCCTGTTTTTTCTACGTCCGGCTGCGATACGGTGGCAATGGGGCGCCGGGCGGCACCGGGGAGTATAGCGGTTGGCGCACCACGCGCCGCACCGGCCATGTGGCGCGGCGGTTTGCTGAACCGCTATATACTGGGTCGACTGGCCTAACGGTCGATTATCAAGCGCATCAAACAGTTATGAAACGTTCCGGAATCTTTCCCGCCGCCATCATCGCGCCGATCGCTGCAGTGGCAGTTTTTTCATCCGCGCATGCGCAGGTTGCCACCAACGCCGCACCGGACAAACTGGTGCAATCGGCAGTCGAAGGCGTGATCACCAAGATCAAGACCGACCCTGAAACGCGTGCCGGCGATCTTGCAAAAATTACCGCTGTCGTCCAGCGCGAATTCCTGCCCTATACCGACTTCGGCCGTACGACCCGGCTGGCAGTGGGCAGCGCATGGAAGCAGGCCACCCCGGAGCAGCAAAAAACGCTCCAGGAGCAATTCACGGCATTGCTGGTGCGTAGCTACGCCGTATCGTTGTCTCAATTGCGCGAGCAAAGTCCAAAGTTCACGTACAAACCTGCCAAGGCTGGCAGCAATGCCAACGACGTCGTGGTTGCCACGCGCGTGATGAACAACGGCGACGAGATGCTGATCGACTACCGTCTGCAGCGTGGCAGCGACGGCTGGAAAATCTACGACATCAATATGATGGGCGCGTGGCTGATCGAGGTGTATCGCAAGCAATTCGCCGATATCGTCGCGCGCGACGGCGTCGATGGGCTGGTGAAGTACCTCACCAATCACAACGCGCGGGCCTGAGGCCAGGCGGCAGCGCGGTCTTCGGACCGCTTGCGTCCCAGGCAAACAAAAATGGCGTCGGTTGCTCCGACGCCATTTCTCATTGGGCCGCCTCAAAGGCGGGCCCGCTGCGGCAGTGCGCGTGTCAGTGCACCTGGGCCGCCTGTACGGCCTCGGCGCGGCTACCCTGGGCCTTCTTCAGGTTGCCGATCTCGGCCAGCTTGATTTCGACATGGCGCGAGAACACGTACTCGGCCGGGCGCTGGTTTTCCAGCGACAGGTCCGGCGCCATCGGGCCGTCCGTCTTCACACCGCGCAGGCTCACGCCGAGCGCCTTCAGCGGGTGCGAGAAGGTGTCCGCCACGGCGGTCGCCTCGAAGCCGCTGTGGACCATGCAGTCGGCGCATTTTTCGTAATTGCCGACGCCGTAGGCGTCCCAGTCGGTATCTTCCATCAGTTCCTTGAAAGTCTTCACGTAGCCTTCGCCAACCAGGTAGCACGGGCGCTGCCAGCCGAACACGGTGCGCGCGGGGTTGCCCCACGGCGTGCACTTGTAGGTCTGGTTGCCGGCCAGGAAGTCCAGGAACATCGTCGACTGGCTGAATGCCCACTTCTTGCCGGCATTGCCACGCGACAGGATGTCGCGGAACAACTGCTTGGTCTTGTTGCGGTTCAGGAAGTGCTGCTGGTCAGGCGCGCGCTCGTAAGCGTAGCCCGGCGACACCGTGATGCCGTCCACGCCCATCGCCTTGACCGAGTCAAAGAACTTGGCCACGCGGTCCGGCTTGGCATCGTTGAACAGCGTGCAGTTGATATTGACGCGGAAGCCGCGCTCCTTGGCCATGCGGATCGCTTCGACGCAGCGGTCGTAGACGCCTTCCTGATTGACCGAGTGATCGTGCATTTCGCGATCGCCGTCCAGATGGATCGACCACACGAAATACGGGCTCGGCTTGTACTGGTCGATCTTCTTTTCCAGCAGCAGGGCGTTGGTGCACAGGTAGACGAAACGCTTGCGCGCGATGATGCCGCGCACGATTTCCGGCATGTCCTTGTGCAGCAGCGGTTCGCCGCCGGCGATGGACACCACGGGCGCGCCGCATTCGTCCACGGCTTCCAGGCATTCCTGCACCGACAGGCGCTGGTTCAGGATGGGATCCGGATAGTCGATCTTGCCGCAGCCCGAACATGCCAGGTTGCAGCGGAACAGGGGCTCGAGCATCAGGGCGAGCGGATAACGCTTTTGTCCGGACAGATGCTTGCGTGCGATATAGGCGCCTACGCGGGCGACCTGCAGAAACGGAATGGCCAAGGGGGTACTTCCTGTTAGGTTCAGCTTTGCGCGTCAGCCCGCCACAGAGTGGGCGGCATGCTGGGCGTTACTGATATCGGTTGTGGTCCTGGCCCCTGGGGCCAGCGCTGCATCGGCCAGTTCAGCCGGCAGGCGGAATTCGGCATGTTCCTCGATCCCTTCCATGGTCGAGACTTCGACCGGACCGAGGCGGCGCAAGGCCGCAATGACGTCTTCCACCATGTTCTCGGGCGCCGAGGCACCCGCGGTAATTCCTACGACACCTGCGTGGCGGACCCACGCGGGATCGAGCTCGCTGCCATCGGCGATCAGGTAACTCGGTACGCCGCTTTCCGTACCGATTTCACGCAGCCGGTTCGAATTCGAACTGTTGGTGGCGCCGATCACGAGAATGACATCCACGCGCGCGGCTAATTCCCGCACTGCGCTCTGCCGATTTTGCGTAGCGTAGCAAATATCGCGTGTATTCGGCCCGACCAGATTGGTGAATCGGCGGCCGAGCGCCGCAATGATATTACGGGTGTCGTCCACGGACAACGTGGTCTGGGTGATATATGCGACTGGCGCATCGGGCGGCAGGTCCACGCTGGCGGCCTCGGCCTCGTTCTGCACGAGAATCACCTTGCCCGGAATCTGCCCCATCGTACCTTCCACCTCGGGATGGCCGGCGTGACCGATCAGGATCACATGGCGGCCGGCGGCCGCATACTGGCGGCCCTGGTTATGGACCTTGATCACCAGCGGGCAAGTGGCGTCGATGGCGTGCAGCTCGCGCCGCTGCGCCTCGGCGACCACATCGCGGGAGACTCCATGCGCGCTGAAGATGGTGACGGCGTCGCCGGGCACCTCGTCAAGTTCTTCGACAAAGCGTGCCCCTTTCTTGCGCAGGCCATCCACCACATGTTTGTTGTGTACGATCTCGTGCCTGACATAGACGGGTGCGCCATGTTTGATCAGTGCGCGGTCCACGATTTCGATCGCCCTGACCACGCCGGCGCAAAACCCTCTTGGCTGAGCAAGTATTACCTGCATGGAATCGGCCCCCCGACCCGCTTGTGAAGATTTGAAGACATCTTGATTTTGGTATTCCGGCATCACTTTTCCGGCTCACGGTGGTTACTATATACCGGGTCGGAATTTCATGTTCGCGCGTTGGTTACTGCCAACAGGGTCTTTCCGGTGAAAATGCGCGTTACGCGCCCCGGCATTGCCGCTATTAGCGCCTAATTCGCACCTAACGCCTACAGGGGATTTGAAATTAACAATTGCATTCTCGTGACAGGAGCCTCCGGCTTTCTGGGTTCTTCGGTCATGCGCCAGGCGCTCGAGCGCGGGTTCCAGGTGCGCGTGGTGGTGCGTCCCACCAGCCCGCGCGCCAATCTGGCCGGGTTGCCGGTGGAAATCGTCGAGGGAGATATGCGCGACGCCGCGTCGATGGCCCGCGCCATGGCTGGCATCCGTTATCTGTTTCATGTGGCGGCCGATTATCGGCTGTGGGCGCCGGACCCCGAGGAGATCGTGCGCGCCAACGTCGACGGCACGGTGACGACCATGACCGCCGCGCGCAACGCCGGCGTGGAGCGGATTATCTACACCAGCAGCGTGGCGACGCTGCGCGTAGCTGGCGCCACGGCGCCGGTCGACGAGACCGCGGCGATGGCGGGCCACGAAGCGATCGGCGCGTACAAGCGCAGCAAGGTGCTGGCCGAGCGTGAAGTGGAGCGCATGGTCGGCGAGGGCCTGCCGGCCGTGATCGTAAATCCTTCCACGCCGATCGGTCCGCGCGACGTGCGCCCCACGCCGACCGGACGCATCATCGTGGAGGCCGCCACCGGCAAGATTCCGGCTTTCGTCGATACCGGTCTGAACCTCGCGCACGTCGACGACGTGGCGAACGGTCATTTCCTCGCGCTGGACAAGGGCCGCATCGGCGAGCGCTATATCCTCGGCGGCCAGGACGTACTGTTGCGCCAGATGCTGGCCGATATCGCCGGCATGGCCGGCCGCAAGGCGCCGACGGTGGAACTGCCGCGCTGGCCGCTTTACCCGATTGCCCGGGTGGCCGAGACCGTGGCGCGTTTTACCGGAAAGGAGCCGTTCGTGACCGTTGACGGCCTGAAGATGTCGCAATACCGGATGTTCTTCACGTCGGCCAAGGCCATGCGGGAGCTGGGCTACGCGCCGCGCCCCTATCAGGAAGGACTGCGCGACGCGCTGAACTGGTTCCGAGAGAACGGCTATCTCAAGTGAAGCGGCGCCGGAGCCTGCCGGCGTGCGCAGTCAGGACCGCACCGGGGCCTGCGAGCGCCCCTTCCACTGTCCGCCGCGGCGCAGGTAGTAGCGGCGCGCGGAATCGAGCGTCGCACCAAGGTAGAACAGCGCCGTGATCGGCAGCAACGGCGCCAGCCACGCCGGCTGGCGGTATTCGCGCAGCATCGGCCGGTAACTGACGGCCATCAGGATCCACGCCAGCCACGCCGGCCAGAGCGCAGCGCCGCCCACTAATGCCAGCACGGGCGGGGCGAGATAGGTCAGAACCATGCCCAGCGTGGCGCCGGTCAGCAGCCACGGCGAGTAATGCAACTGGGTATAGGCGCTGCGCGCAATCATGTTCCACAGGCTCTGCCAGTCGTCATACGGGCGCAGCGAGAGGCTGTCGTCGGCCAGATCGAGGCGGATCGAGCCGCTGGCCTTGATCTTCGCGGCCAGGCTGCAATCGTCGATCAACTCGCCGCGAATTGCTGCGAACCCGCCGATGCGGGCCAGTGCCGAGCGCCTGGCCAGCATGCATCCGCCCGCCGCACCGGCGACCTTGCTGCGTGGGTCCGCCACGCGCGCAAACGGGTACAGTTTGGCGAAATAGAACACAAAAGCCGGCACGATCATGCGTTCCCAGGCCGATTCGCAGCGCAGCCGCACCATCAGCGACGTGAGGTCGCGTTGCTCCTGCTCGGCACGCGCCACCAGATCGGCAACCGTTTGCGGGCCGTGCCAGATATCGGCATCGGTCAGGAACACAAAGGCCGCGTCCGGCATCTCGATATCGGCGGCGGCCAGGCCTTCGGACTGCGCCCACACCTTGCCGCTCCAACCCGCTGGCAGATCGCGTGCGGCGATCACGGTCAGGGCGTCGGCCTTGCCGATCGATGCAGCGGCCGCGCGCGCGATATCGGCGGTGCCATCGCTGCTGTGATCGTCCACCACAACGAGATGCAGCGGGCCGGCGTACTGCTGGCTCAACACGCCGGTCACCGCGCGGGCGATCACGTCGGCTTCGTTGCGGGCCGGAATCACGCCGACCACGGGTGGCCATTGCGCCGGCGGCGCGGACGGCGCAGGCTTGCGCACACGCCAGAAGCCTGCGCGCGCAAACACCAGCACGCACCAGACCACGAGGGTCAGCAGGGACAATCCAAAAAGCAGCATTGCGATTTACTTGACGAAGCGTCGGACAAGGCGGGCCAGGGCGGGCACCGTGGTCGGCCGTACAAGGCGCGCATCATACCCCGCCATGCGCCGCTCGTTCTCGGCCAGGCAAAGGTCGATCATTGACCCGGCGGAAAGCGTCTGCCCGAGCGATCCGGCGGCGTTCATCGGGAAGTTGGCATCCTGCGCGGCGCCGTCCGCCTTCACGTCGATGCCCTTGGCCAGGCCGATGCGCTCGCGAATCAGAAAAAGCCATACCCGCGCCACCTTCAGCGCAAAGGCCGGCCGGCGCCACCACGGCAGACTGGCCCGATACCACGCCACCCAGTTGGCAAAGAACAGGATGTGCCGGCCCTCTTCCTGGATCACAGGTTCGAAGGTTTCCACCAGTTCGGCCGGGAAAAAGCCTGAATCCTTGGCCGCGGCGAACAGGCCGAACGCGGCAAAGCTGTCGATGCATTCGCTGTAGCCGGTCACGAGCCAGCCCCATTCGGCGTCGGCCGGCGGCAGATATTCCGGCTCGGGCGCCAGTTCGATGCCGTACGCCTGCACCAGCTTCGACAGCACGACCTTGTGGCGCGCTTCCTCGTCGGCGTCCATTTGCAGCGCGCTGCGCAGCAGGGCATCGCGCTGGCGCGCGGCAAAGCTGTGCACCCGCACCGATGCGCGCCCCTCCGTCTGCACGGCGATATCCCAGATCGGCAGCGACGTCACGCGCTTGAGCGCATCGGCGGACAATGGCGGCCAGTCGATGACCGAAGGCTTGTAGGGATTGTGGGTCTGCAGCAGCATGTTGCAGAACATGCGCAGATGCTCGGGCGAGCCAATGCGCACCGGACCTTCGAGCGGGTCCGTCCAGTTGCGCATGGCGTGATCGGCTTGCGCGACGGCAGACTGCGCGACGATCGCGGCCACTGCGGCGGCACGGGTTTCACTGGATTCAGCGATCGACTGGGCGCGGGGCAGCGGGTCCACCGCACCATCGATTTCGAATGTTCTTTTCATCAGTGCTCCGGGCAGGGGATTGCGGCAGCCATTGTATCCAGCCCGGGAAATTGGTGCAGCTTGGGTGAAGGGAAAGACAGTTCAGCGAACCGACTGGCGTGCAAAACGACATCGGCGAGCTGTCAGGCTCGCCGATGTCGCCCGCTTGCGGATCGCGGGTTCTGGAATGGGATGCGGCTAGCGCGCGCGATGTTCGTGGGTCGGGCGGGCAGTTTGCCGCTGCCAGTGCTGGCCGATGTCGGGAAAGACGTCGCATTCGCCACGGACGATATTCTCGATCGTCGCGCAGATCCCCTCGGTGCCGCGCGGGCCCACACATACCAGGCTGCGCGGATGGTCCGAATGGGCCGGGATGGCATAGACGCGCATGCCCTCGCGGTAGAGGGGATGTTTGGTCAGCCGCTCGTTAAGGATTTCGACGAAGCGGCTGGGGCTTACCGTCGGCTTGTCCATTACGCTCTCCTCGCGGGATGCCGAAAAACGCTCCCGCGTCCGTACAACGTACGGCGCAGGCGCGGGCGGATCAAGAGGTGAATGGGCGATTCAAGCGCTCATTGGGCCTCTTCGTCACGCAATGTCACGGAACACCTCTGCATTGCGTCTAGTGAGGCCTTTGCGGGGGGATCATTTCATCGGCATTGCGCGGACCGTCCAGCATGCCGTTGCCGGCCGCCCAGCAGGCCGCTTCGGCTTCCGCATGCGAGGCGTAGTCGGAATGCGCTTCGATGGTGCTGTCGCAATCGGCGCCACCGCATTTTTCTTCGACCACGATGCGCCAGGTATAGCGCCCTGGAGGATCCTCCAGGACATGCATCACGAGCGTGCGGCGATGATCGGTCAGTGACAGGGGGTGAGTGGACATGGCGGAACTCCTGAAAACGGGCCGCGGCGGGGCAGGCGGACTTTCAACATAGCACCGGCTCGCCGTATTGCCAGCGCGAAATGATGCGGTGCGGCGTGAACGGCCTTTGCATGGCGCAAGCGGCCTGCTATCGTGTCTGCCTTCCGATTTCCGGGTCGACCTTGCGGCCCTCGCCCCTGATTGACATGCTTGTTTCGTCCACTCTCATCGACCGGATCTCGGCGCTCCGGGCGCATTTCGACACGGTAGTGACGCCAGCCTGGACCGGCGCGGGCTGGAACGGGACGATGCAACTGGCGCACGAGGCGCTCGATGGCGCCAGCGGCGCGCCGCTGCCCGACAAGCGCTATCGCACCATGGCCTGCGCGCGGCAGCTCTACGTATTCGCCGCGATCGGCAATATCGAGCACGCCAACCGGCTCTTTGCTTCGCTCAACACGCACTTTGGCGATGGCGCGGGCGGCTGGTGCTACAGCATCGATGCGCAAGGCGCGCCGCTCGATCGCACGCGCGATCTCTATACCTATGCGTTCGTGGTCTTCGCCTGTGCGCACTACTATCGCGCTGGCCGCAACCCCGAGGCGCTTCAGACATTGCGACGCACGGTGGACGTGATAGAAGGGCGCTTTGCCAGCGGCAGCGGCCTGTACCACGCAGCGCTGGCCGAGGATTTTGCCGACAACGGCGCCGGCGCGTTGCAGAACCCGCTGATGCACCTGACCGAAGCGTATCTCGCGGCGCTGGAGGCAACGGCCGACAGCTGGTTTGCCGATCGCCTGCGCGCGCTTGCCGACGCCATCTGCGGCGCCTTTGTCGATCCCGCCGATGGTTGCGTGGCGGAGCTGCCGCAGGGTTCGGCAGGTAATCGTATCGAGCCGGGGCACCAGTTCGAATGGTTTTCGCTGGTGATGACTTCGCCGTCGCTGTTTGCCGACACGACGCTAGCCGCATCGTTGCCGCGTGCCTTCGACTTTGCGCGCCGCCACGGCGTGGCGGATGACACGCTCGGCGTATGCGCGGCGCTGGACGGGCAGGGCAACATCACGGACCCGATCGAGCGCATCTGGGCGCAAACGGAATTTGCGCGCGCGCTGACCATCAAGGCCACGCTCGACGCCGATCCCGCAGCATCGCTGGCCGAACTCGAACGCTGGTGTGATCGATTCCGCGAACGGTTCCTCCACGCCAGGGGCTGGCACGAATGCCTGGCGCCCAATGGGGATGTCGTCCGCGCCGAAATGCCGTCGACCACGCCATATCACCTGCTGACGGCCTGGCAGGCAATCGGCACGCTGATCCCGAGGTCCTGAAGCACGCCGTGCGCGCTGCGAGCCTAATCGACGCGCGGCGAGCGCAGATCGCTCTTGCGGATCAGTTGCAGCAGCGTTTCGGCAGGCCTCGATAGCCGGCGCGACGCCAGCGTGATGAATTCCACCTCGGGCAGTGCCGGCAGCGCGTGGAAATTGATCGGCGCAACCAGGCCGCCGCCGGTCAGGTTCTGCGCGCGCACCGTAATGCCCAGGCCGCCGCGCGCCGCGGCGATGCAGCCGGAGTGGCTGCTGCTGGTACACACCATATGCCAGCGCCATCCCGCCGAGGCCAGTGTGTCGAGCACCACCGAGCGCGTCACGCTGGGTTCGTTCACCAGGATCAGCGGCAGTGGCTGGTCGACGTCCACCACGGTGCCGGGACGCGCCAGCCATTCCAGTTGACCGCGAAACAACGGCACGCCGCGCCGTTCTCCCTCGCGGCGCTTGCCGACGATCAGGTCCAGCGTACCGGCGTCGATCCATTCGTACAGCTTGCTGGTCATGCCGATGTTGATTTCGAGTTCCACATCGGGATGACTGGCGCGGAACGCCGCCAGCACGTTGGGCAGCGGACCCTGCGCCAGATCCTCGGAACATCCGAGTCGTACGCGCCCCTGAAGCCGCGGTCCGCTGAATTGCGATTCGGCGCGCGCCAGCGTTTCCAGGATCAGCCGCGCGTGCACCAGCAATGCCTCGCCGTCCGGCGTCAGTGCCAGCGAATGCGTATCGCGCACGAACAGGCGGCGGTTGACGCTTTGTTCGAGCCGGCGGATATGGTCGCTGACCGACGATTGCGACAGGCCAAGCTGGCGGCCGGCGTCGGTAAAGCTGCGCGCGGTGGCCACGGTGGCGAAGGTCTGGATCCAGACAGGATTGAGCATCGCCGCATTGTCATCGGAATTTCCGATAACAGTCAATAAACTCAGAGGGGTTCCCGATGGGGTGGTCGGTCGATACCATGGATGCCGTTGTTCGGGTTTCCCCCGACAGGCGTCTCCTTCAAGAACTTTCATGCACACCGCTTCAGCCCCCGCCAGCCAGCAGGCTTTTTCCCAGAAGGCCATGCTGTGGATCGTCTTCGCCGGTTTTTTCATGCAGACGCTGGACACCACGATCGTCAACACCGCGCTGCCCTCAATGGCGCACAGCCTGGGCGAACGGCCGCTCGATCTTAAACCGGTGGTGGTGGCGTACACGCTGACCATGGCGATGCTGACGCCCGCATCGGGCTGGCTGGCGGACAAGTTCGGCACGCGCCGCGTGTACTTCTGCGCCATCCTGATCTTCGTGCTGGGCTCGGTGTTCTGCGCCACCGCGCACACGCTGACGCAACTGGTGATCGCGCGCGTGCTGCAGGGCGTTGGCGGATCGATGCTGCTGCCGATCGGGCGGCTGGCCGTATTGCGCAATATCCCGGGCGAGCAATACATCGCGGCGCTGGCGTTCGTGTCGGTGGCCGGGCAGGTGGGCCCGATCTTCGGTCCCGTGCTGGGCGGATGGCTCGTGCAGAGCGCGTCGTGGCACTGGATTTTCCTGATCAACGTGCCGGTCGGGCTGTTCGGCCTGTTTGCCGTGCGGCGCTATCTGCCGCAAGGCGAAACTGGTGCGGCGCCGCCTTTCGACTGGATCGGCTGTGGCCTGCTTTCGCTGTGCATGGTCACGTTTTCGCTGGCGCTGGAAAACGGTGCGCACAGCCCGTGGAGTGCGTTGCTGGCTGCAGTCAGCCTTGCCAGTGCGCTGCTCTACATTCCGCATGCGCGCCGCCATCGCACGCCGCTATTCCGTCTGGCGCTGTTCCGCGAGCCCAACTTCAGCATCGGTCTGGTCGGCAATCTGGTTTGCCGGATCGGCTCAGGCGCAGTGCCGTTTCTGTTGCCGCTGCTGTTTCAGCTGCAACTGGGCTACTCGCCATTCCATTCCGGCCTGATGCTGTTGCCGGTGGCAATCGCCGGCACCATTTCCAAGCGCTGGATCGTGCCGCTGGTCAACCGCTTCGGCTACGACACTTTCCTGATGGTCAACACGGTGATCGTTGGCGCGTCGATCGCGTCGTTTGCAGCGATGTCGCCGGGCTGGCCGCTGGTCTTGTCGATCCTGCAACTGGCCACGTTCGGCGCGGCCAACTCGATGCAGTTTGCCGCCATGAACAGCGTGACGCTCAAGGGGTTGTCACGCGAGGACGCCGGCAGCGGCAACAGCCTGTTCTCGATGGTGCAGATGCTGGCGATTGGACTGGGCGTGACCATCGGCGGCGGACTGGTCAGCCTGTTTTCCGCGAAGCTCGGCGTGGCCGCGCCGGCGTTCCGGCTTGCGTTCCTCAGCGTCGGCGTGATCACGCTGCTGTCGGCGCTGGTGTTCCGCCGCCTCGATGCCGACCTGATCAACCCGAAAAGCGTGAAGCGCGCGACCGCGCAGGCGCGCTAGGCTCAAAACGCGGCGGCCGCGCTATTCCCGCTATTCCTCGACGCCGTTTTCGCGCAGCATCCGCTCGCATTCGTCGAGCATGTCGTGCGCGAAGGCGGATTGATAGTTGGGATCGAGCGCCTCCATCATCTCGTGCGATGCATAGAGCCCGGCCTCGCGTGACAGCGTGGCCGCCAGTTGCCGCGCCAGCTGGTCGCTAAGATCGGACAGCAGCCGCCGTTCCGACAAGGCAAGCTGCAACTTCGAACGCGACAGCCAGTTGCCGGCCAGCGTGGCGCCCTGCGATTCGGTCATCCACTGCCCGTGTTCATAAAACGCCGACAGGCGCTCGGCCGTCAGCGCAAACATCAGCGCCTTGCGTGTGTTGAAGTCGATGCGGGGCGGCGGCGAAGCGGGAATCATGAGCGAAGGTTCTCCAGGGCGAAGGCGAGGCGCGCAATGGTAGCGCAAACGCCCGCGATAACGGCTTGCCGCGGATGTGCGCGAGGCTCAGCGTGCCGGTGCCAGCCGCGCCTGCAACCAGCGTCCGATGTCGGCGATCTCTTCCAGACAGACCGAATGCGCCATTGGGTAGGTATGCCAATCGACCGGATGGCCCCGCGATGCGACGAAGTCGCGCGCACGTGTACCGAGCGCCAGCGGGACCACATCGTCGTGCGTGCCGTGCGCGGCAAGGATCGGCGTCGCGGCATTGGCGGGCGTGGCTTCGGCCGCCAGCAGATCGACCGACGGAATATAGGTGGAAAGGGCGATCACGCCTGCCAGCGTTTCGGGATGCGTGAGCGCCGTCGTGTAAGCGATCGCGCCGCCTTGCGAGAAACCGGCCAGCACGATGCGCGACGCCGGTACCCCGCGCGCGTTCTCGCGGGCAATCAGCGCGCGGATGGCGTCCCGCGACTGGCGGATGCCGGCTTCGTCCACCTGTCGCCCGGCTTCGTCGAGCGAATAGATGTCATACCAGGCCGGCATCACATAGCCGCCGTTGCACGTGACCGGTATCGCGGGGGCTTGAGGGAAGATGAAGCGGATGGCCGGCGCGTCGGGCAAACCGAGCTCGGGCACCACGGGGACAAAGTCGTTGCCGTCGGCGCCCAGCCCGTGCATCCAGATGACGGCACATGTCGGACCAGGCGCGGTTTCGATTTCTATGGCGGGCAACAAGGCAAATTCAGACATGGCCGATTTCAGTGCAAGGCGCGAGAAAGCGGCCAGTATCGCACAGGCTCATGCGAACCTATGCGACCGGTTCGGCAGCAATCAGGCGGCGGACGGCACGATCGGAATCGTCGTCAGGCCCGGTGCCGAACGCGAGGGCTGCGGCGATTGCAGCGCCGGGGCGTCTGCCTGCGGTGGCGAGGCAAAGCGGCGGTCGGCAACGCCTTCCACGCCGGTTGCGCCCACCTCTTCGAGGAAGGCAATCATGTTGCGGTAGTAATCGACTTGCATCTGCGCTTCTAGCAGGCGACGCTCTGCCTGGAAAAGCGTCAGCCGCATGTCGTGCAGTTCCTTCTCCGCGATTTTCTCGGGCGTCGGCGGACTGAACAAATTTGCAAGCGAACGCATGGCAGTTACCTCCCGGATATGTCAACAGCTGACTAAAAGTGATTCATGCGATTGTCTGCGCCATGCCGTCCAATATAGTCGATCCGACGCAAGGTACACGATGGGTCACCATGGATCATGTGGGGTCGCCCACAAGAATGATTGCCGTCACGCGGCCGGTGCGGTAGATTTATCGCCCAACAGCCAGGGCCCGCATCAGGCACGTCCTGGCTTTGTCTTTTTTACACGCGGCGCTTGCTACAACTTGCCGATTGTGGCGAAAGCTGCCGTCGCGCGCGGCGGTCATCGGGCTTGGGCGGCGTGGCGAAAAAAATCTCGTCGGTAAAAAAACCACACGCATGCAGTGCGCGCTGCGGCGCTTGACCACGGGGCGCTCGCGCAGCGTGTCGTTCGCACGACAACAGCATGACAAAGGCACGACAGCGGCATGACGTGCGCGCCGCTCGGGCGGGCAGGTAGAATGCGCAGCCTGCATGGCTGCCGTCACTTTTCCACCGTTCTCATCGCCCCCTTTCCCATCGCTTCTGCCGTGTCCGATTCTTCGCCCGCGCGTTGCCGCTTGCTATGCCGGATCCTGTTGCTGTGGTTGTGTCTGGCATGCCTGCCGGCCCTAGGTGTGGCCGCGCCGATCAAGGTCGTCGTGGTGACATCGCAGCCGCATCTGCTGCCGGCCGCGGCCGCGACGTTTCGCGCGGCCTATGGCGACGACGTGGCCGAATTCAGCTTTGCCACGCGCGTTCCCGATAGCGCCCTGCTCGATCGCGCCGATGTTATTGAAGCGTGGTTCGTACCGCCTGCAGTGCTGCGCGGCATGGCGCCCGCGATGCGCCACGCGCGCGAGCGGGGCGCGTCGATTGTGGCCGCGCCGCTCGAAAGCGCGCAGGCGGCGTGGGGTGTCGCGCCCGATGCGGCGCTGACCGCCGCCGCGCAACCGTATTGGGACGCGGGTGGCGTCGACAACCTTGTCGCACTGCTCGCGCATGCGGTGGCGGCGCGCCAGCGCGCGGCCGGCATCGCGCCGATCGCGGTGCCGCCGGTGCGCGCGGCGCCAGCGGCTGGCATCTATCATCCGCGCGCGCCGCAACCGTTTGCCTCGCTCGACGACTACCTGCGCTGGTATCGCCCGCAGCAGCGCATGGGCGCCGATGCGCCGCTGGTTGGCATCGCGTTCTACGCCACGTCATGGCGTCAGCGCGATCTTGCGCACATCGACGCGCTGATCGATGCTCTGGAGCGTCGCGGCATCGGCGCCGTGCCGGTATTCGGCTGGCCAATTTCCAGCCTCGATGCGCTGCTGACGCGGCACGGCGGCGCCACGCCGCTGCGCGCGCTGCTTTCGCTGAATCTGACCATTCCGCGCGCCGAAGACAAGGAGTGGCTGGCCAGGCACGGACTGCATGTGATGAATCTGGTCGCCACGCGCGACAGCGCCGCCGCGTGGCAAGCCGATATACGTGGCATTGCCGGGGATCGCCTGCCATTGCTGCTGACCGCGCCCGAGCGCAGCGGCGCCACCGAGCCGATGCTGTTCGCCACGCAGGAGGATCGCGATGGCGCAATCGGCAGCGCCGCGGTGCCGGAGCGCGTGCAGGCCATCGTGGCGCGCGTTGCGCGATGGATAGCGCTGCAGGACAAGCCCGCCGCCCGCAAGCATGTGGCCGTGCTGTACTACAACAATCCGCCCGGACGCGGCAATATCGGCGCGAGCTACCTGGCCACGCTGCCGTCGTTGACGCAGATCCTGCAGCGCCTGCGCGCGGCGGGATACGACACCGGCACCGTCATGCCCGATGCCGCCACGCTGACTGGACTGCTGGAAGCCAGCGGGCGCAACGTCGAGACCTGGTCGCCCGGCGAACTCGATCGCATGGTGCGCGCGGGCCATGTCACGCTGGTTCCCGTGGCGCAGTATCGCCGCTGGTTCGACGCGTTGCCCGCGGCGTTTCGCCAGTCGGTGCTGCAGGCCTGGGGCCCGCCCGAACAGAATCCATTGATGATGACGCGCGATGCGCGTGGCGAGCGTGCGTTCGTGATTCCGGGACTGTTCTTCGGCAACGTGTTTGTTGGACCGCAGCCGTTGCGCTCGACGTTCGAGCGGGCGCTCGACGCTTCGCACGACACGCTCACGCCGCCGCCGCATTCGTATCTCGCCGCCTATCTCTGGTATCGGCACGCGTTTGGCGCCGATGCCGTGGTGCACGTGGGGCGTCATGGCACGCTGGAATGGCTGCCCGGAAAGCAGGTGGCCCAGTCGGGCGAGGACGCATCGGAAGTCCTGCTTGGCGATCTGCCGAACGCCTACGTCTACATCCAGGATGGCGGCGGCGAGGCGATTCAGGCCAAACGGCGCAGCGCGGCGGTGCTGGTCAGCCATCTGTCGCCGTTGCTGGCGTCCGCGGGACAGCCGCCCCTGCTGGCGGCGCTCGACGAGGCCGTCGAGCAGGCCGAAGCCACGCGCGACAGCGCGCCCGAACTCTCGGCACAGTATCGCAAGCAAGCGCTGCAACAGATGCGTGCGCAAGGGCTGGACCGCCAGTTGGCGCTCGACGCCGATGCGCCATGGGACACCATCGCGCCCACGCTGCACGCCTTCCTGCACAAGGTCGAGGCCGAACCGATGCCGCTTGGCATTCACGCGCTGGGCGAGATGCCGTCGGAGGCCGATCAGGTCGATGCGCTGGCCTTGATGCTGGGCGCGCTGCTGCCCGCGGACGCCGCGCAGCGGCGCGCGTGGGCCGAGGCAATCGTCCGCGGCCACGCACCGGACGGCGGCGACGATACGACGCGTAAGGCGTTGGCGGCGGCGCGGCAGTGGCTTGCCGATCTGCGCAGCTCGCCACAGCAGGAACTCGACGGCCTGATCACCGTGTTGTCCGGGCGATATCTGCCGAGCGGGCCGTTGGGCGATCCGGTGCGCGTGCCAGACAGTCTGCCGACGGGCCGCAATCTGCATGCCTTCGATGGCGCGCGGATCCCCACGCGCGCGGCATGGGCGCTGGGGCAGGCAATGGCCGCGCAAACGCTGGCGCGCTTTGCGCAAGCGTCGGGCGGCGTGCCGCAATCGGTGTCGATGGTCTTGTGGTACGGCGAGACGGAACGTCATCAGGGTGCGATGGAAGCCGAAGCGCTGTACCTGATGGGCGTGGAACCGGTCTGGAATGCGCGCGGCATCGTCGAGGACGTGCGCCTGATCCCGGACGCGCAACTGGGGCGTCCGCGCGTGAACGTGGTACTGACCACCTCGGGCATCTATCGCGATGGCTTTGGCGACAAGATCGCGCTGCTCGACAAGGCCGCGCGGCTGGCCGCGGCGGCCGGCGAGAACGCAATTAGCCGCCATGACCGCGACGTGACAGCGTTGCTGATCGGGCAGGGCGTCGGCGCGCAGGAGGCGGCCAGGCTGGCGCGTGCGCGTGTGTTTGCCGCGCGGCCCGGTAACTATGCGATCGGCGTGCAGCAGATGGTCGAACAGAGCCGCGACGCCCAGAACGGACCCGACGCGCTGGCGCAGCAATACCTGCGCAACATGAACTTTGCGTACTCGGCCGAAGGTTGGGGCCAATCCGCGCCGATGGCGCTGGCCAGCCATCTCAAATCGAACCAAGCGGTGCTGTTTTCGCGCACCAGCACGCTTTATGGCGCGCTCGACAACGACGACACCTACCAGTACGCGGGCGGACTGGCTGCCGCCACGCGCGCCGTTGCAGGCAAGGCGCCGCCGCTGTGGCTGCACAATCTGCGCCGCGCCGGCGAAACGCAGACCGTCGATGCGCAGACCTGGCTCGCCACCGAACTCAACGCGCGCCAGTGGAATCCGAAATGGATCAGCGCGATGCAGCGATCCGGTTACGCGGGCGCGCGCGAAATGGCCCGCGAGGTGGAGCACCTCTATGGCTTTCAGGCGACCGTGCCCGAACAGATGCCCGGCGAGTTCTGGCAACGCACGTATGACGTCTATGTCGCGGACAAACTCGATCTCGGCATGGAGGCGTTCTTTCGCGACGCCAATCCGCATGCCCGCCAGAGCATTCTGGCGCGGCTGCTGGAAGTCGACCGGCAAGGCAGCTACCGTTTCACCGATGCGGAGCGCCGCGACATGCTGCGCGCCTACGCGCAGAGCGTGCAGCGCGATGGGCTGTCGTGCACGGCCAATACCTGCGGCAATCCGCTGCTGATGGCGCATATTGCACGCGCCGGCCATGCGGCGCGCATCGATATGAAGGCCCTGGGCCGCGAACTTGCCGATGCCGTGGTCGACCCCGTGCCGCGCGCTGCGCCGATCCGTGCGCGTGAGCCTCACCCCAACGCGCCCACAGCGGGCCCGTCGCCGACGCCGCGCAAAACCGAAGCCGAGCAGGACCGCACGCATGCGGTGACGGGCCAGCGTCTGCTGCCGCAACCGATGCCGACGGCAGACGCCGCGGCGCCGCATGTCCGGCAGCCGTGGATAACGCTGGCGCTTGCGCTGCTGGTGATCGGCGCGGGCGCGTATCGCGCGTGGCGGCGGATGCGCTGAACGTCGCCGTTATCGACCATGGATCGCCTCTGCGCACCAATGGACAGCCCGTCGCGTTCTCCGTATTCTGAGCGCCTTTACGATTTCCGCGCCGTCGGCGCGCGTTGACCGATGCATCTGCTGTCCACCCGGCCGGGAGGCTTTGTCGAGGACAACGCCGTGGTGCTGCGCATCGAGCAGACGCCTGGCGATATTGTCGTGCTGAGCGCGGCCGATACCACGTTGTCGCTGCTGGCCGCCGCCGTGCCCGCACTGGGCGACGATTATCCGCGCGTGCGTCTGGCCAATCAGATGTACCTGCGGCAACCGGCGTCGCTGGATCTGTACATCGACGAGGTGCTGCAGCATGCGCGCGTCGTGGTGGTCGATCATCTTGGCGGCGAAAGCGACTGGGCCTACGGCCTGGAACGGCTGCCCGAACTGGCGCGCGCGCGCAACCAGTTGCTGGTGATGTTTTCGGGCGACCTTGCCGAAGACGACAACCTGTCGCGGCGCGGCAATGCACCGGCCGCGCTGTCGCACCAGCTGTGGCGTTATTTGCGCGAAGGCGGCGCGGGCAACGCCGAACAGTTTTTCCGCTGCATCGGGCACCACGCTTTTGGCCATGCGCAGACCGCCATGCCGGCACAGGTGCTGCCGCAAGCCGCGCTATATCATCGCGACCGTGGCGTCGCCACCGTACAGGACTGGCAGCGCGAATGGGCCGCGCGGGGCCTGCGCGACGCGCCGGTGGTGGCGCTGCTGTTCTATCGCTCTCACCTGCAGGCGGGCAACACCGAGGTGTTCGACGCGCTGGCCGACGCTTTGCTCGATGCCGGGCTCTGTCCGCTGCCGCTGGCGCTCAGTTCGCTCAAGGAGCCGATCTGCCGCGAGGTTTTGCAGCAGCTGTGCGACGCGCATGGCGTGTCGCTGGTGCTCAATACCACGGCGTTTTCCGCCGCGTCGCTCGATCGCGCGGGCGAGCCCGACACGCCGCTGGCCAACGATGCGCCCGTCCTGCAGGTGATTCTCAGCGGCGGCAATCGCGACGACTGGCTCGCCGATAGCCAGGGCCTGGGCACGCGGGACGTGGCGATGCACGTCGCCATGCCAGAAGTCGACGGCCGCATCATCACGCGAGCCATCAGCTTCAAGGGACTGGCATGGCGTTGCCCGCATACGGAAGTGGATGTGGTGCGCTATCAGCCCGATACCGGGCGCGTGCGGTTCGTGGCGGAACTGGCGCGCCGCTGGTGCCGCTTGCGCACCGTGCCGGCCGCCGACAAGCGGCTCGCGCTGATCCTGGCGAACTATCCGGCCAGCGAAGGGCGCATCGGCAATGGCGTGGGGCTCGATACGCCGGCCTCCGTGGTGCGCATCCTGTCGATGCTGCGCGATGCGGGCTATGCGCTCGGACCGCTGCCGGCCGACGGCGACGCGCTGATGCGCGGCCTGACGCGCGGCATCACCAACGATGTCTATCAGCATGCGTGGCGCCCTGCATTCCAGAGCCTAGCCATGGGCGACTACAAGGCGTGGCTGGCGCAGTTGCCGCAGGCCAACCGCGACGCCGTCACGGCGCGCTGGGGCGCGCCGGAGGCCGATCCGATGGTGCGCGACGGCCGCTTCATGATCGCCGGCGTGCGCAGCGGTCATGTCTTCATCGGCATCCAGCCGGCGCGGGCCTACGGGGTCGACGACTACGCCAGCTATCACGATGCCGAGCTGCCGCCGCCGCACGGCTATCTGGCGTTCTACTTCTGGCTGCGCCATGTGTTTGGCATCGACGCCGTGGTGCACGTGGGCAAGCACGGCAACCTGGAATGGTTGCCGGGCAAGAGCGTCGCGCTGTCCGATGCGTGCTGGCCCGATGTGGTGCTGGGCCCGCTGCCGCATCTCTATCCGTTTATCGTCAACGATCCCGGCGAAGGCGCACAGGCCAAGCGCCGCACGCAGGCCGTGATCATCGACCACCTGATGCCGCCGCTCACGCGCGCGGAAAACTACGGGCCGCTACAGGATCTGGAGCGTCAGGTCGATGAATACTACGAAGCGCTGAGCTTCGATCCGCGTCGCGCCAGGCTGCTGCGGCGCGAGATCCTGAAGTCGATCGTCAGCCAGCAGCTGCATCGCGAACTCGGGCTTGACGCGCCGTCCAGCGGCGAAGACGAAGAGGTGCTGCTCAATCGCACCGACGCATGGCTGTGCGAACTGAAGGAGTCGCAGATACGCGATGGGCTGCATGTCTTCGGGCAATCGCCAGCCGGACGGCAGCGGCGCGATACGCTGGCCGCGCTGGCGCGCTTTCCGGTGGAAGACGGGCAGGGCGCGCGCGCCGGTCTGCTGTCCGCGATGGCGGCCGACCTTGCCCTCGGTGCGGATTTCGATCCCCTCGACGCCGACTGGGCGGCGCCATGGACCGGCCCGCGTCCCGCGTGCCTTGCCGAGGTCGGCGATGGGCCGTGGCGCCATTGCGGCGATACGCGCGAGCGGCTGGAAGCGCTTGCGCTGCGGCTGCTTGAGGACGCCACCGACGTCGGCCCGCAATCGCGCGCAGTGATGGCGCGGCTGCGCGAGCAGATAGCGCCGCGCCTCGATGCGTGCGGCGCGCAGGAACTGATGCAGCTCGAACGCGGGCTGGCCGGGCGGTTCGTGCCAGCGGGGCCGAGCGGCGCACCGTCGCGCGGGCGTCCCGACGTGCTGCCCACCGGGCGCAATTTCTATTCGGTCGATACACGCGCGGTGCCCACGCGCACGGCGTGGACGCTGGGGCTGCGCGCGGCCAACCAACTGATCGAGCGGCATTTGCAGGAGCATGGCGAGTATCCGCGCGCGGTCGGGCTGTCGGTGTGGGGCACCGCCACCATGCGCACCGGCGGCGACGATATCGCGCAGGCGATGGCTCTGCTTGGCGTGCGGCCGAAATGGGCGCACGGCAGCCATCGCGTGGTCGATTTCGAGATCCTGCCGATGACGGTGTTCGACCGGCCGCGCGTCGATGTGACGTTGCGCGTGTCCGGTTTCTTCCGCGACGCGTTTGCCAATCTCGTGGCGCTGTTCGACGCGGCCGTGCAAGCCGTGGCGGCGCTCGACGAGCCCGCCGACGTGAATCCGCTACGCGCGCGCGTACTGGCCGAGCAGCAGGCGCTCGAAGCGCAGGGTATCGCGCCCGAATTCGCGCGCCAGCGTGCCGGCTGGCGCGTGTTCGGTGCGCGTCCTGGCGACTATGGCACCGGGCTGCAGGCGCTGATCGACACACGGCGCTGGCAAAGCGACGAGGATCTGGCGCAGGCCTATCTGCATGCCGGGGGCTACGCGTACGGTCAGCGCAGCGCCGGCGCCGACGCGCGCGACGCGTTCGCCGCGCGGCTTGCCGAGATCGACGTGGTGCTGCAGAACCAGGACAACCGCGAACACGACATCCTCGACGCCAACGACTATTACCAGTTCCACGGCGGCATGGTGGCGGCCGTGCGGCACTTGGGCGGCGCGCAACCGGCCGTCTATCTGGGCGATCACGCCAACCCGGCCGCGCCGCGCGTGCGTACGCTCGACGAGGAAATCGCGCGCGTGATCCGCACGCGCGTGGTGAATCCAAAATGGATCGACGGCGTCAAACGCCACGGCTACAAGGGCGCGTTCGAGATGGCGGCGACGGTCGATTACCTGTTCGGCTACGATGCCACGGCGCGCGTGGTTGGTGATCATCAATACGCGCTGGTGGCCGACGCCTATGTGCATGACGACGTCACGCGGGCGTTTCTCGCGCAGCACAATCCGCGCGCGCTGCAGGGCATCTGCGAGCGCCTGCTGGAGGCGATGGCGCGCGGACTGTGGCAGGAGCCGGGCGACCATCAAACGCGGATCGCCGGCCATCTGCTCGATAACGAACAGCATCTGGAAGGGATGTCATGACGAAAACGGCATTGCGCCCGATATTTCCATTCAGTGCCCTGGTGGGCCAGGACGCGCTTCAGCAGGCACTGCTGCTGGCCGCCATCGATCCGGGCATCGGCGGCGTGCTGGTGACGGGACCGCGCGGCACGGCAAAATCGACCGCCGCGCGCGCGCTGGCAGAGCTGCTGCCGCACGGGCGCTTCGTGACCCTGCCACTCGGCGCCAGCGAGGAACAACTGACCGGCTCGCTCGATCTGGGGCATGTGCTGCAACAGGGCGAGGTGCGGTTCCAGCCGGGCCTGCTGGCGCGTGCGCACGACGGCGTGCTGTACGTCGACGAGGTGAACCTGCTGCCCGATCCGCTGGTGGACCAGTTGCTCGACGTGGCGGCCAGCGGCGTCAATGTGGTGGAGCGCGATGGCGTGTCGCATCAGCATCCGGCGCGATTCGTGCTGGTAGGCACCATGAATCCGGAAGAAGGCGAGTTGCGTCCGCAATTGCTCGATCGCTTCGGGCTGGCGCTGGCGCTATCGAACTACGACGACCCGGCGGTGCGGCAGGCGATCGTGCGGGCACGGCTGGACTTCGATACCGATCCCGATGCGTTCCGCGCTGCCGTGGCGGAACGTCAGCGCGATCTGGCGCGGCAGGTGGCGCGCGCGCGTGAAGCGCTTGCGGGCCTGGCGTTCAGCGATGCAGTGCACGATCGTGTCAGCGCGCTGTGCCTGGCCGCCGAGGTCGATGGCGTGCGCGCCGACCTCGTGATGCTGCGCGCGGCGCGTGCGCTGGCGGCATGGCGCGGCGACCCTGCCGTGCGCGCCGATCATGTCGATGCGGTGGCAGAGCTGGTGCTGCACCATCGACGTCACGCGCACGGCGAGACATCGCAGCCAAGGCAAGACGCGCAGTCCGCACCGTCGAAGGGTGGGCCGGCGCCGTCGTATGGCGAGCAGGGAGGGCAGGATGGTCCTGCGCCCGACCATCGCCAGAGCGCCGACCCATGGGGTGCGCTGCCGCCGCCGCAGACCGCCGGCATTGCCGACGTCAAACCGCTGAAACCGTTCCATATCGGGAATCGCACCGCAAAAAAAGCCTGAGCCACCGGCGCGCCGCCGCGCAGCAGCGGCAGGGCGGCGACCGGTGGCAGGCGCCCCGGCTCGTATCGAAGGGTTCCGTGTCGCATGACGGCGCACCGGGCGCGCGCGTGCACTGGCCGCGCACGCTGGCCGCCAAGCGCGACCGGGCGTTGGCCGCGCCTCATCTGCGCTATCGCCATGTGTCGGCGCGCGGCGGCGAACTGCACTGCATCGTGCTCGATTGTTCTGCATCGATGCTGCAAGGCGACCAGCTGGCGCTGGCCAAGGGCGTACTGGTGCGCCTGATCGAACGCGCCTATCAGGCGCGCGCCGACGTTGCGCTGGTGTGTTTCGCGGCCGGGCAGGCGGAAGTCCGTCTGGCGCCGTCGCGCGCGCGGCGCTGGAACGACGACTGGGTCCGCCCGATCGCCGGCGGTGGCGGCACGCCGCTGGCGCTTGGTGCGGCGCGCGCGGACCAGTTGCTCGCGCGCCAGGCTCGGCTGCGTCCCGCGCAGCGCCGCTGGCTCTGGCTGCTCAGCGACGGCCGCACCACCGAAACGCCGTCCCGACCCGCGTGGGCCGACCATATCGTGGTGGTCGACGTCGAGCGCCAGGCGCTGGCGCTGGGCCGCTGCCAGCAGCTGGCGCAGGGCTGGGACGCTGAATACCGCAACGCCGAAACGCTAACGCTCTGAACGCTAAAGTTTCGCCGCCACCTGTCCGTTAGCCCATCGATAGCCCCGGACTACGCGGGGCGCAAACGAGGAGCGGACTGCATCATGGCTTGGGACAACTTGAGTATGCGCATCCGGTTGGGTGCGACATTTGGCGTGATCTTGCTGCTGGTGGCGATCATGATGACGCTGGCGCTTGACGCGATGCCGGACAGCGGTCCGCGCGGCTGGATCTGGGGCCTAGGCGCCGCGGTGCTGGCCTTCAGCGTGATCTGCTGGTTCCGGCTGACGGGTGCCATCGAGGTGCCGCTCAGGGAAGCGGAATTCATCGCGGAAACGGTGGCCGCCGGGGACCTGAGCAAGGAATTCGAAACCGATCGCGGCGGCGATTTCGGTCGTCTGCTGGGCGGACTTGGCGAGATGGAGGACATGCTCACCGACCTGGTCACGCGCATCAAGTCGGCCAGCGATTCGATTTCATCGGCATCGCAGCAGATTGCCGTGGGCAACACCGATCTGTCGCAGCGCACCGAGGAGCAGGCCGCGACGCTGCAGGAAACCGCGTCGAGCATGAGCGAACTGACCACCATGGTCAAGCAGAACACCGACCGCGCGCGCACGGCCAACGGGCTGGCGGCATCGGCGTCCGATATTGCGGAGCGCGGCGGCGAACTGGTCGGCAAGGTGGTGAAGACGATGGACGCGATCAGCGTCAGTTCCCGCAAGGTGACCGACATCATCGCCGTGATCGAGGGCATCGCGTTCCAGACCAACATCCTGGCGCTGAACGCGGCCGTGGAAGCCGCGCGCGCCGGCGAGCAGGGCCGCGGCTTCGCCGTGGTGGCGGGCGAAGTGCGCACGCTGGCCCAGCGCAGCGCAGCGGCGGCCAAGGAGATCAATGTGCTGATCCACGATTCGGCGAATCAGGTGGAAAGCGGCTCGGCGCTGGTCGGGCAGGCCGGTGCGACGATGGACGAAATCGTGCAGGCAGTGCGCCGCGTCACGCAGATCCTTGGCGAGATCGCCGTCGCGTCCGAACATCAGAGCGCCGGCATCGAACAGGTCAACGTGGCCGTTACCCAGATGGACGATGTCACGCAGCAGAACGCGGCACTGGTGGAGCAGGCGGCGGCTGCATCGTCCGCGCTGGCCGATCAGGCCCAGGAACTGCAAAAGGTGGTGGGCGAGTTCAAGCTGTAGGCGCGCCGGGGGCGTCCGTGCGGCAGTGACGCGACAGGCGTGAGGGGCGTCAGAGGCGCCCGCTTTGCAGATAGCCGATCACCGGCGCCCAGAACTTGTTCATGAACGCCGGTTCGATGGCGGCGTTATGGGGCAGGTCTTCAAACACGACCAGGCGGCTTGGCGCATGCACGGCATGGGCCAGGTCCTCTGCGTGGCCGAACGGGATGGTCTCGTCGTGCCGGCTGTGTATCAGCATCACTGGCATTCTCAGCGCGCGCAGCCGGGCAACGTTGTCCCACGGATTCGGCAAGGCCCACGCGATCCAGCGCGGCACAAGGCCGGTGGCGACCGCCGCCGCGCGCGCGGAGCGGAATCCGGCCCCGATCACCGCGCCGTCAGGCTGAGGATGCAGATCGCCCAGCACATCGAGCAACACGCCGCTGCCCAGCGAATAGCCCATCACATGATGGCGCGCGGCGCGTGGCGCCACCGCACGGAACTGCGCATACGCCGCCAGGGCGTCTTCGCGCAAATGGCGCACGCTGGGCTTGCCCGTGCTGGTGCCATATCCGCTGTAATCGAACACGAAGGAGCTGATGCCCGCGGCATGGAGCAAGGCCTGCACGGGTGCCCAGTCGCCCAGCGACTCCTCGTCGCCATGGAACACCGCCAATGCCGGGGCCGCGGGATTGGCGGCGCCGACCCACGAAGCGTGCAGCCGACGGTCGCCGCTCGGGAATACGTATTGGCGCGAAGCCACGCCAAAGTCGTCAGGCGTTTGCGTGCCCACGGGGCCGGGCACGAATGCCTCGCGTTCGATCGCGCGGTACAGCAGCAGGCGACCCAGACCGGCCGCCGCGACCAGACCCGCCAGCCCCGCAAGCCCCAGCATGCCGACGAGCCAGCGCCGGGACGGGGCGGGGGGCGCAGGATCGACAGCGCTCGCCCCACCGGGCTCCCGCGCGGCGAAGGGCGCAGGCCCGGTACGAGCGCCGGTATCCGGATCTGGGTGCGGTTCGGGCGGCATGAGTTGTTGAATGCTCCGCAAAGGTCGGGCGTCGAGGGCGTCCGCAAAGTAGGTGGCGTGCGGGACTGTATCTGGCCGCGCGTTCGTGCGGTGTGGTGCGGACGCGACTGCAGTATCTGTAACCCTAGCACCTGTTGTGCCGGAAGGCAGGGCGGCACACACGGTGCAGCGCGGGATCGATCACAAATTCCTGAAGAATCAATTAGATATCGCCTAAATTGACCTGATCAATCGCGCCGATAGAAAAGTTTTTGCGCGCGCACTGCAAATCGTCCTTGCTTATCTATCTATAGGTAGATAGTATTCAGGCCATGGACAGCGACGCAACAACAAGCAATAGCGGTTTAGCGAAAACTGTCCACGCAACATCAGGCAGTTTGTCAGTACCGGAGGCGGTATTTTTTTGGATCGATAAATCTATCTAGCAGTAGATAGCAAAAGAATCCGCCGAATCGCAGCACAGACAATCGCCCCGCGATCCACCACCGAACCGAGATCGCCCGGCCTTATCACGGAGAGCATCATGAACGCCAAGACCATCCTGACCGCCGCCACCCTTGCAGCCGCTTTTGTGACGGGCGCCGCCCAGGCCGCCCAGCCGCGCGGTGAAGTCTACGGTTATACGTATCGCATCAACGATCAACGCAGCGCCTTTACCGACGGCGCGCGCCAAGGCAAGTTCGACGCCTTCAGCGAAGGTGCGCGCATCAGCAACCGCGACGGCTACACCGACGGTGCACGCATCAGCAATCGCGACGGCCTGAGCGCCAGCATCGGCAATCGTGACGTGTACTCGGAGGGCGCCCGCAACGCCGATCCGTACACCGACGGCGCGCGCTTCGTAGCCGGCCTGGACCGCACCGGCGTTTCGGCCAGCCCGGCCCGTTCTGCCGATCCGTACCTGGACGGCGCCCGCGGCAATGGCCCGCGCAACCCGTACTTCGACGGCGCACGCTCGACCGACGTGTACACCGACGGCGCACTGGTCTGAGCGCAACGGCGCGCGACTTGCCAGGATTTGGCGGTCGCGCCAACGCAGACGGGCCTCCCTCGAATCGAGAGGAATGCCCGTCTGTTTTCCAACAGGAAGCACTACGATGAAAACGCTTGGGCACGATGCCCTGATTCTGGGCGGATGGCTGGCACTTTGTGCAGCCAGTGGTTCAGCCGTCACGCTGGTGGTGCAAACACTGGCGTAATTGGCCTGGAGATTGACTCCGGGAAAATCCCGGTTGAGTATCTATCTTCGTGTAGATAAAGTTCCCACCATGAAAACGCAACCTGTTCGCGAGCAACTGCTCGAACACACGCTGGTGCTGATCCGCAGCCGCGGCTTCAACGGCTTCAGCTACCGCGACCTGGCCGAGCTGGTGGGGGTCAAGACCTCCAGCATCCACTATTACTTTCCTTCCAAGGACGATCTGGTCCTGGAAGCCGTGCGGGAATACAGCCGACGCATCTCCGAGCGGCTGGCGGGCATCGATTCGAGCCTGCCGGTGCTGGAGCAGGCCCGGCTTTACCTCGACCCGCTGCGCCAGACGTGCGGTTCGGGGCAGATCTGCCTGGCCGGCATGTTGTCGACGGAAATCCTGAGCCTGCCCGAATCGGTCCACCATGTGCTCAAGGAGTTCTATCACATCAACGAGGCGTGGCTGACCAAGCTGCTCGAACGCGGCCAGAAGGAGCGCGATACGCCGTATCCGGTGCCCCCGGCCATGCTGGCGCAGGTGATTTATGGATCGCTGCAAAGCGGGCTGATCGCGGCGCGGCTTTTCGGCACGCAGGAACGCCTGGAAGCGGCGGCTGAAACGCTGCTCGGCGCGCTGTGCAACAAGCGCGCGAAAGCGTTGCTGGAATCCCAGGCCGCCTGCGCCGCCTGAGCGCGGCGTCGCCCCGCACCGACAAGCACAACAAAACGTCGCAAACGCCGGATGGCTCACGTCATCCGGCGTTTTTCGTTTGGGCGTCGAAGCGGGATACCGTGTCGCACAGCCATTGGGCGTCATCGTGCGGCAGGTCGTGGCCAGCCCACGGATGCCGCGCCGTATCGACATGCGGCGCCCGCCACGCCCCAGCCAGGCGCGTCGAACAGACCGGATCGACAAGCCGGTCCGCGTCGGACGACACGATCAGGGTCGGGCAAGCCGGCGCCGTCGGCTGCGCGCGGAAGCGCGCGGCGGCGATCAACTGGCGCATCGCCGAGCGGCGCGACACGGGCGCGCTCAGGCCGATCTCCACCCAGCGCGACAGATCCGCATCGCGCGTATCGAGCCGTTCGCACGTCAGTCGATGCACGGTGCGCTCGCAGCGCGCGCGGTCATGCCAATGGCTGGCCATGCCGATCAGGGCGGCCCAGTTTTGCGGCCGCAAGCGTTCGGTTGCGGTGCTGAAGGGGCGCATGCTCGTGTTGATCAGCACCAGTTGCGCAACGTCGGCGGGCCATGCCTGTGCCCAACTGGTGGCTACCATCGCGCCGAGTGACATCGCAAGGATGCGCCACGGACCGTCTGTGCCCGATGCTCGCGCCGCGTCGCGCACGGCCTGCGCCATGCCTGCGACATCGCCGGGCACCGGTTGCTCGCGTGCATGGCCATTGCCCGGCAGATCGATCAGCAGCGGCTGCCCGAGTCCACACGCCGCCCAGCGGGCCGGCAGGTCGTCCCAGTGGCGCGATTCACGCGTCAGCCCGCGCAGGAAGATCCACTGACTCATGGCGCGCCGTTGCGGTTCTGCCAGTGGGCGCGCGCCTGTTCCAGCAAATGCAGGCGATGCGGACCGTGCGGCAGCCAGCGTTCGGGCGCCACCGCCACGCGGCCCAGAAAATCGAACAGGCTCACATGGCGGCGTAGCACCCGCGCGGTGCGGTGCGCCTTGATCGGGTTGAAGATGCCAGCGCGCGAGAACAGCTGGCGCGGGTTTTTCTTGATCCACAGCCACGACCCCAGCTCTAGCGTCATCGGCAGAAACAGGTTGTGCGCGGGCGTGCGGTCGTAGGCGTAGTCCCACAGGTCGCCGTGCAACAGGTACTGGTGGCTTTGCGGCTCGAATGCGTAGCCGTGGTGCGGATGGGCCTGTTCGAACATGGTCTTGAGCAGGTACATCTCCGGAAAATGCGGCATCGGCGCGTGCGTGCGCGCATAGGGAAACCAGATGCTGTCGCGCCAACCGTAGCCCGAATGGCAATCGACGGCAAAGCTGAGCGGCCGCGTCAGCAGTTCCGTTTCCACCACGCGCAGCAGCGCCAGGCTTTCGGGTTCCATCGGCGCCCCGGCGCGGCCGCGATACCACGGCAGCCACGCGCCGATGCGCTGGCCGCCCGCCAGGAAGGGCACCGATGCGTCGGCGTTCTGCGGCGCGTTGCGCATCAGGTCGACGCCGTTCGGATTGGCGCGCGTGGCCACGTACATGCCACCCGGATTGACGATCGGCATGAACACCAGCCGCACCGTTTCCAGCTGGCGATGCAGCAGTTCGTCCCAGGCCAGCCTGCACAACACCGATCGCATGTAGTCGAGCACCAGTTGCGTGCCGATCCGTTCCAGCCCGTGAATGCCGCCGAAGATGCCGATCGCGGGCGCATCGGGTGCGCGCGTGCCGAGGCTCGCCACATGCACGGCAAACGTGTGATCGCGCGCGGCCACGTTGCAGACCACTTCGGTCTGGAACCATGGCGCCCCAAGCTCCAGCAACGCCAGCAACTGGTCGTACTCGGGGAAACTGGGGCGGCCCGGATCGGTCATCGTAGGGGGCGTGGCGACGGTCAGTTCAATATAGGCGCTGGCGGCGGCGCTTCACAGCGGCGGCTGGCCGCGTGGCCCGGCGTCACCAGGCAGTCCAGCAGCGCGCCCACCAGCCGCGTGTTGCAGCGGGTCTTCAGGCAGTACAGGTATTCGTGGATCACGGGCGCATCGTTGGCGAAGCGCACCACGGCCAGCGCGGGATCGTGCGGCACTTCACCGGCGGGCATTACGCTCGCGCCGAGGTTGTGCCGAATCGCCTCGCAGATCGCCTCGCGGCTGCCGATGACGGTGTGCGCGGGCAGCTCCGCGCCCACCGCATGCAGCGCGGATTCGGTGGCTTCGCGCGTCATCGATCCTTGCTCGCGCACCAGCAGATGGCAGCCCGACAATTCGGCTACGTCGACATGCACGCGACGCGCGAGCGGATGCGCGGGATGCACCACCAGCACCATCGGATCCGCTGCCAGCATCACGCGATGCAGCCGGGCGTCGCCGAGCGCGTGCGACGACACGGCGGCATCGATGCGATATTCGTAGAGCGCATCGATCATCTGCTTGGAGTTGCCGATCTGGATGCTGATCTCGATGGCCGGATAGCGCTGGCGAAACGCGGCCACGCTGCGCAGGATGTAGTAGGGGCCGGTGGCGCCGATGCGCAGGTTGCCAAAGCTCAGGTTGCCGGCATTGCGCAGCAGGAAATCGGCGTTGCTTTCCTGCTGGGTGATTTGCTCGGCCAGCGGCATCAGCGCTACGCCCACGTCGCTCAGGTCCACGCGGCCGGCGCGGCGGTGGAACAGTTCCACGCCGTAAAGGTCTTCGAGTTGCCGGATCCGCCCGGTGACGGTGGGCTGACTCACGCGCAACTGGCGCGCGGCGGTCGTGATGCTGCCTTGTCGAGCCACCTCGTAAAACGTCATCAACAGGTCGCCAAGCATGCAAGTCCCGGGAGAGCCAGATCAGCCCGGGACTTTAAGTCGGAAATATGACAGCGTGACGACCGACCCACACGTTCGGCGCGACCCACCACGCCGCGCCTGCGTCCGTCGGCGTGCGTGCAGGCGCGCGGGAGCGCGACGGAAATCGCTGCCCGCGCGCCGGGCCAAGTGCGTCGGCGTGTCAGCCGCCCATCGCCGGGTCCGACGTGGTGTGCGTGCCGTTTTCCAGCCGGCCGGCAAAGCGGCGGCTGAATCCGCCTTGCTGCGTGGTCACCGTGAAGTCATACCAGTTTGCCTGGGAGCCCACCGGCCAGTGTTGGTCCAGTTCCTTGCCGGGCGGCAGTTCGAACGCCCAGGGGCCGTCGTTGCGATAGGCGTTGGGCTTCACGGTGAACGTGCATGCCGTGCTGCCGCGATTGATCAGCGTGAGCCAGACGTGCGCATTGGCTTCGTCGTAGCAGACGCGGATCTCGGGCGCGGCGCCACCGCCGGCCGTCTTCTGCGCGCTGACGTCGCCGGCGAACGCGCGGTGGAAACCGTTCGGGCCCAGCACCCAGAGGTCATAGCGGCCGTTGTCGGCCAGTACATCGAGCTTGGCGTCGAACGACTGGCCCGCATCGATCGCGTAGCGGCGCGGTACGTTGCCGAGGTTGAGCTTGTCATAGACATGGAACACCGCGGCCTGCTTGCCGTCGTTCTTGAAGCGCAGCCAGAACGTGTTGGTGTTCGGATCTTCCAGGCCGCTGACGTGCAGTGAATACGGCAGCGCGCGTGACGGCCGCGTGCCTGACTGCTGTTTGGGCATGGTCTGCGTGGCGACGCTTGGCGCGGGGATCTGCGCCTTGGCATCCTGCGCCGCGCGCAGTGCGTCGGCATCGGTCTTGATCAGCGGCGTGAAGGCCAGCGCGGCGTTGCCATTCGGATTGACGAAGTCGAAGGCCGAAGTCAGGTCGCCCATGATCGCGCGGCGGTACGCGCTGATGTTGGTCTCGGCCACGCCAAAGCGCTGCTCCAGGAAGCGCAGCACCGAGGTGTGGTCGAACACCTGCGAGTTGACCCAGCCGCCGCGGCTCCACGGCGACACCACGTACATCGGCACGCGCGGGCCGGGGCCGAATGGCGTCTTGTCGAGGCTGTAGTACTCCGGCGATGCATCCATCGACGTGTAGCCGATTGGCTTGCCGGTGCTGTCGAGCGCGGGGGCGCACGGCGGCGGCAGATGGTCGAAGAAGCCGTCGTTCTCGTCGAAATTGATCAGCAGGACCGTGCGGCTCCAGACGTCGGGATTGGCGGTCAGCGCGTCCAGCACCTGCTGCGTGTACCACGCGCCCTGCACCGGGCTGGACGGCCCCGGATGCTCCGAATAGGTGGCGGGCGCGACGATCCACGAAACCTGCGGCAGCGTGCCGGCCGCCACGTCGTCGCGCAGTGCCTGCAGGAAGCCGTTGTCCGGCATGGTGTTGGCAATGCCCTTGTACAGCGGGTTGCCGGCGTCGTCCGCCGCAGTGTAGGCGGGATACGGCGACCCGTTGGCCGCGTTGCCGCGCGCAGCGTTGGCGGCGCGATATTGCTGGAAGCCGGCCAGCGGATTGTCGGTGAAGTTGTCCGGCATGTTCTGGTAGACCTTCCATGTCACGCCGGCGGCCTGCAGGCGCTCGGGGTAGGTGGTCCACGTGTAGTTGATGCCGGTGGCGTCGAGCGAATCGCCGCTGTTGTCGATGACCGGGCCGCCGTTCTTGCCGAACGGATCGTTGGTGCCGGTCCAGTGGAACAGGCGGTTGGTGTTGGTGCCGCCGTGGAAGCTGCAGTGATAGGCGTCGCAGAGCGTGAACGCATCGGCCAGCGCGAACTGGAAGCCAAGCTCCTGCTGCGTGTAGTAACCCATCGATTGCGTCTTCTTCGATGTCGGCCACGCGCTCATGCGACCCAGGTCCCACGCGGCCTGCCCATCGGGCTGGCTGTGCGGCGTGCCGCTCACGCGCTGCGCGTTGCCGACCGACTGGTCGAGGTGATACGGCAGCACGATACGGTTGGTGTTGCCGCTGGCGTAGGTCTGCTGGAACACATTGCGTCCGCCGGGCAGCGGAATCGGGAAGCGGTCGCCAAAGCCGCGCACCCCTTTCATCGTGCCGAAGTAGTTGTCGAACGAGCGGTTCTCCTGCATCAGGATGACCACGTATTCGACATCGCGAATCGATTTGGTGGCGTTATTGGCGGGAATTGCCAGGGCGCGCCGGATGGCGGGCGGGAAGGCGGCAAGCGCGGCGGTGGCGGCGGCGCTGCCGCCGGCCATCTTCAGAAAGTTGCGTCGGCTGGAAGTCATGTCGTTGTTTGGGAAGTTCGGTTTGCGCGAAAAGGTGCGTAGGTCGGGTCGGACGTTGCGCAGGCCTCAGGGCGCGCACTTCATTTGCGGTTTGACTTCGGGCGTGCCAGCGTCGGGCTTGTTGGGCGACGGGTTGCCGTTGTTGTTGTCGTCGCCGCCGCCGCAGGCGGTCAGCGCCGTGCAGAGTAGCAGGGCGGCCAGCATGCCCAGCGGGCGAACCCGGGCAATGTGTCGGATGGCTTCGGTCATGGTCGTGTCTCTTGCGGGGGAGGGCCCGGCAGCCTGCGCCGCCCGGGCAAATGCGTGGTGGCATATGCGCTGTGCAGCGTAAGCAACGGCAACGGCACCCCGGTGACATCCAACCGAAAGTTTCCGATCCCGGTATTCGCACTTTTTGGTGCGTAATGTGCAGACATTGGAATTGCCTGCCAGGGGAGGGGATCCCCGTCGCGCACCCGCGTTTCAATCCCTCGAAATGCAAATTGGATGCTGCAATGCACCAAGCGCTGTGCTAAGGTTTTAGGCGTTTCCCTCAAGAAAGTGCGCACACGGCTCGCCGTCCGATCTGCGCCAGTTTCCGGGAAACCGCGCCAGTCCTGCGTTGCAGGGCGATGGCGCGGGCATTGACCTCAAAGCACCATTCTTGTTGCGGCCGCAACGCGCCGTGACCTTGCTTGTAAACGGGGCATGCTGCCACCAATCTGGTAGGCGGAAGGGCGCTTGCAGGAGCTGTATATGGAAAAAGAAACCGGTTACGTCTGGCATTACACAGTGGGTACGCCGTTGGCCGAGATTGCGCGGTCCGGCAGTCTCTTGCCGGCTGCCGCCCGTACACCCGATCCCCGCTCTTGCGAGGAAATCCTCTGGTTCTCGCGCAATCAGCAATGGGACCCGTCCGCCATGAAGGACGATGGGCTGAGCCAGGCGCGCCACGCCCTCACGCGTGCCGCGCTGCACATGCGTTTTGGCCTGTATCGGTTTGGCCTGCCGGAGGCCGATATTCGCCTCTTACCGTGGCCGACCGTGACGCGCGTGGCCGACATCGACGTGCCCGAGGCCATGAACATGGTTGCCACCGGGCTGCGCTGCGGCGCCGCCCCGACCGACTGGATCGGCACGCTGTCGGCGATACCGCTCGACGATTTGCGCTTCGAGCGTTGGACCGGCACATCCTGGGTGCCGGCCGACCTGAACGAACTGGTTGCCCAGTCCGCCTGAGATGCGCTGGGATGTACTCAGATGCGCCGCGATGCGCCTGAGTTGAGCCTCAAGCACCCCTTAGTCCCGCTTAGCGATTGCGCATGAATCGCGTCGACATTGCGGCCCCGGTCGCGACCTGATCACATCCCGCACCATCCTGCTCGCATCCGTTGTGCCATCGATGCGGATGCTGCGTGCCGGGTACGGCGCGTCAGCGGCTCAATCCACGCGCCGCCACCGGCCACACGCATTCCACCACGCCGCCCCGCACGCCCACCAACTCGTCGTACAGATTGAGCGTGGGATCGCAGTGACCGGGCACCAGCATCATGCGGCTGCCCAGCGGCGGCAGCCCCCCAGTTGAGGTTCCGGATTTCGGCATGACGATGCCGTGCTCGTCGTTGGCGGCCACGTAGTCGAGCGTTGCCGACGCGGCGCCATCGTCCCAGATCCAAGGCAGACCGGAATCGACCGCCATCGACTTGAGGCCCGCATCGACCACAACGCGATCGCGCGCGGCCACACTCATGACGGCCGTGGCGATAAACAGGCTGTGCTCGAAGCGCAGCGCCCCCGCGTAAGTATTGGCGCCGTAGTCGGCATCCATGAACACATAGGAGCCCGGCTGGATCTCGGTGTAGACGCCGCTTGCCAGATCGAACTCGACGCTGCCGCTGCCGCCGCCCGTGACCACCTCGCACGCCACGCCGGCCGCTTCCAGTTGTGCGATCACCGCGCCGGTACGGTCCGCCGCACGTGCCGCGCCATCGCGACGCTCATGCCAGCCGCGCAGATGCTGGATGCCGCCGTGATACGCCTGCAGGCCACGCATCGTCAGTTGGGGATGGGCGTTGATGCGCTCCACCAGTGCCAGCACCGCCGCGCCGTCGGCTACGCCGCAGCGGCCTTGTCCCACGTTGATTTCGACGAAAACGTCCAGTTGCGTGCCGGCCGTCTGCGTGGCGACGGCGAGGGCGTCCACCTGCGCCACATCGTCGACACATACGCTGATGCGCGCGTGCCTGGCCAGTTCGGCCGCCAGCGCGGCCTTCGCCGGGCCCGCCACCTCGTTGCTGATATGGATGTCACGCACGCCCGCGCGCACGAATGGCACCGCTTCGCTGACCTTCTGGCAGCAGATCCCCACGGCGCCGCGTGCGATCTGCACCAGCGAGATGTCGGGGCATTTATGCGCCTTGGCGTGCGGGCGCAGCTTCACGCCGGCGTGATCGGCGGCGGCCTGCATGCGGTCCACATTGCGCGAGAACGTGTCCAGGTCGAGCACCAGGGAAGGTGTGTCGATGGTGTCGGCAGCTTGGCCAGGTTGCGCGGCAGGTGGCAGGGCGAAGGAAATGGACATGGCTTGGCGGCAAATAAAACCGGATAACGGCGAAGGAGGGCAAATCGAGGGCAAATCGAGGCGCAGCGTAGCACGACGCGCGCGACGCGCTATCGGGGCACCGGATGCGCCGCGATGGGCCTCGGCAAGTGGATGTGGATCCACTTATGTTGACACGAATTTGATCTGGAGCAAATGGCCCGCATCACCGACCTCAAGCTTAAAGGGCAAGGGTCGTTAAGGCTGGGCTGGATCCCTACGAGTCGAGCCCCCGATGAACAACGTGAGTATTCGCCATGGCCTGCTGGCGACGCTGGTGATATTTGGACTGATGATCGTTTTTGGCGCCGCGCTCGGCGTCAGCCAACTGAGTGCGGCCAGCGATTCGGCCGAACGCATTCATCTGGTGTCGTCTCGGGCGTTGCTGCTCAACGATGCCTACAAGGACATGACGCGGGCGCGATCCGCACTGACGCGGGCTTACAGTTCGGCCAAGGCGGGCGGTCAAGTGAATGCCGACGCAATCGCCAGCGCGGAAAAGTCGATCGGCAAGTCGCGCGACGAACTCCAGGCCTTCGAGAGGGCGCCCGCGCTGGTCGGACAGGACGCATCGACGCGCGACGACATCGTCGCGGCTGGCGTGGCGCATATGGACGTGGTGAAGCAGGGCTTGGAAGCGCTGCGCAAGGGCGATGCCGATGCCTACGCCGCCATCAACGACCGGGACATCACCGCGTCCGGCGCCAAATATTCCGCGGGTGTCGAGCGCTTCCAGCAATTCGCGATCAAGCTGAACGACGATGCGCTGGCCGACGAGCGTGCGCGCCTGAGCCGTGTGATCGTGCTGGTGTGCGTGGGGCTGACGCTGTCGGCGCTGCTGATCGTCGCCGTGCATCTGGCGCTGCGCAAGCTGGTGGTGACGCCGCTGAACCGGGCCTGCGAGCTGATCATGCGCGTGGCCGACGGCGATTTGAGCATCGCGGTGCCCAAGGCGGGGCGCAACGAGATCGGCCAGTTGCTCGATGCGCTGGCGCGCATGCAGCACGGCCTGACGCAGACTGTGGCCAAGGTCCGCGCGGGGTCCGACGCCGTGACGATCGGCGCGCGCGAAATCGCTGCCGGCAATACCGATTTGTCGTCGCGTACCGAGCAGCAATCGTCGGCGCTGGAAGAAACCGCGGCCAGCATGGAGCAACTGACGTCTACGGTAGGCAACAACGCGGAAAGCGCCACGCGCGCCAGTGGCCTTGCGCGTGATGCGGCCGATCTGGCCACGCGGGGCGGCGAGGTGGTGCGCGGCGTGGTGAAGACGATGAACGAGATCAATGCGAGTTCGCAGAAGATCGTCGACATCATTGGCGTGATCGACGGCATTGCGTTCCAGACCAATATCCTGGCGCTGAACGCCGCCGTGGAAGCGGCGCGCGCCGGCGAGCAGGGCCGGGGATTTGCCGTGGTGGCTGGCGAAGTGCGCAGCCTCGCGCAGCGCAGCGCCAATGCCGCCAAGGAAATCAAGGCGCTGATCGATTCATCGGTGGACAAGGTGGGCGCCGGCAGCGCGCAAGTGGAACAGGCTGGCAGCACCATCGAGGATATCGTGGCGGCCGTGAAGCGTCTTGCCGATACGGTGAGCGAGATTTCCGCCGCATCGATCGAACAATCGAGCGGCATCACGCAGGTCAGCGAGGCGGTGTCGCAAATGGAGCAGGTGAACCAGCAGAATGCCGCGCTGGTGGAGCAGGCGGCCGCCGCAGCCGATGCGCTGGAATCGCAGGCCAACCAGCTGGCCGCGGCGGTGACGGTGTTCCGGCTCGCTTAAGCCTTGCGCGGACCGGCGAGCTGTTCTTCGACGAACAACAGCCGGTCGTTGCCCCAGAACAGCTCGCCATCGACGATAAAGCTGGGCGCGCCAAAAATGCCGCGCGCCACGGCGTCCTCGGTGACCTGCTTCAGCTCGGCTTTGACCTCGGGGTCGTCGAGCATTGCCAGCGCTTCGCGCGGATCGAATCCGGCTGCAACCAGAACCTTGCCGATCTCGTTCGGATCGTTGAGGTTTTTGCCCGTTTCCCACATCGCGCTGAAAATCGCCGCCACATAGCGGTGAAATTCGGCTTCGCCCTTGCGGCGATAGCCGATGGCGCCGCGCATCAGCGCCAGGGTGTTGATCGGGAAGAACGGGTTGTGCAGGAACGGCGCGTCGTAGCGCTGGGCCCAGCGCCGGACATCGCCGTTGGACCAGTCGCTCTTGGCCGGGATTTCCATCGGGCTATGGTTGCCCGTCGCCTTGAACACACCACCCAGCAGCATGGGCCGCCAGACGATGGTCGCGCCCGTGCGCGCCGCCACGCGCGGCAGTTCCTTGTACGCCAGATACGAGTAGGGGCTGCCGAAATCGAAATAGAACTCCACCTGCTTGCTCATCGTGTTGTCTCCTCAGTGGTTGGCGTTGCTAGTCGTTAGTTGGCGTGGCTTACCAGCGTTCGATCCAGGGACGGATATCGAGTTCGTGCGTCCACGCATCGCGCGGCTGCTGATGCAGCATCCAGTAGGTGTCCGCGATGTGGTCCGGGTTGACGATGCCGTCCTGCGCCTTGGTGGCGTAGCGCTCGGGAAAATTGTCGCGGATAAAGGCCGTATCGATCGCGGCGTCGATGATCAGGTGCGCCACGTGGATATTCTTGGGCCCGAGTTCGCGCGCCATGCTTTGCGCCAGCGCGCGCAGCCCATGCTTGGCGCCGGAAAAGGCCGACAGGCCTTCGCGTCCGCGCGTGCTGGCGGTGGCGCCGGTGAAGAAGATCGACCCGCGCTGCCGCGGCACCATCACGCGCGCGGCTTCGCGGCCCATCAGGAAGCCCGCGAAGCAAGCCATCTCCCAGACCTTGAAGTACACCCGCGAGGTGGTGTCCAGAATCGGAAAGTTCACGTTGGCGCCGATATTGAACACGGCCACTTCCAGCGGACCGATGTCGCGCTCGATGCGCTCGATCATCGCGGTGGTTTCTTCTTCCTTGCGGGCGTCGCAGGCAAAGGCATGCGCTTCGCCGCCGTCGGCGCGGATTTGCTCGACCAGTGGCGCCAGCTTGTCGGCGTTGCGCCGGGTGACGCAGGCCGCATAGCCTTCGCGGGCAAACCGCCGCGCAATCGCGCCGCCAGTGGCGTCGCCGGCGCCTACGACCAGTACGGCTTTCTTTTCAGGCATGGGTGTCTCCTCCTGCCAGGTTGGGAAAAAGCGGATAGGTGCGAGTGACTTGCATTGTGACAGGAACTAGGCGGTTGCACGCATCGCACATCCGACCTTGACTTTATATCGTACGATATATATCTTACGATAAGTCTTACGATATATCGGAGAGCGCGATGCGACATCCCTTCGGGCACATGGATCACCCCCATCATCATCATTTCGACCATCGCCACGGCCACTACGACGGTCGTCATGACGATCATCCCGGCGGTCACGGTTTTTCGGGCGAGCACGGCTGTCACGCCCACAGCCGGCGCCACGCGCACGGCCCCCGCTCTGATCGCGACGCCGGATGGCATGCGGAAGGACGTGGCCCGCGCGATCCGTTCGCGGCGTTCTCGCGCATGGCGGCGGCCTACTGGTATCGCGCGGTCGGCCGGCGCGGGGGTGGCGGTTTCTGGTCCCACGGTGGCGGCGGAGACTGGGACGGCGGCGACGGGTTTGACGGCGAGAGCCTGCGCCGTGGGCGCAAGTTCAGCGCGGAAGACCTGCAACTGCTGATCCTGTCGCTGCTCGACGAAAAGCCCTCGCACGGCTATGAACTGATCAAGGCGCTGGAAACGCGCACGGGCGGCTTCTACAAGCCCAGCCCGGGCGTCGTGTATCCGGCCCTCACGTTCCTGGAAGACTTGGGCTACGCGACGGTAGACACCGAAGGCAACAAGAAGCGCTATCAGTTGTCCGATGCCGGGCGCGACTACCTGAATGCCAATCGCGAACGGCTGGAGCAAATGGTGGCCCGCCTGCAGCATGTGGCGCGCAAGATGGACTGGATGCGGCGTGCCATGAGCGGACAGCCTCAGCGCGCGCCCGATGAGGGCGGCTGGGTGCCGGAATACGTGCAGGCCCGCACGCGCCTGAAGCAGGTACTGACCGAGCGCAGCGGCGACGCGGTCGACGAGCAGCGCCGCATCGCCGCAATCCTGATGCGTGCCGTGGACGAGATCGAGCGCGGTGCGCACCCCGGAAACCCCGACGCATGATCATCCAGATGTCATGCCATGTCCGGCGGCGGTTGCCGGCTGCGCCAGCGCGCGGGCGACGCCGCGCCCGGACGCACCGCGCCCCATGCGGCCGACTGTCGCCGATGATCGCCGCGCGCTGACCTGACTTTTCGTCGCGCACGATCCAGGCGCGACCACGCATTCCAAAGCCCCACAAAAGGACAGCGATGATGCCGGCCGTTTCGCTCTTGTTTTCCCGAATGTCCTCGCCGCCAGCGCCGGCCGGCGGCAGCGTTACCTCAAGGAATTCCATGACCGCAAATCGCGACCTGACCGTACAGCGCGTTCGCCATCCGCTGAAGATGCGCCTGCTGAAGGTGCTGCGCACCCGCAACGTCTCGCCCCAACTGCTGCGCGTCACGCTGGGCGGCGACGATCTTGCCGATTTCACCTCGGCTTCGTTCGACGATCACATCAAGGTGTTCTTCCCCGCGCCGGGCGCCGAAAAGCCAGTGCTGCCACAGGTGGGCGCCGACGGCATCGTGTTTCCGGAAGGCCAGCCGCGGCCCGAAGCGCGCGACTACACGCCGCGCCGCTTCGATGCCGCGGCGCACGAGTTGGACATCGAGTTCGTGCTGCATGGCGATGGCCCTGCATCGACTTGGGCCGCTCAGGCACGGCCCGGCCAGTACCTGGGCGTTGGCGGTCCGCGCGGGTCGTTCGTGGTCCCGCATGCGTTCGACTGGCATCTGCTGATCGGCGACGACACGGCATTGCCGGCCATCGGCCGCCGTATCGAGGAACTCGGGCCCGACGCGCGCGTGATCGTGGTGGCTGAAGTGGCCGATGCATCCGCGCGGATTCCGCTCGCCACCGGCCCGCGTGCCGAGGTGCACTGGATCCATCGCGACGAGCATGGCCCCGGCACGCCGGAAGGCAGCCAGTTGGCGCCCGCGCTGCGCCGGCTGGCGCTGCCCGAGGGCGAAGGCTATGTGTGGGCCGCAGGCGAGGCCGTCGCCATGCGCGCGGTGCGCCAGTACCTGGTGGCCGAGCGCGGCATCGACAAGGCGCGCATCCGCGCGTCGGCGTACTGGAAGCGCGGCAATGCCGCAGTCCACGAGACCATCGACGACTGAGCGGAAAGAACTGGCGGAAAGAACTGGCGCGAAAAATTGGTGGTAAGACCGCGCGGAAATCTTGCATCCCGCCACCCCATGACAGGGCCGTGCCACTACACTGGAAAGCACCTCCATTGCCACGGGATTTGCCATGTCGCACCTTCGCCTGCTGCCGTGCCTTGTCGCCTTCGGCCTTGCCGCCTGCGCGCCGGATTCCGTGCGCAACTACGAGGCGCATGGCCTGAACAAATATCTCGACAAGATCCAGAGCGTGTGCGCCGGCACGCGGCTGGGCGATCATGAATTGGGCGAGTGGCTGCGCAGCGGTACCAACGATAGCGACAGCGACTACGTCTACTGGCTCGACCAGACATCGCGCCTCTACTACAACCGCGTCAGCGTGCCCGAGTATCGCGATTCGATCGCTGGCGCGCTCGGCGGCGCCAAGCCCAATGCCGAGGCGCTCGATTGCATCGTGAAAAATCTCCCGCCCGACCGGCCAACCAAGGTGCCGGGGTCGATCCTCTAGCGGGTGGGGGCCAGCGGCCATCCCCGCTCATCCGGCCGCCATCATTCGACTGCCATCATTCGACTGCCATCGCGCCGACGACGGTCCGTGACGCGGCATGGCTCGCCATGCCGCGAATCCTGCGACCGCTGCCACGCCCGCATCGCGTTGCGGGATCGCACATTCTCCAGTTGTGCAAACGGGTATGGCTGGCTATGATCGATGCCCAGTGACCGACACAGCGGTCGCGACGTCGCTCGGACGGTTCCGGGCGCTTACGTAAAGGACTTCCCCATGACTGCCGAATCCGGCAAGCGCCGCTTTGCGCGCATCGATCGTCTTCCCCCCTACGTTTTCAATATCACTGCCGAGCTCAAGATGGCCGCCCGCCGACGTGGCGAGGACATCATCGACATGAGCATGGGCAATCCCGATGGCGCCACGCCGCCGCATATCGTCGCCAAGCTCGTCGATGCGGCGCAGCGGCCCGATACACACGGATATTCGGCGTCCAAAGGCATTCCGCGACTGCGCCGCGCCATATCGCACTGGTATCGCGAGCGCTACGACGTCGAGATCGATCCGGACAAGGAAGCCATTGTCACGATCGGCTCCAAGGAAGGCCTGGCGCATCTGATGCTGGCAACGCTCGATCGCGGCGACACGGTGCTGGTGCCGGATCCGAGCTATCCCATCCATATCTACGGCGCGGTGATCGCCGGCGCCGATATCCGCTCGGTGCCGCTGACGCCGGGCGTCGACTTCTTCGCCGAACTCGAACGCGCGATTCGCGGCAGCTATCCGAAGCCGAAGATGATCGTGCTGGGATTTCCGTCGAACCCGACCGCGCAATGCGTGGAACTCGATTTCTTCGAGCGTGTGATCGCGCTGGCGCGCAAGCACGAAATTTTCGTCGTGCATGACCTGGCCTACGCCGATATCGTGTTCGACGGATGGAAGGCGCCGTCGATCATGCAGGTGCCCGGCGCCAAGGATATTGCCGTGGAATTCTTCACGCTGTCGAAGAGCTACAACATGGCCGGCTGGCGCGTCGGCTTCATGGTCGGCAATCCCGATCTGGTGGCCGCGCTGACACGCATCAAGAGCTATCACGACTACGGCACGTTCACGCCTGTCCAGGTCGCGGCGATTGCCGCGCTGGAAGGTGACCAGCAATGCGTGAAGGAAATCGCCGCGCAATACCAGTCGCGCCGCGATGTACTGGCGCGCGGCCTGATCGAGTCCGGTTGGCCCGTCGATATCCCCAAGGCATCGATGTATATCTGGGCGCGTATTCCCGAGCCGTATCGCGCGCTTGGATCGCTGGAGTTTGCCAAGCAGTTGCTGGCCAAGGCGAAGGTTTCGGTATCGCCCGGTATTGGTTTTGGCGACTACGGCGACGAATACGTGCGCTTCGCGCTGATCGAAAACGAATCCCGTATTCGTCAGGCGGTGCGCGGCATCAAGGCGATGTTCCGCGCCGACGGTCTGATCAAGGCACCTGCAGCCTGAACGGACGCCTCCACCGGCTTGGATCCACGTCATCCGAAGCGCCGTTGAAGCATGCCCGCCCGCGTCCCGCGTCGTTTCGGGGCGGGGCGGGCCGTCTTTTAGAAATAGCCGAGAAACCGTTTCATGATGGGCGAGAGCGCTTCGGCGCGATGTGCCATCAGGATACGGCTCGCCGCGTCCGGACCCGCTATCGGTACATAGGTCACGCCCGGGATGCCGGTGCGCGCGTAGATCGCCGGTAGTACCGACACCCCCGCACCGCTGGCCACGAGGCCGATGATTGTCGTGGCCTCGCGGGCTTCCTGCGCAACCTTTGGGGCAAATCCGGCCCGGTTGCACAACGTCGTGACGTGATCGAACAGCCCGCAGCCAAGCCCGCGCGGAAACAGCAGGAATTTTTCGGCAGACAGGGCGCTGATATCGATACCCCGCAGGCCATCCGTTGCGGCAAGCGTGTGGCCCGACGGCAGCACTGCGACGAGTTTGTCGGTCAACACCTCTCGCACGGTGATGGAGGCGGGCGGACGAAACTGCGGCGACGGGCGCAGGAAGGCGATGTCGATATCGCCATGCTCCAGTTGCTGCAATTGCTGCCCGGTCGACAGGTGTACGAGTTCCAGCCGCGCGTGGCGATGCGCCTCGCGAAACGCATGCACCGCACGGGGAAAGGCATCCTGCATCGGCACGGACGCCGTGAAGCCCACGCGGATTTCCCCCGCTTCGCCCGACGCCACCTGCTTGACTACCTCGCGGGCCTGATCGAGGTTCGCCAGTGCGGCGCGCGCCTTGTCCAGAAACAGTTCGCCGGCGGGCGTCAGCGCCACATGGTGCCGCGATCGCTCCAGCAGCGCACTGCCCAGTTCGTCTTCCAGCGCCTTGATTTGCACGCTCAGCGGCGGCTGGCTGACGTGCAGGCGACGCGCGGCTTCGCTGAAGCTCAAGGCTTCGGCAACGGCCACGAAATAGCGAAGCTGGCGGAAATCCATAATAGCGAATCGAAATAACCGGCGATGTGAAAACGTATTGGACAGTATCACGGCCCGCGCAGAGAATGCGACCACATTCTGAAAACATCTGGAGACGATGATGCTGCGCAGGCTTGTTCGTATTGGTATGTCGCACGGCGCCAGCCGCCCCATCCTGTCGGGGGTACTGATGGCGTCGCTGACATTGGTCGGCGCCAGCGCACGTGCCGAGACGTTCCCCGACCATCCGATACGCCTGGTGGTGCCGTATGCGGCCGGCGGTGCGGTCGATATCGTGGCCAGGTCGGTGGGGCAGCGCATGAGCCAGTTGCTCAAGCAGCCGATCATCGTAGACAACCGGCCCGGCGCCAGCACCAACATCGGGATGGATTTCGTGGCCAAGGCGCCGGCCGATGGCTACACCATCATGATGGCGTCCAACAGCCTCGCCACCAATTCCGCACTGTTCAACAAGCTCGGTTTCAATCCGTCGAGCGATTTCGCACCGGTGGCGCGCATTGGCGAGGCATCTCTGGTCGTGGTGGTGCCGGCCAAATCGCCGATCGCATCGATGAAGGCGTTGGTCGCGCAGGCCAAGGCGCAGCCGGGCAAGCTCAGCTATGCATCGGCCGGCAACGGCAGCTCCGGTCATCTGGCGGGGGAGATGTTGAAGGAGACCGCCAACATCGACGTGCTGCACGTGCCATACAAGGGCGGTGCGCCTGCGATTACTGACCTGATTGGGGAACGCATTACCTTCATGCCGATCAATCCGCTCGAAGTGGTCTCCCATATCAAGGCCGGCACGCTGCGTCCGCTGGCGGTGGCCAGCGCAAACCGCTCGGCGCTGCTGCCGGACGTGCCGACTTCGAAGGAAGAAGGCTTGCCGGGCTTTACCGCGTCGGTCTGGTGGGGTCTGGTGGCGCCCGCCAAGACGCCGGCGCCGATCGTCCGGCAACTCAATGCCGCCGCCAACACGGCGCTGGCTGATCCGGACGTCCGCAAGCAACTGAGCCAGTTGGGCGTGACGATCGTATCGGGCACGCCCGAACAGTTCGGCCAGTTCGTGCGCACCGAAACTGCCACCTGGAATGGCGTGATCCGCAAGGCCGGCATCACCGCAGACTGACGCATTGCGCCCGTCCGCGTCGCACGCGATTCGCCAGCCCCAACGATTTCTGGAAGTCTTATGTCCCATCCAAGCACCACGGCTGCCAAGCCTTCGATTCTGGTTGTCAGCGCCCATGCCGCAGACTTTGTCTGGCGCGCGGGCGGCTCCATTGCCCTGTATGCCGCGCGCGGCTACCACGTCCGCATCGTCTGCCTGTCGTTCGGCGAGCGCGGCGAATCCGCCAAGATGTGGCGCCAGCCCGGGATGACGATGGAGCGCGTCAAGGCCGCGCGCCACGAGGAAGCGCAACGCGCGGCCGAGATCCTGGGCGGCACGCTCGATTGCTTCGACCTTGGCGACTACCCGCTGCGCGTGCCGGACGACGCGCTGCTGCGGCTGGCCGATATCTATCGCGATATCCGGCCGGAACTGGTGCTGAGCCACTCGCGCGAGGACATCTACAACTTCGACCATCCGCTGGCCACGCACGTCGCGCAGGAAGCGCGCGTCATTGCCCAGGCGCATGGCTACAGGCCCGAAGTACCGGTGATTGGTGCGCCTCCGGTGTTTCTGTTCGAGCCGCATCAGCCCGAGCAATGCAACTGGAAGCCCGATGTGCTGCTGGACATTTCGCCGGTATGGGAGAAAAAGCAGCGTGCGTTCGAGACCATGGCCGCGCAGGAACATCTGTGGGACTACTACACGCGCGTGGCCCTGCAGCGCGGCGCGCAGGCGACGCGCAACTCGGATCGCAAGGTTCAATACGCAGAGGGCTACGCACGGGTGTTTCCCCAAGTGGCGGAGGTACTGGCATGAGAACGGTGGCATATCGCAATATCCTGCGTGCCGACGCGCGCGATATCGAATCGCTTGGCGCGTCGGGCGTGGCCACGGTGCATGAGGCGCAGCGGCGCACCGGGCTGATGAAGCCGTATATCCGGCCGATCCAGTCCGGCGTCGCGATTGCGGGCAGCGCGGTCACGGCGCTGATGCATCCCGGGGACAACTGGATGATCCATGTCGCCGTGGAAATGATCCGCCCCGGCGATGTTCTTGTGGTGGCACTGACCAGCGACTGCACCGACGGCGTGTTCGGCGATCTGCTGGCGACGTCGCTGCGGGCGCGTGGCGCCCGCGGGCTGATACTCGATGCGGGCTGCCGCGATGTCGGCACGCTCAACGCCATGGGCTTTCCGGTCTGGTCGCGCGCGGTGTCCGCGCAGGGCGCGGTGAAGGAGACCGTGGGCGCCGTCAACGTGCCGGTGGTTTGCGCCGGGGCGCAGGTCCGACCTGGCGACGTGATCGTGGCCGATGACGACGGCGTGGTTGTCGTGGCGCGGCCGCATGCCGCCGACATCGCGCGCAAGGCCGCTGAGCGCGAGGCGCTGGAGGCGGCCAAGCGCGAGAAGCTGGCCTCGGGCGTGCTGGGCGTGGACATGTACAACATGCGCCCAGCGCTGGCCGACAAGGGTCTTGTCTATCTCGACCAGACCGTGGACTGGTATAGCGGCGCCGACGAAGCCTGACGCGCCGTTTGGCCCGTGTCCGCGGACCGCGCCGTGGCCCCGACCCAGGCAGCCGCCCCGGGCGCGACGCCGGCGTATCTGGTATAAGACGCCCCAGAACATGGAAGCCGACTTCCGCTGGCGCGGATGGGTCGGCCCTGCCGGGGGAGCCAGATGGAATTGCGCCAGCTTCAGTATTTCGTGCGGGTGGTCGAGCTTGGCAGCATGAGCCGCGCCGCGCTCGAACTCGATATGGTGCAATCGGCGGTCAGCCAGCAGATCAGCCGCCTGGAGAGCGAACTGGCCACGCGCCTGCTGCGCCGGACCCCGCAGGGGGTCACGCCGACCGAGGCCGGGCTGGCGTTCTTCCACGAGGCCCAGCTCACGCTGCGCCATGCGGAGCAAGCGCGCCGCGCCGCCCATCAGGCACGCTTGTCGGGCGCGGTCAGCGTCGGGCTGGCGCCCACCACGGCATCGGTGATCGGTGTGCCACTGATTCGCGCCATGCGCGACCGCTACCCCGATGTGCGCCTGCATATCGTGGAAAGCCTCTCCGGCCATCTCACGGCCATGCTCAACGCGCGCCAGCTTGATCTGGCCGTGTTGTTCGACACCCACGCCGCGCGCCGCTGGACGGTGATGCCGCTGCTCGAGGAAACCCTTTTTCTGATTCAGTCGCGCCAGGCTCTGCCGCAAGGCCGCGCGGATCCTCCCACGCAATGCACCATGGCCGATCTTGCCGGCGTGCCGCTGATCATGCCGACTGGTCTGCATGGCTTGCGCAGCACGCTCGACGCAGCGTTTTCGCGCGCCAAGGTGACGCCCAGCGTGATCCAGGAAGTGGATTCCCTGGCCATGCTGATGGATGCCGTCGACATGGGGTTTGGCGCCACGTTGCAGCCCTGGGCGGCGGTGGGGCGCTATCCGGACGCGGCAACGCGCTTTCACCTGGCGCAGATCGACGATCCGCAGGTCGGGCGCAAGAACCTGCTGTGCAGCTTGTCCGACGATGAGCTGTCGCCCGCGGCACTGGCCCTGCGGGTGGTGCTGGCCGACACGGCGCGCGGACTGGTGCGTTCCGGAGAATGGCGCGGGGCGCGCCTGTTGGAGGCATAGGGCGTCCGGCTGCGCGGGGCGTTGCCATCGGTGCCGGGCCAGAGCGCGGCACGAACGGCGCCCCGTACGGCGGCGCGCTTGCGCCGCTGAGGGGGCCGCCCGTGTCGGAGATGGCGGCGTTGGAACGGAAGCAGGCAGTGGGTGTGGATCTGCGGTAGCGCTCATGACGGCGGAATGTTGTGGAGCCGGGCAGGGTTCGTGCGGGTTCGCGTATTGGCGATGCACGTGCTGTTGACAAGACTTTCCCGGAAATCGCGCCGCGCGAATATGAGACGGTTCTGAAAACGCATGGCGCGGCGCCACGCGCGTTGCCGTGGGCATCACGAATCGTGATACCCCCATGCCGGACAAGGGCTTAGCAGCGTTCAGCGGCGCCGATAGAGTCTCGACCAGACTCTTGAAGGCATAGAAAAAGCCGTGTCCATCCTCACACTCGAAACCCGCGGGCAGGGCGTCCGCACATGATCGACGTCCTCGTCATCGGCGGCGGCAATGCCGCCCTCTGCGCAGCGCTGATGGCGCGCGAAGCCGGCGCCAGCGTGATGCTGCTGGAAGCCGCGCCGCGCGAATGGCGCGGCGGCAATTCCTCCCATACGCGCAACCTGCGGTGCATGCACGACGCGCCGCAGGATGTGCTGGTCGACGCGTATCCCGAAGAGGAGTACTGGCAGGACCTGCTGAAGGTCACTGGCGGGCTCACCGACGAAAAACTGGCGCGGCTGGCCATTCGCGCCTCGTCGACGTGCCGCGACTGGATGCGCAGCCACGGTGTGCATTTCCAGCCCCCGCTGTCGGGCGCGCTGCATGTGGCGCGCACCAACGCGTTCTTCATGGGCGGCGGCAAGGCGTTGGTCAATGCGTACTTCCGCAGCGCTGAAAAGCTCGGCGTGCAGATCCGGTACAACAGCCCGGTCGATGCCATCGAACTCGACGGCGACCGTTTCGTGGCGGCGCGCATCGGCGCCGAGCGCATCGAGGCGCGCGCCTGCGTGCTGGCCGCGGGCGGTTTCGAATCGAATCGCGAATGGCTGCGCGAAGCCTGGGGCCGCAACGAGCGCGGCGAATGGCCAGCCGACAATTTTCTGATCCGCGGTACGCGCTTCAACATGGGTGTGCTGCTGAAATTCATGATCGAAGCAGGCGCGGATGCGATCGGCGATCCGTCGCAATCGCATTGCGTGGCGATCGACGCGCGCGCGCCGCTGTACGACGGCGGCATCTGCACGCGCATCGACTGCGTGTCGCTGGGCGTGGTGCTGAATGCCAACGCCGAGCGTTTCTACGACGAAGGCGAGGACTTCTGGCCCAAGCGTTATGCGATCTGGGGCCGGCTGGTGGCGCAGCAGCCGCAGCAGATCGGCTATTCGATCATCGACGCCAAGGCTGTGGGCCGTTTCATGCCGCCGGTGTTTCCGGGCGTGCGTGCCGACACGCTGCCCGAACTGGCGCGCAAGCTCGGCCTTGACGAAGCGACCTTCATGCGCACCATCGGCGATTACAACGCCGCATGCCGCGTGGGCAAGTTCGATCACACGGTGCTGGACGACTGCCATACCGAAGGCGTCACGCCAGCGAAAACCCATTGGGCGCGGCCGATCGATACCGCGCCGTTCTTTGGCTACGCGCTGCGCCCCGGCATCACGTTCACGTATCTGGGGCTGAAGGTCGACGAGCATGCCGCCGTGCATTTCGGCGGCAAGCCCAGCCGCAATCTGTTTGTGGCCGGAGAAATGATGGCCGGAAACGTGCTGGGCAAGGGCTACACCGCCGGCGTCGGCATGGCGATCGGCACCGCGTTCGGCCGCATCGCAGGCACCGAAGCGGCAAAGGCGGCGGCAAAAGCGGCGAGCGTTGGCGCCGCGGCATCACGGGAAAAGGAATATGCAACATCTTGAAGCGCTGACGCGCGAGGCGGCGGCGCTTGCAACTGGCGCGCTGCCGCTGACCGCGGACGAGGGCGAAGTGGCCCGTACCCTGCAGATCTGCAATGCCTGCCGCTATTGCGAGGGCTTCTGCGCGGTGTTTCCGGCCATGACGCGTCGGCTCGAATTCAACAAGGCCGATATCCACTACCTGGCCAATCTGTGCCACAACTGCGGCGCGTGCTATCACGCATGCCAATACGCCCCGCCGCACGAGTTCGCGGTCAATATTCCGCAGGCGATGGCCAAGGTGCGCGTGCAAACCTATGGCGATTACGCGTTCCCAGTGGCGCTGGGCGGACTGTATCGCCGTGCCGGACTGACGATGGCGCTGGCGCTGGCCGGCGGACTGGCGCTGTTCCTGGTGATGGTGCTGGCCATGCGCGGCACGCTGCTGCATGAGCCGCTGGCCGGCAACTTCTACGCGATCTTTCCGCACAACCTGCTGGCGGCGATGTTCGGCGTGGTGTTCGTGTTTGCGATGGTCGCGCTGGGCATCGGCGTCACGCGCTTCTGGCGGCGCGTCACGCCCGGCGTGCGCAGCGGCGAGACGCGCGGCGCGGCGGTTGGCGGCGCGGCCCACGACGCGCTCCGGCTCAAGTATCTGGATGGCGGCCACGGCCAGGGCTGCAACAACGACGATGACGCGTTCACGCTGTTGCGCCGCCGCTTCCACCACTTCACGTTCTACGGTTTCATGCTGTGCTTTGCGGCGACCGTGGTGGCCACGCTCTATCACTATCTGCTCGACCTGCACGCGCCGTATCCGGTGCTCAGCTTGCCGGTGATTTTGGGCAGCGCGGGCGGCGTCGGTCTGCTGATCGGTCCGGCCGGGCTGCTGTGGCTGAATCTGAAACGCGATGCGCGCACCATGGACGCGAGCCAGAAGCCGATGGACCGCGGGTTCATCGCGCTGCTGTTCCTGACCAGCGCCAGCGGCCTCGCGTTGCTGGCCGCCCGCGACACCGGCGCGATGGCCGCCTTGCTTGCGGTGCATCTCGGTATCGTCATGGCGCTGTTCCTGACATTGCCGTACGGCAAGTTTGCACACGGCATCTATCGCAGCGCAGCGCTGCTCAAGTATCACATCGAAAAACGCCGCCCGAGCGAGCTCGCGCTCGGCTCGGATTGAATCGGCAGCAATTCCAAGGAGACAGATCATGACGAAACCCGGTGTGCTCAGCATTCCTTCCATGCGCAACCAGTGCAGTGACGCGGAATGGCAGGCGCGCGTGGATCTGGCGGCATGCTACCGGCTGGTCGAGCTGTACGGCATGGCCGACATGATGGCCAACCATATTTCGGTGCGTGTGCCCGATGAAGAGAACGCCTTCCTGATCAACCCGTACGGAATGATGTACGAGGAGATCACGGCTTCGTGCCTGATCAAGGTGGACCACGACGGCAAGATCCTTTCCAAACCGGATTTCGGCGCGCTCAATTACGGCATCAACAAGGCCGGCTATGTGATCCACAGCGCGGTGCATCACGCGCGTCCCGAAGTGGCCTGCGTGATCCACACCCACAGCTGGGCGTCGATGGCCGTGTCGTCGCTCGAATGCGGCCTGCTGCCGATCACGCAGACCGCGATGCGCTTTCTGAAGATCGGTTATCACGATTATCAAGGCGTGGTGCTCGATACCGCCGAGCAGGCGTCGCTGATCGAGGATCTGGGCAAGGGCGAGGCGCTGATCCTGCGCAATCACGGCGCGCTGACCGTCGGCAACAGCGTGGGTGAGGCCTTCAACTGGATGCACCGCCTGGAACTGGCGTGCCGCTCGCAGGTGGCGGCGATGTCGTGCAATACGCCGCTGCAGCAGGTGCCCGCCGATGTGCTGGAGGAAACCTGGAACAACTATCAGCCCGGCACGCGCCGCCCGTACGGACTGATGGAATGGCCCGCGCTGCTGCGTAAGCTCGATCGTCTGGATCCTGGCTTCCGCGACTGAAATCCCATCGTGGTGCACGGGACGCAGATCCCGCGACGGATGCCGGCTTGGCGCCGCATCCCGTCCATCGCTAGACATTTGCCGATTTGCCAAAAATAAATGCCCACCGCCTGTGTGGAGGAGACAAACCATGAATCGCAGACGCATGCTGGCGCAGATCGTTGCGCTGGGCGCAGCGCCCTATGTCATCGGTGCACGCGCGCAAGCGTTGCCGAACAAGCCCATCACGCTGATCGTGCCGTTTGCGCCGGGCGGCAATCTCGATGTGGTAGCGCGCGCCATTGCGCCGGCGCTGGAGCAGAACCTGGGGCGCAACGTGATTGTCGACAACCGACCCGGCGCGGGCGGCGTGATTGGCGCGTCGGCCGTTGCACGTGCCGAGCCCGATGGCAGCACGCTGCTGGTCACCACGCCCAATGCCGTGGTGGTGTTGCCGCGCATGACGCGCACCAGTTTCAGGCTGGCCAGCTTCACTCCGGTGGGCCTGGTCTCCACCACGGCGCTGGTGGTCGTGGTGAAGGGCGGCAATGGACAGTTCAAGGACGTGGCGGCGCTGCTCGCGCACGCCCGCGCAAATCCCGGCAAGGTCACGGCCGGTCATGCAGGTCCGGGCACCACCAACCATATGGCGCTGCTGCAACTCGAAGACGCCGCGAAGATTCAGCTCAACCAGGTGCCGTACAAGGGATCGGCGCCGGCGCTGATCGACCTGATGGGCGGGCAGATCGACATGGTCGTCGACCAGTTGACCAGTTCCGCGCCGCATATTCAGTCGGGTGCGCTGCGCGCGCTGGCGGTGATGTCGCGCGAGCGCGATGCCGCGTTGCCGAAGGTGCCGACGTTGCGTGAGGCGGGATTGGCGAATTTCGAAGCCACTACCGCAACGGGTCTGCTGGCACCGGCAGGCACGCCGGCCGCGCTGGTTGACACGCTCAACGCGGCGCTGCGCAAGGCGCTTGCCGAAGGCAGCGTGAAAAGCCGGCTGCTCAATGTCGGAAGCATGGCGCAGGCGTCGTCGCCACAGGAGCTGCTGGCTTCGCTACAGCGCGAAGACGCACGCGCCCAGACGCTGGCCGCCGCCGGACGCCTGAAGGCCGCCGAGTAGGCGCTGCGCCCCGGTCGCGATCGACTTCCATCCTGCCGCAATCGGCAAAGCGAGAACCGCCATGACACGTCCCTGCCTGCCACCGCTGCCCGTTGCGGTGGCTCCCGCATTCCGCGCGCCCGCCGGCGCGTGCGACAGCCACGCCCATGTTTTTGGTCCGTTTGCACGGTATCCGCTGGCCGCAGACCGCAGCTACACGCCTGCCGAACATCCCGCAGACGCCTTTATCGCGCACCTCGACGAACTGGGCCTGACGCGCGGCGTGCTGGTCACCGCCAGCGCCAGCGGCACCGACAACAGCGTGGTTATCGATGCGCTGCGCCAATACCCCGAACGCCTGCGCGGCATCGCGGTGCCTGCGCCCGATATTGCCGACGCACAGCTCGACGCCTGGCACGATGCCGGCGTGCGCGGCGTGCGCTTCAACCTGTACCAGCTGGCCGGCCACGCGGTGTATCGCAACGGCGTCGGCATCGATGTGCTGGAGTCGCTGGCGCCGCGTCTCCGGGCACGCGGCTGGCATGCGCAGATCTGGATCCATGCGCCCGATCTCGTCGAACTCGGGCCGCGCCTGAAGGCATTGCGACTGCCGCTGGTAATCGACCACATGGGCCGCATGGCCACGGCGCGCGGCGTGCACGACCCGGGCTTCCAGACCCTTTGCGCAATGTTGGCCGAGGGCGTGGCGTGGACCAAGATTTCCGGCGCGGACCGGCTGCAGTCGGCCGGCGCGCCGTATCGCGAAGTCGATCCCTTTGTCGCGGCGCTGATGGCGGCCAACGCGGAACAGGTGGTGTGGGGATCGGACTGGCCGCATATCAACTACTTCGAAACGGCGCAGATGCCCGATGACGGCGCACTGTTCAACCTGCTGGCGCGCTGGCTGCCTGACGACGCGGATCGGCAGCGCGTGCTAGTGAGCAATCCCGCGCGGCTGTACGACTTTCCGGCCTGACGAGGCCGCGCGCCTTCAACCGCGCACGAAGCGAACACAAACATAACCATAAACGGAACGGAGACATCCATGAACAACCTTGCCCCACGATGGATTCGTGCGCGCCGGCTGCTGACCGGCGTGATGATGGCCGCGCTGGCGCACGGCGTGGCCGCGCATGCCCAGGAGTATCCCGCCAAGCCGGTGCGCGTGGTGGTGGCATTCACCGCGGGCGGCACCACGGACATGCTGGCGCGCAGCGTCAGCCAACAGATGGCGCAGCGCTTCAAGCAGTCGTTCGTCGTCGACAACCGCCCCGGCGCGGGTGGCAACATCGGTACCGAATTCGTGGTGCGCGCGCCGGCTGATGGCTACACGTTGCTGGTGAACTCGGTCGGGCCGATTTCGATCAACCAGACGCTCTACAAGAAACTCAACTACGATCCGCTGACCGATCTGGTGCCCGTGGTGCAGATCGCCGATGTCCCCAATGTGCTGGTGGTGCATCCATCGCTGCCGGTAAAGAACTTCGACGAATTCGTCGCGTATGCCAAGGCCAACCCGGGCAAGCTCAACTACAGCTCCACTGGCGTGGGCACGTCGTCGCATCTGTCCGGGTTCATGCTGACCGAACGTATCGGCACGCAGGCCACGCACATCCCGTACAAGGGCGCCGATGCGTTGAACGACCTGCTGTCGGGTCGCGTGCAGTTCATGTTTGCCACCATTCCGTCGGTGATGGCGCATATCCAGGCCGGCAAGCTGCGCGCACTGGCGGTGTCCAGCGCCAAGCGCTCGCGCTCGCTGCCCGATGTCCCAACGGTGGCCGAGAAAGGCTTCCCCGGCTTTGCTGCGGGATCCTGGTTCGGCTTCTTTGCGCCCAAGGGCACGCCCGCAGATGTGATTGCCAAGCTGAATCAGGCTGTCAACGACGCGCTGCCGTCGTTGCAGGCGCAGATGATTCGCGAGGGCGCGGATCCCGTGGGGGGATCGCCGAAGCAGTTTGGCGATTTCACGCGCGCGGAGTATGTCAAATGGAAAGCCGTGGTGAAAGCCTCCGGCGCGACTGTCGATTGAGTGATCGCCATGCCTGAATCCTTGCGCATCCTGCTGTCGCCATCCACGCTGCACGCGCATCGCGCGGAGATCGACGCCGTGCTGCACGGGCAACCGTGGCAGCCGGTCAGCGTGCCCGACGTGGATGACCCGCGCGCCGTGGACGCCGAGGTGGCGTTTGTCTCGCGCGATGTCACCGGGCTGTCGACCAAGCACGAAATCCAGCCCGGCACGCAGCGCTTCTATACGGCGATGCTCGAGGCGCCTTCGTTGTGGTGGGTGCATACGCATTCGGCCGGCGCGGACCGCGCCATCTTTGGCCAGTTGCGGCAGCGTGGCGTGAGCGTGACCACGTCGTCGGGCGCCAATGCGGGCGTCGTGGCGCAAACCGCGCTGGCGGGGTTGCTCGCGCTGGCGCGTCATTTTCCGCAACTGATCGAGGCGCAGCGCCAGCAGCGCTGGGCGCCGTTGATCGGCAGCGGCCTGCCACGCGACCTGCAGGGACAGCACGCCGTGATCGTCGGCTGGGGTCCGATCGGCCAACAGATCGGTAGCGTGCTGCGCGTGCTGGGGCTGTCGGTGACAGCGGTCAGGCAGCATGCCGCACCGGCTGGCGACGGCATCGCATCGATCGGGTTCGAACAGTTGCCCGCGGTGCTGCCGCGCACCGATTGGCTGATCCTGGCGTGTCCGCTGACGGATCGCACACGCGGTCTGATCGATGCCCGCGCGATGGCGCTGCTGCCGGCCGGTGCAAGGCTCGTCAACGTAGCGCGCGGCGAGGTCGTCGACGAAGACGCACTGATCGGCGTCTTGCGCAGTGGGCATTTGGGCGGCGCGTACCTCGATGTGTACGCGCATGAGCCGCTGGCTCCGACGTCGCCGCTCTGGACGCTGCCCAACGTCATCGCCACGCCGCATAGCGCGGGGTTCTCCGATGGCAACGCGGCGCGCGTGGTCGAGATCTTCCTGGACAACCTGCGCAGGTGGCGGCAGGGCGAACCGCTGCGCAACCGCGTGGGTTGAGCCTCAAATTCCGACGTTTCAGCCGATACTTGCGGAAATTTCCGTAACCTGCGCGCGGCCACGGCCTTCACAATAACGAGATCGTCCGAATGCCTTCCTGGATCTCGCTGCCGTGTCCGCAACCCCTTCCACCCCTGCCCAGCCTTGCGCCAACCACCGCGCGCCTTTGCCGCGCATCGTGCTGGCGGAGGATCATCCCGTCTGCCTGTTCGTGATGGCACATCAACTTCGCACGATCGGCGGCTGCGACCTCGTGGCGTGTGAGGACGGCAAGCAGGCGTGGGCCGCGCTGCAGCACGGCGCGTCATTGCTGCTGACCGATCTCGATCTGCCCGGCATGGACGGCTTTGCATTGGCGCGCGCCGTGCGCGAGACGGAGCAGGGCGCGCGCGACGGACGCAGCAGCGCGGGCGCACAAGCCAGCCGGATGCCGATCGTGGCGATCAGCGCCACCGTCGATGCGGCGCGGAAGCGCGCCTGCCGTGCGGCCGGCATCGACCTGCTGCTGCGCAAGCCACCCAGCGAGGAAATGCTGGCGTCGGTGCTGCGTCGCTACGTGGGCTGATATCGCGCGCGCCGTACCCGTTGGCAGGCGCGCCAGGCGCATCAGCCTTTCCAGGCCGATTGCCGGATCACACTGCAGAAATTGCCGTGATGGAAATGCGGCTCCTTGTCGGCGATGACATCAGCCTTGACATTGCCAAACGTGGTTTCGGGCTTGTGCCGGATGCCGTTGTAGAACGCCTCGATGATGTCTTCCTTGAAATGCGCGGGGCGCGGGTGCGCGTGAACGACGCTGTCGCGGTCGGCATCGGCAAAGTTGTCGTAGCGAATGCCAAGCACATCCATTTCGACGCCGGCGGTAACCAGTGCGATCTCGGGCGCCATGAATTCCGGAATGCCTGGCGTGGTGTGCAGCGCAATGGCCGTCCAGACCTTTTCCACTTCGCGCTCGCCGATGCCGCGGCTGCGCAGGAAATCGGCCGCCACGTTCGCGCCATCCACTTCGAAGCGCTTGTCATGACTGCTGTGCGCGGGCATGAGGCCCATGTCGTGAAACATCGCGCCGGCATACAGCGGTTCCGCATCGTAATGCAGGCCGCGACGCTGGCCGGTCAGCGCCGCCCAGTAGTAGACGCGGCTGGAATGATGAAACAGCAGCGGCGACTCGGTATCGCGCACGAGTTCAGTGATTTCGCGGGCCAACTGGCTGTCTGGAATGGCGATGTCGCCAACGGTGAAACGCATGACCGGCTCCTGTTCGGTTCGGGTTGAATTGAGTATGGCTTGCGCGTAGGATGTCTCCAAACGTCGTGATACGATGAATTGGGACATTCCAGGTAAAACGGGACATTAGTCATGCGTGTGGTCAGAAATATCGGTCTGCTGGCGGTGGAAGGCGTTCAGTTGCTGGACGTATCGGGCCCGCTGGATGTGTTTGCCGAGGCCAATATTCAGGCCGGCGCAGAGGTGTATCGTCCGGTCGTCATTGCGCCGCGCCGCGGGCCGTTGCGTGCCTCGTCGGGCGTCCGCCTTCTGCCCGATGTTGCGATCGACGACGATCCGGATGCGCGCCGGCTGCCGCGCCTGCACACGCTGCTGGTGGCGGGTGCGCCACACATCGGCGATACCGCACCGCCGGCGCCGCTTGTAGGGTGGTTACGCCGCACCGCGCCCACCACGCGGCGTTTCGGGTCAGTGTGCAGCGGTGCCTTTCTGCTGGCCGAGGCGGGCCTGCTTGACGGCAGACGCATCACCACGCATTGGGCCGTAGCGCAGGCGCTGGCCGAGCGGTTCCCGAAGATCGCAGTCGATGCGGATGCGATTCATGTGCGCGACGGCAAGGTGCGCACCGCGGCTGGCGTCACAGCCGGAATGGATTTGGCGCTGGCGTTGGTCGAGGAAGATCTTGGCCGCGAGATTGCGTTGAGGGTCGCCAGTCAGCTCGTGATGTTCTTCAAGCGCCCGGGCGGGCAGACGCAATTTATCCGGCGCGAAGTGCCAGCCGCGGTGAACCGGTCCGCGCTGCAGGCGCTGCAGCGCTGGGTGGCGGCGAATCCGGCGATGCCGCATGACGTGCCGAGCCTGGCGGCGCGCATCGGTGTCAGCGCGCGCCATCTCTCGCGGCTGTTTCAGGAAGACGTCGGCGTTACGCCCGCTAGCTGGGTCGAGGCCGCGCGGATTTCGGCTGCGCGGGAATTGCTCGAAGACGGCGCGCTGGCGCCCAAGCAGGTTGCAGCCGAATGTGGATTCTCCAGCGTGGATACCCTGCGGCGCGCTTTCCTGCGCGTGGTGGGCGTCACGCCTGCCGACTACCGCAAGCGCCACGCCGCAGGTTTGAGCTGACAGGGGCCGCGCCGCCGCCCGCGCCGGCGAGCGACGGATGCGCCGGCCGCCTACATGTTCAGCGCCCGCTTCTGCACGGCCAGTGCGGCTTCGCGCATCACTTCGGATAGCGACGGGTGCGGGTGGCTGATGATGCCGATGTCCTCGGACGCGGCCTTGAATTCCAGCGCCGCCACGCCTTCGGCGATCAGGTCCGATGCGTTGGCCGAAATGATATGCACGCCCAGCAGTTCATCGGTGGTGGCGTCGGCAATCATCTTCACGAAGCCCTCTGGCCGGCCCAGGCCCAGCGCGCGCCCATTGGCGGACATCGGGAACTGACCGGTGCGATAGGCGCGGCCCTCGGCTTTCAATTGCGCTTCGGTCTTGCCTACCCAGGCGATCTCGGGCTCGGTGTAGATCACCCATGGAATGCAGTTGTAATCGATATGCGGCTTCTGGCCATCGATCACCTCGGCCACCATCACGCCTTCGTCTTCGGCCTTGTGCGCCAGCATCGGGCCGCGCACCACGTCGCCGATCGCATAGATGCCCGGCGTCGATGTGCGGCACTGGTCGTCCACGGGAATGAACCCGCGCGCGTCAGTGGCAAGTCCTACGGCGTCCAGCCCCAGGTCATCGGTATTCGGCACCCGCCCGATCGATACGATGAGGCGGTCGGCATCGAGCTTCTGGTCTGCGCCGGTCTTGTCCTTGTAGGCAATGCTGACGCCTTTGGCGGTGGTGCTTACCTCGCCGATGTTGACGCCCAGATGGATCGTCAGTCCCTGCTTGGCGAATTGCTTGGCTGCCTCGCGCGCGATCGACTCGTCCACGGCGCCGAGAAAGGTGGGGAGCGCCTCCAGTATCGTCACTTCTGACCCGAGGCGACGCCAGACCGATCCCAGCTCCAGCCCGATCACGCCCGCGCCGATCACGGCAAGCTTCTTTGGCACGGAATCGAAGGAAAGCGCGCCTTCGTTGTCCGCCACGATCCTGTTGTCGACCGGCACATTGGGTAGATGGCGCGCCTTGGAGCCCGTGGCGACGATCACATTGCGCGCCGTGTAGGGCTTGGCGGCGCCACCTTCGTTGGCCTCGACCTCGATGACGCCGTCGGCGCGACGGCCCTTGAGCTTGCCATGTCCCTTGATCCACGTGACCTTGTTCTTGCGGAACAGGAACTCGACGCCGCCCGTGAACTTGTCGACGATCGCGGCCTTGCGCTTGATCATCTGCGCCAGATCCAGCGTCACGCCTTTCACCTGAACGCCGTGTTCGGCCAACCCGTGCTTGGCTTGCTCGAAATGCTCGGACGACGCCAGCAGCGCCTTGCTTGGAATGCAGCCGACATTGAGGCACGTACCGCCGAGCCGCGGCTTGCCGGCCGGATCCTTCCATTCCTCGATGCAGGCCACGCTCTTGCCAAGCTGCGCAGCGCGGATTGCCGCGATGTACCCGCCGGGGCCCGAGCCGACCACGATCACATCGAAATCGGCTTGGGCAGACGCGGGTGCGCCGCCGGTGGTGACGGGCGCGGATGCTGGGGCGGAGGCATAGGTGGAGACCGATGCGGCCGCAGGAGCAGGTGTCGGCTTTGCGGCAGGTGCCGGGGCCGGTTTGGAGGCTGCAGCGGATGGTGCGGGTGCGGCGCTTGCCTTGCCTTCGGTATCGACCACGGCGATGACTTCGTCGGCATGCACCGTCGCGCCGTCCGGCTGCACGATCTTTGCCAGCACGCCATCGGCGGGACTGGGCACTTCCAGCGTTACCTTGTCCGTCTCCAGTTCCACCAGGATTTCGTCGCGTTTGACGGCCTCGCCGGCTTGCTTCTTCCACTGGATCAGCGTGGCCTCCGAAACGGATTCGGAGAGCTGGGGCACCTTCACTTCAATCGCGGCCATGTGCGTTCCTCTGCAGGGTTGTCGAGTGGCGAAAACTTCCAGTCTAGGTGAGCTCGTCGACACGCATGGGCGCGGAATAAGAGGGTTTACCCTCGGTCGCCGCGCCGGTGCCGCATTGGCGCTGCCGGCACGGCCCCGGGCGGGTGGGCAGCGCTCAGTGCCCGGCGCTCTGGCCGCCGTCGACGTGCAGGATTTCCCCGGTCACAAACGGGGCCGATTCCAGGAACTGCACGGCGTTGACGATATCGCTCATCTCACCCATATGGCCCATCGGGTGCAGCTGGCCCAGCGCCTCGTGCGTTTCGGGCGCATGCATGGGCGACTTGATGATGCCGGGCGAGACAGCGTTCACGCGGATACCGCGCCTGGCGTATTCGATCGCCAGCGACTTGGTGGCAGCATTGATGCCGCCCTTGGTCAGCGATGCCAGCACCGACGGCACGCCGTCGATGGCGTGGTCGACCAGGCTCGTGGTGATGCTGACGACGTGTCCGCCGCCTTGCTTTTCCATTTGCGCCACGGCCAGTTGGGTGATCTGGAAGAAGCCGGCCAGATTGACGCCGACCTTGGTGGCGAAGTCTTCCGCGGTGTAAGCCGTGAACGGCTTGGCGATAAAGACGCCGGCGTTGTTCACCAGCGTGTCGACACGGCCGAACGCTTCGATGGCCTGCGCGACGACCCGGCGCGCGGTGTCGGGATCGGCAATGTCGCCGGGCACGGCAAGCACGCCGGCGTCGTCGGCCTGGCGAATGCTGCGCGCCGTGGCGACGACGCGGTAGCCGCGTTCACGATATGCCTTGACCAGTTCCGCGCCGATGCCCTGCGATGCGCCAGTGACGATCGCGACCTTCTGCGTGGCCTGGGGGTGCTGGGTGGATTGGGTGGTTTGCGTTGTGCTCATGATGAACCTCTCGTATCTGGATTGACCTTGGCGTTTGCGCCAATCGAACCAACGTGGTCGATGGAGGCAAATCTAGGTGAGTCCAGCGCGGCGGTGAACGGCCGCGGAGCACAAACAGTTATGCGTGGCGGTAACAAATGCCTGGCAACGGCATTCGCGCAGCCACGCCGATCAGCCCGGCGACGCGGCCGGGCTTTCCATCAATAATCGGGTGGTAAATGCGTGGGCGATCAGCGCAATGTGCCGCGCAACGCCGTCAGCGCGTCGATGGCCTGTGCGAGTTCCTGCGTCAGCGTGGCGACCATTTCGGCGGCCGGCAGCGCGCGCGCCAGCGGTACCGCCTGGCCTGCCCATTGCGCGGCAAAGTCCGCCGATCCGCGCGCCTTGGCCGCTGTATGCAGTGCCTTGCCAGCGTCGTAGGCAATCGGGTAGTCCGGCATCGACGGCGCGCCGGGCGCAGTGCCCAACGCCGTGAAGCGATTGGAGAAGCCTCGCGCGGCGCGCCCGGATATCGCCGTGGTCAATGTGGTGGGCGGGGTATGGCCTGAAGTCAGCGCGGCGCGATACGCGGCATCGGCGGCGGTCTCCGGACACGCCACGAACGCGGTGCCCATTTGCGCCGCGTGCGCGCCAAGTGCCAGCGCGGCCGCAATGCCCGCGCCGTCCATGATGCCGCCTGCGGCGATGACAGGCAGCGAGGTTTCGCGCGCCAGCACACGAACCAGCGCCATGGTGCCAAGGCCTTCGTCCGGCTGCTTGGGGTCGAATACGCCGCGATGCCCACCAGCTTCCACGCCCTGCGCCACGATGGCGTCGATGCCCGCCGCCTCGATCAGCCGCGCTTCGGCCAGCGTCGTCGCGGAGGCCATCAGGAAGATGCCGGCGTCGTGCAGTGCCTGGATCTTGCCGGCGTCCGGCAGCCCGAAATGAAAACTGACGACTGCGGGCTTTTCTTCCAGAAGCATCTGCAGCATTGCCTCGTCGGTCTGGAACGACTGATAGATCTCGCGCAGCGACGCCGGCGGTGTGGCGCCGAATTCCGCGAACACTGAAGCCAGATAGCCAAGCCATGCGCCTTCACGCGCGGGATCGGCCTGCGCCGGGCTGTGGGAGAAGAAGTTCACGTGAAACGGGCCGGCAGTCAGGGCGCGCGTGTCCTGGATGGCGGTGCGCGCGGCTGCCGCATCCATCGCGCCCAGGCCGAGCGATCCGAGTCCGCCGGCGTTGGTGACGGCCGCTGCCAGCGCGGGCGTGCTGACGCCGGCCATGGGCGCCTGGATGATCGGCGTCGAGATGCCCAGGCGCGACAGGAACGACGGCATGGATTGGGTGAATGGCACGGACTGAGCGGGTAGGGTCATTTGCGGTCTCCGTTGGAAAGGTTAGATCTCGCACAGGCTGGCTGCCAGCAGCAGCGACGCCGCGGCAGTTTCCAGTGGCAGATTGAAGTCATGTCCGCCGCGCATGAGCGCCGTGGATGCCAGCGGCCCGACGATCTGGCCTACGCCGTAGGCCGCCGTCATCACGGCAAACAGATTGAAGCGCACCTTGTGGGCGAGCCGGCGAGCAGCCGGCGCGGCAATGGTGACGGTGCCCATGAAAGTGCCGCCCACCAGTATCGCGCTGGCCAGATACGCTGGCGCGGTGTGGCTCAGCGCGGGCAGTACCACACCAACGGCCTGTACCACGAGGTTGCACTGCATCGCACGTTGCGTGCCAAGCCGTTCGTGGATGGCATGCCAGAGGAAGCATGATGGCGCGGCACCGAGCCCGAACGCCGCCCAGATGTGGATCGGATCGATCTGGCCCAGCGCGTCGCGCACGAATAGCGGCAGATACGTGGCGGTGATGATGTAGCCGAATCCGGCCAGGCCGTAGCTGGCAATCAGCGGCCATGGGCCGATACCCGGGCCGGCCGTCGCATGCGCTGCGGCTGCCGCGACGTCGTCGGTACGTGCGGGCAGGCGTAGGGTTTGCCAACCCAACGCGGACAGCGTGGCGCCGCCAGCGGCCAGCGCCAGCCAGATCGTCAAGCTGTGCCAGTGCGCAAGGTTGCCCATCGCGATCAACTCCGCGGACACCACAATGCCGAGGCCGACGCCGGAAAACATCAGCGGCGCGCCGTGATGCTGTGCCCGAATCTGCAGCAGCCAGATGGCGGAACATACCAGCGCCAGCGCACTGAGCACCCCGGCCAGAAACCGCACGCCGATCAACACCGCGGCGGGCGCTGGCAGCGCCAGCGCGGCAAGGCATGCCACCGTGCCTGCCAGAGCGATCCGCGACCAGCGGCTGGCGCTGACGTGGGGGATCCGCGCGGCAAGCAGCGCGCCCAGCAGATAGCCCGCATAGTTGGCCGACGCGGCGAGCGACCCTATGGCGACGGACATGGTGCCGTCGCGCACCATCAGCGGATACATGCCGGTGAACGCGAAGCGGCCAAAGCCCATCGCGACGGCCAGCGCGAGTGCAGCGGCCATCGCTTCGCGCCAGGACGACGAGGCCGGTGAGGCGGACACGCGCATCGAATCGACGTCAGCCACGGCGCATCTCCTTGAGGAAGGCATCGAAGGCCAGCGTGGAGAAGCCCGCGCGGCGGATCAGATAAGTGTGAACGGTGCGCACTGGCACGGTCTGCAGGTCGGACACCTCGCGTTGCAACGCCAGCAGCGAACGCGGCACGATGCCCACCGCGGTGCCGGCCGAAACGCTGGCCAGGATCGCGTGATAGGAGGGCATTTCCTGCACTGCAAGATGCCGGCGCGCATCGTCCGCGCCCTGGGCCAGCCATTGCTCGGCCACCCCGCGATAGGTGCAGCCGCGCGCGAAGACGGCCAGTTGCCGCACGCGCAGATCGTCGGGTGATCGCACCTTCGGATGATTGGCGGGCAGTACCAGCACCAGCGCCTCACTGAACAGCCACGTGCCTTCCAATCCCGGTCCCAGGTCCGCCATGTCAGCCTCGCGCGCGGGGGCGGTGCCGGGATGCGCCACCAGTGCGCAATCGATACGGTGATTGAGCACTGCATCGACCAGCGCAGCGGTGGTGCCGGTCTGGATCTCGACCCCAACCTCGGGCCACGCCGCGTGATAGCGCCCCAGCGGCTTGGGCAGGCGCGCGGCCGCCGTGCTTTCCATGGCGCCGATGCGCAGCTTGCCGCTGGGGCCATCGCCCCGCATCGACTGGCGCGCTTCTTCGGCCAGCGCAAGCAGGCGGTCGGCGTAACCGAGCAGCCGCTGGCCCTCGGGCGTGAGCGTCATGCGCTTGCTGTCGCGATGAAACAGCTCCACGCCAAGATCGCTTTCCAGTTGCTTGATGCGTGTGGTGACGTTGGACTGCGCGCGCTCCAGCGTGCGCGCCGCGCGCGTGACGCTTTGCTCGGCCGCCACGGCGCGGAAAATTTCAAGTTCGGCAAGTTCCATGAGCGTCCGGCTGTTGAATCAAGTCATTCTAAAAAGAGAATGATATTAGATAAACGATATTATTTTAGGAATGATAGTCGAAATGGAACGGCCATGCTTGTTCCACGATGTATCAAGTCATGTTCCTGGCGCCGATTGGTGTGCGGGTGGTGTGCGGCTACAGTCGGAAGCAGGCTATCCAGGGGAGACGTTGATGACCATTGAATCGAAGCTCGCTGCACGCGGCCTGACGCTGCCATCGCCGCCGCAACCGCTGGGCAGTTATACGGCAGTCAGCCGCGCCGGCGACCTGCTGTTCGTTTCCGGCCAGTTGCCGTTGCGCGATGGCAAGGTGGTGTGGAGTGGACAGGTTGGCAAGGACCTCAGCGTCGCCGAGGGCAAACAGGCGGCGGAACTTGCGGCGCTCAATGTGCTGGCGCAGATCCACGCTTACCTGGGCGGATTCGAACGGCTGGACCATATCGTCCGGCTGGAGGGGCATGTGACAAGCGCGCCGGGTATGCTTGATCAGCCCGCGGTGCTGGACGGTGCGTCAGACCTGTTTGCGCAGGTGCTGGGAGACAAGGCTGGCCACGCGCGCGCCGCGTATTCGGCGACGCAGCAGCCCGGCAATGCAGCGGTGATCCTGGTGGTGATCGCGCAGATCAAAGGCGACTGAACCGCTGCGCGCCGACGTTCTACGCCGAAAACTTCTCGACGAGAAAGTCGACCAGCGCGCGCACGCGCCGCGACACATGGCGCGCATGCGGGTAAAGCAGAACGAACGGGCGGGTGCTGCCGCCGTATTGCTGCAGTTCTTCCACCAGCGTACCGTCGCGCAGATCGTGCTCCACGACGAAGCGGTAGGTCTGGAACAGACCCGCCCCGGCGCGCGCCAGCGTGGCGCCCCCGAGCGCATCCTCGGACGTGCCGTATGCGCCGCTGGTCAGGATGTCGATGTCCTGTCCATCCTGCCGGAATGTCCACGCGATGCGGCGTCCGCTGCTGGGCCGCTCGAACTGGATGCATTGATGCGTGGCTAGATCGTCCAGCGTGGCGGGCGTGCCGTGGCGCCTCAGGTAGGCGGGCGTCGCCACCACCACCATTTCGGCGTCTTCCAGCTTGCGGGCGATCAGCGTGGAATCGTCCGGCGCGCGGCCGCGCACCGAGAGGTCGTAAGTGTCGTCGGCAAAATCTACATTGCGATTGCTGATATGCACGTCGATATCGACTTCCGGATAGCGTTCGCGAAACTCTGGCAATACGGGCAGCACGCGGTAATGCGCATAGGGCGTGGGTAGGCTCACGCGCAGTCGCCCGGCCGGCGTGGCGTGCTGGCCGCTGATCTGGCGTTCCGCATCGACCAGCTGCGCCAGCGCCTGGCGGCTTGCCTCGAAATACGCGCGGCCCTCGTCGGTCAGGCGGATCTGGCGCGTGGTGCGGACAAAGAGCCTGACGCCCAGCCGTTCCTCCAGACGCTGCACGCTGCGGCTCACCGCGGCTGGCGTCACACCGGCGGCTGCGGCCGCGGCGGTGAAACTGCTCAGTTCGGCCGCCATACAGAACAGTTCGATGCTGCCAAGCTGAAGATCGTCGAATTGGCGCTTCATATGGGTGGCGTTGAAAGGTTGCGCCGCGGGCCTTGCGAGAGCCGCGGCTGCGAAATGATCGTCGGCCCTGTGGCAAACGACAAGCGAAATTCAAACGGCCGACTGCGCGGTGCGATGTCCGGCCGAGGCCACGTTCGGAAGATTCCGCGTCGTGTCGCGCCTCGCTTGCTATGCTGAAGTGATCAACCAGCACTCTAGGGGGGAGCGCGTCATGTGTCGTTGGCTGGCCTATTCGGGCCGATCTGTTCCATTGGAGGCGGTGTTGTTCCAGCCCGAGCATTCATTGATAGACCAGAGCCTGAATTCTCGGCTTGGCCATACGACAACCAATGGCGACGGCTTCGGGGTGGGATGGTACGGCAGGCATTCGGAATTGCCGTTCCGCTATCGTTGCCTGCATCCGGCGTGGAGCGACACCAATCTGCGCGAGACCGCGCGGGCAGTGCGGGCGCCGCTGTTCGTGGCCCATGTGCGCGCCGCCACTGGCACGCCCACGCAGGAAACCAACTGTCATCCGTTTCGCTTCGGCCGCTGGCTGTTTGTCCACAACGGGCTGATTCGCGACTATCCGGTTGTGCGGCGCGAGTTGATGATGGCCGTGGCGCCGCATCTGTTCCGCTGGATCGAAGGGTCCACCGATTCGGAAATCATGTTCTTCCTGGCGCTCACCTTTGGACTGGAGCGCGACCCGCGCGGCGCGCTGGAGCGCATGGCGGGCCTGATCGAAGAGGTGGGCCGACGCAACGGCGTGGAATGTCCGTTGAACATGACGGTCTGCGTGACCGACGGCAAGCAGGTGGTGGCAGTGCGCTATTCGAGCGAAAGCGCGTCGCGCTCGCTGTTCCACAGCACGTCGTTCCGGCAGTTGCGGGCGCTGTATCCGGACGATCCCCGCATCATTGCCGCCGGGGACGATGCGTTCCTGGTGCTGTCTGAGCCGCTGATCGATGTGCAGGGGGTATGGGAAGAAATCCCCGAGGCCACCGTGCTGGTGGCCCGTGCCGGACAGATCGACCGGCAGCGCTTTGTGCCGCGAATGCCCGAAGCCGCGGCTTAAGCCGCCGCACCGGTCGAGGCGTGAAGGATTGGATCCGGCGATGAACGGGCGCGAGCGCGATTCGATTGGCAACCGTATGCGGCGCGGGCCCCGGCAGTGAGCACGGCCGACGCAGCCGAAGGCGCTTATGCCTCGGCGGCCGGCCGCGCTGGTGTCATACGGTTACTGGGTTACTGGCACTGGCTGATGGCGGCAGCAGCATTGCTGTCGGCGCCGCGGAAACCGAGCCAGGAGCCCGGGCCGTTGGGCGCCTTGCGCACCACGGCGGCGTCGCCGTTCGGCGGTTGCTGTCCGGGCACGTAGACATCGAACGCCTGGTCGTTGGCCAGCATGTATTGCATCGTTACCTGTTGGCGCGAGGCGTCGGCCCATTTCTGTCCGATGCATTGCGCGGCCGCCTTGGGCTCCAGCTTGCTGGGGCCGACGGCGCGCGTCGCCGGAGTAGGGGGAGGGGTGTATGGCGAGACGGCGCAGCCAGCAAGGGTGGTCACGGCGAGAGCGACGATGAACGGATATTTCATGTTGTTAGCTCCATTTCGGATCGCAGGATGCACGGGCGACGAAACGGTGTCGGGCCGCCGTCAGCCGGTGCGTTTAACGTGTACCGGACCGTGGGAGATACTCCACGTCGTACAAGGTAGAAGTCTAGGCATCCGGCACAGGATGTGACTACGTCCGAGCCACTATCTGTTGTGTAGGTGTTTGTCTGATATCGATTGTCCGGATGGATCCCCGCCGTGTGCGCGAAGGAATTCACGGTGCGCGCCGCAGGTGTTGTCCGAGGTGCGCAATGAAGCGCCCGAGGCCCCTCAAGTGGCCTCGAAAGGCGCTACGGATTCAATGCGCGCGGCGGATCACAATCGTGGCAGCGAAGGCGGCCATGAGCGGCCATGGGCAGTCATGTGCGCATCAAGCGCGCGGTAGATTCAGGCGTCATTGCGCGGCGGCGTCTGGCCGGCCAGAAAGCGGTCCAGTTGACTGGCAAACGCCTTGCCGTCCTGCGGTGCATAGGGCGCCGGGCCGCCGGTTTCGATGCCAGCGGCGCGCAACTGATCCATGACGTCGCGCATGGTCAGGCGTTCCTGGATGTTCTCGCGGTTGAACCAGACGCCGCGCGGGTCCAGCACCTGCGCGCCCTTGTCTAGCGCGGCCGCTGCCAGCGGGATATCGGCCGTGATCACCAGATCGCCCGCATTGGCCAGTTCGACGATGCGCTGATCGGCGACATCGAAACCGGCGGGCACTTGCAGCAACTTGATGAAGCGCGACGGCGGCGTGCGCATGAAATGGTTGGCCACCAGCGTGACGCTGACCTGTACCCGCTGCGCAGCGCGAAACAACATGTCCTTGACGACGACCGGGCAGGCGTCTGCGTCGACCAGTATTTGCATCACGGTGATTCCGACGGGAGAAAGGGCGCCATCTTACTGCCTTGGTGCGTGTCCGAGTAGAAAACTGTCGAAGCCGCTCGTACGGCGCGGACAGCACGCCACGGGCCCCGATAGCGGCGATGCAAGCACGGCAAGTGCAGCTCGGTTGCGGCCCGTGTTGCACCGCAAATGCCGCGCGCACGGTATATTCGCCCGCTGAACATTACACCGAAGCAGGAAGCGGGAAGCATGAGCAAGAAATCGATTCGGGTGTCGTATGTGGCGGTGCCAGGCGACCTCAGTGTCTTGAAACTGAAACGCTATCTACGCAACGCAGTCGCCGAGGCGGCGGAAGCGGGCAGCGACGACATTCTGCTCGTCAAGGTGCTTGTGCCGCGGGCGCTGGGCCTCAAGGCCGGGGAAATGCTGTTCAATCGCGTCCTGCAGGACATTGTCGACAAGGACCAGCGCGTGCGGCGCGTGTCGGTGGAATTCGTCGACGGCGAAGTCACGCCAGAGAAGATTGCCGCGAGCGAGGCGCGCACCCAGAAGGAGATCGACGCGTACGGGCATTTGCTCGCAGAGGAGAAGGACGATGACGACGCAAATGACTGAACGCGCAAAGGGCGGCGTCTTTTCTCGATGATTGCGATCCATTGGCCGCTACCGTGAATCTATCCGATCTCGAGCGCCAGCTCGCCTTCCTTCGAGAAATCGATCGCCTGAAAGGCGTCTTGCGGATGTCGCCGCTGATCGATCAGTCGCGACGCGAAAACAGTGCCGAGCATTCCTGGCATCTGGCGATGTACGCGCTTGTGCTGTCGCAATATGCGGCGGCGCCTGTCAACGTGGAGCGCGTCGTCAAGATGCTGCTGCTGCATGACATCGTCGAGATCGATGCGGGCGACACGCCGTTCCATCATGCGTCGATGCATGCAGCGCAGGCCGAGCGTGAGCAACAGGCGGCGCAGCGGATCTTTGCGCTGCTGCCCGATGCGCAGGCGGCCGAATTCCGCGACCTGTGGTGCGAGTTTGAAGCCGCGCAGAGCGCCGATGCGATATTCGCCAAGGCGCTAGACCGCTTTCAGCCATTGCTTCATAACGTGGCCACCGATGGCGGCACGTGGGTAGCGCATCAACTGAATCAGGAGCAGGTGTTCTCGCGCTACGGCCCCGTCATACAGCGCGGCGCACCCGCGCTATGGGACGCGGCGGCGCGCCTTGTGCAGGAACACTTTGCCGAGCCGTCACACCAAAAGCCCGCGCCCTGACGGTTGGCGCAAGCGGTGACGGTCTACTGCGTGCCGCCCGATGGTTTGCTCGATCTGGCGCGCGGTTTGCGCGGCGCAGCGTGCGGCGTCTCGCGCTCGGACGCCGGGGCGGCGATGTGCATGCCATCGAGCCACGACAGCGCATCGACATACGACAGAAACTGTTCCAGATAACCGGGCGATACCTCGCGCATCAGGGACAGCGCCCGATGCACGAGATGGTTGGTGTTCAGGGGTCCGGCGTTTTCGGGCACGCCTTGCTGCGACTGGCGCAACTGGCGTTCGACGCTGACGCGGGCCCATGTTTCGCGGAAGTAGTCGACCAGTTCAGGTTCGGCGGGATAGCCGCGCTGCGCCGTGGCAAGCGGCGCAGCGCCAGCGGTATGGCGTGCTGGCGTTTCGCCCGCATGCGCAGGGCGCGCAAGGCTGTGGCTGAGCGCAGCAAGCGCGGCGATGGCTCCGGCCGGTTGCGCCGATGCTGTGCGCGCTGGCGCATCGCAAGGCGCTCGCGCCAGCACTTCGCGGTAGTCGGCAACCAGTCGCGTCAGGCGGGCTTCCAGCAGGCGACCCGCTTCGCCATCGTAGCGCGCTGCGCGCCGTGCGATCGCTGCGATAAAGCAGAAGCGCACCGGATCTGCGCGATCGGCGCCGCTGTCGCGCCATGCCGCGATTGTGGCGTGCGGGTCGTCGCTATGCATCGGCTTTTGCGGCGCCGGCCGCGGCGTTTGGGACCCTTGGCACCGGCGCGATCTCCACGCGGCGATTCTTCGCGCGGCTTTCCTCGGTGACGTTCGGCGCCACCGGCTGCTGCGATCCGAACGCCGCCGAAAACACCGAAGCGGGCGGCACGCCTGCTTCGATCAACGCACGGGTCACGGTCAGCGCGCGTTGGGCCGATAGCTCCAGATTGTCGGCAAAACGCCGGTTACCTTCGCGCACCTGCTGATCGTCGGTGAAGCCACTCACCATCAGGATTTCGTCACGCGCGCCAAGGTAGGCCGAAAGCGGCGCGGCGAGGCTCTTGAGCAGCGCGCGCCCCTCGGGCTGCAACTGGTCTGAATTCAGTGCGAACAGCACGTTGCCGCTGATACCGATGCGCCCGTCCTTCAGCGTGACGCGGCCGGCGGCAAGCGGCCCGGCAAGCGCCTGTTCCAGCGTCTGCCGCCGCTTCAGCTCCGCCTGCCGCTGCTTCACTTCGTTTTCCAACCGGGACGACAATTCCATCTGCACGCCGATCACGCCAAGCAGCACCAGCACGAACGCGCCGAGCATGACCGACATCAGGTCGCCAAACACCGCCCACGCGGGGACGGTGGTCTCTACGCCAGCGTCGAAGTCGTGGTTTGTCATGCCACCCCGGCGCCAGCCTGCTGTGCGGAAAACTGCTGAAGGTTTTCCAGGATCTGCTTTTGCGACAGCATGCTCAGGTCGATCACCTCGCGGGCCTGTGCAACGTAGTAGGCCAATTGTTCGTCGCTGCGCGCCATCGATTTGTCGAGTGCGCCTTCGATGCGCGCGAACTGTTCGGCCAGCTTGTCGCTCGACGCACTGAACATCTGAACGGCCATGCCGAATGCCTCGCCCAGGCTTGCCACTTCGACGGCGCTATCGGCGACCTGTGCGGCGATGCCGTCGAGCTTGCCGGTTTCCTGGGCTACCTGTTCGGTGAAACGCGAGCCGACGCGCTCGAGCAGGTCAGCGGTGGTGGTGACGAGTCCATCCACCGCTGCGCGTTGCTCGGTCGATGCGTGATTGACGGCGTCGAGCAGGGTGCTCAGGGTCTCCAACAGGCGGCCGCGTTCGTCCAGCATGGCGTTGTCGCGCGCCATGCTGTCGGTCAGCTTCTGGCGCAGCTCGGCGATGACTTCGGCTGCGGCTTTCGGCGCCTCGGTCGCGATTTGTGCAAGGCGAGCGACCTCGGCAATCGTGCCGGTGGCCTGCGCCTGCGTGTGCGTGGCGATGTCGCGCGCAGTTTGCGAGAGCGCGTCGCGGATTTCGCGCTGATGCCCGGCGGCCTGCGCGCTGGCCTGCTGCCATTCGTCGCGCATGGTAGATGCCATGGAGGCGAGCGTTTCGCGCCAGGCTGCGAGGCGCTGTTCGTCGCGGGCGGCGAGTTCCTGTTGCAGCGTGGCCGTGGCCTGCAACAGCCGGTCGATCTCGGCAAGCGTGCCAGTGGCCTGGGCCTGTGTGTGGGTGGCGATGTCGCGTGCGGTTTCCGACAAGGCGTCGCGGATTTCATGCTGATGCCCTGCGGCCTGCGCGCTGGCCTGCTGCCATTCATCGCGCATGGTGGATGCCATCGCTGCCAGCGTTTCGCGCCATGCCATAAGGCGCTGTTCGTCGCGGGCGGCAAGTTCCTGTTGCAGCGTGGCAGCGGTTTGCACCAGCCGGTCGATCTCGGCAAGCGTGCCGGCGGCCTGCGCCTGGGTGTGCGTGGCGATATCGCGTGCGGTCTGCGACAGCGCGTCGCGGATTTCATGCTGATGCCCTGCGGCCTGCGCGCTGGCCTGCTGCCATTCGTCGCGCATGGTGGAGGCCATCGCTGCCAGCGTTTCGCGCCATGCCGCGAGGCGCTGTTCGTCGCGGGCATCGAGCGCGGCGTGACGGGCCGCTTCCTGCGTCTCCAGTTTCGCCTGCAAATCGACGTGCGCCTGGCTTACCGTGTTGGCGATGTTGGCAGCGTGCTGCGCGAAGGCGGCGGACGCGTCGGCGGCGGCCTGGCGATGGGTGCTGGCGAGAGCATCGCCGGTCTGTTCCAGGCGCGACAGCGCTGCGTCCCACGTCTGCGCCGCAGCGGTTGCCGCCGTGTCGACGCGCGTGCCGATGTCGTCGACCAAGCGCGCGGAGCGCTGCGCAAAGCTTTCGCCAAAGCCATCGAGCGATGCGCGCAAATCCGAGGTCAGTGCGGCGTTTGCCTGGCGATGCTCGGCCAGCGCTTCGCGCCAGGTGTCGGTCACGACGGTAGTGGCGGCGTCGAAGCGGGTGGACAGGCCAGTCAGGTGCTGCTCAACGGTTTGCGTGACGGTGTCGCGCAGCGTGGCGGCCTGGTTGGCGATGCCGGCCATGGTCGTATCCACGGCAGGCTGGATCGCCGCGCTGGCGACGCGGGCGCTATCGGCGATGGCGTCCTTGAGCGACTGTCCGACGGTTTCGGCCAGCCGTGCGTAGGCGGCGTCGGTGCGTGTGTGGAACGCGTCCTGGCTGGCCAAAAGGCGCTCGCCCAGTGCGTCGTTGCGGCTGGCCATTGTCGTGGTCATCGTTTCGAGTCGATCCACCAGCACTGGCATCAGTTCGGCTTGCTTTTGCAGCAGCGCAAATACCGCATCGTGCTGGTGATGGCGCGAATGCACGCGCAGGGTGGTGGCGATCCGTTCGTCAAGCAACTGCGCGGCCTGCACGCGCTCGCGCCGGGCAAGCGTCGCGAGCAGGCCGAGCATGGCCGAAGTGGCAACGCCAGCCACGGAAGTCCCGAATGCGAAGCCAAGGCCCTTGACCGGCGCGGCGAGCGAAGCGCGGATGGCTTGCAGATCGGCGGCGCTTTCCAGCGCGACGCCAGTTGTGCGCAGCGTGCCGACCATGCCGAGGAATGTGCCCAGCATCCCCAGCAACACCAGCAATCCAACTAGATAGGGCGTCATGGACGGGCCCGGCAGTGCCACGCGCTCGCCTTCGACGCGCAGACGCACGGCGTTGCGCAGGCTCGGGTGCAGGCGGTCCAGCCATGTGCCAAGGCTAGCGGGCGGTGCGGCAAGGTCGGCCAGCGCGGCGGTCAGGGTTGGGGTGGCCTGACGGTAACGATGCAGTTCGAACGCGCCGCCCACGTAGAAGCCGCCAATAAGCAGCGTGACAGCCAGCGCCAGCGCATTCGTGCCCGCGTAGCCGGCGCCAACCCAGCCGACCACGGCGAGGCCAGCGAGGAATACGACGAGCGGGGTCAAGTGTCTGTTCATGTCGATCGGTCAGTTTTCACGCAGGGCGGCGAGCAGGGCTTCCACCGGCTGGAACCGGATGTCCAGCTCGGCCAGCAGCACGCTCTGCATGTCCTTGCGAAATACGTTTAGCCACGCGCCCTCGGCGTCGCGCAGCTTTGTGAAATGGGGTTCCAGCATGCCGGGCACTGCAGCCAGTACGGCCAACTCGCGCGCACCCAATACCTGTTCCATCACGCCGTCGAGCATCGCCAGACGGGCCGCCCGCGGCGAGCGCGTCGCCAGTGCCGCGCGCAGCCGCGCACGCAGACCGGCGATTTCCCGCTCCATTTGCTGCTGCAACGCGATGTAGCGCTGACGGTGCACGGCAAACTCGGTTTCACCCGGATCGGACGCAGCCGGCCGCGCGACCATGCGGCGCCGGCTGTCCGGCGATGTGCCTTGCCCCAGGATCGCGGCGCTCAGCATCGCGCGGACGTGTGTGCCGGCGGCATCGCCAATCGCGGGGCGTGCCGGCGCGCCGGGCTGGGTCGCCGGCGGATTGCCGTTGAGCGCTGTCGACAGCGCAATGGCATCGGTCCAGTCGAGCCACTGACTCATGACGGCCGACAGCGACGGCGCGGCCCTGGAGGTCCCGGCGTCGCTCAGACTGGCCAGCAGGCGTAGCAGTTTCGGGCCGCTGAAGCCCGTGCGCTGGGGCACTCGCGTCATGTCGCCAAGTTGAAAAAATCGGAAAGTCTACACGGTCGCGGCGGTCGGGGAACCAGTGTCAGGGTTTCCAGCGGCGAAAAGACGTCCCCGAAGCCACTTAGGCGACGCATCGAGCCGTTTTTCGACGTGGGAGAGATGCTGGCGTCACAGGTTGTCGACTTGACCCACACCTGTTCGCGATCATGCGGGCGCCCGTGTTTTTTGGGGCATTGCCGTAGCCGTATCACTAGTAGCTTGAGCGGCAGTTAGATTTCTTGTGCGCTCCGCCCGCATGCAGGTCCAGGCTTGAAATTTCCCCGAGGCTTGGGGACTTAATTTTGGGAATCTTCCGAAATATATCGATTTATTTTTTATGCGAATTTAACGACGATTACGTAGCGATATCCTGTCAATTTCGAAAGAAAGATGGCCAAGCATGGATGCTGGCGGCAGCAGGCCCGCACGTATCGGGAAACGTTTTACTCCTGGTAGAAAATTGTGGATCGCGCAATCACACGATTCGTGCCGCGCGGACAGCGACACATGACGATGTCGCCGTCCTGCACGCCGTGTGTGTTGCTTGACGGAAAGGTTGTGGCGGTGCCAAAGATTTGCCCGTTGTGTCCACATCGGCGGCAGGACGCGAGCCCGAGGTGTTTGGCGATCGGTGCGCCATTGTCGAGCATGGTTTCGTCCCCATCGAGGATTACGCCGTCCGTGGTGGTGAGGTTTCCCTTAAGCGCGATCATTCCCATTGTTTTATCCTGTTAATATCAGAGTTAAGCATCTCTAACATCTAGACGTGGCTGGAAATTTTAGATAGGAAAGAAAAGAAATTTTGGCGATTTGTATCAGCATAAAAAACACATCGTATATAGAATTTTCCTGATTTTAAGCTTTGTTTAACTTTCGTTATTTTAGAGATGAATCGCCAATTCCCATCCTAATGAAAACGTCGTAACGTGCAGCGCTCAGGAATGTGGGCCGCGCGTCGCAACCGGCGGCCTGCTCGGCGAGTTCGATCACGCTGATAACGGAGCGAGGAACATGGCTGGTGCGGGGGCGGATCAACTGGAGGAAATGGGAGGCGGCCTGCTCAAGGCTGTGACTGGACTGCAGCCCTATCACCTCAAGGTGCTCGGAGCGAATAGTGCGGCCGGCCTCTCCGTGGTGTCATTCGAAGCCACGGAGCGCCTGGGCGAGCCCTACAGCGTCAAGATCCGATTGACCCATCCGATGGATCTGGACCGGATGGAGTACGTGCGCCGCGATGCCAC
>NZ_JBXALD010000008.1:0-371572 GCF_058799075.1 Cupriavidus sp. GW822-FHT06G04 | reverse complement strand
CAACCACTGCCGCCCCGCAAACCCTTGCCAACACTGCCTTGGCAGCGCGCTTCGTGTTGCGAGGGGGCGAATATTAGTGGACTACCGCCGTCTGCGCAAGGGGGTTTCGAAAAAGAATTTTCCGATCCATTAGAATTCCCCGATGACGACCACTCACGAGCCGCCTACCTATTGGCCCGAACGCCTCTCCAGCCGCGATCCTGGCGTACTTGACGCCCATGCGCTGGCGGCTGCCCTGTCCCGGCCGATCGTATTCGTCGACCTGGAAACCACGGGCCCCGACGCCAATCGCGATCGCATCACTGAAATCGGCGTGGTCGAAGTCGGCCCGCATGGCATTGAAGAGTGGGATACCCTGATCGATCCGCAAACAGCCATCCCACCCTTCATCCAGGGGATGACAGGCATTACCGATGCCATGGTGCGCGGACAACCCACTTTTGCCTCGATTGCCGAGCTGCTGGCCGAGCGCCTCCAAGGCCGCCTGTTCGTCGCCCACAACGCGCGCTTCGACTACAGCTTCCTGAAGAACGAATTTCGCCGGGCCGACATCACGTTTCGCGCCGATGTGCTGTGCACGCTGCGCCTGTCGCGCTCGTTATTCCCGTCGGTGGAGCGCCATGGCCTCGACGCGCTGATCGCCCGCTTCAACCTTACGCCCAAGGGCCGGCACCGCGCGCTGGCCGATGCGGACCTGCTGTGGCAGTTCTGGCAGAAAATTCACGGCCTCTATACGGTCGATCTGGTCGAATCCGCGGTGAAGGCGCTCGTCAAACATGCCAGTCTGCCCGCCGGCCTGACGGAAACCGCGCTGGACGACGTGCCGCACGGACCCGGCATCTATCTGTTTTATGGCGACGATGACGCCTTGCTCTACGTTGGCAAGAGCGTCCACCTTCGGCAGCGCATCCGTGCTCATTTCTCCGGCGATCACACCAACGCGACCGAAATGCGCCTAGCGCGCGCGGTACGCCGCGTGGACTGGCGGGAAACGGGCGGCGAAGTGGGCGCGCTGCTGCTCGAGGCGCAGCTCGTCAAGACAATGCGACCGCTGCACAATCAGCTTCTGCGCCAGAGCGACGAGCTGTTTGCCTGGGAAATGGTCGACGGGTTGCCTGCACCCCTTCTGCGTTCGAATCGACATATCGACTTCTCCCGCCATCCCGCGCTCTATGGCGCGTTCCCGAGCCGGGCCGCCGCACAGGCGCGTCTGCGTGCCCTCGCCGAAGAACATGGTCTTTGCCAGGCGACGCTGATGCTCGAACCGTCGGCACGTCGCGGCAATCCGTGTTTCGCGCGCCAGTTGCATCGCTGCGCCGGCGCTTGCACCGGCGAGGAGTCGCGCGACGCGCATCGCAGCCGCACGCTGGCTGCGCTGGAATCGCTGGCGCTGCAGCCGTGGCCGTTTTCGGGCGCCGTGGCCTGGCGCGAAAGCGACGACGCGGGAAAACCGTGGCTTGTCATTGAGGACTGGTGTTATGTGGGCGCTGCCGCTACGCTGGCAGACGCAGAGCGCTTGCCAGCCGTCGCGCCGCGCTTCGACCTCGACACCTACAAGATTCTCGCGCCCCGTCTGCCGGACCTGAAGGCCCGCGCGGTGCCACTGCCCTCGATGCATGTGTTCACGCTGACGTCGCCGGAGCCCATCGCGATACTGCCCGATCGCTACGTCAGGCCGCGCAACGCGATCCAGCGGCCCGGCAGGGGCGCAGCCAGACAGGTCGTCGATCAACAGGCGCTAAGACTGTTCGGATAGCCATCCCAACACGGTCGGGCATTGCAGCTTGGTGCGCCAGCGCGCATAGGGCCGCGCCGTTTGAAACAGAACTCCGTTACCCTCCGACTGGAGGGTCTGCTACCTCGCAATGGAGCCGTCATGCCTGTTTCGCCCGTCCATCGCACCCGCCAAGCAGCGCTGCTGGCCAGTGGCGCCATCGCGCTGATCAGCGCCTGCGCCAGTATCGAGTCCAGCGCAATGCAGCGTATTTTCGATTCTTGGAAAGGCGCGCCGGTGGAACAGGTCAAGGCGCAGTGGGGGCCGCCGCAGTCAGTGCAAACGGTGCCGGGCGGCACGGCCTATGTATGGATCGACGAGATACCCACCGCGCACCCGCCCGGCTATGGTCCGCGCGATGCGGGACTGGAACCGCCAGCGACGGTGGCACATTGTCAGCGCAAGCTGATTGCCGGCCCCGACGGCAATGTCAGCCGCGGCGAATGGACGGGCAACGCGTGCTGCGCGCAGCGTCTGATCGGTTCATGCGCGGGGCTGGCACGCAAGGTCTCCGCCGCAAGCTGAGCGGGCTGGCTCGCATGCCGGGCCCATCGCGCCGGCCAATCGCCAGCAAGTCAACAGGTCAGTGGGCCGGCCGATCAGTCGATCTTTGCGCCCGAAGCTTTCACCGCTTGCCCCCAGCGCTTCTGCTCGGTGACGATCGTGGCCGCAAACGCTTCCGGCGATTGCCAGGCGGGTTCCGCGCCTTGCGCCTCAAGCTTGGCCTTGGTATCCGGGTCCGCAAGCACCGTGCGCAGCGCCGCGGACAGCTTCTCGACGATGTCCTTGGGCGTACCCGCGGGGGCCAGCACGCCGTAGAACCCCACGACTTCAAAACCCTTTAGTCCGGATTCCTCCATGGTCGGCACATCCGGCAGCGCCGGCGACCGCTTGCCGGACGTCACAGCCAGCGCACGCACCTTGCCGGTCTTGATGTGCTGCGTGAACAGCGGGATCGAATCGGCCATCATCTGCGCCTGACCGCCCATCACGTCCGTCAGCGCCGGAGCACTGCCCTTGTAAGGGATATGGACGATAAACGTGCCCGACGCCTGCTTGAACATTTCAGGCATCAGGTGGGAAATGCCACCGTTGCCACCCGAGGCGAAATTGAGCTTGCCCGGATTCGCCTTGGCATAGGCGATGAATTCCTTCAGGTTTTTCGCCGGCACATCGTTGTTGACGACCATGACCAGCGGGATCAACGCGGTACGGGCCACGGGCGCAAAGTCCTTCGGCATGCCGTACGGCAGCTTGGGATAGAGCGAATTGTTGATGGCCATCTGCCCGGTGTTGGCGATCAGCAGCGTATAGCCATCGGGCGCTGCCTTGGCAACGTTGTCCGATCCGATATTCCCTGCCGCCCCGGCCTTGTAGTCGAGCACCACGGTCTGGCCCAGTATCGGCTGAAGCTTTTCCGACAGGATGCGCGCGTGCGTATCGACCGGACCGCCAGGCGGAAAACCCACCACCATCCGGATCGGCTTGTCCGGCCATGCGGCCTGAGACATGCCTGCGGCCATGGCAAGCGGCATTGCGACCAGCACCGCCAATGCGCGGCGAACATCGAACAACGTCATCTTCTCTCTCCGGGTGCGTCCCCGCTCTACGCGGCGGGAAATCCAAACCACTATTGTGACGTTTTTATGACATTTCTGGGAAGTGCCGACTGCACGCGCCCTATAAACCAAAGTATTGCCGATTACCTTCGATACGCTGTCGCTCATGCTGCGGGAACCGCGCCTCCTCGATCAACCGCCGCAGCGCCTGGGCGCCTTGTTCGATCGCTCCTACGTAGTACGCGCTGACCACCAGTTCATCCAGCGCCCTCCACGCATAAACCGATTCGTCGACAAACAGCGCATCGGCGGGACGCTTCATCGCCGCGGATTGCTGTGCAAACAGGTGGGCCAGCGCGAACTCTCCGCGCAAGCGGTGATACCGCGCCAGTTCGCAAAGCGGCTCGGCGCGGGCGGGACGTGCCTGGTAGGCAAGCAGGTAGGCTTCGCGCACGGCGTTTGGCGCATCGCCGCGCCGCTCGCGCAGCACCGCTATCTGGAATTGCGAAAACCAGACCTCCTCTTCCCAGCCGCCCATCGCGGCGCGCTCCGCATAGACGCGGATGCTTTCGTCCAGCTTGCCAGCATCGCGATAGCTTTGTGCCAGATAAAAGCGATAGCGGGTATTGGCGGGCTCGTCGCGCACCGCACGTTCGAGCACCTCGATATCACGCAGATAGGTGTCGCCCGCTCGCGCCCGGGCGCCGTCGCGCGCCACCACGATCGTCGCCTCGGGCAAGGCGGCCCATCGATGCGGCGCGTCCTGCGTCAGGTATTCGTGCAGCACGCCTTCCCATCGCCACGGCTGTTGCGCGCAGACCAGCGCATTGCGCAAGTACTGCCAGCCGTCCAGTTCGCAGCGGAATTGGTAGCCGTCGGCATCGAGCTGCGGCCATGCAAATCCCGGCGCCATGCGCAGCGTCTCGTCCGCATCGATGAAAAGCAGAAAGTCATCGGCATTGCGCATCCGCTCGCGCGCCAGCGCCATCGCCTGGTTGCGGTTATGCGCGAAATCGCGCCAGGGCCTTTCATGCAGCAGGCCCGGCACATCGGCCATGAACTTGCGGATCAACTCCTGCGTGCCGTCCGACGATCCGGTATCGACAATGACCCAATGATCGATCCAGGGCTTGACGCTCCGCAGGCAGCGCTCGATGACAGGCGCTTCGTCCTTGACGATCATGTTCAGGCAAATACGTGGCACGCTGGCAGCTCCGGACACGGGGATCCGCGAATCTTAGCGCCGTTCATGGACCGTGCGCAGTGTTTTACGACCGCGCACGCGCCGCGAAGGTGTCGCCCCCTACTCCAGCACGATGCCGCGGGACTTGACCAGCGCCCCCCACTTCTTTACCTCGCTATCGATGAAGCTGGCGAACTCCGCGCTGGTTCCAGGCATCGGTTGCAAGCCCAGCGCCAGCAACTTCTGGCGGATCTGCGCATCCTCCAGCGCGTGGCTGGCGTCGCGATTGACCTGCTGCACGATTGCCGCCGGCGTGCCCGCGGGCGCTACGACCCCAAACCAGCCATAACCGACCACGCCTGGCATACCCTGCTCGGCAAAGGTTGGCGCATCGGGATACACCGGCGTGCGCGCGTCGGCCGCCACCGCAATCACGCGCAGCTTGCCTGCCTGTATGAATGGCAGCGCCGTGGTGATGGCGGTCAGCGTCGCATCCACGCGGCCAGCGAGAAGCTCCGTATAGGCCGTGGCGTCTCCGCGATAGTGAACATTGAGCGCCTTGAACTTCGATAGCGATGCGAACAGTTCCGCGGTCAGATGCGGGCCCGATCCGATGCCGGGCGACGCAAACGTGGCGCCTTCGGGCTTCTGCTGCGCCAGTTTCACGAAGTCCGCCGCGGTCTTGACCGGCGAATTCGCGTTGACGATCAGGAACAGCGGCCCCAGCACACGCGGCCCCACCGCGACAAAGTCCTTGTGGATATCGAAACGCTGCGTCAGTCCAGCCCCGGTGTTGATCGCGAACGGCGCAGCGGCCCACAGCAACGTATAGCCGTCCGGTGCAGCATGCGCGACCGATTCGCTGGCCACGCGGGTGCCGGCGCCCGGCTTGTTCTCGACCACCACCTGCTGGCCATACTTGCGGCTCAGCGCTTCGGCCAACACGCGCGCCGACGTGTCGTTGGATCCACCAGGCCCATAGGGCGAAACCAGGCGTACCGGCTTGGCGGGCCAGTTGTTGCCCCAAGCGTGCGGGACCACGCCGGCAAGCGCCATTGCCCCAAGCAGGCGGCGGCGCGTCAGTTGCGATGGCGTCATGACGCCTCCTTCACGCGTTCGATAGCGGGATAACGGTAGGTGCGATCCAGATGCGCCGCGCGCGGGACGTACAGGCGCAACGCTACATAGAACGGCCCCGATGGTGCCGGCAGCCAGTTGCCCTGCTGCGCGCGGTCGCGGGGCGGCTGCGCGGACAGCAGCAGCGTCAGTCCGCCATCGGCATCGTACGCGAGCGACGGCGACCGATCTCCCAGCGAATAGCGCGCGATATCGTTGGGCACCAGCATGCAATCGTTCTTGTCGTACATCGTCAACGACCAGAACGCGTCAACCTCTGGCAGATTGCCGGCCGGGAAATGGAGCCGGTACTGCAGGCGGCCGTCCAGCGGCGCGCCGTCCGCGCAGCGATCGGCGATGATGTACATCGCTTCCTGCACGCCCAGCGCGCCGATGTAGTTGCGCGCCACCAGCGCACGCTGCAGGTATTGCGTGCCGTACGACTCGCGCACGTCCACCGACATCGCCCAGCCGCCGCCCATGTCCGACGCCTGCGGTTCGGCGAGGTCGCCGAGCACATCACGCAACACCGTGTCGAGCCGGTCGATCTGCGGCGGCGATGGGTCAACACCCGCGCCGATTCCTACCGCTGCCAACCGCGCAACCATGTCCGCCTCGGCAGCCGGCGGCGCGTTTTGTTCGAGCATGCGGTTCACCACTTCGGCAAAGCGGCGCGCGTCGCCAAGATGCTCCTGGGCTTGCATGCCCACGTCGAGACGGAACGCGGCTGGCTGGCCATCGAGCTGCTTCAGCGCAATTGCATCCTGCAGTGCATGGACGGCTTGCAGGTCATCGGCGCCGTTCACGAGCAGGCGGCCGATCATCCAGACCGCGCTGGTCGGGCAAGCCACGGCCTGCACGCCGGCAGGCACGCTGCCGTGCCAATCCGGCCCATGCAGCAGGAACGTTCCCGCGCGCGTACCGGTGGTACGGCTGCCGAGGTAGCCAAACGGATTGGTATAGAAATCGAGCAGACCCAGCACGAAGTATCGGCCCGCGAAGTCGGGCACATCGAGCAACACCGGCCCGCGCGACAGATCGATCCACGCATTGGTGTAGAGCGTATCGTTGTTCGGTGTGACCACCTGGCGATGCTGCGGTCCCAGCAACTCGCGCGTGTGGATCAGCTGGTTCACCCAGCGCAGCGTCGATGCGGGACCATCGCCAGCAAACGTGCCAGCGGGATTGCGGCGCGGGCACGTCGCCGCGCGCATGCGGGCCATTTCATAAAGGGGCAGCGTGTAGATGATGGCGTCGCGCGCCAGTTGCTGCATATCGTCGTGGGATTGCTGCATGCTTGGTTGTCTCCTGTCGTTCTTGTCGTAGTGTCGCGTGGGCGCTTAGGCGATTCAGCCGATCCGTTGCACGGCCGGAATCGTGTACTGCCCCGCCATGAAAGCCGCGCTCGGGTGATACAGCCGCAGAATCAGATAGAAATTGCCGTCCGGCGCGGGAAGCCAGTTCGCGTCTTCCGTCGGCCGCGCATGGCCGACGGTGATCACCAGCGTGCCGTCCGGTTCCCGGCGCAATCCCGGTGTGCGATCGCCCACCGCGTAGCGGCCGATCTCGTTTGCGGTGAAGTACCGGTCCTCGCCGTAGAGCGAAACGGACCAGAACGCTTCGGCCGGCGGCAGTGTGCCCGGCGGAAAGCGCAAGGCGTACTGGTGCCTACCATGCAGGCGCTGGCCATCGGCATCGAAATCCGCCATGGCATAGACCGCCTCGTCGGCGCGCAGCGCGCCCAGTCCCTTCATCGCCGTGCAGGCGCGCAGCAGCCAGTCATCCCCGTAGACGCCCAGCCGCAGGCTGTACCCCCAAGCCTTGTGGCCCTGACTGCGCGTATGCGCCTCGATCAGCGCCATGCCCTGCGCATAGGCGCTGCGCAGGCCTTCGACCACCGATGCGCGCATCGTCGCGATCTCCACGTCGTCTTCCAGACGCAGGCCCACCTTGCGCAGCAACGTGAACAGCCCCTGCTCGTGCGGGGCGGGCGGAAAATCGCGCATGGCGCGAAACAGGTTCTGGAAGAAGTCGATGGCTTCATCGCCAGAGTCCTGCCACTGCGCCACACTTGCGGGACGCGCCGGGCCTGCGCTGTGGACGACCTGAAAGCCCTGTTCGAAGGCGTAGGCGCGCGCAAGATCATCGGGCCCGGCCACCAGCACGCGGCCGAGCACCCACACCAGCGATGTCGGCGCCTGCACCACGTGCTCGCCTCGCCCCTGCTGCCCCGGACCAACGATCTCGACATCGCCACCTTCCAGCGGCACGTTGCGCGGCCCGAGATTGGCGAAGTTGTTGGTATGCGCGTCCAGCAGTTCGATCACGTAGTAGCGGTCTGCATCGGGCAGCGCCGGCACGCGCAGCGTCACCGGCCCCTGGGCCAGATTGAGCCAACCGCAGAAATACAGCAGATCGTTTGCCGGCGTGACGATGTCGCGATCTTCGTGCGTCCACTGGCGTGCGCTGGCCGACAGCATGTTCATCGGCGCCCGGCCGTATTGCGTGGGCGTATCAACCGACGTCTGCAGACGACAGGTGCGCAGCGTCTCGATCAGCGGATAGCCGTAAATCACCAGCGGAATCGCGGCACTGGCCACCAGCGCTGCTTGCGGGCTGGTGTACACGGGCGTGGAAAAGATGGAGGAAGCGGGATGGTTCATCTGCGTGGTCCTGGTCCTGGAAGGGTGGATCGTTGATCTGTTGTGGGGTCACTCCAGCGCGGCGCCGCTCGATTTCACGAGCGAAGACCACGCGTGCGTGTCATCCCGGATCTGTGTGGAAAACTGCGCGCGCGATATCGGTGCGTAGCGCATTCCGAACGTGCCGATCTGCGCCTGCAGCGCCGGATCCCGCATCGCTTCCTGCATCGCGCTTTCCAGCTTGTCGACGATGGCTGGCGGCGTCCTGGCGGGCGCAAACAGGGCGTACCAGCTGTCGACGCGGAACGCGATGCCGGATTCCGCGAAGGTCGGCACATCGGGCAACGCCGGAGATCGCTCGGAGCCCGAGACCGCCAGCGCCCGCACCTTGCCGCTGCGGATCAGCGCCAAGGTGCCCGCCAGATCTGACATGGCCACTGGCAGCGTGCCGCCCATCACATCGTTCAGCATCGGCGCCACGCCCTTGTACGGCACATGCCGCATATGAACGCCGGCCGACACGTTGAGGCTTTCGCCCGCCAGATGCCCGCCCGATCCCGGACCCCAGGATCCGTAGGTCAGATCCGCGCCGGGCTTCTTGGCCAGCGCAATCAGCGCGTGCACGTCGTGCGCAGGCAGCGATGTGTTGGCCACCAGCACATTGCCGCCGTAGGCAATGCGGCTGATGGGCACGAAATCGCGCAATGGGTCGTAAGGCAGCTTAGGGAAGATCGACGGCGCGATCGCGTGCGTGGCGGAGATGCCAAGCACCAGCGTGTAGCCATCGGGCGCGGCGCGCGCCACCTGCGCGACGCCGATCGTGCCGGTGGCGCCAGCCACGTTTTCCACCACAACCGTGCCCTTGAGCACGGTGGACAGGCGCGCCGCCACCATGCGTCCGATCACATCGGTGCCGCCGCCGGGCGGAAAAGGCACCACCAGTCGAATCGGCTTGGCGGGATAGGAATCAGCCGGGGATGCACCGTACGCCGGCAGTGCGCCGCTCACACCCAGCCCCAGCAGCGCCAGGCCGACGGTGCGCCGCATCCTGCGAAACTCTGCTCGCATAGTCTGTCTCTCGTAGTGTCGACAATAGAAGCGGCGCGTCAGCGCAGCGTGATGACTGCATCGGCCGCCACCAGCCCGTCGGGGCCGACGATGAACGGATTGATTTCCAGCGTGTCCAGGCGCTCGCCGATGGCGGCGGCCACGCGCGACACGTTGACGAGCACATCGGCCACCGCATCGAGATCAATCGCCGGATGCCCACGGTGCCCCATGCACAACGCCGCGGCGCGGCTTTGCAGCAGCATCGCGCGGGCACGCTCACGCGAAAGCGGCGCAAGGCCGAACGCCATCTGCCGGAAAATCTCGACAGCGGTGCCGCCGATGCCAGCCAGTGCCACGAGTCCAAAGACCGGATCGCGACGCACGCCCACCATGATTTCGCCCCAGCCGCGCACCATGCGTGCGACGAGCGCGCCTTCGAACGGCACCGGACTTCCCGATGCATCGCGCGCCCGCGCCATCGCCTCGCGCACGCGCGTAAATGCCGCGCGCACGTCGTCAGCGTTTTGCAGGTTCAGGATCACGCCGCCAATATCGCTCTTGTGCAGAACGTGACGCGAGCAGATTTTCACGGCAACCGGAAATCCGATCGATTCCGCGATACGTACCGCCGCGTCGGCGTCATGAGCCAGGCCATGCGGCGCCACCGGAACGCCGGCTTCCGCCAGCCACGCCATCGCTTCGGCTTCGCTCAATGCGGTGGCGTCATCCGGCAACCGCGGGCCTTGCAAGGTGAGCTCGGGCGTGTCGTTTGCCTCCGATGCACACGCTTCCATGGCGGCGGCCTTCGCCAGTGCGGCAACCGCTTCCATGGTATGCGCGGGCTCCTTGAACACCAGGCAACCGCGCGCCTCGAGCCACGCGCGCTTTTCGTCATCCATCACGCCGGAGATCATCAACGGCGCGGCGGCGCTGTCACCCGCCAGCGTCTCCACGGTTTCCTGCAGCACGCTCCACAGCCGCGGTGCGTTGACACCGCCAGCCAGAAATGCGGCCACGCTGCCGTATTCGCCGCAGCGCGCGACATTCGCGAGGGCGTCGACAAAGACCTGCGGCTGCGATACGACTTGTCCGGTTACGTCGATCGGATTGGCCGTGCTGGCAAACGGAATGGCGGCACGCAGCGCCTGTGCGGCGGCCTGCGGCATCGGCGGCAGCGGCAGGCCTTGCGACTCGGCGCTGTCGGCCATCATGATGCCCACGCCGCCCGACACCGTAACGATCGCCACGGGCGCCACGGCATCGGCGGGCATGCCGGTCGGCGATTGCCATTGGGCGGGACGACGGCCGCGCGCAAGCGTATAACCGAGCCGGAAAAATGCTTCAAGCGTGTGGGCGCGATGCACGCCGTATTCGTCGAATACCGCCTGATAGACGGCATCCTCGCCCGCCAGACTGGCCGTGTGCGATTGCGCGGCACTGGCGCCCGCCGCAGTGGTGCCCACCTTGGCGACCACCACCGGCTTGCCCGCGGCGCGCGCCGCGGCGAATGCCTGCCGCAAGCGCATGCCGTCGCGCGCGCCCTCGATATACGCCAGGATGACGCGCGTCTGCGGATCGTGCGCCAGCCATTCGATCACGTCGGCCACCTGCAAACCCGCTTCGTTCCCAGTGGTGACCCAGTGGCTCAGCCCCAGCCCCGCTTCTCGCGCCAGCGCAAACGCATACGCGCCGAACGCACCGCTCTGGCTGACCAGACCCACTTCGCCAACGGGCGGCACGCCCGCGAACGGCATCGGCGAGAACGTGGCGTACATGCGCTCGCGCAGGTTCATCGCACCAAGACAGTTGGGGCCCAGCAGTTGCACGCCGTGCGCACGCGCCTGATCGGCCAGTGCATGCTGCAGCGCCTCGCCGCCGCTGACTTCGGCAAAACCGGACGTGAACACCACCGCGGCGCGTGTGCCGGCCCTGCCCAGTTGCATCATCACGTCGGGCGCCGCGGGAGCGGGCACGGCCACGATGGCCAGATCCACCGGCTCGCCAATCGACTCGATAGTGGGATACGCGCGCACGCCCTGCACGGTGTCGGCGCCAGGATTCACCGGGAAAACGCGCCCTTCATAGCCAAGTTCGCGCAACAGCCGGATAGGTACCCCGCCCACCTTGTCGGGCTGGGTGGAAGCGCCGATGATCGCGATCGAACGCGGGCATAGCAACGGTTGCAGGTCCTGCATGGTGTCTCCATCGATGACGGCGCGGTACGTGCCGCGGCCGTTCAGTCAGGCGGGAAGATCCGGTCCCGCGCACCGGCGGCTAACGTCTCACGCCAGCCATGCTTTCGATCGACCGAACCATCTCGCGCAGCAGCGGCGCAACGCGCTTTTCCATCATCCCGCGCTTGACGCGCAGGCCGGAAATCGCGCAATTGAATAGCAGCGGTCGGTTCAGATAGGTGATGCGTGAATAGACGCCCACGCCGTGAATATCGCTGCCGGCATCGCCCTCGTTGAGCGTGAAGCCGCGCTTGGGGTAATGGGCGACGTTGTGGCAGACGGTCTCGTAACAGGCCGCGAATTCTTCGGGACGCTCGGTGCGCGCCGCGCCCATCAGCTTCTCGAACTCGACCTTGGACAGCGTGCATAGATACGCGCGCCCCATGGCGGTGGTCATCACCGACCGCACCGCGCCCACCGTGGGCCGTGCGGACGTGCCTTCGTTATGCGTGCAGGATTCCAGGTACGTGACGTCCAGCCGGTGCGCCACACCCATCGACACCGCGCCTTCCAGCTGGCTGGCCAGCGCCTGCATCAGCGGGCGCGCCAGATGCCGCACCTGCAAGCCGGCCAGATAGGGATATCCCAGCGCCAGCACCTGTGCGCCCACAAAATACTTGTCGAGCTTCGGGTCCCAATCCAGATAGCCAAGCTCGAACAGCGTGCGGCAGATGCGCGATACGGTGGCGCGCGGCAGTTGCAGCCGTTGCGACAGTTCGCCATTGCCCAGCGGGCGCGGGTCGTCGATAAAGCAGCGCAGCAGCGCAAAGCCCTTGGCCAGCAGTCCGCCAAACGAGGGATCCTCGAGGCGGCGTTCGGCGATGAATTGTTCGACCGGCGTGTTCATGGGCATCTTGTCTCCTGTTTTCCAGTGTGGGCGCGTGGGTTGCCGTGTGTCAAAAAGCGGAACGAATTTCCATATATTGGAAATCCTACCCCGCAACTTGACGCGTGGCGCAATCGGGCCGTAAGGTGCAAAACCGAATCCGAATTCGAATACGGAAAATCCCCATGCATCCATCCTCTGTGAGTGCCGGATCCGCCACCGCCGGTTTCCCGCAAGTCGAAACGCCGTCGGTCCTTCAACCGCCGCGCCAACGGCGCGCGCGTGAAACCGAGGCGGCGCTGCTGGCCGCGGGGCGGCAATTGCTGGCCGAGCGCGACTTCGCCGAGGTGTCGGTGGCGCAGATCGCCGCGGCGTGCCACGTGTCGGTGGGCGCCTTCTACGGCCGGTTCCGCGACAAGATGGCGTTTTTCGAGGCGCTGCGCGCCAAGGTGATGGAAGAAGCGGACGCTTCGGTGGCGCGTTACATGGCGGAGCCCCGCTGGCACGAAGTGCCAGCTCACCAGATCATCGAGAAAATCCTGCGCTTCATGGTCAACGGCTGCCGCAACAATCGCGGCATCCTGCGCGCCTCGCTCAAGCAATCGGCGGCACGGCCCGAAGAGTGGCTGCTGCACCAGCGCAATGGCCAGGAGATCGTCAACCGGCTGGTGGCGCTGCTGGTGCCGCGCCTGTCCGGCGCACCGGACGAAGCCGAACTGCGCGTGCGCTTTGCCATGCAGATGGTCTTTGGCACGCTCGTCAACGCCGTACTCAACGATCCCGGACCGCTGCCGCTCGACGACGAGCGGCTGGCCCAAGAGATGGCACGGATGGTCACAAGCTATCTGGGCATCAACGCCTGATCTGTTTTTCCCTCGCTGCACCCAACCAGAATCGCCCGGCAAGCCGCAACCATAGCGGCGCTGTCCGCCAAGCGGACCGGGCCACAAACGAGGAGACACACCATGAAGCAATCGAAACTGCCGCCGCGGCGGCGTGCCATGCGCATTGCGTGCGCCGCGCTCGCGCTGTTGCCGGTGCTGCCAGCCAGCGCGCTGGCGCAGGGCGAATATCCGACCAAGCCGATCCGGCTTGTGGTGCCCTACCCGGCCGGCGGGCTCACCGATACGCTCGCGCGCCAGGTGGCCGAGGGGCTGTCCAAACGCCTGGGCCAAACGGTCGTCGTAGAGAACAAGGGCGGCGCGGGCGGCATCATCGGCACCGATTTCGTCGCCAAGTCGGCGCCGGACGGCTACACGCTGCTGATGACCATTCCCGGGCCAATCACTGCCAACATCGCGCTCTACAAGAAACTGCCGTACGACCCGCGCACCGAGCTTCGGCCGATTTCGGACATCGCGACGGCGCGCACGGTGCTGACCGTCAACAGTACGGTCCCGGTCAAGACGGTGGCCGAATTGCTGGCCTACGCAAAAAAGGAACCGGGCAAGCTGCGCATGGGGTCGTGGGGCCCGGGCACCCAGCCGCACACGATCCAGGCGTATATGGACAAGACCTACGGCGTGGACATCCTGCACGTGCCCTATCGCGGCGAAGGGCCGATGGTGTCCGATCTGCTCGCCGGGCAAGTCAACCTGACGATCGGGTCGGTGACCACGCTGCGCCAGCACATCGCCATGGGCAAGCTGCGCCCCTTGGCAGTGGCCGGCACCACGCGTGCCAAGGCGCTGCCCGATGTGCCCACCTTCGCCGAAGCCGGCTACAGCGACGCCGCATACAAGATCGTCGGTCCTTCCACGCTGCTGGCACCGGCCAAGACGCCGGACGCCATCGTCGAAAAAATCGGCCGCGAAGTGGTTGCGCTGGTGAAATCGCCGGCCATGCAGGAGAAGATCGAGGAAATGGGCGCCGAGCCGATCGGCAACACGCCGCAGGAAGCCGAACGGGCGTACAAGGCATATTTGCCCGTGGTGCTCAAGCTGACCGCCGATACTGGCGTGACGCTCGACTGACCGCCGCGCGCTCGCTCCGCAGCGGGCGGCATGCAGCGAAACCATGACCGCCATGAATTCTGGCGGGTCTTTCTAGGCCCGCCAGCGTTGCGTGACTAGAATCGCGGCATCGATCCTTCGCGACTTCCGCTTCTTTCGCACATCATGGCCACGCTCTTTCTGGTCCGCCACGGGCAAGCCTCATTCGGCGCTGCCAACTACGATTGCCTGTCCGATGTCGGCCGCCAGCAGGCGCGATGGCTGGGTGAATATTTCAAGGACCGCGGCGTGCAGTTCCGCCGCGTGGTGGCCGGTACGCTGGTTCGCCAGCAAGACACCGCCACGGAGATCCTGAACGGCATGGGCGCCGCCACAACGCCGGTCGGCACGCATGCGGGCCTCAACGAATATGACGGCGAAGCGCTGTACCGCAGCTTCACCAACGGCGCAGACCATCGCGCCCATCAGAACGGCGACTATCAGGATTACTGGCGCACCTTCCGCGCGGCCTTTGCCGCATGGACGCAGGACCAGCTACCGGCCATGCCGGAGACATGGCAGGCGTTTGGCGCGCGCATGCAGGATGCGCTGGCGCACGCCACGGAAGGCGCTGCGCGCGAGGACGCCTTGCTGGTAGTCAGCTCCGGAGGCGCCATCGGGCGCGCCGTGGCGGACCTGCTCGGTGCGCCGACGCAGACCGCCATCGAGCTGAACCTGCAGTTCCGCAACACCGGTTTCTGCGAATTGATCGTCGGCCGCGGTACACAGCGTCTGCTCAGCTTCAATAACGTGCCGCATCTGGAACACCCCGAACGGCGCCGCGCGATCACGTTCGCCTGAGCCGTCAGCGCTGCGACAGCGCAAGCCGGCCGGCCAGCGCCAGGAATACCGTTCCCGCGAACCAGTTGATGGCGCGTTGCGCGCGCGCCGAACGCATCAGCAACCGGCCGAACACGCCGGAAAACCACGCGATCGATCCAAACACCAGCAGCGTGGCCACGATGAACACAAAGCCGAGCACCATCAGTTGCAGCGCCACATGGCCTTGCCGTGCATCGACGAACTGCGGCAGGAACGCCAGGAAAAAGATCACGACCTTCGGATTGGTCAGGTTCATCACCACGCCGCGCCAGTACATATGGCGGCCCGCCCTGACTGGCGTATCCGATTTGCCGATTTCGCCAACCGGCGCGCGAAACGCCTGCCACGCCAGATAGACCAGATATAACGCCCCGGCGATCTTCAGCACGGTAAATGCCACGATAGACGCGGCCAGCAGTGCGGCCAATCCCACCGCCACCACCGCCGTATGGACCACCAGACCCGTGCACAGGCCCAGCACCACGGTCAGGCCCGCGCGCGTGCCGTGCATGGCCGACTGCAGCAGCACGAAAATGTTGTCCGGCCCGGGCGCAAGGCTCAGCAGGATGGCGATTCCCAGAAACGGCAACAGCGTGTCGAGCGGTGGCATGGGCGTCAGGCGCGGCGGCGATGGTAGCGAACGGATGACGATGTTAGCGGAATATCGCCGCAAACGCGCCGCCGACGATCTTTCCGCAGGATCGATCAATCGATCCAAACAATCAATTTATCAGCACAATCTCCCGAGCCTATATTCGAGGCGCCTCCCGCATCGACGGGGCGCATCCGATAACAATACGAGGAGACATCGATGGAAGCACGTGCACATCGGCGGCACGCGGCAGCGCTCGCCCTTGCGGCGGGGATCACCTTGCTGGCAGGCTGCGGCGGCAACGACAGCAACGACAATTCTGGCAGCAATGCCGGCAATGCCGGCGCCACGCCTGCGCGCACGCCGGCGCTGAGCCTCAAGATCACAGGCAAGCAGGATTTTGCCGGCACCTATGGCAGCGTCGGCCAATATGAACAGCTTACCGGCACCGTCAGCGGCGAGATCGATCCGAAGGACCCCAGGAACGCCGTCATCCAGGACCTTGCGCTCGCGCCCGTCAATGCCAACGGCATGGTCGAATACACGGCGGACTTCGTCATGCTCAAGCCCAAGGACATGAGCAAGGCCAGTGGCGTGCTGCGCTACGACGCGCCCAACCGCGGCAACATCCTCACGATGCCCAATCCCGCCGTCACGCCCAGCGACGGCGTGTACCTCGAACGCGGCTACGTGCTGCTCTATGCGGCATGGCAAGGCGATGTGCCCAAGTCCAGCCCCGCGCGGCTTACCGTGTCGGTGCCGGTGGCGAAAAACGCCGACGGTACGTCGATTACCGGCACCTATCGATCCGAACTGGTGCCCACCACCGCAACGCCGATGATGACGCTGCCGGGCGGCGTCTTCAACGGCACGATGCTGCCTTACGCACCCGCGAGCCTGGACAATACGCAGCCCGGATACTCGCTGACGCGCCGCGCCAATGAAACCGACCCGCGCGTGGCGATTGCACCCAGCGACTGGAAGTTCGCCAAATGCGACGGCGCCAACCCGTTCCCCGGCACGGCCGATCCGGCCAGCGTGTGCCTGCGCGGCAGTTTCGATCCGAAGTACCTGTATGAACTGGTCTACGTCGCCAAGGATCCGAAGGTGATGGGCGTCGGCCTGGCCGCGCTGCGCGACACGGTGAGCTTTTTCCGGAGCAAGACTGCAGACAGCGCTGGCACGCCCAATCCGCTGTCGGGCCGCATCACGCACGCGATCGGCCAGGGCACTTCGCAGTCCGGCAATGCGATGAAGACCTTCCTGCATCTTGGCTTTAACCAGGCGCTGGATGGCTCGAAGGTATTCGACGGCATTTACGCGCATGTGGCCGCGCGCCAGACCAATATCAACACGCGCTTTGCCGTGCCCGGCGGCGGCGGCGGATTGCGCACCGACCATACGGCCTTCGGCCAGACCGCGCCGCGCGGACTCGACAAGGACTATGTCGACGACATCTCCGGCAAGACCGGTGGCGTGATGGCGCGCTGCGCGGCGACCAACACCTGCCCCAAGTTTTTCCTTGGCCTGTCCGGTACGGAATTCTGGCAACTGCAGGGCTCACCCGTGCTGACCGACGCCAACGGGTTCACCGACCTGAAGCAGCCGGACAACGTGCGCATCTACTATTACGCCGGCACGCAGCACGGTGGGGCGGGCGGCACCACCAGCATTTCGTTCGACCCGACGCGCAACGTGTATCCGGCCGGCACGGTGATCCACCATAACGACACGTTCCGCGCACTGTTCATCGACCTGGAAGACTGGGTGGTGCGCGGCACAACGCCGCCCGCAAGCCAGGTGCCCGCGTTAGCCGACGGCACACTGGTGCGCCCCGCCAGTCTGGCGCTGCCGGCGATGAAAGGCGTGACGTGGCCGGTATCGGGCGCGCCCACGCCTATCCCGGACTTCCAGTATCTGGCGCGCTATAACGGCTATCCGTTGCTCGACTTCGGGCCGCAATACCGTCGCGAGGACGAATCGGGCATCGCCACGCTGCTGCCGCCGGCTTATATGAATCGCGACTACGCGATCCTGGTGCCGCAGGTCGATGCGTCGACCGGCATTCCGCGCGCCGGCATTCATAGCGTGGAAGCCCGCGCGCCGATCGGCACGAGCCTCGAATTCAACTATGTGGCGATGCCGGGCATCGTCGACCTGTCCAATCTGACCGGGTCGTTCATTCCGTTCCACAAGACCGAAGCGGCGCGGATTGCCGCGGGCGACGCACGCCCTTCGCTCGAATCGCTTTATACGGATCAGGCGGGATATGTGGCGGCGGTCACCGCGGCGGCCAACACGCTGGTCGCCCAGCGGCTGCTTTTGCAACGCGACGCCGATGCGATCATCGCGCGCGCGGTGGCCAACCCGGTGTTGCCGTAGGTCAGCGCGCCTCACCGGACGGGGGCGCGAGCGCGGCGCCAGCATCAAAACAGCCGCGCAATCGCCTCCGCACGGATCGCTTCGGCCTTGACCTTTAGGCGCAGCGCGATGTCGGCGCCGCGCTCATTGGCAACGCGCTCGATAAACGCCATCCGCAACGGGTCGCACAAGGTGGCCACGTGCGACGCTTCGCAGAACATCCTCCATGCCATCGGCTGGCCGGCGTATTCGTCACGGCGGCGCAGCATCGCGGCATCGATCGCGGCGGCGATCCGTGCATCGCGCACGATCACGGCATCGGGCTGGGCGGCAAAGTTCTGGAACATGGCGGGTCTCCCGGTCGGCAAGTCTGAACGCTGCGTTTCAATCGTGTTCACCGATCCGAATCTGCAAACCACATGCCAGACGTGAGGCCGCCGGGCGCGCGCCATACCATCGTTTCAATCGTCCACCCGCCGTGCCGCAGCCACCGGTCGTTCCAGCTTTCGCCACCCTACTTCGGGCGGGCGCCGGGGCGCACGCTGGCACCGCTCAAGACGTGCCGGGCAAAACAAAAAAGGCGTTACGGGTTACGTAACGCCTCTGGATTTGCGCGTGACATCGCTCATGCACGTGCGCCGTCGAGGAAGGGGTCGAAGCTGCGGGCCGGGTCAGCCGACACGCCTGCCTTGTCCAGTCCGGCCACAAATCGTGCGCCGTCCGTATAAGGATCGGCGTTGCGGGCGCCGTCAAGGTAAGGATCGGCCTTGCGGGCAGGCTCGGCGGACACGCCTACCTTGTCCAGGCCGGCCACTGTGCGTGCGCCGTCGGAAAACGGATCGGTTTTGCCAGCGCGGGCGCCGTCCGTGAACGTGTCGTGCGTGCGGAACTCGTAGCCATATTTGTCGGCAGGCACCGACGTACGGAACTCGTAACCATACTTGTCGGCGGGCACCGACGTGCGGAACTCGTAGCCGTACTTGTCGGCGGATACCGGGGCGGCCTGGGCGGCGCCAAAGGCGGCCAGCGTGAGGACGAGGGTCGAAGCGATCTTGAGGGCGCGGGTCTTGGTCATGATTTCTCTCCGAAAATATTCAAAAATTTAAGCGTTCAGGTTCGATGGCTGCGGCATGCGGCCGGGCTTGGTTCTTGTTGCCTTGCCTTGGCTGCGTTACGTTGCGTGCCGTCCATGAACAGAACTATAGCGATCGCCTCACCACTGAAAGTGATGCGTTTGCGGAGAAGTTGTTCAATTTTTTTGAATTTTTGAGCAAGCCGTCATACGCCGCGAGGCTGCCCGTGCGGCGCACCTGTGCTGCAATGCGCTACAGTGACGCGCATATTGGCTATCTGACGGCACAAGCACCGTCCGCGCCCCCGCCATGCATCGCCCAAGATTTTCCTGTTTGCCCGCCGCCTGGATCCGGACCGCCCTGCTCGTCCTGATGTTCTGCAGCACTGCATACGGCGCCAGCACACCGCTGTTGGCCGCTGCACAGAAAGCCACAGCCCCCGCATCGGCGCCGCCCGCCGCCAGCCAGCCGCTGGCGCAATCGCTCGATCAAGTCATCAACACGCTCCAGAACGATGCCGAACGCCAGACGCTGCTGAACCAGTTGCAGACCATCCGCAAGGGACTCGACGCGTCGGCCGTGCCGGCCAGCAGCGCGGCGGCTCCCGGCCCGGGACTGATCGGTGCCGTTGCGCAAGCGCTGCAGGAAATCGACAAGACCCCGCACAAGGACAGCGGCCCATGGCACTACTGGCGCTGGCGCATGCAGTTTGCCGGCGAGGAATGGCAGGAAGCGGTGACGATCGGCCAGACGCGGTCGGCCATGGAATCGCTGCGCGAATTCGGCATCGTGCTGGTGGGATGGGGCCTCACGGGATGGCTGCTGCGCGAGCTGTCGCGCCGGCTGCACCGCAACCGCCTACGCAGCGCCCGCCCGCCGCGCCTGCCGACCGTGCCGTCCTGGATCGACGTCGGCATCTATTTCCTGCGCCGAATCGGCCCGTGGATCGTGGCATTCGCTATCACGGTACTGCTGGCCGGCCATGTTTTCGGGCGCACGCCGGCCAGCATCGGCGCCGTGCTGGTGGCCTATGCGATCGTGGCCGGCGCGGTGATGTCGGCCGTCTGTCAGGTCATCTTTGCACTGTTCCAGTCTGGCCACCGCAAGCATGCCGTGCGCGACCTGCTGCTCCATTCGCCGATCCTGCTGTTTGTCACCGGCGCGCTGGCAGCACTTGGCGAGGCCCACACCGATACGCGCGTGATCACCGCGCTGGGCGTCAACCTGTCTGCCCTGACCAGCACGTTCGCCAACATCCTGGCCGCGATCCTGATCGGCGTCTTCACGGTGCGTTTTCGCCGCGCTGTCGGCCAGTTGATCGCATTCCGCCCGTTTCCCTATCGCCAGGAACATCCTGCCGTGATGGATCTGCTGCATATGGCCGGTCAGGCCTGGTATCTGCCGATGCTGGCGGTGGTGGTGGCGTCGGTGGTCGGCACGATCATGGCAACCGGGCATGCCGATGAGTTCCTGCGCCGGGCGGTGATCACCGTCGCCCTGTTCGTCGGGGCGATGCTGCTGACGCTGGTGGTTGGCCGCTCGCCCAAGGCGACCGTGCGCGCCCCGCGCCTGCGCGACCGCCGGCGCTCGGCCTATCTCCGCCGCTTCGGGCGCTTTGGCCGGGCGCTGATGCGCGTGGTGATCTGGGCCGCCTTCCTGGAACTGAACGCGCGCATCTGGCATACGTCGCTGATCCGGCTGGCCGAATCGACACCGCTGGCGCGGCACATCACGCAATCGATCCTCGGCGCGATAGGCGTGGTGCTGTTGGCATGGCTGATCTGGCTGCTGATCGACACGGCCATCACGGAATCGCTGTCGCCCACCAACAACCGCTCCGCGCAGCCCAGCCTGCGCGCCAAGACTATTCTGCCGCTAGTGCGTAACGCGTCGTTCGTCGGGCTGCTGGTAGTGGCGATGATCGCGGTGCTGGCCAACCTGGGCGTCAATGTCACGCCGCTGCTGGCTGGCGCCGGCGTGGTAGGGCTGGCCATCGGCTTTGGCGCGCAAAGCCTGGTGCAGGACCTGATCACCGGGCTGTTTATCGTGATCGAAGACTCGATCGCGATTGGCGACTCGATCGAACTGCCCGATCACACCGGCGTGGTCGAGGGCATGACGATCCGCACCGTACGCCTGCGCGACGGCAAGGGCGCCTTGCACACGCTGCCTTACAGCCAGATCAAGGCCGTCAAGAACCTGTCGCGCGGCTATGCGTTTGCGGTATTCAATATTTCGATTGCCTACCAGAGCGATTTCGACCGCGCACTGGAAATCATCCGCGAAACGGGCGCCGAGGTAGCACGCGACTATCGATACAGCCGCAATCTGCTATCGGGACTCGATATCCTGGGTCTCGACCGCTTCGATCCGAACGGCCAGGTCGTATTGGCGCAGTTCAAGACCCGGCCGCTGATGCAGGCGGAAATTTCGCGCGCCTTCAATGTGCGCCTGAAGCGCAATTTCGACAGCAACGGCATTCGCATGGCCGCGCCGTATGTCACCGTGCAGGTGGATGGCGGTGCGCAGGCGGCGGATGCTGCGACGGCCGCCGCAGCCGGTGCGGGCGCCGATATCGTCACGTCCGCGAGAACCGCGACACCGTGAGACGCAAGCAATGTGGCCAGCGGGGCGCGTCGTGAAGAATCGGTGTCTCATTTGTGCAATTCCCGCGCCGAATATTCATCGCGAAGGCTTTGAAATACCGCTGACACAGCATTACCATCTCGCGGACTTTCGCAATTTGCCGTCCCGCGCTGTTTAACGGCTGCCGCCCCCTCCCTTGGCGGGATATTCCGGGCGCCGGTTTATGCACGATCATCGACAAGCCGCTTTGCCGCAGCCGATCGGGTCCAGCACCGGTTGCGGGCAGCAAAAAACACATAAAGAATGGCCGCGCCTCGCCGTAGCGGCCTTGAGGAAATAAGGCGTTTGCCACCGGGGGAAAAAGAAATGGGCGAACACTTGTCTGCCGACGACGTTTTTTATCGTCTGGTCGATTCCATCTATGAGTCCGCCATGGACGTGGCGGCCATGCCAGCCGCCCTCGACCTGTTTTCCCACTACACGTGTTCGTCGAGTCCGAGCTACCTGATCTGGGATAAGCTCGCGGGTCGCGCGCGCCTTGGCGTCACGCCGCACGGTTGCTTCACCAATGCCAGCAGCATGCCCGAGAGTATGCGCATGCAGCCCGGTCGCGCCCTGATTGGCGCATCCACCGACACCGCGCTGCTGCCCGATCCCATGCCAGATGCTGCGATGCCGTTCGACTGCGATGGCCTGGCGCACGGCATCCGCCTGCTCGACACCCACGATGTGTGCGTGTGGATGAGCGCGACGCGCAGTTGCGACGACTGTGACGCGCGCAACTGCAGGCGCCGCCTGGCGCAGGTCATGCCGCACTGGGCGCGCGCCGCGCGCATGCAGCATCGCAATTTCGAATTGAGCGGACTGGCCGCGCTGGGGCTGGCCGGGCTCGATACGCTCGATTTCGGCGTGATGGCGCTGCAGGCGGACATGCGCGTGCGCTACGCCAACGGCTGGGCCGAGGCGCTGGTGCAGGCCGATACCAACCTGGCGCTCGATAACGGCGTGCTGCGCGCACGGCCCGAATCGCTGCAGCACGTGCTGGCGGGACTGCTCGACAACGCGGTGCATGGCGGCCGCAACGGCGGCGCGGCGGCAGGCTCGTGGATGCATATCACGTCGGGCGGACAGCCGGTGCCGATCATCGTCATGCCGCTGATCTCGCGGCAGCCCGTGGAAGGGCCTTGGCAATTGCCGATGGCCATGATGCTGCTGGGCAATTCGGAATCGCGCTCTGTGCTGGACGCAGGCGTACTGACATCGCTGTTCGGGCTGTCCAGGAAAGAAAGCATCATCGCCATTCGCCTGGCCGCAGGCGAAACGCTCAACGAGATCGCCGAGCGTGAATTCCTGTCGCCCCATACGGTGCGGGTGCACATCCGCGATACGCTGCGCAAGACCGGCACGCATCGACAGTCGGAACTGGTGCGTCTGCTGCATCTGCTTCCCGGCGTCGATCTGCAACGCGCCGGCGCCAGCTCCGCCGCGCGGCCGCGCTCGGCGCAAGCCCGGGCGCGCTGAAGCGCATCACCCGACCCGCACAAAACTAAGCGCCCCGCATGGTTTGCGGGGCGCGTTTCTTTTCCGGCCGCGAAAACCGGCATGCCGTGCTGCACTTGCCTAATGGCGCCCTAATCCGCCCTATGCCGCCTTGCGATGCGAATGATGGCGGCGCTCGGGCTTGCACTCATACTTCATTTCCCGCCGGCCATCCTCGTAGGCCACCTCTAGACGTACGGTAAAGCCCCACAGCCGCGTGACATGGCGGATCACCTCGTCGAAGTTCTGTGCCAGCGGCCGCCGATCACTCTGCAAATGCCGCAACGTGAGCGAGCGATCGCCGCCGACATCGACATTGGTGACCTGGATGTTGGGCTCCATATTCGACAGGTCGTACTGATTGGCCAACAACTGGCGGATCTCGCGGTATCCCTCGTCGTCGTGGATCGCGGTCACGCGCAGCTTGCCTTCGCGGTCATCGTCTAGCACCGAGAACAGCTTCAACTCGCGAATCACGCGCGGTGACAGAAACTGCAGCAGGAAGCTCTCGTCCTTGAAGTTGCGCATGGCAAAGTCCAGCGTCTGGCGCCAGTCGCTGCCGGCAATTTCCGGCGCCCAGCGGCGGTCCTCGTCGTCGGGGTTCTCGCACATGCGCCGCAGGTCCTGGAACATCAGGAAGCCGAGCGTATAAGGGTTGAGCCCGCTGTAGTAAGGGCTGTGGTACGGCGGCTGGTAGATAACGTTGGTGTGCGCCTGCAGCAGTTCCAGCATGAACGCGTCATTGACCAGCTTTTCCTCGTATAGCTGGTGAATGATCGTGTAATGCCAGAACGTCGCCCAGCCTTCGTTCATGACCTTGGTCTGGCGTTGCGGATAGAAATACTGGGCGATCTTGCGCACGATGCGCACGATCTCGCGTTGCCACGGCTGCAGCTTGGGCGCGTTCTTTTCGATGAAATAGAGCAGGTTCTCCTGCGGCTCGGGCGGGAACGGCATTTCAGCCTCGGCCGCCTCTTCTTCCTCGCGCAGCGCATGCGGCCGATGCTTGGGCAACGTGCGCCACAGGTCGTTGACCTGCATCTGCAGATAGTTCTCGCGCTCGGTCTGGCGCGCCTGCTCTTCGGTGATCGACAGCTTCTTGGGCCGCTTGTAGCGATCCACGCCGTAGTTCTGCAGCGCGTGGCACGAATCCAGCAGCAGCTCCACCTCCTGCTCGCCATAGCGCTGCTCGCATTCCGCCACGTAATTCTTGGCGAACAGCAGGTAGTCGATGATCGCGTCCGCGTTGGTCCAGGTGCGGAACAGGTAATTGCCCTTGAAAAAGGAGTTGTGGCCGTAGCATGCGTGCGCGATGGTCAGCGCCTGCATCGGCATCGTGTTTTCCTCCATCAGATACGCAATGCACGGATTGGAGTTGATCACGATTTCATAGGCCAGCCCCATGTAGCCGCGCTGGTAGCTGCGCTCCGAGGCAAGGAAATGCTTGCCGTACGACCAGTGGTTGTAGCCGACCGGCAGCCCCGCCGACGCATAGGCATCGAGCATCTGCTCGGCGGTGATGATCTCGATCTGGTTGGGATAGGTGTCCAGGCCGAAATCGCCGGCAATGCGGGCAATTTCGCGGTCGTAGCGCTGGATCAACTCGAAGGTCCACTCCGAGCCTGTCGATAGATAGGCCATAGACTTCCCCAGTGACGATTCCCGTATGCGCTGGCCGCGCGATACCGGATTGCTGCTGCGATGCGTGCCCCGCTACCTCGAAGGCCAAGCGGCCCGCTTCTGGAAGAGGTCGTGCAGCACGGGATAGATCTCGTCGGCACCGATGATGCGCTGCATCGCAAAGTGCTCGAACTGACTCTTCACCGTGAGGTACTCCTCCCACAGGTTTTGCGGCTCTTCCGAAGCGACCTCTACATATGCGTAGTACTGCACCAGCGGCAGGATCGATTCGCGCAGCAGGCGGCCGCACAACTCCGAGTCGCCGGCCCAGTTGTCGCCGTCCGATGCCTGGGCGCAGTAGATGTTCCACTGGCTTGGCGGATAGCGGTCATGAATCACTTCCACCATCAGCTTGAGCGCGCTCGAAACGACGGTACCACCGGACTCGCGCGAATGGAAGAAATCCTCTTCTTCCACTTCCTTGGCGACCGTGTGATGACGGATGAACACCACGTCGATGCGTTCGTAATTGCGCTTCAGGAACAGATAAAGCAGCATGAAGAAACGCTTGGCGAGATCCTTGCGGCTTTCGTCCATCGATCCGGAGACGTCCATCAAGCAGAACATCACCGCCTGCGCCTGCGGGCGCTTCTTGAGCACGCGGTTGTTGTACCGCAGGTCGAGCTTTTCGATAAACGGCACCCGGTCGACCTGCGCACGGAGGTGCCGCATCTTTTCCATCAGCGCCTCGGCATGCGCCGAATACGGACCCTCTTTCTCCAGCGTCTCGTTGTATTCGATCTCGAGTTCGTGCAGCCGCTTCAGATACGGGCTCGACAGCGCGATACGCCGCCCGAGCGAGCTGCGCATGGTGCGCAGGATCGACAGATTGGATGGCGTGCCGTCGATGGAAAAACCGGCGCGCACCTTGCGCACTTCGGCAATCTTGGCGAGATGACGCTTGGCCAGGTCCGGCAGCGCCATATCCTCGAAGAAGAAATTCAGAAAGTCTTCGCGCGACAGCGTAAAGACGAAATCGTCCTCACCCTCGCCGCTGTCGCTGGCGCGCGATCCGGTTCCACCGCCGCCCTGCTGCTGACGGTCGAAGCTGTCACCCTTGACGAACTTCTTGTTGCCCGGATGGATCCACTCGCGCCGTCCACCCTGGCCGTGATGAAAAATCGGCTCCGTGATGTCCTTGACCGGAATGGACACTTGGCCGCTTTGCTCGATGTCCATGATCTTGCGGCCGGACACCGCCTTCGCCACCGCCTGCCGGATTTGCTCGCGGTAACGCTTGATGAAGCGTTGCTGATTGACAGCGCTTTTGTTGCCGCCGTTCTCGCGCCGATCGATGACCGTAGCCATAAGCCGTTCGCCCGCCTTGTTGAGGCGTCCTCATGAGACCATGAGGACGCCATGGATGAAGGACATCGCGTCCGCAGACTGCCTACGACGACTTCCTGACGCGCAGGTACCACTCCACCAACAACCGAACCTGCTTCGGTGTATAGCCTTTTTCGACCATACGGTTGACAAAGTTCTCGTGCTTGTCCTGGTCTTCCCGCGAAGACTTGGCATTGAACGAGATCACCGGCAGCAGATCCTCCGTGGTCGAGAACATGCGTTTCTCGATCACCATCCGCAGCTTTTCGTAGCTGGTCCACACCGGATTCTTGCCGCCGTTGTTGGCCCGCGCGCGCAGCACGAAATTGACGATCTCGTTGCGGAAATCCTTGGGATTGGAAATGCCCGCGGGTTTTTCCACTTTTTCGAGCTCGTCGTTGAGCGCGTTGCGATCGAGGATTTCACCGGTATTCGGATCGCGGTACTCCTGGTCCTGGATCCAGAGATCGGCAAACACCACGTAGCGGTCAAAGATGTTCTGACCGTACTCGGAATACGACTCCAGATAGGCCGTCTGGATTTCCTTGCCGATGAATTCCACGTACGGCGTGGTCAGGTACTCCTTGATATACGACATCAGCTTGGCTTCCTGCTCCGGCGGAAACTGCTCGCGCTCGATCTGCTGTTCGAGCACATAGAGCAGGTGCACCGGATTGGCGGCCACTTCGGTGTTGTCGAAATTGAAGACCTTGGAAAGCACCTTGAACGCAAACCGCGTGGACAGGCCGTTCATGCCTTCGTCAATGCCGGCGTAGTCGCGGTATTCCTGGTACGACTTGGCTTTCGGATCGACATCCTTGAGGCTCTCGCCGTCATACACGCGCATCTTCGAGAAGATGTTCGAGTTCTCGGGCTCCTTGATGCGCGTAAGCACCGCGAACTGCGCCATCATCTTGAGCGTGTTCGGCGAATTCGGCGCCGCCGACAGCGAACTGCTGCGCAGCAGCTTGTCGTAGATCTTCACCTCGTCGGACACGCGCAGGCAGTACGGCACCTTGACGATATAGATCCGGTCGAGGAAAGCCTCGTTGTTCTTGTCGGCCTTGAAGGTCTGCCACTCGGCCTCGTTCGAATGCGCCAGGATGACGCCGTCGAACGGAATCGCGCCAAAGCCTTCCGTTCCCTTGTAGTTGCCTTCCTGCGTCGCAGTCAGCAACGGGTGCAGAACCTTGATCGGCGCCTTGAACATTTCAACGAACTCGAGCAGGCCACGATTCGCCAGGCACAGGCCGCCGGAATAGGAATAGGCATCCGGATCGTCCTGCGGGAAATCCTCAAGCTTGCGAATGTCGACCTTGCCGACCAGAGAGGAAATATCCTGATTGTTTTCGTCGCCAGGCTCGGTCTTCGAGATCGCGATCTGCGCCAGCACGGATGGGCGCAGCTTCACCACGCGGAACTTGGTGATGTCGCCATTGAATTCGTGCAGACGCTTGACCGCCCACGGCGATGGGATGGTATTCAGATAGCGCCTTGGAATGCCGTAGTCCTCCTCCAGAATCTTGCCGTCCTCGTCGGCCGAAAACAGCCCGAGCGGCGATTCATGGATAGGCGAGCCCTTCAGCGCGTAGATCGGAATCTCTTCCATCAGCGCCTTGAGCTTCTCGGCCAGCGACGACTTGCCGCCACCGGGAGGCCCCAGCAGATACAGGATCTGCTTGCGCTCTTCCAGGCCCTGCGCCGCGTGCTTGAAGAACGAGACGATCTGCTCGATCGTGTCCTCCATTCCGTAGAAATCACGGAACGCGGGATAGACCCGGATCACCTTGTTGAAGAACAGTCGGGACAGGCGAGGATCGTGGTGGGTATCCACCAGTTCAGGCTGTCCGATTGCGGCGAGCATACGCTCCGCAGCGGTCGCATAGGCAACAGGATCCTTCTTGCAGATCTCCAGGTACTCCTGGATGCTGTATTCCTCTTCCTTGCGAGCTTCGAAGCGCGTGGCGTAGTGGCCAAAAATGTCCATACCTCACTCCCGTCAGAGTCCCACGTCCGAGGCGAAGGTAGTTCTACTCCCCTAAGACCTCGCGGCAATCTTGCGTTCCGCCACCCCGGCTTGGTGGAGTTGCCAAGTTGCGAAGTCCTTACTTCATCATAGTCAAATAACGGCAGATGTGAGGTTGGCGTTGACTGCGGTTGCTGTCTGTTCAGTCACTGCGCTACACACTCATGAAGTGCACGCGATGCACTGAAACGCTCGCCTTGCTCACCCCGCTGCGACGGGCCATTGACCATGCTTGTGACACACATTACACCTTTACCGCGCATCGTGCACAGCGTGTTGTGTAACCACATTGCAATTCCAGAATCATCCGACAAGCGCTGTCGGCAACGGTCCTACACGCATGTCATGACTGTGCATCAGCCGCATTCGTTCGGCCATCGTGCAAACGCATGATTTGCAGGTAAAACTCATATCGATCTATGCCGGACTCACGTGCGCTTCAGCGCGTTCGCATCCGCACACCCATCGCGCCGTGCGCGCCGCCGCAAGCGCCAAATCCCCCCACCGGCATCATGGATGGCTAGCGCCTGAATACGACGCGCTGCGACGTATTGCCGCGTCTTGCCTGCCGATGGATTGCCGCTGCTTTCCCGCTCATTCGCAATGCGTCATCCAACCGCACTAGCTTGAGCTCGGCCTGCCGGTCGCACAAATCAGCACTGTCTATGCCCGAGTGCCAACGCGCAATGTGCCAGCGCGCGATTGCCGATCACACAGTCATTCACACGCTTCACACCTCACGCGCACTCGCACACTCGCGCACCGTGTTGGACCACGCAGACCTGACGCGCCCTGGCTCGCGCCGTCTGCCACGCACCCTCCAGGTGCGCAGTCGGCAGATCGCTGGCGCAGCGCCGGCGAATCCAACGTGATGGAAGGAATGAGCAGAATGCGTGCCACGCCGCTTTGCTGCACTGCAACGCGGCGCGGGCCGCAGGGGCTGGTTTAGATTGGGTCCCAGTTGATGACGTCGGGCGAGCGCTCCAGCTTGAAGAAGCTGCTGCGCATGGCCGGCATGGCGATTTCCGCGACCGATTCAGGCGTCCAGCCCTCGCTGGTGTGCACCGAGCGCACGGGACGCGGCTGGCTCATCAGCATGATTTCATTCGCGCGCACGGCAAAGATCTGGCCGTTGACTTCGCTGGCGGCGGGACTGGCCAGGAACACGGCCACCGGCGCGATCTTGCCAGCTTCCATCTTCTGCAGGCGCAGCACGCGCGCCTTTTCCTCGGGCGTTTCGGCCGGGATCGAACTGGTCATGCGGCTCCACGCGAATGGCGCGATGCAGTTCGAACGCACGTTGAAGCGCGCCATGTCCAGTGCGATCGATTTGGACAGCGCAGCGATGCCGAGCTTCGCCGCCGAGTAATTGGCCTGCCCGAGGTTGCCGATCAGCCCCGAGGTCGACGTCATATGCACATACGCACCGCTTTCCTGATCCTTGAAATAGTTGGCGGCGGCGCGGCTGACGAAGAACGTGCCGTGCAGATGCACGTCGATGACCGATCGCCATTCTTCCTCGTTCATCTTGAAAAACATGCGGTCGCGCAGGTTTCCCGCGTTATTGACCACGGCGTCGATGCGGCCGAACTGGTCGAGCGCGCACTGGACGATGGCATTGGCGCCGGCCCAGGTCGACACGCTGTCGGTATTGGCCACCGCCTCGCCGCCGGCCGCGCGGATCTCCTCGACCACGCGCTGCGCGGGTCCGGCATCGCCGCCCTCGCCGCTCATCGACACGCCCAGATCGTTCGCCACGACCTTGGCACCGGCTGCAGCCATGCCCAGCGCAATACCGCGCCCGATGCCACCACCGGCGCCCGTCACCACCACTACCTTGCCTGCCATCATTCCACTCATTGCTGCCTCCTTGGCTGCCAGTTTTCCGGATTCGGGAACGTACCCGTTCTATTGCATGGCCGCATAAGATAAATTGGCGCCCGAGATTTTGGAATTCATGAATGACAAAAGTGGGCTTCGCGCTCACTGAACCCATGCACTACGACCTGACCGACCTGCGCCTTTTTCTAAACGTCGGTGAAACCGAAAACCTTACCCGCGCTGCGGAACGCACGTTCCTTTCGCTGCCCGCCGCCAGTTCGCGCATCAAGCAGCTCGAGGAAGCGTTCCAGACCCAACTCCTGATCCGTCAGGTCAAAGGCGTGCGGCTGACGCCGGCCGGCGATGAACTGCTGCGCCACGCGCGTGAAGTGTTCCGCCAGCTGGAATGCCTGCATTCGGACCTGCGGCCCTATGCCAAGGGCGTCAAGGGCCGCGTGCGGCTGCTGGCCAATACCACGGCCACCAATTCCTTCCTGGCCAACGCGCTTTCGCATTTCCTGTCCGAAAACCCGGACGTGGACGTCGAGCTTGAAGAACACCTGTCGGCCGATATCGTGTCGGCCATCGGCAGCGGTGCTGCGGACCTTGGCATCGTGGCCGGAGAGGTTGCCACCGCGGACCTCGACACCATGCAGTTGTGCAGCGACGAGCTGATCGTGATCGCGCCGGTCAATCACCCGCTGCCCGCGTTCAAGGCGCTGCATTTTGCCGATCTGCTCGACACCTGCCGCTTCGTCGGCCTGAACCAGTCCTCGGCGATTCAGACGTTTCTGGACCGCATTGCCAGCGGCATGGGCAAGCGCATCAGCCTGCGCATACAGGTGGGCAGCTTCGACGCGGTGTGCCGCATGGTGGAGGCCGGCGCGGGCATCGCCATCGTGCCCAACAGCTGCGCGCGCCGCTACGCCAGCCGCAAGGTGCTGCGCTTCATCCGGCTCGAAGACGACTGGGCCCGGCGCGAACTGCGGCTCGTGCGCCGGCCCGGCCGGGAGTTGCCCCAGTTTGCCGAGACGCTGATCCAGTACCTGGTCGACGCGGCGCGGCAGCCAGTGTAGGCGGCGCCAGCGCACTCTAGAACGTCAATCGGCCTTCACGCCGGCTGCCTTGATGATCGGCGACCACTTGTCGATTTCCGACGACAGCCACGTGCGCAGCCCTTCCGGCGTTTGCTTGTCTTCGGGCACGATCACCGCGCCCAGGTCCTTCATGCGGGCCACCACGGCAGGATCCTTCAGGGCCACACGCAGCGCGCCGTTGAGCTTGTCGATCACGGCGGGCGGGGTGCCCTTGGGCGCATAGATGCCGTGCCACACCTTGACCTCGAAGCCCTTCAGGCCGCCCTCGCGCAGCGTCGGCGTGTTGGGCAGCGCCGCAATGCGCTCGGCCGTGGTCACGCCGTAAAGCTTGACCTTTTCCGCCTTGATATGGGGTAGCGTCTGCGTGGTCTGGTCGCACAGGATATCGACCTGACCACCGAGCAGCGCCGTCATCGCCGGGGCGGTGCCCTGATAGGGAATGGTCTGCAGGTCCACGCCGATTGCCTTCTGGAACAGCATCCCGCAAAGCTGAGAGACCGCGCCGAGGCCGGCATTGGCCAGATTCACCTTGGCCTGGTTCTTCTGGATGTAGCTGACCAGCTCGGCCAGGTTGTTGGCCGGCAGGTCATGACGGCCAAGCAGCGTCATCGGCACGTCCGCCACCTGGCCGACAAACGTGAAATCGGTGAGCGGCTTGTACGGCAGTTTCGAATACAGCGCCGGCGCGGTGGCCATGCCGTTATGGTGGATCAGGATCGTATAGCCATCGGGCGCGGCTTTGGCCACGTACGCGGCGGACACGGTGCCGCCCGCGCCTAGCCGGTTCTCCACCACCACGCTCTGCCCCAGCGATTTCGACATGGCCGCCGCCACCGAGCGCGCCACCACATCCGTAGGCCCACCCGCCGCAAAAGGCACCACCATGGCGATCGGCCGCGACGGATAGGCGTCCGATGCGTGCGCGCGCCCTGGCAAGGCCGTCATGGCGGCCACCGCCAGCGCGGTGCAGGACATCGAGAGCGCGGCGTGGCGAAGACGGGCGGCAATGGGATGGGAAAGCCGGGATGCGGTCATGCGTGGTCTCCTGTTGGCGCGTGTGTCACGCGTCCGGTTATGGGTGGAATCGGCGGGAAATCATTCGGGTTCATCCCGTGATGCGCAGCGTGAAAGCAATCGCCCCGGCGCACAATTCCGATTTGCCGAAGGCTGGACAAGGCGCCAGAAAAGTCGCGGGATAACCCTGAGCCAGGCTGGCGCCACGTCCCTATGCCGGCACGAAAGCCGCGCTTCGGCAAAAGCGAATGTTGCTGCCGCGGCGGCTCGGGAATAATGGCCTCACCCCGACATTCATGGACATTGCCATGCCCGCAGCACAGGACCAAGACCAGATTTACCCGGAAATCCGCGAGGCCGTACGGGACCTCTGCCAGCAATTCGATTCGGCCTATTGGCAACGCATCGAGGAACAGAACGCCTTTCCGGAGCAGTTTGTGCAGGCGCTGACCCAGGCCGGCTGGCTCTCCGCGCTGATCCCGGAGTCCTACGGCGGCTCCGGCCTGCCGCTGACCGCCGCGTCGGTGATCATGGAAACCATCAACCACAGCGGCGGCAACTCCGGCGCATGCCATGGCCAGATGTACGTGATGGGCTGCCTGCTGCGCCACGGCTCCGACGCGCAGAAAGAGCGCTGGCTGCCGGGCATCGCCTCGGGAGAGCTGCGCATGCAGTCGATGGCGGTGACCGAGCCCACCACGGGCACCGACACCACCAAGCTCAAGACCACGGCCGTGCGCAAAGGCGACAAGTACATCATCAACGGGCAGAAGGTGTGGATCTCGCGCGTGCAGCATTCCGACCTGATGCTGCTGCTGGCGCGCACCACACCGCTGGATCAGGTGAAAAGAAAGTCCGAAGGCTTGTCGGTCTTCGTGGTCGATCTGCGCCAGGCCATCGGCAACGGCCTGACCGTGCAGCCGATCCGCAACATGGTCAATCACGAGACCAACGAGCTGTTCTTCGACAACCTGGAAATTCCCGCGGAAAACCTGATCGGCGAGGAAGGCAAAGGGCTCAAGTACATTCTCGACGGGCTCAACGCCGAGCGCATCCTGATCGCCGCCGAGTGCATCGGCGACGGCTACTGGTTTGTCGACCGCGCCAGCAGCTATGCGCGCGAGCGCATCGTATTCGACCGGCCGATCGGCCAGAACCAGGGCGTGCAATTCCCGATCGCGCGCTCGTTCGTCAACGTGGAAGCGGCCAGCCTGATGCGCTACAAGGCCGCGCAATTGTTCGATGCGGGCAAGCCGTGCGGCAAGGAAGCCAACATGGCCAAGCTGCTGGCGGCCGATGCATCGTGGGAAGCAGCCAACGTGTGCCTGCAGACGCATGGCGGCTTCGGCTTCGCCGCCGAATACGACATCGAACGCAAGTTCCGCGAAACGCGCCTCTATCAAGTCGCGCCGATTTCCACCAACCTGATTCTGTCCTACGTGGCCGAGCACGTGCTGGAACTGCCGCGCTCGTTCTGATACGCCCGACATCCCCATGCCCAACGATACCTACCCGACCCGGCAGCTCTGCGACTTCATCGCGCAACTGAAGCTGGACGATGTGCCCGCGCCCGTCATCGAGCGCACCAAGGACCTGTTCCTGGACTGGATCGCCTCGGCCATCGCCGGCAAGGACGCCCCGGCCGTGCGCCGCATCCAGGAGTTTGCCGCCGCGATGGGCCCGAACGGCGGCGATGCGGAAGTGCTGGTGGACCGCCGCCGCACCTCGCCCTACTTTGCTGCGCTGATCAATGGCGCGTCGTCGCACGTGGTGGAACAGGACGACGTGCATAACGGTTCGGTGCTGCATCCGGCCGCGGTGGTATTCCCGGCCGTGATGGCCGCCGCGCAGGCCGAAGGAAAATCCGGCGCCGATGTGCTGCTGGCCTCGATCGCCGGCTACGAAGCAGGCATCCGGATCGGCGAATTCATGGGCCGTTCGCACTATCGCGTGTTCCACACCACGGGCACGGTCGGCACGCTGGCCGCCGCCGCGGCCGTGGCCAAGCTGTTCGGCCTCGATGCGCAAGGCATCAACCAGGCGCTCGGTTCCGCCGGCACCCAAGCGGCCGGCTTGTGGGAATTCCTGCGCGATGCCGCCGATTCCAAACAGCTGCACACGGCGAAGGCCGCGGCCGACGGCCTGCAGTCGGCATGGCTCGCGCGCGCCGGCTTCACCGGTGCGAAACAGATTCTCGAAGGCAAGCAGGGCATGGCCGCCGGAATGTCCAGCGACGCAAACCCGGCCGCGCTGACCGATCGTCTTGGCACGCGTTGGGCCACCGCCGAAACGTCATTCAAGTTCTTCGCCTCGTGCCGCCACACGCATCCGGCGGCCGATGCGCTGAAGGCGCTGATGCAGCGCGAATCGCTGCATGCAGACCAGATCGCTGCGGTGACGGCCCACGTGCACCAGGGCGCCATCGACGTGCTGGGCCCGGTAGTCAATCCCGTCACGATCCATCAGGCCAAGTTTTCGATGGGCACGGTGCTGGGGCTGGTGGCCGTGCACGCCCATGCCGGGCTGGCAGAGTTCGAGCAGCACGCCTTGCAGGACACCCGCATCGCCGCGTTCTGCAATAAGGTCACGATGGTGCTGGACGAGGAAATCAACAACGCATATCCGCGTCAGTGGATTGGCCGCGTGACCGTGCAGACCACCGACGGCCGCACGCTCGAAGCCCGCGTCGACGTGCCGAAGGGCGACCCGGACAACACGCTGTCGCGCCCCGAACTGGAAGCCAAGGCGATCCAGCTGGGTGCATTCCGGCACGGCGCCAGCGAAGCGGAGATGCGCGCCATCATCGCCCGCGTATGGCGGCTGGAGCAGGAACGCGACGTCACCAACTGGCTGCCCGCGGGCCGCTGAACGATCCATGGAATCACGATGAGCACACCCACTCTGGAACAACTGCGCGAATGGATCGGCCGTTCGGAAACGCGCACCGAGACGCTGGCCCCCGAGCCCGTGCACGCGCTGGCCGCCACCTTCGATCTGGACGGCAACGCCATCGCCGCGCAGCCGCTGCCGCCGCTGTGGCACTGGCTGTATTTTCTGCCGCGCGCGCCGCAGCACACACTGGGCCAGGACGGCCATCCGGCGCTGGGCGGATTCCTGCCGCCGGTGCCGCTGCCGCGCCGCATGTGGGCCGGCGGCGAGTTGAGCTTCCAGCGCGGCCTGCGCGTCGGTGAAACCGTGACCAAGACGTCTACCATCACCGATGTACAGCACAAGAGCGGCCGCACCGGCGAGTTGTGGTTCGTGACGGTCACGCACGACTACAGCGTGCAGGGCGAGACGCGCCTCAGCGAGCGGCACGACATCGTCTACCGCGCGATGCCCGAGAAAGGCCAGCCGCAACCGCCGCGCCCGCGTATGGAACACACCGCGCAGTTCGGCCGTGCGCTGCAGGCCGATCCGGTGCTGTTGTTCCGCTTTTCCGCGCTGACTTTCAACGGCCACCGCATCCACTATGACCTCGATTACGTGCGCGATGTGGAGGGCTATCCAGGACTGATCGTGCATGGCCCGTTGCAGGCCATGCTGACGCTCGAATTACTGCGGCAGGAACGGCCCGACGTGCGCGTCAAGCGCTTTGGCTTCCGCGGTCTGGCGCCGCTGTTCCACCAGGACACGGTCACCGTCGGCGGCAGGGACGATCCCGACAACGCTGCGCGCGTGATGCTCTGGACCGGCGACGACGCGGGCGGTCAGGCCATGACCGCCTGGGCCGAAATCGAACGCTAAGCGGTGCAGCGCGCGGGCCGCGGGTGCTCGGCATACCCTCTTCCGACGCGCGACATGCACGCGCCGGAAGAGGCACCGCGCCTCAGATCACCAGTTCGATCAGGAACGGGCCCTTGCGCTGGTTGGCCGTGCGGAACAGGTCGTTGAACGCTTCCATGTTGTCGGCGCGCGCGGCTTCCACGCCCATGCCGTTGGCCAGCTTGACCCAATCCAGGTCGGGATTGCCGAGGTCGAGCATGTCGAGCGCGGTCTTGCCCGGATTGGCGCCCACGCCGGCCAGTTCACCCAGCAGGATCGCGTACTTGCGGTTGGCCAGCAGCACGATGGTGACGTCGAGACGTTCCCGCGCCATGGTCCACAGCGATTGCAGCGTGTACATGCCCGACCCATCGGCCTGCAGCGCCACCACGCGACGATCGGGCGCGGCGATGGCCGCGCCGGTTGCCAGCGGCAAGCCGGCACCGATCGCGCCGCCAGTCAGCTGCAGCCAGTCGTGCGGCGCGGCATGCACGGTGCCTGGATAGAACGCCCGGCCGAAGCTCACGCTCTCTTCCACCACCACAGCGTGCTCGGGCAGCAACGCGGTCAGCGATTGCGCCACGGCTTCGGACGTCACCGCGCCGCGCGCGGTCTCGGCCGGGGCAGATGTCGAACCGGAAGCCGGCAGCGCGGCATTGCGTGCGCCAAGTTCATCGGCCAGTCGCGCCAGCGCTTCGCCCAGATCTTCTTCGGCGCGCGCCAGCACGTGGATCGCCGCATCCTCGGGATACGGCCGCGGCGACTTGCCCGGATAGGCAAAGAACGTGACCGGGGCGGGCGCACCCACCAGGATGACGTTACGAATGCCGGCGAGCTTCTGGCGCGCAGCGTCGCCCGAATACGGAATGCGGTCGACGGCCAGGCGTCCGCGCCCGCGCGACACGCGCGAGTTCGACATCGGCGTAATAAGGCGCGCATCGGTCGCCGCGGCAATGCGATGCGCGTCGGCCAGCGCGGCTTCGCGCAGCGCACTGCCAGCCAGCACGATCAGCGTCGGCTGCCCGCTGCGCAGGATGCGCGCGGCGTTCTGCACCGCGTCGGGCGACACCTTCGGCACGGGCAGGTCTGGCAGACGCGCCGCAACCTTGCCACCGGCATCCCAGCACACGTCGGACGGCAGGATCAGGCTGGCCACGCCGCCCGGTGCCGAACGCGCAGCCTGCACGGCCACCGCGGCATCCGCGCCGACGGAGGCGGCATGCGTCGCGGTGCGCGTCCACACCGAAACCGGCCGCGCCCAGCCTTCGGTGTCGGCGGTCAGCGGCGCATCGAGCGGCCGGTGGTAGGTCGCCTGGTCGCCGATGATATTGACCACCGGCGTCTGCGCACGGCGCGCGTTGTGCAGATTGGCCAGGCCGTTGGCCAGGCCCGGGCCGCAATGCAGCAACGTGGCGGCGGGCTTGTCGGCCATGCGCGCGTAGCCGTCGGCCGCGCCGGTCACCACACCCTCGAACAAACCCAGCACGCAGCGCATGCCGGGAATGCGATCGAGCGCGGCGACAAAGTGCATTTCGCTGGTGCCGGGATTGGCAAAGCAGGTGTCCACGCCGCAGGCAAGCAGTGTCTTGACCAGGCTCTCCGCACCGTTCATCGATTCTTGTGTCTCCATCTTGGGGTTCCGTGTGGTTGGCGGTTGTCAGGAAAGTGGGGCTAGCAGATCGAAATCCAGGCACACGTACTCGGTCGGAAATTCGATCCGCGCGTAATAGACGATCACGTTGTCGACGCAGGCGAAGCGGCGCAGCTCCGCGACGGGCGCGCCCACGGCAAGCTCCAGCGCGCCGGCCGATTGCGCGCCCGCGGCGACGATCGACAGGCGCTGGCGCGCAGCGTTGACCTTGAGGCCCGGAAAGCGATCCAGCACCGGCACCGATGCGCCCTGCCGGAACGCCTCGGGCTCGCGTGCAAAGACGTCGGCGGCGATATAGACCTCGCCGACCGCGAATGGGCGTCCCGCCGAGCGATGCGCGCGCCGCAGAAAGTGATAGGCGGGGGCTGGTTGGCCTTCGCACGGCATGCCCAGATCCTGTGGCAGTGCCACGTCGGCGGTGGATTCCACCATTGCTTCGGTGGAAAGCTGGTCGCCGACGGCGACGGCCTGATCCCAACTGACCGGCAGCGACAGTTGCCGCCGTTCGCGCCCGGCGGCCTTGACGAACGTGCCGCGCCCGCGCGAACGCGCCACAAGCCCTTCGGCATCTAGCTGGGATATCGCGTGATGCATGGTCATGCGCGCCACGCCGTACTGGCGGCATAGCACATCGAGCGACGGAATCCGCTCGCCTAGGCGCCATGCGCCGCTCTCGATCTGGCGGCGAAATATCGTGGCGAGTTGCAGGTAAACCGGCTCGCGGCTGCGGGAAAGTAATGCGGTGGCGTCCAGCATGCACAGGCGCGCTCATGCCGGGCATGAAGCGCGATCTAGGTCGATACCGGACTCTAGTGAAAGTCTAGGTGGCTAGACTACTAGGGTTTACCGCCGCATCGTTCTGTCGTGCAGACAGCACATGGCGTGTATGACGTCTCTCATGGCTGCGCGCGGGTGGTGCGCGACCCCTTCACGCCGCCGCGTAGACCATCGGTGGCGATGCCGCGTCGTTGCGCGCCGGCTCGCTGTCGGCTTGCAGGGCGTGACGCACGGTCGCCTGGATCGATTCGGCCCTGGCCTGCTTGCGCCGCCATGCCGAACGCTTCTTCGACGCGATCTCGGCGATGTCGCGCTGCGGCTGATGCACGGGCACATCGACATTGCCGTCGGGCCGCACCGTACCGTGGTATTCCTGCCAGAAGCCTTCGTAGTCCGCGTGGATCTCGCGCGGCGTACGCCGCTGGCGGCCAACATGATTGGCGCGCGACACCGCGACAATGCGCCGCGCACCGATCTGCCCGGCCAGCGCAAGCAACGCTTCCATCGCCGCATCCTTGGGACGAAGACCGTCGCAGGCCTTGGTGGCCGCGCGAATCCACTCGCGGCTGTCTTCGTTCATCGGTCCCTGCAGGCCGCCGATGAAGATCTCCGGACCGTGCGCGCCACGACGCAGATAGAAGCTCAACTGCGTCAGGCTTGCGCCCGTTGCCGTGTCGATCCAATAGAACGCCAGTTCGCCTTCCTTCGGATTAGGGCCGGAATCTGCCAGGCGCAGCGCGTAGCGCCCATCGGCGAACGCCCAGTCGATACCGCCGGATAGATAGATGCGGTCACACACGCAAACCGGCAGCGCGGCGTGCATGGTGGCGTAGTGCTCCATCACCAGCCGCGCGCGCTCGGCAAAGCCCATGCCCAGCGCGCCAAGCGGCCGGAATGGCTTTTCCAGCACCAACGGGCGCGCGGTCACCACGCGCTGCAGCAGCGCACATGATGCCGCGGCCCGCAGCCATGGCTGCGCGGCGTCGGCTTGCAGCGCCGATAGTGCAACCAGCTTGGCGCGGCGCGGCAACCACTTGCGGCTGCCCGCCGGGTAACAGAACGTTGAAACCGACGCGACCGTCGCCAGATAGCGCACGTAATGCGACGGAAAAAAATCGAAAAGCCCCCCTGCGCGGGCGTGAAGAAGCGCTTGCAGACAAGCGATTGGTCCTGGCACGACTTGATGCTCCCCTGGATGGCGCGCCTGTTCTCTAGTGGAACATGGTCGCGCAGATAACCCTTTTCCGGCATTCGCGCCCGCGGCGCGCCGGCTGGCCTGCCCGTCTTGTCATGTGCGTGGGGATGCGGGCGAGGCTCGTAATATTCCGTAACGCTTTGAAATAATACTGGTTGACACCGGTTGGCAATATGCACGGAATCCCGGATTTCCCGGGCGTTTCCCAGACATTTTTTTTAAATTGTCGACGCGGTTTTGTAACAGGGAACGGATATGCCAGTACGTCTGCGGCCGCAACGCCTACATGAGGGGTTGACAATGGGGAATCTACCAAGGACGCAGCAGGATCCCGTCATATCGGCCTGAGCACAGACAAAAAAACGGCGGAGCCGAAGCTCCGCCGCCGTCCGTCACGCGTGTCCGCGCATGACGCGTGTGTGGACCCGATCGCCGGCGTGACGCCGGCTTGCCGATCGGGCCCGATACGCCGGGTTACCAGCGCGTATCGCGCTCCCAGGCCTTCATTTCTTCCTCAGCCCGTTCCTTGGTATAGCCATAGCGTTCCTGAATCCGGCCCGCCAGTTGGTCGCGCTTGCCGTTGATGACAGTGATGTCGTCGTCGGTCAGCTTGCCCCATTTTTCCTTGATCTTGCCCTTCGCCTGATCCCACTTGCCTTCGATCTGATCCCAGTTCATATGTGGCTCCTGATTTCGGGTGAGTGCTGGTCCACGCGGTGCGCAGACCAGCCGGTGCATTACCTATATCGAGATCGTGCTGCGCACGGATCCCATTACTTGGCGTACTTGGCCTTTACGTTGGCCTGGCACTTGTCCTTGGCATCGCCGGACATTGCGTCGCACTTTTCCTTGTCGGCCTTGTAGGCGGCGTCGACCGTGTCCTTGCGCGCGTCGGCGCGGGCTTCGGCCACATCGGTGCTGGTGCCGGTGGCGGCAGCCTTTTCGACCTTGGCGGAGCCCAGAGCGCGTTCATGCGAAGCCTTGGCTTCCTTCACGCACACGTCCTTGTCGTTGCCCTTCTTGTCATCGCACATTTCCTTGGCCACGTCATAGTCGCGGTCGGCCTTGGTCTTCATGGCTTTGGCATGGGCCTTCTCGGTGCCGTCGCGCTTGGCTTCGGCGTTGGCCTTGGCCACGTCGCGGTCGCGCTTGGCTTCTGCCTTGCACACGTCCTTGGCGTTACCGGACATGCCGTCGCACTTGGCGGCGGCCGTCTTGTAGTCGGCGTCGGCCTGCTTCACGGCAGCGTCGTAGTCGGCCTTGGAACCGGCCTGCGCGTAGGCGAAGCCCGCCGGCGCTGCTACCATCATCGAACACACTGCGGCGGTCAGCCATTTCTTTGCGATCATGTCGTGCTCCTTCTCTTGAAGTGGATTATGGTCAGGCCCGCGACTGCCGGCTTGCCCTTCACAAGCCGGTTTGCGTTGTGGCCTTGCTGTAGTTGAAGGTTACGTTTTTGCCCCTGACCCGAGCAGAAGACCCCTGCTGAAACATTCGTAAGACAATTCCCACAACGTCACTTTTTGTCCCGGCAGGTGCGTCGAACTGTGCGCCCCAATGAAAAAGGGCCGGCAATCACGCCGGCCCCGAGCAGGACCCCACCGCAAAAAATCGCACGGTCGATAAAGCCGCCGCTACGGCTGGCGTACGCCACCGCACCACGGCCGCACCGTAACGCGCAATCAGTTCGATACGGAATCGAGTCCCGTGTCGCGCACCACTGGCTGTGCCGCCGGCGACGCGAGATAGTCGAGCAGCGCCTTGGCCTGCGCTGGATGTGCGGCATGGATCGGCACACCGCCGGCAAAGCGCGTGACCGACTGCACTTCTTCGGGAATCCGCCCAACAAACGTCACGCCCTTCACGGGCAACAGTTCCGCCACCTGCTGAAAGCCGATTTCGTACTGGCCATCGGCCACCACCGATGCCACGGGAATTTTCTGGATCTTGCGCGCCTTGGCAGCGAGCGCATCGGGCTCGCCCAGCTTCTTGAACAGTTCACGCTCCACATAGACGCCGCTGGCGCTATCTGAATAGGCGATCGATTTCGCCTGCGTCAGCGTGCGGCGCAGCGCGTCGACGGTGCGAATGTCTGGCACGGTCGCCCCCGCGCGCACCACCATGCCGATCCGCGAATCGGCCAGCTCAACCCGCGATCTGGCATCGACCACGCCCTTGCGAATCAGATCGTCCAGCGCATAGCCGACCATGATGACCACATCGGCCGGCTCGCCGCGCGCCAGGCGATTGGGGATGGCCTCGGGCGACTGCCCCATCGACGGCCCATGCTCGGTGGCGAGCTTGTTGCCGGTCTCATCGGCGAAGCGCGGCGCCAACGTCTGATACGCCGCGGTGAAACCGCCTGAAATCATGACGTGGACAGCATCGTCCTGCGCGAACGCCGTCGACGCCAGCAAGGATGCCGCGACGGCCCCCGCCACCACCCAGTTTTTTGTCATCGTTTGGATCTCCCGTGTCCCGCCGGAGCGACGCCCGGCCCCGCACGACTATAGATAGCGCCACGCGGTGCAGCCAAGTCATATTGAGTGAATGCGCCTTCACTGACCGTGAAGTGAAAGCCGCGCGCCGTGTGATGGCGTAGAGCTGGCCGTGGCGTTCGCAGCCGATTTCGTCGTGCGGCAGCGCTGAGCCAGGCCGCGCCCGCCGCCGGCTCACGCGCCGTCAGTAAATTTGCGCAGCAAGCGCACGAAATCGGCGAATTCTTCCGCGCTGAAATGGCGCAGGCGATGGTTGAGCACATCGGGCGCGATCTGCGGCAACTGCATGGCGATGTCCCGCCCCTTGTCGGTCAGCACCAGATGCACGACGCGCCGGTCCTCGGCGCTGCGCTGGCGCTGCAGCAAGTCCTTTCTTTCCAGCTTGTCGAGCATGCGGGTCATCAGCCCGGTGTCGATGCCCAGCAGCTTGCTGATCTCCAGCGGCGTGCTTGCCGCGCCGCGCGCCAGCGACAGCAGGACGCCCATCTGCTGCGCGGTGATATCGAGATGACGCAACGCCGCATCCATCTCCATCAGCAGGCCGCTGCGCGCACGGTTCAGATGGAAACCGACACTTTGCGTGAGCTCGAAGTTTTCGCGTGTGTAGTGTTTCACGGCATCTCTGGCAGATCGTGACATCGCAATGTATCGGATGCATCCGGAAATGAAAAGCGGGTGATCTGCCGCACGCCGTGGCGCGTGCAAGAATCCGGTTGGCCGCCAAGCACCGGCGGCCCTACACTGGCGTCCATGAATTCCCGCACCGATCCCGATTCCGCACGCGACGCCCTGACCTCGTATTTCTGGAGCACGCTGGCCGATGACACGCTGCGCAGCCGAAGCGTCAGCGATATCGTGCTGAGCGGCACGCTCGACATCCCCGCCGCAAGCGCGCGGCTAAACGCCGACTGGGCGCGCGAAATAGCCACCCATCTTGCGCTGGGCCCCGGCGACGTCGAGCAAATGCCGCTGGCGCGCGCGCGTGCGCGCTGGCCCGAGTATTCGCGCTGCGTGAAAGCGGCGTCCGATTGGGCGGCCGCGCGTGGGCTGCCCAATCTGCTGGCTGGCAGCGACGTTGCGTTGATGGCGTGTCGCGGCGCGCGCTATCACCACGACGGCGAACAGTACGGCGAATCGGCGTTCTGCAATCTCTTCGTCAGCGAAGACAAAGGGCAAGTGGTGCATTTTCCGGCACTGGATCTGCGCATTCCGCTGACGCGCGGCACGGTACTGATTTTCGACACCTGCCAGCCGCACGCGGTGATTCCGCGCGACGGCACGGGTTTCCATGCCGGCGACTTTCCGGTCGATCAGGATGGCACGCAGCTATTTCTGACGTGGGAGCTTCCCGTCGAAGACCCGCGCGTCGCGCAGGCGTTGCGGATCGCATTCGACGTCGAACCGCCCGCGCATGACGACGCCGGCCTGCTGCGCGGCGGCGCGCCGGCCAGCGTGGACCCGGAATCCGGTTGCTGGCGCGACGCGGCGCGCGAAGGCGCATGAAGCATGCATACCGCCAGAAATGAGACCTGCCACGCACCGGCGTGTCGACCGGCACGTGACCTGCGGCCCGGCTGATTTCGGCGGCTGATTTCGACGACTTACCGCGCAGGCGGCAGCATCGACACCGACGCAGCAGGCGTGGTGGCCGGCCCGGCCGCGGGAGCGGCGGGTGCGGGCGTAGCGGCGGGTGCACCCGATGCGCCGCTGGCCTTGCCGTCGCCGCCGTCCTTGCCTGCCGCGCGCTGGGCGTTGCCCTCAGCCACCTCGAACTTCGCCACGTTCGGATCCTGCTCCGTGGCATCGGAGATGGCGACGATCTTGCGGTCGAAGATGTTGACGCCCGTGAACACGACCACATCGCCAAGACGCGGCGTGAAGGCGATGTATTCGCCTTCGTCGAGCACGAGGTTGCCTTTGACCTTCAACGGCTGCTTGACGAAGGCGTACTGGCCGCCCACGTACATCCACTTGGCGGGATCGCGCAAGGTCTTGCCAGCCACGTCGCGCAACATCACGTCGACGCTGCGCCTGAGCGACTGCTCCAGGGCCTGCTTCAGCGGCTGGCCTGAATCGCTGAGCCAGCCGTTGTCGCCGGCGAATGGCCGCGCCTGCGCGCTGGCCGAGATATAGCGGCTGCTCCAGACTTGCGCACCGGTCGCGTCCTTGAGCGTGGTCTTCACCACCACGTAGGGACGCACGTCGGTGTCGTTCACATAGCTGAGCACCACGAATGGCAGCAGCGTCAGTTGCGGCGTGCCCGCGATACCCGGGCCAAACTTCAGCTTGCTTTGCGCGTCCGCGGCGATACCGTCCTTCACGAGCTGCTCGGTGGCCGACACCAGATCGTGACTGCCCAGCGCTTTGTCGTCGCCCAGCATCGACTTGCCTCGCTCGGCGTTGATCGCGCTACCCACAAGTACGCCTAGTGGCCCGAACAGCATCGACGCACGCGCCAACGTGTGGAGGGTCGTCCGGAAGTGGGGTATGTCGCCGCGACGCAACGCTGTGCAGCGGAGCTGAACAAGGCTCGTAAGATCCAGCCGGCAAAAACGTATGGCGACGGGGGATCGATCCACCGCCACTGGCAAGGGCACCGCGCTAGCGGTCTTCGCCAGCCGCCATGACCGCTTCCGCCGCATCGTCGTCGGCGTTGGCCACGGAGCGATCGGGCATCCAGGCGCGACCGCGCGTGCGATCGATCACGGGCAAGCGCTGCTGGATCGCGGCCTTGGCCAGCATGTGCGCGCTGATCGGCGCTGTCAGGAACAGGAACGCCGTCACCAGGATCTCGTGCAGACTCAGGCCGCTGCCGCGCGTGCTGAAATAGACCACCGAAGCCAGCACCACGCCGCCGACGCCAAGCGTGGTGGATTTGGTCGGTCCATGCAGGCGCATGTAGAAGTCGGGCAGGCGTGCCAGACCGATGGCGCCAATCAGCGTGAAGGCACTGCCGATCAGCAGCAGCGCACATACGATGGTTTCGGCTACGGGATGCATGTCCATGCTCCTACTTCAGCTCGATGATGTCGCCGCGCTGCAGGTATTTGGTCAGCGCCACGGTGCCGATAAAGCCGGTCACCGCGATCAGCAGTGCGATCTCGAAGAACAGCGTCGAATCGATCACCATGCCGTACAGCACCAGCAGCGCGATCGCGTTGATCGACAGCGTGTCGAGCGCAATGATGCGGTCGGGCAGGCCCGGCCCGCGCAGCAGGCGGTACAGCGTCAGCACAAAGGCAAGGCCCAGCATCGTCAGTGCAATCGGAATCACGACGGCAAGCATACGAATATCTCCTTCAATGGCGCTTCATAGCGCGACTTGATCGTGTCGACCAGCGCCGCTTCATCGCGCAAATGCAGCACGTGGATCAGCAGCGTGCGACGGTCGTCGCTCAATTCAGCGCATAGCGTGCCAGGACTGAGCGATACGATGCTGATCAGCGCGGTCAGCGCCATCTCGTGCTCCACGTCCAGCGGCAACTGGATAAAGGCCGGACGCAGGCGCCCGATTGGCCCCAGAACAAGCATCGCCACCTCGATATTGGCGTGCACGATATCGAACAGCACATGCGCGGCCAGCCGCGCCATCAGGTCCGGGCGACGCAGCGATACGGGACGCAGCCACAGCCGCTGCCCCACCATCAGCGCGATGCCCCACCCGAGCAGCGCGCCCAGCAGCAGTTGCGCGACCGAGAGATCGTTGACCAGCAGCAGCCAGATAATCAACAGCACCAGGCTCAGCCACGGATGCGGGAACCATCGTTTCAGCATCGCTCAGTCTCCCCTGCCCGATTGCGCCGCGTCGCCAGCCCCGGCATGGTCCGCACTGCCCACGTGGCCCGCTCCGAGCACAGCCTTGCGATAGGCGGCGATATCGAACAACTGGCCCACGGTGGCGTCGAGATAGCGTTCCATCGGCTTGGCAAACACCACCAACGCCACGTTGCCAGCCAGCAGCAACACCACGCATGCCAGTTTCCATCTGCGCAGCACCAGCCGGCGCGTGGGAGAACGCACGCCGTGATAAACGTGCGGCGCGCTCCAGACCTGCCGGCTGCCCGTGCGGCTCACTGCGATCAGCAACAGCAGGCTCGATACCAGCACCGCCGGCCACAACACCGGCGCCAGGGGGCCGACGGTGGCGCGCAGCAGCATCGCCTTGCCCAGAAATCCCGAGAGCGGCGGCAAACCGGCCGCGGCCACAGCCGCCACCATGAACAGCGCGCCTTCGAGCCGAATGCCGGGACGCCGCCCCGCCGCGCGATCCGCCGCGACGGAATCGGCCGCTGCCGCGGCGGCGGCCCGCGCGGCGCGACTGTCGGGCTCGCCTTGCGTATCGAGTGCTTCCGACAACAGGAACAAGGCGGCCGTGCACAACGTGGTGCTCTGCAGGTAGTACAGCGCAGCGCTCCACGCCGGCGCACTTTGCACGCTGATGCCCGCCAGCAGCAGACCGACGGAGGTCAGCACCAGATACGCGGTCAGCACCCGGACCTCGCGCGCGCCCAGCGTGCCGATTGCGCCGATCGCCAAGGTGGCGAGCGCCATCCACCAGAGCCAGTCGTGCATGAAGCCCGCCAGCGGCCCGGCGTCCAGCGCAAAGATCAGCGCCTGCGTGCGCACGATCGCGTACAGGCCTACCTTGGTCATGATCGCGAACAGCGCCGCCACCGCGCCCGTGGCGCCCGCATAGGCACGCGGCAGCCAAAAGTACAGCGGAAATGCCGCCGCCTTGAGCAGGAACACCAGTTGCAGCATGGTTCCGGCCGCGGCCACCAGGTGCGCCACATCGGCATCAAGCGTGCCGAGCCGGGCGCCCATATCGACCATGTTCAGCGTGCCCGTCACGCCGTACAACACGCCGATTGCGATCAGGAAGAAGCTTGACCCGACCAGATTGATCAGCACGTAATGCAGGCCCGGCACGATGCGCCGCTCGCCGCCGCCATGGACCAGCAGCGCATACGAGGCGATCAGCAGGATCTCGAAGAAGACGAACAGGTTGAACAGATCCCCCGCCAGAAACGCGCCATTCAGGCCCATCAGCTGGAACTGGAACAGCGCATCGAAATGCCGGCCCAGGCGCGCGTCGCCACAACTGGCATAGACCGAGGTGGCCAATGCCAGCACGGCGGTCAAGGTCAGCATCAGCGCGCCAAGACGGTCCAGCTGGAAGACGATGCCGAACGGCGCCGGCCAGTTGCCCATCGCAGCCACCGGAATGACGCCGCTATCAGCCACGCGAAGCAGCACGATGGCCAGTGGCAGCAACGCCAGGGCGGCAGCAATCGACAAGCTGCGCTGCCGGCGTTGCCAGCGCGCCGGCATCATCGCCAGCAGCGCCCCGGCAAACATCGGCACCAGTACCGGCAGCAACAGCAAATGCGTCACCGTCATGCGCGCTCCTTCGCCGTGCCTGCACCGGGCTCCGCGCCGTCAACGTGATCGCTGCCGGACTGGCCCAGCGAGCGCAACGACAGCACGACGGCGAACGCGGTCATCGCAAAACTGATGACGATAGCGGTCAGCACCAACGCCTGCGGCACCGGATCCGCATAGCTTGCGCCGGCGGCAATCACCGGCGGCCGCGCCGTCGCCAGCCGCCCCATCGACAGCAAAAACAGCGTCACCGCATACGAAAGCAGCGTCAGTCCAAGCACCAGCGTAAAGGTGCGCGGACGCAGCAGCAGATAAATGCCGCAAGCGGCGAGCACGCCAATGGCAATGGCGAAAGCGGCTTCCATCACCGGTCCTCCTGCGATTCGGCCACGCGCGCGGCAATGCGTTTGTCGCGCACGCCAAGGTGCGACACGATCAGCAGCGTAGTGCCGACCACCGTGAAATAGACGCCAAGGTCGAACACCATCGCCGTGGCCAGTTCGATCTCGCCGATCCACGGGAGATGGAAATGCCCGAACGCGGTGGTCAGGAACGGATAGCCGAACAACCAGCTGCCCGCACCGGTCAGGCCCGCCACCAAGATGCCCGCGCCTGCCAGCACCCGATAGTTGACCGTGATGCGCGCTTCGGTCCATAGCACGCCGCTGGCCACGTATTGAAGCAACAGCGCGATCGACGTCACCAGCGCCGCGACGAAGCCGCCGCCGGGCAGGTTGTGCCCACGCAGCAGGATGAACACCGCCACCAGCATCGTGAGCGGCAGCATCAGGCGCGCCAGGATCGACAACAACAGCGGATGGCTCTGACTAGCCCATGGCGCTCCGTTGGGATCGAGATCGGGCGCAGCCAGCCGCAAACCCTTGAGCATCGCCTGCACGCCGAGCCCGGCCACCAGCAACACGCAGATCTCGCCGAAGGTGTCGAAGCCGCGGAAATCGACGAGGATCACGTTGACGATGTTATGACCGCCGCCGCCACTGAGCGCATTTTCGACAAAGAAATCGCCAATCGACGCATAGGGGCGCGTCATCACCGCGAATGCCGCACCGGCCGCCAATGCGCCGCCGGCCACCGCCAGGGCGACGTCGCGCACGCGGCGCACGACGCCCACGCGCTCGCCCGCATCGACGGGCAGGAAATACAACCCCAGCACCAGCAGCAGGATCGTCACCACTTCCACCGAGATCTGCGTCAGCGCCAGATCTGGCGCGGAAAAGCGCGTAAACAGCAAGGCCACCATCAAGCCGCAGGTACTGAGCAGCGCGAGCGCCACCACGCGGCGACGGCGGTTGAACACCACCAGCAGCGCGCCCAGCGACAGGATGGCCAGCGCCAGCGCCGTCATCGCATCGAGCGGCGACTGCGGCAGCGGTCCGCGCAGCGCGCGCACCGCGTCGGCGCCTTGCAGTGCGCCCGCCCCGAGCAGATACCAGCCCGGCAGCAGCACCATCGCTGCGAGCAGCATGGCCACGTACCGCTGCAGCGAACCGTTTTCCATCCACGCGGTAAAACGGCGCGCCAGCCACGTCATGGCCTGCATCACGTCCTCGAAACGGTCGCGCGCATTGAGGATCGCCAGCGTGGCGTGGTGGCGATGAAACGCCTCGCGCCGGAAGCGGAACAGCAAGGCGCCCGCGACCATCGACACCAGGCTCATCAGCAACGGCAGGTTCACGCCATGCCAGAGGCTCAGGCTGTATGCGGGCGGCGGTCCGTTCAGCGTGGCACGCGCGGTGACATCGAGCAGCGCACCGACCGTGACGTTGGGCACCAGACCCACCACCAGGCAGATCACCACCAGGATCTCCACCGGCAGTTTCATCAGGCGCGGCGGCTCATGCGGCGGATAGTTGGGCAGGTCGTTCGGGGTGCCGTCGAAGAACACGCCGTAGATGAAGCGCAGCGAATAGGCGACGCTAAGCGCGCCGGCCAGCGTCGCCATCGCCGGGACCATCCAGTTGAAATGGCCGAACAGTCCCTGCGCCAGCGTTTCGCCGAAGAACATTTCCTTGCTCAGGAAGCCGTTCAGCAGCGGCACGCCAGCCATCGACAGCGACGCCACGATCGCCAGCGCGCCGGTGTGCGGCATATAGCGCCACAACCCATGCAGGCGCGTCAGGTCGCGCGTGCCGGTTTCATGGTCGATGATGCCCGCCGCCATGAACAGCGACGCCTTGAACACCGCGTGGTTGATGATGTGGAACAGCGCCGCCACCGTGCTCAGTTGCGTGTCGAGCCCGAACAGCAGCGTGATGAGGCCCAGATGGCTGATGGTGGAATACGCCAAAAGCCCCTTGAGGTCACGCTGCAGCAACGCCATGCCCGCGCCACCCACCAGCGTGATCAGACCCGACAGGCTGACCAGGTAGAACCACCAGTCGGTGCCGTCCAGCACCGGATACAGCCGCGCCAGCAGAAACACACCGGCCTTGACCATCGTGGCCGAATGCAGATACGCCGAAACCGGCGTGGGCGCCGACATCGCGTGCGGCAACCAGAAGAAGAACGGAAACTGGGCGGACTTGGTAAACGCGCCGACCAGCACCAGCACCAGCATCAGGGGATACAGCGGATGGCGCTGCACCGCGCCCGCCTGCGCCAGGATGTCGTTCAATTCCAGGCTGCCGCAGATATGTCCGAGCAGCAGCACTGCGGCCAGCAACGCCAGGCCGCCCGCGCCCGTCACGGTCAGCGCCATGCGCGCGCCCTTGCGCGCGTCTGAACGATACGACCAGAAGCCGATCAGCAGGAACGATACGATGCTGGTCATCTCCCAGAACATCAGCATCAGCAGCAGGTTCCCGGACAACACCACGCCAAGCATCGCGCCCATGAACAGCATCAGCAGCGTGAAGAATCGCACCGTCGACGCCACGCGCGGCAGGTAATAGCGCGCGTAAACGATCACCAGCAGACCGATGCCGGCGATTAGCAGGGCAAACGTGAAGGCCAGCCCGTCGAGCCGTAAACTCAGGTGCAGCCCGATCGCATCGAGCCAGTCGTGGCGCCAGCCCAGGACCTGGCCCGCCGCAACGGTCGGCCAGCTTGCCGCCAGCAGGCCCAGCGCACCGAGCGCCGCTGCGGCGGCCAGCGCAAAGGCCACGGTGCTGCCGGCGCGCTTGCAGAACTGGATCAGCATGGCGCCCGCGAACGGCAGCGCCACCAGCGCAATCATCAGCATGCGCGGCCCTCGGCGGGCGTTGGCGCGGCAAGTAGCGCGGGGAGGTGCGCAGATATGGGCGCCGAACGCGGCGCAGGCATGGTTTCGGTTGCGCGCGGTGCACGGCCGCGGCACGTGCACCTGCGCCATCCATCGGTGGCGAATAGGGCAATCGTCATCGGAACTCCTTCGCGCGTCATTGACGCCGGCGGGCGGTACAGGGGTAGCGGACGGAACGACCCGAGCGGGTCGCGGCGCACATCACCGCCATTTTGCCGCAGCAGACTGTGGAGAGCCAGTAACTATTTTGCCCCTGGAGGCGATGTCCAATGTGCGGCGCAGCATCGAGACCCAGCGGGGCGGCTACATCCGCAGCGGACCCGGGCAGGCCTTGAGGCCGATCCAGATCACGCCGATGACGATATTGACGGGCACGCTGAGGGTGCCGGGCACATAGAAAATCACGGACAGCGTCGGCGCCCGCATCAGCACTTCGACCGCGCAGCCCAGCCCGTAGAACAGCACGCCGCACCAGAGCCAGCGCCGCATATAGGTAAGTAGCCAGTGCGCGCGCGACTGATTGAAGCGCCACGCCGCGGCGCGCGCCATCAGATCGCCGCGGCTGGCATCCTTGAACAGCCAGTCGAAAAAGAAATAGCGATACAGCAGCGTGCGAAAGGCAAGCTCTTGCATGGTTAGGTATATCCAGGCACCGACACAACGCCGGGCAGCCCCGGGTGGCGGTGGAAGACGATTCCGCAATCACCGTGCCCGACCTGCCTGCACGCGCGCGAGGCGATCGGGGGCATGAATTACTGTAGTTGCTGGATACGCGCGGAGTAACTTTTTCGCGGCGGCATTGCAAAAAAAGGGGCACGCCGCACGCCCCCTTGCGCAGCGTCGGGCGTGGAGCCCGACAAGCGCGGCGCGCATGCCCCATTCTGGCGCACGCCGCGCCCAAGGTGACTTAAGGCGACGGCGGCTGTGCGAGGCGGCGAGCCCGGGCGCCGGGCGGGCGCTCAAGTTGCCGCCCCGGAAAGCCGTAGAATCCTCCGGTTACGATCTGGAGAATTCTTTCGATGCACAAGGCATTCCTGTTCGGCGCCATGCTGTTGGCCGCCGCCGCCAACGCCCAAACCGCCGCCAGCGCCCCGGCCGCCGCCAATATCGCCGCGCCGCTCGGGCTGGAACTGGGCAAGACCAAATGCGCGCGCATGACGCCCGGCCCGGGTCACGAAAAGGCCGGCACGGCGCAATGGGCCGGTGGCGATGCCATCGAGATCAAGCGCCTGGACCGCTTCAACCTGCCAGGGCTGAGCCGCGTGATCGTCAATTGCGATGCGCAGGATAACGTGGCGCTGATCACCATGACATTCGAGCGCAGCGCGCTCGACGAGGTCAGCAGCAAGCTCGACGCGCGCTACACATCCCGGCGCAAGACCGACGCCAACGCCGAAAACGCCTACGCCGAATGGACCGCGGCAAACGGCAGCCTGGAGCTCCTCTACGCGCGCGACGGCAAGCAATTCACCGTTGCCTACTGGAGCAAAGGCGCCAAGGCGAAATACTTCGCCTATAACGCCGGCAGCAGCAACAGCAACAGCAGCACCGGCAACGCCGGCGCCACCGGCAAGCCCACCGCAGCCGCGCCGCAAAAGCAGCCTGCCGCGCTGTAGGCGGTGCAGGTGGCGTAGGCGCTTCATCGCCGGCGCCAGCATTTGCGCCGGCAGGCAGCCGCTCCGCCGCAGTTTCGTGCGATCGCCGTCCCGCCGCGCCGCTATCGCTTCAACAAAGCCCACCTTAAACAAATGCAAATTGCCTGCGTGGCGGGCGTGGCGCACAGTCTCCTCCCATAACAGCCTGATATAGAAACAGGAGGAGACCATGCGACGCATCATGCTAGCCGGCGCCATTCTGGCGCTGGTCCACGGGGCGGCATTTGCCGACAGTTATCCATCGCGGCCGGTGCGGCTGCTGGTCGGCTACGCGCCGGGCGGACCGGTGGATACCGCCGCGCGTATCTATGCGGACTATCTGGGCCGCGTGCTCAAGCAACCGGTGATCGTGGACAACCGCGCCGGCGCCAGCGGCGCCATTGCCGCCGGCATGACCGTCAACGCCAAGCCCGACGGCTACACGCTCTACTTCGTCGCCAGCCCAACCATGACGATGACGCCGCTGGTGCAGAAGTCGGTCACCTTCAGGCCCGCGCAGGATTTCACGTACGTCGGCCTGATCACCGACTACACCAACGTACTGCTGATCAACAAGGACTTCCCGGCGCGCAACGTCGATGAGCTGGTGTCGTATGCGCGCAAGCATCCGGGCGATGTCAGCTTTGGTTCGGCCGGCGTTGGCGCGTCGAATCATCTGTCGGCCGAACTGCTGGCGCAGATGACCGGCGTAAAGATGCTGCACGTGCCCTACAAGGGCAACGCGCCCGCCATGGCCGACGTCATCAGCGGCAAGGTGACGTTCATGTTCGACATCACTGGCACCGCCATCGGCCATATCCAGGGCGGCAAGGTGCGCGCGCTGGCCGTCACTTCGCGCACGCGCAACGCGGCATTGCCGACCGTGCCGACGCTGGTGGAATCGGGACTCAAGCAGTACGACATCACCGGCTGGTATGGTCTGATCGGACCGCTGGGCATGCCCGCCGACGTGACTGACCGGCTGGTGAAGGCGCAGCAAGCCGTCGGCAACGACCCGGCATTCCGCACGCGCATGACCGATGGCGGCTACGATCTCAACATCACCGGCCCCGCGCCGCTGCAAGACCGCATCAAGAAGGAACTTGCGCTGTGGGGCAACGTGGTGAAGACGGCCAATATCGCAGTCGAATGACGGGCCTCACGGCCACGCCGTGCGCACGGCCAAGATGCCGGTCACGCGCTTTCGCCACGGCGAAGCGCCGCTTTCCCAATCACGAATTGCCGCCGCGCCGCGCACACCCATACACTGCGACGTATCGTGCGGGACCGGTCGCCGGTCCCCTCTTTCAAACTGCACAAGGACGTGAGCGAGATGCCGCAGGACCGAGAGATCGCGCAGCGGATTAGCGATATTCCCCGCCATTGGGCCACGCATGCGCCGGACAACGTCGCCGTGGTCGACGGCGAACGCACCGAGACCTTTGCGCAGCTGTGGGCCAGCATTGGCCTGGCGCAGCGCTACCTGGAGGATCAGGGCGTCGGCGCGGGCGACCGCGTGATGATCGTCGGCGAGAATTGCATCGCGCTAATCGCGCTGATCTTTGCGCTGTCGGAACGCGGCGCATGGCCGGTGGCGACCAATGCACGGATGACCGCGCGCGAGATCGAGGAGATCCGCGCGCACTGCACGCCGCGCCTGATGCTGTTCACGCACGCGGCGTCGCCGGACGCGCTGCGGCATGGCCTGCGCTACCGTGCGCGCGAGATCGCCCCGCCCGGTTTGGGCCCGTTGATGGCCGCCGACGTCGATACATCGAGCCAGCCCGAATCCGCGGACCTCGCGCGCGACGTCGCGGCGCTGATCTACACGTCGGGCACCACGGGACAACCCAAGGGCGTGATGGTCACGCATCGCGGCCTGCTCCATTACGCGCGCGTCACCGCCGAGACGCGCCGCATGGCGCCAGACGATTGCGCCTTCGCGGTCATGCCCATATCCCACATCTTCGGCCTGGCGACATTGCTGCTGGCCACATTCCAGGCCGGCGGCAGCCTGCATCTGGTGGCCCGCTTCAACGCCGCCGAAGCATGCGAAGCGCTACAGCGCAACGAAATCTCGATCCTGCAAGGCGTGCCGGCAATGTTCAGCCGCATCCTCGCGCATCTGCAAAAGACTGGCCGCACCACGCTGCATCCGCCGCGACTGCGATATCTCTACACCGGCGGCGGCCCGCTCGAACCGGCGCTCAAGCGCAATGTCGAGGCGATGTTCGGCCAGCCGCTTCATCATGGCTACGGCATGACCGAATATGCGGGATCGCTGTTCATCACGCGCATGGATCGTCCGCGCAGGGATTGTTCCGCCGGCGAGATCGTCGAAGGCGCGCAGTTGCGCGTGGTTGGGCCCAACGGCGAAACGCTGCCGCCCGGTACACCCGGCGAGCTATGGGTCAAGGGCCCGGGCGTGATGCGCGGCTACTATCGCGCGCCCGCGCAGACCGCGGAGGCGCTGCGACCGGACGGCTGGCTGAACACCGGCGACATCGGCCGCATCGGCCCGGACGGCGCGTTATTCATCGTTGGCAGAACGCGCGATCTGATCATCCGCTCGGGCTTCAACGTCTACCCGATCGAAGTGGAATCGGTGATCAATTCGCATCCGTCGGTGCGGCTTTCCGCCGTCGTAGGAAATGCCACAGCCGACGGCAACGAGGAAATCATCGCGTTTGTGGAATTGCGCGAAGGCGAAAAATTCGACGAAGCGGCGCTGCACGGCTTCCTGGCCGAACGGCTCTCTCCGTACAAGCGCCCCGCACACATCGTGCGCGTGCTGGCGATACCCACCACGGCCAGCGGCAAGCTCCACAAGCATCAACTGCGCGGCATGATCGCGGAACTGGTCTAGCGCACGACAGCGATCTGCTCAGGCCGGGTTGCCCGTGCCATCGGCCACCAGCAGGTCCACCAGCTTGCGCGCGAATACCGGCAGCGCGTCCAGATCCGCCACGCAGATCTGCAGCTTGCGCTCCGCCCAGTCGTCGTCGATCTGCACGATGTTCAACGCCATGGTCTGCGCATGGCGGCGCGCCGTGCTTTCCGGCAGCACGCCGATGCCCACGTTGGCCTCGATCATGCGGGCCGCGGTCTCGAAATTGCTGACCTGGATCCGCCACCGCAGCGTGCGCTGCAGATCGGACGCGGCGCGCTTCAGAAAGTTGTGGATGGCGCTTTCTTCGGCCAGGCCGATGAAGTCGTAGTCGAGCGTATCGACAAAACGCACGCGCCTGCGCTGCGCCAGCGGATGACTGAGCGCGGTGGCCAGCACCAGCCGGTCGCGCCGGTACGGCATGACCTCGAGCCCTTCCATATTGACGCCGCTGGCCGCGATGCCGATATCGACCATGCCTTCCTGCACGGCCCGGACGATATCCGGACTGAGCCGCTCGCGGATATCCACTGTCACGTCGGGATGGTTGACAAGATACGTGCGCAACACCCCGGGCAGGAATTCACTCATCGCGGTGGTATTGGCAAACACGCGCACGTGCCCTTTGATACCGGATGCGTACTCCTGCAAGTCGCCGCTCAGTTGTTCGATCTGGCGCAGCACGCGGCGCGCGTGCGCCAGCAGCGTCTCGCCGGCCGGCGTCACCTTCACGCCCTGGCTGCTGCGGCTCAACAGCTTGACGCCCACCTGCTCTTCCAGGTTCTTGATGCGCGTGCTGGCGGCGGGTAACGACAGGTGGCAACGTTCTGCACCGCGGGTCAGGCTGCTGGCTTCCGCAATATGCGTGAAAAGGTTCAGATCAACCAGATCAAAGCGCATGACGTTGTCTCCAAAGTAGTCGGCGATTATCTCCCGAACGCCACCACCTTTTCCATTCTGGCAATTACGGGGGCCTTCACTGCAAGCGAATGCCGGTTTCAAAACATGCAAATAGCCGCGTGCCCGCGCTTCGTTCAAGCTGTGGCGGCAACCTTGAACGGAGACGACGGAATGGCGGAAGAACAAACCTTGCTGGTCGATATCGTGGATGGCATCGCCACGCTCACACTCAATCGGCCGCAACAAAAGAACGCGCTGAACCTGCCCATGCGCGATGCGCTGCGCGGCGCCGTGCAGCAGATCCGCGCCGACCGGAGCGTGCGCGCGGTGGTGCTACGCGGCGCGGGCACGGATTTCTGTTCGGGCGGCGATATCCGCGCGATGAACGTGACCGACGCAGATGCGGGGCGCGATCGCATGGACGATATCCACGGCTGGATTGCCACGCTGATGGATCTTGACCGGCCCGTGGTGGCGGCCGTCGATGGCGTGGCGTATGGCGCCGGATTCAGCCTGGCCCTGCTGGCCGATTTCATCGTGGCCTCGCCGCGTGCACGCTTCTGCATGCCGTTCATGAAAGTTGGACTGGTGCCCGATTGCGCCGCGCTATATACGTTGCCGCGCGTGGTGGGCATGGCTCGTGCGCGCGATCTGGTGTTCAGCGCGCGCGAAATGGGCGCACAGGAAGCGCAGCAGATCGGCGCGGTGTTCGAGATCGTGGCACAGGACCGGCTTCACGACCGCGCCAGGCAGCTCGCGCACGGATTGGCCGGCGCCTCGCCCACCGCGTTTGCCTTGGCCAAGCGCGCCCTGAACCAGTCGCTGAGCAGCGATGTGCGCGCCATGCTGGAAATGGAAGCTCTGGGCCAGGGCATTGCGTTTACCACCAGCTATCACCGCGAAGCCGTGCGTCGCTTCAAGGGGAAGGAGCCGCCATTGTTCCAATGGCCGGCGGCGCTGGACGATTGATGCATACGCCGGCCCGGTAAGGCCGGCTACGCGCCGCGCAATTCAGCCGGCGGTGATGCCGGCAGTCTGGATCACCTTCTTCCACTTGACGATTTCGCTGTGCAGCCGCTGGCGCATCTGATCCTGCGTGCCGGGGTCCGCCTCGGCACCGGCCTGCAGCAGGCGCTGGCGCACGCCCGCATCGTTCATGGCGACGTTGAAATCCGCGTTGATTCTGTCCAGCAGCGGCTGCGGTGTCTGGGCCGGTGCGAACAGCGCGGCCCACGAATACGCCTCGTAGCCGGGCAAGCCCGATTCCGCCACGGTTGGCACATCGGGCAGCATGCCGGAACGCTTGCGGCTGGCCACGCCCAGCACCTTGATGCGGCCGGACTTGATGTGTTGCAGCGCGGTCGGTGCGTCGCTGAACATCAACTGCACCTGGCCGCCCAGCAGATCGCTCATGGCCGGGCCGCTGCCCTTGTACGGGATGTGCTGCAGCCGGGTGCCGGCTTCCATGTTGAAGAGCTCGCCGGCCAGATGCGTGCCGCCGCCGTTGCCCGACGATCCATAGGCCAACGGCCGCTCGCTCTTTTTGGCGTAGGCAATCAATTCCTTGATGTTGTTGGCGGGCACCGAGGGATGTGCCACCACGAATACCGGGAACATCGCCGCGAAGCTGATCGGGGCGAAGTCCTTTTCGATGTCATAGGGCAGCTTGCCCATCAGCGAAGGATTGACCGCGTGGTGGATGGAGCCGAGGAACAGCCCGTAGCCGTCCGGCGCTTCCTTGGCGGCGAGCGCCGCGCCGATGGTGCCGCCCGCGCCGGCGCGGTTGTCGATCACGATGGGCGTCTTCCACATTTCCCCAAGCTTCTGGCTGAAGATGCGCGCCGTGCTGTCGACCGGACCACCGGGCGGAAACGGCACGATCAGCCGCACCGGCTTGCTGGGCCACGCGTCGGCCGCCAGGGCCGCAAACGGTTGCGCCGCCATGCCGAGCAGGCCCGCCGCCAGCAGGCGCCGCCGCATCAGGGAAGGCGAATCGGGTGCGTCGGGCGCGAAAGTACGGGGAAAATGCATGCGGAGTCTCCTTGTGGCTTACCTCGAGGCGGCCTGTTCCTGCAGCACGCGCTTGAGAATCTTGCCGTTGTTATTGGTGGGCAATTCGGACAGCGCCACGATGCGCGCGGGCCGCTTGTAAGGGGCCAGACGCGTGCGCAAATGGCTTTGCAATGCGCTCAATTCCAGCGCCGCGCCGGGGCGCAATTCCACAAAGGCGACGATTTCCTCGTTGCCATCGCCTTCGGGGCATCCCACCACGGCCGAGCGCTGGATGCTGGGATGGGTGTTCAGTGCGGTTTCGACCTCGGCCGGATACACGTTGAAGCCCGAGCGGATGATCATTTCCTTTAAGCGGCCGACCACAAACAGCGCGCCATCGGCATGCATTTCCCCGAGGTCGCCGCTGGCATACCAGCCGCCTTCGCGCATCACCGCCGCCGTGGCGGCCGGGTCGCGGAAATAACCGGGCATCAGGCCGCGCCCGCGCAACCACAGTTCGCCGCGCTGTCCCAACGGCAGCGGCTGCCCGGTGGCCGCGTCGGTCACCTGCACCTCGGCTTCGGCCACCGCATAACCGGCACTGGTATCGGCGCGCTGCTCGTCGAGCCGTGTGACATGCACGGATCCCGCATACTCGGATAGCCCGTAGCCATGGTGCAGCGTGAGCCCAAACGTGGCCTCGACGCGCTGCTTGAGCGCCAGGTCCAGCGGGCCAGCGCCGGTGTAGAGATAACGCAATGCCGGGGCCACGGGCCGCTCGATACCCTGCTCCTGCAAATACGCGAGCAGACGCGAGAACAACGTGGGCGGCCCCTGCAGTTGCGACACGCCGTGACGAGCCAGCGCGTCGAGTAGATCGGCGGGATCGAACTGCGGACGCATCACCAGTTGCGCACCGGCCAGCAGCGAACTCAATAGCACCGTGCCCAGGCCGAAGATGTGCGTCATCGGCACAAACGCATAGCTGCGATCCGCGGGACAGAGAGCGCGCGCGTCGCGCGTCACGCGGGCAAAGTGGATCAGCGCGTCGTGCGTCAGCATTACACCCTTGGGCGTGCCCGTGGTGCCGGAGGTAAAGATCAGCGCCGCGACCTCGTCGCGCAACGGCTGCGCTTCGGGCCGGGCGTCGCTGCGCACCGCGCCGTGCTCCATGCCGGGCAGCGCCGATGGCGATGCGTGGAAACGGCGCGCATGCGCGTCGGCGGCGCGCGACGCCGCGGCGGTGAAATAGATCACTCGGGCGTCGGCCTTGTCGGCGAATGCGTCGATCTCCGCCGGCGCCATGCGCGCGTTGACGCCGCACGACCACGCGCCCACGCGGCTGCAGGCCAGGATCAGCGCGGCATGCTCGGGACAGTTCTCCGCCACCACCATGACGCGATCGCCGGGACGCACGTCCAGCGCCAACAACTCCGCCTGCGCCGTGTCGGTCAGCGCGCCAAGCTCGGCAAAGGTCACGCTGCGGCCATCCGGCAGATGGATGAACGGTTGATCGGGCGCTTCGCTCAGCCAGTGGTCGAGCAGATGATGGATCCGCGTAGTCACGAGTCTTGCCGTCCTTTGCAATGCCGATAAGGTCTGCGCAGCATGACCGCAAAGTTTTTGGCGCGCCATTCGTAAATGGCAAGGGGCGGCTTCGATGCCGCGAAACCGCCTGGCGGGTACCGCATTCCGCATTCTCAAAGGCCGGATTCGGCAATCTCGAACCACCGGCGCACGCCCCCCCATAGAATCGATCCACCGACTGGAGACAGATTCATGGACCTGCGTTTCACAAAAGAAGAAGAAGCCTTCCGCCAGGAAGTGCGCGCCTTTGTCCAGGCCAGCCTGCCGTCCGACATCCGCAACAAGGTGCTGGGCCACCAGCGCGTGGAAAAGGACGATTACGTGCGTTGGCACCGCATCCTGCACGCCCATGGCTGGGGCGCGCCGACGTGGCCCAAGCAATGGGGCGGCACGGGCTGGAATGCGTTGCAGCGCCTGATCTTTGAAATCGAAACGCTGCGCGCCGGCGCGCCACGCATGCTGCCCTTCGGACTGACGATGATCGGCCCGGTGCTGATGAAGTACGCCAGCCCCGCGCATCAGGAGCGCTTTCTGCCGCGCATTCCGGGCGTGGAGGACTTCTGGTGTCAGGGTTATTCCGAACCCGGCGCCGGTTCGGATCTTGCATCGCTGCGCACGCGCGCGGTGCGGCGCGGCGACAAGTTCATTGTCAACGGCCAGAAGACATGGACCACCATGGCGCACTTTGCCGACTGGATCTTCTGTCTGGTGCGCACCGACCCCGAGGCCAAGGCCCAAGAAGGCATCTCGATGCTGCTGATCGACATGAAATCGCCGGGCGTGACGGTGCGGCCGATCAAGACGCTCGATGGCGGGCACGATGTCAACGAGACATGGTTCGAGGATGTCGAGGTGCCGGCGGAAAACCTGCTCGGCGAGGAAAACAAGGGCTGGACCTACGCCAAGTATCTGTTGGGCCACGAGCGCACCGGCATCGCCGGCATCGGCCACTGCTATCGCGAACTGCGCCAGTTGCGGCACTACGCGGCAGAGACCACCGATGGCCGCGGCCGACCGCTGATCGAGGACGCGCGCATGCGCGACAAGATCGCCCGCCTGGAAATGGACCTGCTGGCGCTGGAAATGCTGCTGCTGCGCGTGGCAACGCAGGCGGCCGGTACTCCGGGGCCCGAGGCGTCGCTGGTGAAGATCCGCGGATCCGAGCTGCAGCAGGACATCGCGATGCTGCAAATGGAAGTGGCCGGTCCCAACGGCTGGCCCTATTCGCCCGACTGGCTGGAGCCCGGTGCGCCGCGTCCCGCAGGTGGACCCGCCTGGGCCGCGCCCGCCGCCTCCACCTATTACGACATGCGCAAGACCACCATCTACGGCGGATCGACGGAAGTGCAAAAGAACATCATCTCGAAGATGATCATCGGCTTCTAAGGCAAAGGACGACAGGCATGGATTTCACCTACAGCGAAGAGCAGCAGATGCTGGCTGACAGCTTGCGCCGCTTTGTCGCGTCCGAATACACGTTCGAAAATCGCCGTCGCAACGCGCGCGATCACGGCGCGTTCGACCCGCGCATCTGGTCGGCGCTGGCCGAGATGGGCGTGCTGGGGCTCGGCATTCCGGCCGAACACGGCGGCTTTGGCGAAGGCCCCGCCAGCCAGGTGGTGGTACAGCGCGAACTGGGCCGCGCGCTGGTGCAGGAACCCGTGATTCCCGGCGCTGTCATCGCTGGCGCGGTGCTCTCGCACTTCGCGCCGGCCGCGCTGCAGACGCAGTGGCTACCGGCCATCGCCAATGGCGAGCGGGTCTTCGCGCTGGCGTATCTGGAACCGGCCACACGCTACCGGCTGGACACCGCGCAAGCGGCGGCCACGCCATGCGCCAACCAGGGCTACGTGATCGATGGCGTGAAGTCGACGGTGTGGCACGGCGGCGCGGCCGACATGTATCTCGTCAGCGCCAAGCTCGATGGCGCGCTCGCGCTGTTCGTGGTGCAGCGCGACGCGCCGGGCGTGAGCGTGACGCCGTATCCGACGATCGACCGACTGGTGGGTGCGGACCTCGCCCTGGAGAACGCGCCGGCCACGCTCGTCACGGCCGATGGCCTCGCGGCGCTCGAATTCGGCATCGACCACGGCATCGCCGCGCTATGCGCGGCAGCGGCCGGCGCGATGGAGCGCCTGATCGAAATCACCGCCGAATACCTGGGCGCGCGCAAGCAGTTCGGCAAACCGCTGGCATCGTTCCAGGCGCTGCAGCACCGCATGGCCGAGATGCTGATGCACAAGGAGCTGGCGCTGTCGATGGCCTATGTGGCCGCGCAGGGGCTCGATGCCGCCGATGCGACCGAACGCCGCCGCAAGGTGTCCGCCGCCAAGGTGATTACGGCCAGGGCGGCGCGCTTCGTCGGGCAGCAGGCTGTGCAACTGCACGGCGGCATGGGCATGACAGACGAGCTGGAAGTGGGCGACTATTTCAAGGCGCTGACCATGACAGACGTATTGCTGGGCGATACTGATCTGCACATGGAGCGCTACTGCGGCGCCATGGCAGCCTGACAGCAGCCATCCAATCGGCAGCCGTGCGCAATCGCTCGGCAACAACGCAAACCAGGCCCGCCGGGGCGCGATGACCGCCATCGCGTCACGGCCCGCCTCAACGGAAGATATCGATGACCATCAATGGCAAGGCATACATCGTCGGGGCCTACGAGCACCCGACCCGCAAGGCGCCGGACAAGACCGTGGCGCAGCTTCACGCCGAAAGCGCCAAGGGCGCGCTGGAGGACGCGGGGCTCACGCTGGCCGATGTCGACGGCTATTTCTGCGCCGGCGACGCGCCGGGCCTCGGCATGGTCAACATGGTCGACTATCTGGGCCTCAATGCGCGCCATGTCGATTCCACCGAGATGGGCGGATCGTCCTATATCGCGCACGTGTCGCATGCCGCGCAGGCCATCGCTGCCGGCAAGTGCAATGTGGCGTTGATCACGCTGGCCGGGCGCCCGCGCTCGGAAGGGTCGAGCGGCACGCAGGCGCGCAACTGGGGCGCGAACCTGCCGGACCAGCCCTTCGAGGCGCCCTTCAGCCCGGTAACGGTGAACCTCTATGCAATGGTGGCGCAGCGCCATATGTACGAATTCGGCACCACGCCGGAACAGCTCGCATGGATCAAGGTGGCCGCGTCGCATCACGCGCAGCACAACCCCAACGCCATGCTGCGCGAGCTGGTCACGGTCGAGGACGTGCTCAATTCCCCGATGATCTCGGATCCGCTGCATCGGCTCGATTGCTGCGTGGTGTCGGACGGCGGCGGCGCGCTGATCGTGGCGCGCCCGGAAATCGCCGCCACGCTCAAGCGCCCGAAAATCAAGGTGCTGGGCGCGGGCGAGCATGTCAAGGGCCTGCTGGGCGGCCATGTCGATCTGTCATGGTCGGCAGCGCGCGTATCCGGGGCGGCGGCGTTTGCGGAAGCGGGCGTGACGCCCGCCGATATCCAGTACGCATCGATCTACGACAGCTTCACGATCACCGTGCTGATGCAGCTCGAGGATCTGGGCTTCTGCAAGAAGGGCGAAGGCGGCAAGTTCGTGATGGACGGCAACCTGATTGCCGGCGTCGGCAAGCTGCCGATCAACACCGACGGCGGCGGCCTGTGCAACAACCATCCGGCCAATCGCGGCGGCATCACCAAGGTGATCGAAGCCGTGCGCCAGTTGCGCGGCGAAGCGCACCCCGCCGTGCAGGTCAAGGACTGCGGCCTGGCGCTGGCGCAGGGCACCGGCGGGTACATGGGATCGCGCCATGGCTCCGCCACGCTGATCCTCGAACGTGAATAAGGGATGACAACCATGACCACTCCTTACGTCCCCTCGCCGTTCAAGGCGCCCGACGAACTCCCCGACAACGCCGCCTTCTGGCAGGCCGCGCGCGAAGGCCAGCTGCTGGTGCGCCACTGCAAGGGCTGCGGCAAGCCGCACTGGTATCCGCGTGTGCTGTGCCCGTTCTGCATGGGCGAGACCGAATGGAAATCCGCCAGCGGCTTCGGCGAGATCTATTCGTTCAGCATCACACGCCGCGCCGGCCCCAATCCGTTCTGCATCGCCTATGTGAAGCTGGACGAAGGCGTGACGATGATGACCCACATCGTCGATACCGATCTCGACAGCGTGCGGATCGGCCAGCGCGTGAAGGTGCGCTTTGCCGATTCCGAAGGCGGCCCGCCCGTGCCGGTTTTTGCGCCGGTCTGACGCGGGAGACAGACATGCCGATCAGCTATCAGCATCTGCGCAATCGCGTGTTTGCGCCGGTACGTCAGCGCTACACCGCGCGCGACACCATGCTCTATGCGCTAAGCCTGGGCCTTGGCAACGATCCGATGAACGCACGCGCGCTGCCCTTCGTCTACGAAGGCGCGCCGGGAGGCCTGCGCGCACTGCCGTCTCAGGCGGTGGTGCTCGGCTATCCCGGCTTCTGGGCGCGCGAGCGGGACACCGGCATCGACTGGGTGAAGCTGCTGCACGGCGAACAGCGTCTGCGCCTGCATCGTCCGCTGCCGGCCGAAGCCGAGGTGGTGGGACATAACCGCATCACGCATCTGACCGACAAGGGTGCAGGCAAGGGCGCCGTAATGGTGACGGAACGCCGCCTGGAAACCGCGCAGGGCGAATTGCTGGCCACGGTGCAGCAGATTTCGTTTCTGCGCGGCGACGGCGGCTACAGTCAGCAGGCCGGCGGCCAGCCCAGCGACGAACCGTTGCCCGCGCTGCATCCAACGCCCGAAGACCGCGCACCCGATTTCGTCGACACCCAGCCCACGCGGCCGGAAGCAGCGCTGCTGTATCGGCTGATGGGCGATTTCAATCCGCTGCACGCGGACCCTGCGGTGGCCGCTGCGGCGGGATTCGAGCGGCCCATCCTGCATGGTTTGGCCAGCTACGGGCTGGTGGCCCATGCGCTGCTGCGGCAATGCGCCGATCACGATGCAGCGCGGCTGCGGGCGCTCGATATCCGCTTTACCGCGCCGGTATTCCCGGGCGAAACGCTGGTGACGGAGATCTGGCGCGATCCCGCGCACGCCAACCAGTTTGCGCTGCGCGCGCGTGTGCTGGAACGCGACAAGGTCGTGCTCAGCCACGGCTGGGCGGAAATCGCCTGACCGCCAATCGAACCGATATGACAACGCCATCCGATCCGGCCAACGGCCTGCCGTCCCCCTCATCGCAAACCGGCGCACTGAGCCATCTGCGCGTGCTCGATCTTTCGCGCGTACTGGCCGGGCCCTGGTGCACCCAGAATCTCGCCGACATGGGCGCCGATGTCATCAAGATCGAGAAACCCGGCGAGGGCGACGACACGCGGCGCTGGGGCCCGCCGTACCTGTGCGGCAACGACGGCCCAACCAGCCAGGCCAGCTATTTCGCCGCGTGCAATCGCAACAAGCGCTCGGTGACGGTCGATATCGCCACGCCCGAGGGACAGGCGCTGATCCGCGAACTGGCCGCGCAAAGCGACGTACTGATCGAAAACTACAAGACCGGCGGGCTCAAGCGCTATGGCCTCGATTACGACACGCTCAGCGCACTGAATCCGCGCCTGATCTATTGCTCGATCACCGGCTTCGGCCAGACCGGCCCTTACGCGGCGCGTCCCGGCTATGACCTGCTGGTGCAGGCCATGAGCGGCCTGATGAGCATTACCGGCCAGGCCGACGGCGAGCCTGGCGCGGGACCGGTGCGCGTTGGCGTGGCCGTGATCGACGTGTTCACGGGCATGTACGCCACCACGGCGATCCTTGGCGCGCTGGAAGCGCGGCATCACACTGGGCGCGGCCAGCGCATCGATATCGCGCTGCTCGACGTGGCGATGGCGGTGCTGGCCAACCAGGGCACCGGATATCTGAACGCGGGCACGGTGCCGACGCGCCAGGGCAATACGCATCCCAGCGTGGTGCCGTATCAGGATTTCCCGACGCGCGATGGCGACATGCTGCTGGCCATCGGCAACGATGGGCAGTTTGCGCGCTTCTGCGAAGTGGCCGACGTCGATTGGGCGCGCGATCCACGCTATGCGGCAAACAGCAGCCGCGTGGCCAACCGGCAGACCTTGATCCCGATGATGAGCGACATCACGCGCAAGAAGACCACGCGCGAATGGATCGGCCTGCTGGAGGCGGCATCGGTGCCCTGCGGGCCGATCAACAATATCGCGCAGGCGTTTGCCGACGAGCAGGTCCAGTATCGCGGGCTGCGCGTCGAACAATTCCGCTATGGGTCGTCGGCGGAGGCCAGCAACGACGCCTCGGCCGATCCGGTGAACCGCATCTGCACCACGGCCAGCCCGTTGCGATTGTCGGATACGCCCACCACGCTGCGCCACGCGCCGCCCGCGCTGGGCCAGCATACCGATGAGGTGTTGCGCGACACGCTGCATCTCGGCGCGGGAGAGATCGCGGAACTGCGCGCCAAGGGTGTGCTGTAGCGCCGGGGCGGCAATGCGTCAGGCCATCGAGGCGCGCAGCCAGCCCCAGCACCCCGCCGCCAGGAAGATCGAGCGCGCCGGGGCGAATTAGCGCAGCGCTGCGGCGAATTCGTCGAGCTGCGTGATCACGGTGTTCCAGCCGTCGAAGAAGCCCATCTTCTCGTGCTGGTCGCGTCCCGCTTCGTCCTGATGCATCACCTTGGCCGTGTAGCGGCATCCTGTGCCTTCGTCCTCCATCGTGACGATTGCGGTAAAGCCCAGCCACGGCTTGGCGGGACGCCAGTCCGCTTCGAGCATCGATGAGAACACGATGCGCGATTGCGGCACCACGTCGAGAAAGCTGCCGCGATTGTCGCTGACACCGCCGTCCGGGCCCTTCATGACGGTGTGGAAGGCGCCAACGGCGCGCAGATCGAAGGCATGCACTTCCGTGGTCCACGGCCTGGGGCACCACCACTGCACCAACAGGTCCGGTTCGGACCATGCGCGCCACAGTGCGGCACGCGGTGCGCGCAGGACGCGCGTGATGATCAGATCGCGGGAATCAGCGCTTGCGGCTGCGGCTGCGGTTTGCGTCATCGGTTGTCTCCTGTTGATGAAGGTTTTCGACAAATGCCACCATGCGGTCCGCGCGTGCCTCCCACATGGCGCGTTGCGCGGCAATCCACTGCTCGGCCTCGGACAGCCTGGCCGGCACCAGCTCGCAGGTGCGCGTGCGACCGAGCTTGCTGGTGCGGATCAAGCCGCTGCGCTCCAGCACGCCGATGTGTTTCATGAATGACGGCAGCGCCATGTCGAACGGTGCGGCCAGCACCGACACGGGCTGCGCGCCGCCGACCAACGCAGCGACGATCGCACAGCGCGTGGGATCGGCCAGCGCCTGGAACACTTCGCTGATCTGAGCTTGATAGTTAGCCATTGAGCTAAGTATATGCAGGCATGCTGCGCGCCGCAAGTTTTCACGCGCATGCCGTGTCGGGTGGAAGGGTGTGGGGGTCGAATGAAGGAAGCGCAGACGCAAACTCCGCCAGGCCACCGGCGCTTGCGACGAAAAAAGCCCGCTCGATGGAGCGGGCCGGTAATGCGTTTGCAGCCATTTGCAGCCCGTGACTTCAAGCCGGGCCGCGGTGCCAGGCGCTTACTTCTTCGCGCCGTCCGTGTACGGATCGGCCTTGCCCACGCGGGCGCCGTCCAGATACGGATCGGGCTTGCCGGTCTTGGCGCCGTCCGTGTACGGATCGGTCTTGCGCGGCGCCAGGTCGGTGCGGGTGCTCGACTTCGATTGCACATCGAACTTGTCGGCCTTGCCAGACTTGGCGCCATCCAGATAGGGATCCGGCTTGCCGGTCTTTGCGCCGTCGGTGTACGGATCGACCTTCCTTTGCGCCTGCTGCGCGTGGGCCAATTGCACGGCGCCCAGGGCCGTCAGGGCTGCCACCATCAACGTCGGTACGGTCTTCTTCAGCATCATCATCCTCTCAGGTAAGGGCCAGACATCGCCCAGCATGCCCCGTATCGGCGCGTCGCCTGATCGGATTTGCCCGTCTTTTTTCAATTTGCACAGCCATTCAGCGCGGCGCCCGCTGCGGGCAACGCGCCGAGTCGATCAACTGGCCAGCTTGCATGCGCTGCGTCCAGACGCCGAACCCCAGCGCCAGCACACTGACCGAGGCGCCCAGCGCGCAAACGCCATGCCAGCCACCATGCGCATAGGCCAGCGTGGCGCCCATCGCGCCCAGGCCGCTGCCGGCCGCATAGAACAGCATATAGAGGCCGATCAGCCGACCGTGGGCGTTGGCGTGGGTGCGCACGATCAGGCTTTGGTTGGTCACATGTAGCGCCTGCGCGCCGGCGTCCAGCAGCACGATGCCCAATGCCAGAAGCCACAGCGACGCATCCATGCGCGACAACGGCCACCATGCAAGCAGCAGCAGGACCAGCGCCATCACGGTCACGCGCGGCGCGTAGCCGTCATCGACCCAGCGGCCGGTGCGCGCCGCGGCCAGCGCCCCGGCCACCCCGACCAACCCGAACGCACCGATGACGGTGTGGGCAAGGTGGAACGGCGGCGCGCTGAGGGCAAGCGCCAACGCGCTCCAGAAGATATTCAATACGGCGAACATCAGCAGCGCCAGGATGCCCCTGACCTGCAGTACCGGCTCGGTGCGTAGCAGCCCGAACATCGATGCGATCAGCCGCCAGTACCGGAGCGGCGCGGCGGCGTCGACCAGGCGGGGCAGACGCCGCCACAGCGGCACGGCCACGCACGCCATCAGCAGTGCCGCCAGCAGGTACACGCCACGCCAGCCCGCAAGATCGCTGACCGCCCCGGAAAACGCCCGCGCCGACAGCAACCCGATAAACACCCCACCCTGTGCGATGCCGATCACCCTGCCCTGCTCCCGCGCGGACGCTGCGCTTGCCGCATAGGCCAGCAAGCCCTGTGTCATCGCCGTGCCGAGCAGGCCCACGCCCAGCATGCCCGCCAGCAGCATCGGCGCCGATCGCGCCATGCCGACCAGCACCAGCACACCGACCAGCAACGCAAGCTGAATTCCCATCAGGCGGCGGCGCGGCAAGACATCGCCGAGCGGCACCACCAGCAGCAGCGCCAGCGCGCACCCCACCTGCGTCATCGCGACCACGCCGCCGACCAGTGCGGGCGCCATGGCGAACTCCAGCGCCAGCGCATCGAGCAATGGCTGAGCGTAATAGACGTTGGCCACGCTCAGGCCGCTGGCCACGGCAAACAGCATCAGCAAGCCGCGCGGCATGTCGGCCCGAACCGGTGGGACACTCATCGCAAATACCTCGTCATGTGGTTGCAAAATGAAACTCGTTGAATGCTAGGGCAACAGGTTTTAAAATGCAACCACATCAGAATCACCGAGAAAGCCGATGCCAAGCCAGCCCGAACCCGCAAACCAGCCGTGCCCGGTAGCGCGATCGCTCGACGTGATTGGCGACCGCTGGTCGCTGCTGATCGTTCGGGATGCATTCGATGGCGTGCGCCGCTTCGGCGATTTCCAGCGCAACCTTGGCGTGGCGCGCAATATCCTGGCGGGGCGGCTGCAGAAACTGGTGGAGGCCGGCGTGCTGCAAACCCAGGCGGCGTCCGATGGGTCGGCCTATCAGGAATACGTGCTGACGCCGCGCGGCGAGCGTCTGTTCCCGGTGGTCGTGGCGTTGCGCCAGTGGGGCGAGCGCAATTTGTTCGCCAGTGGCGAGCGCCATTCCGTGCTGGTCGACCGGCGCACGGGCAAACCGGTGGGACGCATGGACCCCATGACCCGCGACGGCACCGTGATCAGGCCGGCCGACACCGAGGTGCGCAAGGTCCGGTAGCGATGGCACGCAGTGCATCGCCGCACGCCAAAAATACTGTCCTTATCTGGCCCAACGTTGTGAGCTTATGGACGGCCGATGCGCCCGCCGGCGCAGCGCCTAGGCGGCAACCGATGCACCGCGCTGGACGGCCGCGACGATCACGTGCGCCTGAATCCTGCCGCTCACCGGGCCATCGCCATGGCGCTGCGCGATTGCCTGCGCCGCGCGCTCGATCGCCACTCGCAGCAGCCCGGCATCGCGCGCCTCGATTTCGCCGCGTAGTGGCGTTCCCAGACAATAAGCCGTAGCGACATCGCGCGCCGAATCCGCGCGGCTGACTTTCTCCAAAGTTTCGATTGCGATGTCGGCAAAGCCGGCGCGGCGCAGATCATCGCGAATCCGCGCAACATCGTGATAGCCGTGCGGCGTGCGGGCGAGGAATCGGGGTGGATCGTCGGCAAACAAGGCGGCAACAGCCTGGGTGACTTCGTCGGCAAACGCGTTGTGCTCGATGCGATCCCAGACATTGAAAACAAGACGGCCGCCGGGCCTGAGCACGCGACGCGCCTCGGCGTAGCCGGCAACGCGGTCGGGAAAGAACATCGCGCCGAACTGGCAGCAGACCGCGTCGAAGGCGCCATCGTCGAACGGCAGGTGCAGCGCATCGGCCTGCCGCCATTCGATCCGACTGTCGGCGCCCTGCCGCGCGGCGGCATAGTCGAGCATCGGCTGGTTGAGATCGGTGACCACATAGCGCGCTCGCGGGCCGAGGCGCGGTGCTAATGCGCGCGTGACCGCGCCGCTGCCGGCAGCCGTTTCGAGCACCGCTTCCGGCGAGCCGGCGGCCACGCGCTGCGCCAGGTCGTCGGCGTAATCCGCGAAGATCAGCGGCACCATCAGCTTGTCGTAAAACCCGGGGATCGAGCCAGCAAAGATCGTGTCGCGCTCAGTCATATTGCCCCCCTGAAAGCCGTTGCGGGCCCCGCGCCGCTGCCCATCGGGCGCGCGGGCCAGCGGCCACGCACCATGGTGAACGCGACGGCCGGCGTCGTCAATTCAGCCATTAAGACGCGCGTTTGTGATGCTATATTCCCCACGCCTGCACGGGCATCCGAGATGCCTTGCGGGTGCCGCCGCTTACGCTCCGCCGAACCGGTTGAAGGCGTCAAAGCCCGTTGAGAAATTCGATTAGCGCTGCGTTGACCACGCCCGGTGCTTCCTGGGGCAGCCAGTGCCCGGCCGCCGCTACAACTTCAGACGTGCGCAGATTTGGCACTGTCTTGGGCATGGCATCGATCATTTCCCGCATGCCGGGCATGACCAGCCCCGTATCTCGTTCGCCCACAAGGTAAAGGGCAGGCACTTCGATGCGCAGCCCCTCGAACGCGGCTTGCATTTCCCAATTTCTGTCCAGATTGCGATAGTAGTTCAGGCCGCCTCGAAAGCCGGAGACTTCGAAGGCGTGCACGAACTCTTCCAGATCGGCGGCCCCAAGCCAATTCGGCAAAGACGGGAAATCATCGAGAGTATCGAGATACGGCTTGTCCCGCGGCACCAACCCGAACGGATTCGGAGTGCTGGCGTCGCGAACGCCGACATCGCCCGAGGCGGAAAAATAGATCTTGCGCAGCGTCGCCCCAACGTCAAGCGCAAGCTCGCGGTCGGCAAGTCCGCATTCGGAAAAGTAATGGGTGTAAAACCACGCCTGCTCGTTCTGCGGAAAGAGGCGACTTGGTGCGCAGGGCGCGCGACCCATCATCGGCACGCCAAGCGCCGCGACACCGCGAAATCGATCGGGCCGTAGCATTGCCGCCTGCCACGCAATAGTTGCGCCCCAATCGTTTCCGACGATCACGGCTTGGCTTTCACCGAGTACGCCAACGAGCGCAACAAGATCGCCGATAACGTCGAGCGTCGTGTATTGCCCGATATCTTCGGGGCACTCGCTTAAGCCGTATCCGCGCAAGTCCGGCGCGACAGCATGAAAACCGGCTTGCGCCAGTGCTGCGAGTTGATGCCGCCACGCATGCGAGGTCTCTGGAAACCCATGGCAAAGTAGCACCAATGGCCCGTTGCCCTGCTCAGCAACATGCAATCGGATGCCATTGGCTTCAATAAAGCGACGACGGTAGGCGGTCATGTGGGCTCGGTCTTATGATCGTTTGCAACACGGATTGCGTTAGCGTAACATCAAACATTACGGAACATCAATAGATCGGTTTTCATGCGACTCGACACCCGACTGGCCCGGCTCCTGCACGTTCTCGTGCACATGCATCTACGCGGTGGTTCGACCACGTCCGACAACATCGCACTGATGCTTCACACCAACCCGGTTGTGGTGCGAAGAACGATGGCAGCGCTGCGGGACGCCGGCTACGTCCAGTCTGCGGGCGGACGAGGGGGCGGGTGGGAACTCGCGCGAGATCCGGAGGATTTCACGGTAAGGGATGTCTTCGAGGCGATCGCCCATACGACGCTTTTCGCACTGGGCCCCGCCGATGACAATCCGGCATGCCCGGTAGAGGCTGCCGTAAATCGCTATCTCAATGACGCCCTTGGTGCCGCGGAAGCGGCGATGCTGCGGATCTTTGGCAAGAAGAGCCTGGCCACAATCGCCCGCGATGTCACTGCATCGACATCGGGAGAATCCAGCGGCCAAGTCCAAGGCCCAGCGAATGGAAAGCTGCGGCAGACTGGGCGTTAACACGACGAATTCGGCTGAATCGCCGGGAACGCCACGACTGCCACTTCAGGCGATGTTGCTGTGCGCATCCGCTCCGAGGTATTGCGTGATGTCGACGTGATCGATCTGCTCCGGCCGCATGAAGCGCTGCGCATAGCGCAGATACACGCCGGAGGTCAGAAACAGCTCGAACAATTCCGGATCGATATGGTGTTGGTCGCGGGCCATTGCCATGATGCGGACCGATTCCGAGAGCGTCTTGGCCGGCTTGTATGGCCGATCGGCCGCGGTAAGCGCTTCGAAGACATCGGCAATCGCCATCATTCTGGCCAGCGGACTCATTTGTTCGCGATGCAGCCGGCGCGGATAGCCGGTGCCATCCATCTTCTCGTGATGGCTGCCGGCGATTTCCGGCACCTGCCGCAGCGCCTTGGGAAACGGCAGTAGCGACAGCATGATCTGCGTCTGCACGATATGGTCCTCGATCTTGAAGCGCTCCTCTGTGCTCAGGGTGCCGCGCCTCACCATCAGGTTGTGCAGCTCGCCCCGGTTGTAGAGATGCCGCGGCGTATCGAGCTTGAAACCCCACGGATTGTCGGCAGGAATCGTGTCGTGTGCGGTGCGCTCGATGATGTGTTCGTCCTTGTCCGCCAGCAGCGGCTCCCATGCGGGCAGCGGCTGCGCCGGCACGCGCGCCTTGCGCGACAGTTCCTCGCGCGAGATGCCGAGCCGGTCGTCCAGCGTGCGTTGCCAAGTGCGCGATGCCACCTGCAGCAGGCGGTCCTTGTGCGCGGCGTCCATGAACTCCGCACCCTGGTTGCAGGTGGCGACAAAAGCGAAGTCGTCGTCCAGCGCCTGGCATGTCTGGTCACACCGGGCCCTGGCGGCGTGCTCGTCTTCGCCCGCTGCAATTGCGCGCAGGTAATCGATTTGCGCATCGCGCTTCAGCACTTCAAAACGCATGCGAATCTCGTGGATGCGATCGTGCAGCGTTTCCAGCTTGGTGGCCTTGTCGATGATGTACTCGGGAGTCGTCACCTTGCCGCAGTCATGCAGCCACGCGGCCACATGCAGCGCCTCTTTTTGCGTATCGGTCATCTGGAACGACTTGTACGGGCCCTCGGTGGCATCGCAAGCAGCGGCCGCCAGCATCTTTGCCAGATGCGGCACACGTTCGCAATGGCCGCCGGTATGCGGGCTCTTGGCGTCGATGGCGCCGGCCAGCAACTTGATGAACGCATCGAACAGCACGCGTTGTGCCTCCGTCAGCGCGCGCACCTCGATGGCGCCCGCGCACAGCCCCGACAGCGTCCTGACGAAGGCAAGCTGGGCCGCTTCCATCGGGGTGTCGCGCAGCAACAGAATCACGCCCTGCAGCTCTTGCTGGCGCGTGACGAGCGGAATCGCCACGGCATGGCTGGCGTCGCCGCACACCAGGCCGGCGGCGCGCAGCGCGTCGATCGGCATGGCGCCGGCCTGCGGCGCCAGCGACACCGCCGCGGAACGGACCAGCGGCGGGGCCTGTTCGATGGTGGTCGGCGGCACGCGGGCCGACGCATCCTCGCCGGCCCGGTCCAGCGCCGCCCCGGTGTTCAGTGCGTCATCATCGGCCAGGTAAAGCACGCCGGCGCGCCCACCCGCGGCGTCGAGCGTCTTGCGCAACAGCAGCGGCAACAGGGTTTCCAGCCGCGATTCGGCCGAGATTGCCGTCGCGATCGCCAGAAAGCGCTGAATGGTCTGCCGCATGCTCTCGGTGGCCGCGGCCAGCGCATTGACTTCCTTGATGCGCGACCGCGCGGCGACCGGATCAAAAAAATCGAACCTGCGGATGGCCTCGACGCCCTCGGCCAGCTTCTGCAGCGGATGCGAAATCCGCCGCGCCGCGAGCCAGATCAGCGGCATCGACAGCAATATGACCAGGGCCGTTGCCGCCAGACTCACCAGCGCGCGTTGCCGCGCATCTTTCAGCAGTTCCGCTTGCGGGATGGCCGACACCAGGAACAGCGGATCGCCGTCGCTTGGCGTCACGCGGTCGATCTGGGTGTACCAGGTCCTGCCGTCAACCGACTCTGTCGCGGCCGCCGAAGCCTTCGCGCCCAGCCTTGCGATACCCGCGGCCACGTGCGTCAGGATTGGGATACGGTAGCGGGCCGCCGAGGCCGGCACGTCAAGCTGGATCGCGTCGGGCGCTGCGTCGGATTCGGGCGGCTTCCGGTCGACCGCAAGGACCTTGCCGCCTGCATCCAGCAGCGCAAGCACCGACCCCGGCGTGGTCTCTTCGCGCGCCAGCATCTGGCCGAGCGAATCGAGCCTGAAATCTCCGCCGACCACAGCCTGCCGGCCCTGGGCCGGCACCGCCAGCGTCGCGCCCGCGTCCTGATCGGCAAAGAACATATAGGGATCGGTGCGGATCAGGCCGCCCGCCGCCATCGCCCGCACGTACCACGGTCGTTGCCGCGGGTCGAACTTGCTCGCGAAATCCGCGTCGTCGGCCTGCCCCACCACTGCCAGGCTCGCATCGAGGAAGATCAGCCGACCCGTTGGTTCTTTGGTGCCTGTCGCCGCCGCATCGACGCTGCGCACGACGTAGGCCGCTGGTTGCGGCGCCCTGAACAGCCGGCGTTCGGCGTCGGTGCGCAGCAGCCGCATGTAGAAGAAGCTGCCATCGGCGTAACCGAGGTACAGCGACTGCAGGATCGGGGACGTCTCGAGCGCGTCGCGAATCAGCGCGAGCCTTTGCAGGCGCTGATCGAGGGACCGCGCATCGGCAAGCGAGCTGTGACTGATGAGCTTGACGGCCATCTGCGCCGGGTTCATCAGTTCCTCCACCTCGTCGAGCGTGTGGCGGCTGATGCGGCGCGTGGCATCGGCAGTGGCGGTTTCCAGCGCCTGCTTGGTCATGACGAAGTTGATGGCGCAGGTCAGCGCCCCGACCACAAGCACCAGGCTCCCGAAAAGCATCCACAGATGGACGTGAAGCGGGAGATCCCTGAGCTTTGGCATTGAATGTCCTTGGTGGGCGTCGCCTGACGCTTCCGGCGCTTGCAATCGTGGCGTTTGTCGGGGAAAGAGATTTATCGATATCCCCGGATATCTTTACGACACTTGCGATCTTAGGATGATTTACCAGCATTTGCGATATCGACAATCGCGCCCGCCGCTGCGGCTGTCGCCGCGACGCGCGCAGCCTTGTCCGCGGAATTGTTTGCTTCCAACAGGAATCGACCCAGTCTGAGAATGCACACACATACAAAATCGGGAAGTAGGCTTGACGTCAATAACGGTTCACGTCGGGCTTTGCCAACAAGCTGCAGTCTGCGTGTGGGGCGACCCAAGGAATTCCGGGACTGGCATCCCACCGCACACTGCAAGCGATCTCAAAGGGGGAGATGACGATGGACGACCATACCCAGATTCTCGTGTGCGGATGCGGTGCGCCTGTACGGATCAGGGAATTGCGCTTCGCGCTGGCCGGTAACCAGGCACGCGACTGGGCGCCCTGCCCGGTCTGCTACCGCAAGCTCTATCAGATGCGTGTGGACGGCGTGGTTTGCGCCGAGCTGGTGTCAGAGCTGGAGTGGGATTAGCCGCCTCGGCGCCGACGCGCAGGTCGACGCCGACGGCCGAATGAAAGCGCACCGCCCACGAGCGTGGCCGGTGTGCCGCGCGCTGCCCGCTTACGGCAGCGCTTATGGCGGCGCTTAAGGCAGCGCTTATGGCAGCGCTTGGCGCCGCGACGTCACGAGCAGCCCGGCAAGGGCGAGCAGTGCGAGCCCGCCGCCGGTGACGACGATGCCTGTCCATCCGAAGTGGATGTACAGCGTGCTGGCCATCGCCGACCCAACTGCTCCGCCCACGAAGATCGCCGTCATATAGAGCGCGTTCAGCCGTCCGCGGCTCGCTGCGTCGAGCGCATAGATCGCACGTTGTCCCAGGACCATATTCATCTGGACGGCAAAGTCGAGCAGGATGCCGGTCGCCGCAAGACCGAAGATCGCCACGCTGCCGCCTGCCATCCCGGGAAGAAAGCTCAGGGCCGCCACGATCAGTGCGGCAAGCGAGGCGAGGCGGCTATGTCCGGCATCGGCAAGGCGGCCGGCAATCGGCGCAGCCACCGCGCCCAGTGCGCCGACCAGGGCAAACAGTCCGATCTGCGATTGCGACAGCCCCAGGCGACCGCCGAGTTCCAGCGGCACGGCTGTCCAGAAAAGGCTAAAGGCGGCAAACAGAAGGCCCTGCAACAGCGCTCTCTGGCGCAGCACCGAATAACGGCCGAACAGATGCCACAGCGAGGCCAGCAGGCTGCCGTAGGTGGCGCGATGTTGCGGCACGCGGCGCGGCAGCGTCGCTGCAATGATGCCCACGGTGAGCAGCGTCATCACTGCCGCGATGACGAACACCCCGCGCCATCCCAGCCATTGCGCGGCCATGCTGGACAACGGGCGCGACAGGAGAATGCCGGACAGCAGGCCGCCCATGATGGTGCCGACGGTGCGCCCGCGCAGCGCTTCTGGCGCCAGATGGGCCGCCAGCGGTATCAGGATCTGCACGCTGACCGAACTGAGCCCGAGCAGCAGCGAAACGAGCAGGAACACCGTGGGTTGCGAAGCCAGCGCGGCGCTCGCCAGGCTGGCCGCGGCCGCCACGCCGCTGACGACCAGCAGGCGGCGGTTTTCGAGCAGATCGGCTAGCGGCACAAGGAAGAACAGCCCGATGGCGTAGCCGATCTGGGTCAGCGACACGATCACGCTGGCGCGCTCGAGCGACATGCCAATGGCCGGCGCAATGAGCTCGATGATCGGCTGCGCGTAGTAAAGATTGGCGACCAGCACGCCGGCGCTAAGGGAAAACAGCGCGACGAGACCTGCGGACATCGGCGCGGCTGCACTGCCTGCAATCGTGGGGGAGGACTGGGAAGACATGACTCCGGACTCCTGTAAGGGGATGCACGGAGGTTAAGGCCCAGGCGACGTTGCGAGAATCGCAACCGCGCGCAACGCAGCGTTGCGCAGGGGGCAAAGCCGTTACGAGCCGCGTGGGGACTGAAGCCCGGTCGGGCCCGGCAGCGTGCCGAGAAAATCGAGAAACGCCGCCACGCGCCGCGATCCACGGTGACTGGGCAGATAAAGCGCCGTAATGGACGACGAGGACTGGTTCGGGGTGACTTCCCAGGCGTCCAGCAACGCAACCAGCCGGCCGTCGGCGATATCGGCCGCTACCAGCCAGTCCGGCAGCAGGCCGATGCCAAGCCCCGACAGCGCGGCGTCGCGCAGCACTTCGATGTTGTTGCTGCGCAGGCTGCCCTGGACGGGCACTACCACCTTTTGCGCATCGTGGCCCGGCGCCGGCGGGCGAAATGTCCAGACCTGCTCGCGGCCGCCGAAGCTGAATCGCAGGCATCGATGATCGACCAGATCGGCCGGCTCGGCCACGGCGGGTTGTGGTTCGAGATAGGACGGGCTGGCAACTACCAGCCGGCGGAAGCGGCCGATCTCGCGCGCGATCACGTCATCGTATGCCGATGCACTGCCCAGCCGCACCGACACATCGATTCGCTGCGCGACGAGATCGACGATCTCGTCTGTCAGTTGCACGTCCAGTTCCAGCTTCGGATAACGGGCCATCCAGTCGCCGAGGTAAGGCGACACGCAGCAGCGTCCGAATGCCACCGGCAGCGAAACACGCAACTGCCCAACCGGCATCTCGCCGCGATCGGCGATCAGCGCATCGGCTTCCTCCACCGCTTCGAGGATGCGGCGGGCATGCTGATAGTAATTGGCCCCGGCTTCCGTCACCGTCACCTGTCGCGTGGACCGGTTCAACAGGACCGCGCCCAGTTCAGTTTCCAAGGCATCGAGCGCGCGCGTCACCGATGACGTGGCCAGCCCCATGCGGCGCGCCGCAGACGAAAAACCCTTGGCGTCCACGGTTTCGACGAACGTCTTCAGCGCGAAAAATTTGTCCATGCTTCGGTGGCGGTTTTTGGGGCCGGCAACGCCGCGCCCCGCTACGGTTGGCAAGCCGCAGCTTACCCCCCGCGCGGCGCCTTCCGCAATCGCCGACACCGATAGCCGGCTAAAGCCGATACCACTGAGCTTGCCGCTTGCCGCCGGGCTAATTGCCGAGCCGGATCCAGGTAGTTTTCAGGTCCTGGTATTTTTCCAGCGCGTGCAGCGACTTGTCGCGACCAAAGCCCGATTGCTTGACGCCGCCGAACGGCACGGTGATATCGCCATCCATGTAGCAGTTGACCCACACCAGCCCGCTGCGCAGCTTGCGCGATACGCGGTGCGCGCGCGACAGGTCGGACGTCCATAAGCCCGCCCCGAGGCCATACGGCGAATCGTTGGCCATGCGCACCACCTCGTCCTCGGTGTCGAACACGGTCACGGCCAGCACTGGTCCGAAGATTTCCTCGCGCACAATGGTCAGCGCCTGCGACGGGCATTCGAAGATCGTCGGCTGCACGAACCAGCCGCCGCTGCCGCCACGGGCAGCCTGTCCGCCCGCGCGCAGCGTCGCACCTTCCCTGCGGCCCGCCTCGATATACGACATCACGCGATCGAACTGGCGCCCATCGACGATCGCGCCCATGGCCGAGGCCGGATCGAGCGGATCTCCCGGCTGCATGGCGGCGGCATGCGCCTGCAGGCGCGTCAGGAAGGCTTCGTAGATGCCGCGCTGCACGTACAGACGCGATCCGGCGATACAGATCTCGCCCTGGTTGTTGAAAATGCCGATGGCGGCGGCCAGCGCGGCGCGCTCAACGTCCGGGCAGTCGTCGAACACGATATGCGGCGACTTGCCGCCGCACTCAAGCCAGACCCGCTTCAGGTTGGACTGCCCGCTGTATTCCATGAAACGCTTGCCGGTGGCGGTCGACCCAGTAAAGGCCAGGCAATCGACATCGGCATGGCGCCCAAGCGCCTGTCCCGCATCGGCGCCCAGCCCCGGCACCACGTTGAACACGCCCCGCGGCACGCCCGCCTGTTCGGCCAGCGCGGCAAGGCGGATCGCCGTCAGCGGCGATTGCTCGGCCGGCTTGAGCACCACGCTGTTGCCCGCAGCCAGCGCGGGAGCCACTTTCCAGCTTGCCATCAGCAGCGGATAGTTCCACGGCACCACGGCGGCCACCACGCCAACCGGCTCGCGCGTGATGGTTGCCAGCACGTTGCTGTCGGTCGGCGCGATCTCGTCATAGACCTTGTCGATGCTCTCCGCGTACCAGGCGTAGGTGCGCGCCGCCTCGGGGATATCGTAGAGCATCGTGTCGGCGATGGGCTTGCCCATGTCGAGCGTTTCCAGCAGCGCCAGTTCATCGCGATGCGTGTCGATCAGCGCGGCCAGCCGCAGCAGGACCGCCTTGCGCTCGCGGCGCGGCATGTCGCGCCACGTACCGGCATCGAAGGCGCGTCGCGCGGCGGCCACGGCGCGGTCCACATCCGCCGCACCGCAAGCCGGTACGCGCGCCAGCAGCGCGCCGGTGGCCGGGTTGATGCAGTCGAATGTCGCGCCATCGGCGGCGTCCGTCCATTGCCCGTCGATATACGCCTGCGCACCGATCTCTAGTGCGGCGGCCTTTACCTGCCAGTCGCGCAGGGTGCCCAGTGCCTCGCTCATTCGTGCTCCTTGCCCGCTTGCGCCAGCATCGCGCCCAGCAGTACGTTGGCGCCGGCTTCCAGGTGTTCGGGCCTGGCGTCTTCCACTTCGTTATGGCTGATCCCGTCCTTGCACGGCACGAAGATCATCGCCGTCGGGGCTACGCCGGCGATATACACCGCGTCATGACCCGCGCCAGTCACGATGTCCTGATGGCTGTAGCCGCGGGCGCGGGCCTCGCTGCGTACATGCGCAACCAGTTCCGGCGCGAAAGGCGTCGGCGCGAAGTACTGCACATCGACGATCTTTACGTCGAGCGCGGCACCCGTGGTGGCGCCCTCCGCCAGCGCTGCACAAGCGTCGCGAAAACGCCTGTCCATCGCCTGCAACTGCTGCGCGTCCTGATGGCGCAGATCGACCGTGAAGGTGACGCTGCCCGGAATCACGTTGCGCGACGCCGGATGCACGTTGACCACGCCCACCGTGCCGCGGCCATGGGGCGCAAAGTCGTGAGCGATGCGGACGACTTCCTGCATCAGGTGCGTGGCGCCATACAGCGCATCGCGGCGCAGCGGCATCGGCGTCGGCCCGGCGTGCGCCTCCATGCCGGTCACGGTCACGTCGTACCAGCGCAGCCCCAACGATCCCGTCACCACGCCGATCACGTTGTCCTCGGCTTCCAGGATCGGGCCCTGCTCGATATGGGCTTCGAAATACGCGCCGACCGGACGGCCGCCCACGGGCAGATCGCCCGCGTAGCCGATCGCGCGGAGTTCGTCGTCGACGCGCTTGCCGGCCGTGTCGACAGCGTTCAGCGCCACCTCCAGCGGAAAGACGCCGGCAAACACGCCGGAGCCCATCATCACCGGCACAAACCGCGTGCCTTCCTCGTTGGTCCAGATCGCCAGTTCCAGCGGCGCCTCGGTCCGCACGCCGTGATCGTTCAGCGTGCGCATCACTTCCAGCCCGGCCAGCACGCCGAAGCAGCCGTCGAACTTGCCGCCGGTGGGCTGGGTGTCGATATGGCTGCCGGTCATCACCGGCGGCAGGCTGTCATCGCGGCCGGCGCGGCGGCCGAAGATATTGCCGACGCGGTCCACGGTCACCGTCAGGCCCGCATCGCGCATCCAACCGGTCACCAGGTCGCGGCCCTGGCCGTCGAGTGCGGTCAGCGCGAGCCGCGCGTTGCCGCCCTTCGGCGTCGCGCCGATCGCGGCCAGATCCATCAGCGACTGCCACAGCCGCTTGCCGTCGATATGCAAAGTCGTCATCGCTTGCTCCCGATGTTCATGCGATGGCCGGCGCGAAGCCAGCCAGGAACGATTCCAGCGCCATGCCGATGGCGTCGACCTCATAGCCGCCCTCCTGCACCACCACGGTTGGCACGCCCAGCGCGTGGATGCGTTCGCCAATGCTGCGATACGCATCGATGCCCACCTGCAGCACGCTGATCGGATCATGGCGGTAGGTGTCGAAACCGAGCGCAAGCACCAGCGCCTGCGGGCGGTAGTCGCGCAGCGCATCGAGCGCACTGTCCAGCGCGGATAGAAAACCCGCATCGGCCGTGCCGTGCGGCAGCGGAAAATTGAGGTTGTAGCCGTAACCCGCGCCGTGGCCACGCTCCGTGGCATAGCCGGTATAGAACGGGTAATACGCGCCCGGATCGGCATGCAGCGAAATCGTCATCACGTCCGAGCGTTGATAGAAAATTTGCTGCGTGCCGTCGCCGTGATGGGCGTCGACGTCCAGCACCGCTACCTTGTCGAAGCGCTCCAGCAGCGTCTGTGCGGCAATGGCCGAGTTGTTGACGTAGCAGAATCCGCTAGCCCGGTCGGCATGTGCGTGATGACCTGACGGCCGGCACAACGCATAGGCCATGCCGTTGCCGTCGTGCGGCGCGCAGACATGCCGCGCCGCGGCCACCGCGCTATGCGCCGAGCGCAGGATCGAGCGCCAGCTGTCCGGTCCCAGCGGGCAGCTCAGGTCGCCCAGGTAATAGCCAGCTTCGGCAATCACGCTGCCGGACGGACAAGGCCCGCGCCGCGTCTTGTCGACCCGGCCGTTGTAGTACGGCGAGAGATTGGGCAGCACCTCGATACCTGGGTCCAGCGTGGGCGACGCCATGGCCATCCAGCGCACGTGCGCAGTGGAAAGGAAATCGAGGTAGGCCGGACTGTGCACGGTTTCCAGCGGCGCACGGCCGTAGTCCGGGGGCGTGGCAAGCTCGATACCGCGGGCATCGAGCGCCCGCTGAAGCGCGGCGGCGCGAGCCGGCACATCGGTCGGCTCGCACAGCCGGCCTGCGCGCATGAACTGCCGAGGCTGGTGCAGCAACTGGTCATCCGAAAAGAAGGCGCGCATTGTGGGATTCACGAAAAGGTTCTGGTGGATGGGCCGGTCAGTGCGATTGCCGCGCCAGCGCGGCCGCGCGGATGCCTGACAGCGTCACGCCGGGCGCGATGCCATCGGGTTCGTAGCGCAGCTCGATCAGCGCCGGGAGGTTTTCGCGCGCGGCAAACTCCAGTGCGCGCGCAAAGGCGGGACCGAATGCCTCATCGTTGTCGACCACCTCGCCATGCCCGCGATACGCGCGGATCAGCTCGCTGAATGCAGGATTGTCGAAGGTCAGCGCAATCGTGCGGCCCGGAAACTCGCGTTCCTGGTGGGCGCGGATCGTGCCCCACATGCCGTTGTTGAACACGAGGATCACGATGCCGAGCCGGTACTGCATGGCCACGCCCAGCTCCTGCAGATTCATCTGGAAGCAGCCATCGCCCGCGTAGCAGACCACCGTGCGATCGGGCCGCTCGAGCTTGGCGGAAATCGCGGCGGGCAGCCCGTACCCCATCGATCCGACGGTTGGCGCCAGGCTGGTGCCCACGCCGTGAAAGCGGTGATAGGTATGCGCAAACAGCGCGTAGTTGCCGGCGCCGACCGTGACGCACGCATCGGCCGGCACGTGGTCGCGCACGTGGCATGCCACGCGGTTCAGGTTCAACGCGCCCGGCGCTGCCTGGGGCGCCTGCCCGGCGCGGAAACTGGCGTGCGCCCCGGCCACCGCCGCGCGCGCCGGCGCCGTGGCGGGCGACAGTTGCGCGACGGCCGCCGCGAACGACACCACGTCGGCCGCGATCGGCAGCGTCGCGCGAAACACGCGGCCCAGCTCGTCGGGGTCGGGGTACACATGCACCAGTTGCTGTTTGGGTAGCGGACTTTCGATCAGCGTGTAGCCCTCGGTCGTCGCCTCGCCCATGCGCGTGCCCACGGCGATCACCAGATCGGCATCGCGGATGCGCTGGCGCAGCGCGTCGGTCATGCCCCAGCCCACATGTCCGGCAAAGTTGGGATGGTCGTTGTCGAAGCATTCAAGCCGACGCCATGCCACGCCGACCGGCAGCGCGAACCGTTCGGCAAACCCCTCGATCTGCCGCAGCGCGGTGGGCGTCCAGCCCGATCCGCCCACCAACAGGAACGGCCGCTGCGCGCCGGCCAGCATCGTGCCCAGCCGATCGATCGACGCCGGCGTGGGCGCGCCGTACGCGCGTTGGTAGCGCGGCATGTCGGGCACGCTGGCCCGCCCCCACAACGTGTCCTCGGGCAATGCCAGCACCACCGGCCCCGGCCGTCCGCTGGTGGCCACCGCATAGGCGCGCGCGATGAATTCCGGAATGCGATCGGTGCGATCGATCTGCGCCACCCACTTCGCCATCTGGCCGAACATGCGCCGGTAATCGATTTCCTGGAACGCCTCGCGCTCGTAGAAATCGTTGCCGACCTGGCCGACGAACAGGATCATCGGCGTGGAGTCCTGGAACGCGGTATGCACAGCGATGCTGGCATTGGTGGCGCCGGGGCCGCGCGTGACGAAGCACACGCCGGGCTCGCCAGTCAGCTTGCCGTAGGCCTCGGCCATGTAGCCCGCGCCGCTTTCCTGGCGGCAGACGATCGGCGCGATGGCGTCGCGGTGCTCATTGAGCGCGTCGATGCAGGGCAGATAGCTTTCGCCGGGCACCAGGAATACGCGCCGCGCGCCGTGGATTCGCAGTTGGTCGACCAGGATCTGGCCGCCGTTGCGCTCGCGCAGCGTACTCATGCGAGGCCTCCACGCTTGATCTCGATTTCAACGAACACGCATTCGCCATCGTGCGCATTGATCACGTTGTGTTCGACACCGGCGGGTCGCGAATATGCCTGGCCGGCCACCAGCTGGCTGGTGACCTCGCCCTGCGGGGTCTGCAGCAGCAGCGCGCCGGTGGTCATCGGCACCACCACGTAGTCATGGCCATGGCGATGGTGTCCGGTTTCGGCGCCCTTCGCGAAGCGCCATTCGGTCACGATCACGCGATCGTTGTCGACCTGGACGGTCGGTACGGCTTGCGGTCGGGTCATGGGTTGGTCCTTGGTCGGCGGATCAGCGGGTCAGTACTTCGGCGAGGATGTCGAGGCCCTCGTCCATCACGGCGTCCTCGATCGTGAGCGGGAACAGGAAGCGGATGACGTTGCCGTACACGCCGCACGACAACAGCAGCAAACCCTTTTCCAGCGCGCGGTTCTGCACGTCGCGCGTGAAGTCGGCGTCGGGGCTGCCGTCGGCGCGCCGGAATTCCACGGCCACCATCGCGCCGATGCCCCGCACCTCGGCGATCTGCGGCACGCGCGGCTTAAGACTGTTGAGCCGCTCCGTCAGGCGTTCGCCCAGCGCGGCGCCACGGGCGATCAGGTTCTCCGACTCCAGCACGTCCAGCACGGCCAGCGCCGACGCCACGGCCAGCGGATTGCCCGCATAGGTGCCGCCCAGCCCGCCCGGCGACGGCGCGTCCATGATTTCGGCTCGGCCGCACACGGCCGACAGCGGCATGCCGCCGGCCAGGCTCTTGGCCATGGTGGTCAGGTCCGGCGCTACGTCGTAGTGCTCCATCGCAAACAGCTTGCCGGTGCGGCCAAAACCAGTCTGCACTTCGTCGGCGATCAGCAGAATGCCGTGCTCGTCGCAGATGGCGCGCAACATGCGCACGAACTCCGGCGGCGCCACATTGAAGCCGCCCTCGCCCTGCACCGGCTCGAAGATCATCGCGGCCACGCGGCGCGGATCGATATCGGCCTTGAACAGATGATCGAGCGCGCGACGCGCGTCGTCGACGCTCACGCCGTGCAGCGCCGACGGATACGGTGCGTGATAGACCTCTCCCGGGAACGGGCCGAAGCCCACCTTGTAAGGCGCCACCTTGCCAGTCAGCGCCATGCCCATCATCGTGCGGCCGTGAAAACCGCCCGAGAAGGCAATCACGCCCGGCCGTCCCGTGGCGGCGCGCGCGATCTTGATGGCGTTCTCGACGGCTTCGGCGCCGGTGGTGAAAAACGCCGTCTTGCGCGCCGAGCGGCCCGGTGCGCGCTGGTTGATTTTCTCGGCCAGCTCGATATAGCTGGCGTACGGCACGATCTGGTAGGCGGTATGCGTGAAGCGGTTCAGTTGTTCCTGCAGCGCGGCCACCAGGCGCGGGTGGCGATGGCCGGTGTTGAGCACGGCGATGCCCGCGGCAAAGTCGATATAGCGCTTGCCTTCGACATCCCAGATCTCGCTGTTCTCGGCGCGTTCGGCGTAGAAATTGCACATCACGCCCACGCCGCGCGGGGTGGCGGCGTCCTTGCGGCGGACCAGTTCTGCGTTCTTCATGTGTATGGCTCCAGTGAATGCGTCAGGGACAAAGGCGTCAGGCGGCGGCGCGGATCAGCGTGGGGTCCCACGACTTGCCCGGAATGGCGTCGATCAGCCTGCGCGTGTAATCGTGTTCGGGGGCGTCAAAAATCTGCGCGGGCGGACCGGACTCCACCACGCGGCCGCGATGCATGACGATGATGTGATGGCAGATCTGCGCGGCAACGCGCAGGTCGTGCGTGATAAAGATAAGCGCGATGTCGAGCTTCTTCTGCAGGTCGGCCAGCAGTTGCAGCACCTGGGCCTGAACCGAAACGTCGAGTGCGGAAACCGATTCGTCGGCGACCAGCAGCTTGGGCTCCAGGGCGAGTGCCCGCGCGATGCCGATGCGCTGGCGCTGCCCACCCGAGAACTGGTTCGGATAGCGATCGAACGCCGAAGGCTCCAGCCCCACCAGTTGCAGCAGTTCTCGCGCGCGCTTGCGTGCATCGTCCAGCGGCACGCCGTTGGCGACCGGGCCGTCGGTGATGATGCGGCCCACCGTGTGGCGTGGATTCAGCGATGCAAACGGATCCTGGAAGATCATCTGCACATCGCGCCGGAACGGTCGGAACTGGCGCTCGGACAGCCGCGCGATGTCCTGGCCGTCGAACAGCATCTGGCCGCCATCGACGCCGGTCAGCCGCAGCAGGCATTTGCCGATGGTGGACTTGCCCGAGCCCGACTCGCCGACGATGCCCAGCGTCTGGCCGCGGCACACCTGGAACGACACGTCGTCCACCGCGTGCGTCACGCGTTTTTTTGAAAACAGCCCGCCGCCCGACACGTAGGTCTTGCGCAGGTTGCGCACCTTGAGCACGGTGGCGCCGGCATCGTGGCCGGCGTCCCTGGCGCGGCCGTGCGGCACGGCGCTGATCAGCCGGCGCGTGTACGGATGCTGCGGATGTTCGAGCACCTGGCGTGCCGCGCCAATCTCCACCAGTTCGCCCTTTTCCATCACGGCCACGCGATCTGCAATCTCGGCCACCACGCCAAAATCGTGGGTGACGAACATTACGCCCATGCCCTTCTCCGCCTGGATACGGCGGATCAGCCGCAGAATCTGGGCCTGTGTGGTCACGTCCAGCGCGGTGGTCGGTTCGTCGGCGATCAGCAGCTTCGGCTCCAGCGCCAGGGCCATGGCGATGACCACGCGCTGGCGCTGTCCGCCCGACAAACGGAATGGATAGCTGTGCACCAGGGTGGCGGGATCAGGCAGGCCAACGAATTCCAGCAGGTCCAGCACGCGGCGCCGACACGCATCGCCCGGATAGGCGCGATGCACGCGCATGACCTCGGCGATCTGGTCGCCCACGGTCATCACCGGGTTCAGCGCCGACAGCGGCTCCTGGAACACCATCGCCATGTCCTTGCCGCGCATGCCGAGCAAGGCGGACTCGTCGAGCGCCAACAGGTCGCGCCCCTGGAACAGGATCTGGCCCGACTCAGGCTTCAGGTAGGTGGGCAGAAGGCCCATGATGGCGTTGGCGCTCATCGACTTGCCCGAGCCCGATTCGCCCACGATGCACAGGATCTCGCCCGCGTGCAGGTCATAGGAGATATCGCGCACGGCGTGCGGACGGTCGCCGCCGCGCGGCAGCGCGATCGACAGGTTGCGGATCGACAGCAGCGGCTGGGGCGATTGCGGGGAATGGCTGGTTTGCGTCATGGGAGCGCTCCTTACTCGCCACGGCGGCGCAGTTGCGGGTTCAGGGCGTCGTTGAGCCCTTCGCCGATCAGGTTGATGGCCAGCACGGTCAGCAGAATGGCCACGCCGGGCCACACGCTCATCCACCACGCCTCGCGGATCATCGTGCGCGCCGCGCCGATCATGAAGCCCCAGCTCATCATGTTGCGATCGCCCAGGCCCAGGAACGACAGCGCCGATTCGGTCAGGATTGCCGTGGCGACCATGAACGATGCCGAGACGATGATGGGCGACATCGCGTTGGGCAGGATCTGCGTGACGATGATGCGCAGCGGACGCTGCCCGATCACCACGGCGGCCTGCACGAATTCGCGCTGTTTGAGCGACAGGAATTCGCCGCGCACCAGCCGCGCCACGGGCGGCCACGACACCACCGAGATCGCGCCGACGATCGAATAAATCGAAGGATTGAAGATGGCCACGATCACCACGGCCATCGCCAGTTGGGGAATGGTCTGGAAGAACTCGGTCAGGCGCATCAGCGCGTCGTCGATGCGGCCGCCGCAATAGCCGGCCACGGCGCCCACCATGACGCCCAGCACCAGCGCCACGGCCGTCGAGATCACGCCGACCAGCAGCGACACGCGCGCGCCGTACAGCAGCCCGGCCGTGATGTCGCGCCCGAGCATGTCGGTGCCGAACGGGTAAGCCATGTCGGCAAACGGCTTCATCAGCGGATCGGCCACCATCAGCCACGGCGATTCCTCGTACAGCAGCGGCGCCACGAACGACACCGCCACCACGGCGGCGAGCAGCAGCAGGCCGATCACCGCGCCGTAATTGCGGCAATAGCGTTTGACGAACGATTTCATGCAGTGGCCTCCTTGCCGCCGATGGCGATGCGGGGGTCGATGAAGCGATAGATCACGTCGGTTACCAGGTTGAAAAACACCACCAGCGCCGACGTCACGAAGAAGATGCCCAGCAGCAATTGGTAGTCGCGCTGCAGCAGCGCGTCGAACATCAACCGGCCGATGCCGGGCCACGAGAACACGGTCTCGGTCAGCACCGCGCCGCCAGCCATCTGGCCCAGCTGGATGCCCGCAAACGTGATCACCGGCAGCAGCGCATTGCGCAGCACATGCACGCGGATCACGCGACGCGCCGGCACGCCCTTGGCACGCGCGGTCTTGACGAAGTCCATGCCCATCACCTCCAACATCGACGCGCGCGTCAGCCGCACATACACGGCCATGAAGAAGCAGCCGAGCGAGATCGTCGGCAGGACCAAATGCAGCGCGATATCCTTGGCGCGCGCCATGCCGGTCAGGTTGGCGCCGACCGTTTCCATGCCGAAGGCCGGCAGCCAGCCCAGCACGACCGAGAACAGGATGATGGCCATCAGCGACAACCAGAACAGCGGCGTCGCATAGAGCAGCAGCGCACCGGACATCACCGCGCTGTCGATCCATCGCCGCCGGTTCTCGTAGCGGGTTCGCGCGGAGATCACGCCCAGCAGCACGCCCATCGCGATCGAGAACACGAACGCGCCGCTCATCAGCAGGAACGTGGCAGGCAGCCGATCGAGAATCAGGTCCAGCACGGGCAGATGGTTGCGGTACGAGTAGCCCAGATCCAGCGTGGCCACGCCCTTGAGATAGATGCCCAGCTGCGTGAGCACGGGCTTGTCGAGCCCGAACTGCTCGCGCAGCTGCGTCACGTACGCCGCGTCGCCAGCGCCGGCCTCGCCTGCCATGACGGTGGCCGGATCGCCGGGCGCCATGCGGATCAGGAAGAAATTGATGACCACCACGCCGATCACCACCACCAGCGCCTTGGCCAGCCGGGACATCAGGAAAGACAGAAAACTCACGATCACCTCCGCACAACCATGACCTTGTGGCACGGCGCGCCGGCGGCAGTCCGCCAGCGCGCGATACCGGCGTCGATCAGTTCTTCTCGATCGAAACGTTGTCGAACGACTCGTTCAGGCCAATGGCCGTGGTCACCAGGTTCTTGACGTTCTTGCGATACAGCGTCGGAAACTCGATCTCGAACAGGTTGGCGTTGGCCACGTCGTTCACCAGGATCTTCTGCAGCTCGCTGTAGAGCTTCTGGCGCTCGGCGCCATCCATGGTGGCGCCGGCTTTGGCCCACAGGTCGTCCGCGGTGGGGTTGCTGTAGCCCTGCACATTGGCGAACGGCGTGCCCTTGACCATGTTGCGCGTTACGTACAGGCGCTCCACGCCCAGCGCCGGATCACCATACTGGTACGTGTACGTCACGGTCATGTCGAAGTCCCAGTTGCCCACGCGCGCCGACCACGTGCCGGCATCGGCCGAATCGATGCTGACCTTGAAACCGAGCTGCTCGAGCATCTGCTTGATGTACTCGTCCAGGCGATCCCAGTTGGCGCCGTACGACGTCGACAGGATCTTGACCGGGTACTTGCCCACGTCCACGCCGGACGCCTTGATCTCGTCGCGCGCCTTCTTGATGCTGAAATCGAACGTCGGCATGTTCTTGTCGAAGAACAGCGTGCTCGACGAGAACGGGCTGACCGCGGGCTTGCCCATGCCGAAGAAAATGTTGTCGACAATCAGCTTGCGGTTCAGCGCATGCATCACGGCCTGGCGCACCTGCACGTTGTTGAACGGCGGCTTGCGCTGGTTCAGCAACAGGCTGGCCATGGGCGCGAACATCTCCCAGCCCTTGGTGGTGTATTCCACGTTGGGCAGCGCACGCAGACGCTTGACGTCGACGTTGTCCACGTCGCCGCCGCGCAGCACCTGCACGTCGCCCTTCTCGAACGCCACGGCACGCGACGCCGAATCGGGAATCACGTAGAAGACCAGTTCGTCCAGGTACGGCTGGCCCTTTTTCCAGTAGTTCGGATTCTTGGCGAGCTTGATGTACGCGCCCTTCTTCCATTCCTTGAACACGAACGGGCCCGTGCCCACCGGCTTCTGGTTGGCGGGGTTGTTGCGGTAGTCGGTGCCGTCGTAGATGTGCTTGGGCATCATGGGCATGGTGCCGGTCTCGAACATCGAGATGAACGGCGGAAACGGCTCCTTCAGCTTGATCTCGACCGTACTGTCGTTGACCGCGCGGATCGACGCCATGTATTTGTTGATGACCGCGCGGGTGCGCACATGCACTTCGCGCAGCATCTTGTCGATCGAGAACACCACGTCGGCGGACGTGAACGGTTTGCCGTCATGCCATTTCACGCCCTGCTGCAGCTCGAAGGTGTAGGTGAGGCCGTCGGGCGAGATCTTCCACGACTTGGCCAGTTCCGGACGCGGCTTCAGATCGGGGCCGTAGGTCAGCAGGCCCTGGTAGATCTTGCCGGCGATGTACTGCGTGGGGGCTTGCGAATTGAGCGCGCTGACCAGGATCGGCGGTTCCGGCTGCACGATGCCGGACAGTGTGCCGCCGGTGGTCTGGGCAAGCGCGGCGCCGGCCATCAGGCCGGCCGCGGCAACGAAAGCCATCGACACCAGGCTCCCCCTGATGCGTGACTGGACGCTGGCAGTGATGCATTTCATCGGTCGTTTCCTTTTTTTTGGGACAGGCAGGGTCATCGGGCAGCGTGCGGCGCACGTTGTCCGGGGGTTGCTTACAACGAGGGAAAATCAACGGCGCGCGATGGCGCCGCGGTTGCACGTCAGGCGGCCGTCAGTCCACGGCCGGCTCCACGCCGCACCAGTCGACCAAAAACTGCGCAAACGTAGTGGTGACGCGCACCATGCTGTCGATCGACACCGATTCGTCGATGCCGTGGATATTGCGCGCCTCGGGGCCGTAGCACGTGACCGGCGTATCGAGCGTGATGCGGAAGTGCCGCGCGTCGGTGGTGGCGGTAGTGGCCGTGCGTGCCACCTCACTGCCGTGCACTTTGCGATGCGCCTCGGCCAGCGCGCGCATCGGCGCGTTGTCGAGATCGAACTCGCAGCCCGGCGCGTGGAACCCTTCGTAGCGAATCTCCAACTGCAGCGTGCTGCCCAGCCGCGCCAGGGTATCGCGCACGCGCTGGGCGACGATGGCCTTGGCCTCGTTCACATCCATATGCGGATAGAAGCCGATGCGGATGCCCAGCGTGCATGTGCAGGGCACCGACGAATTCCATTCGCCGCCGTGGATCTGGCCAAGATTGAAGTTGATCGGATGCGCGTGTTCCCGATACGCGGCCGGGCGATTGCGCGGCAGGTTCCACTCGGCTTCCAACTCGCGCAGGTCCGCCATCACGGCGATGCCGGCTTCCACCGGATTCACGCCCGTGGTCATGTACGCAGCGTGCGCGGGGCGTCCCGTCAGGTCGACGAACATCCAGAACACGCCCATTTGCGCCGTCATCAGCGACTCGCCAAGCGGCTCGGGGATCAGCACCGTATCGAACGACGCAAGCTTGCCCGCGCCCACCGCGTTGCGCAGTGCCGCCACCGTGGCCAGCGCGCCGTTTCCGGTGCTTTCTTCTTCCAGCACGGCATTGAATCCGACATTGCCCGCGGGCTGCACGCCGAGGTTCTTGAGCGCCTTGAACGCGGCCAGCGCGCACACGATGCCAGCCTTCATGTCGCCAGCGCCGCGGCCGAACAGCCAGCCATCTTCGACATACGCCTTGAATGGCGATTCGGCCCACATCGCATCGGGCCCGGTCGGCACCACGTCGAGATGGCCATTGAACAGCACCGAGCGGCCCCCGCGTTCGCGCGGACGATGGGTGGCCAGCAGGTTGTAGCGGCCGCCATCGGGACAACATGGTGTGGAGAACAGCGGCAGGTCTTTCAGTTGCGCCGTGTTGAGCATGATGTGCTCGGACGTGAGGCCGAGGTCGCGCAGCGCGCCCTCAAGAAAGTCCACCGCCGGCTGTTCGGCGCCCGACGGGCTCTTCGCGGCAACGAAGCCGCTCAGGGTTTCCACCATGTACGGCGTCAGCGCGCGTACCGCTTCGGCAAGCGACTGCGTGGCGAGATCGGGTGCAAGGGCAGTGGCAGTATTCGGCATGGGGGCTCCACAAACGGACATCGAAAAAATCTGCATCGGCACGGATGGAAAATTAGCCGATGGTTGGTACCATCGGTAGGTCCATATGCAGTTTTTTGTCCGGAGCCACTTTGAAAGAGACCCTTCTCTCCGAGCTGCTGCTGCAACGTCTGGAACGTCGCGCAGCAACCCAGGATGGTGCATGGAACGGCAAGGCCGGCGAGCATATGAATCGCCAGCTTTATGTGATCATCCGGCAGGAAATCCTTGCTGGCGCTGTGCCTGCGGGCAGCAAGCTGCCCGCGTCGCGCGTGCTGGCAAAGGAGATCGGCGTATCGCGCAACACGGTGCTATATGCCTATGAGCAGTTGCTTGCCGAGGGGTACGTCACCGCGTCGAGCGGAAGTGGCACCTTCGTGTCGCATACGGTTCCCGACCATCGTGCATTGCACAACGGCAGTGCGCCGACTGGCACCATCGATGTGCCCGCAATGCAGCAACATCCCAACCGATATGCGTTATCGCGACGCGGCCAGCATCTGGTGTCCCATGCCAGTGCATCGGACCGGCAATGGGGCGCGTTCGTGGCCGGCGTGCCCGATGTCTCGCTGTTTCCGCACGCCGTGTGGGCGCGTCTGCTTAACAAGCACTGGCGCAATCCGAGCCCGCAATTGCTGACGTATGCGCACCACGGCGGCTACCTGCCGCTGAAAAAACTGCTGGCCGAGCATCTGCGGCTGGTGCGATCGGTGCGGTGCGAGCCCGACCAGATCATCCTGACCACCGGCATCCACCAGGCCGTCGACCTGATCGCGCGCCTGCTGGCCGACCCCGGCGACAAGGCGTGGATGGAAGACCCCGGGTACTGGGGCACCCGCAGCCTGCTATACAGCGCGGGCGTGGAGCCGATTCCGGTGCCGGTGGACAACGAGGGCATCGCACCCACGGCCGCCACGCTGCAGGATCCGCCGCGCTTCATCTTTGTCACGCCGTCGCACCAGTATCCATTGGGCATGATGATGAGCCTGTCGCGGCGCCGCATGCTGCTGGAATACGCGCGACAGCGCGGCGCGTGGATCATCGAGGACGACTACGACAGCGAGTTCCGCTTCGAGGGCCGTCCCGTCGCATCGCTGCAGGGGCTCGACGACAACGACCGCGTGATCTACATGGGCACGTTCTCGAAGACCCTGTTCCCGGGCCTGCGCATGGGCTTCATGGTGTTGCCAAAGCCGCTGGCGCCGCATTTCGCCACGGGGCTGTCGGAGCTGTATCGCGAAGGCCAGCTGGTACAGCAGGCCGTGCTGGCGGACTTTATCGAGGAAGGCCACTACGCCACCCATATCCGCCGCATGCGGCAACGCTATGCGCAGCGCCAGGCGTTGCTGCGCGAGGCGATCGCCACCCGCTTCGGAGACGACTGGCCCACCTCCACGCACGAGGCCGGACTGCATATGGTGATGCATCTGCCGCCGGGTGCCGACGATCTTGGCATCAGCATGGCGGCGCGCACGCAAGGCTTGTCGGCGCGGCCGCTGTCGCGCTACTACAGTGAAGGCGCGGTGACGCAGCAGGGCCTGCTGCTGGGCTATGCATGCGTGCCCGAAGCCGAGATCGGGCCCGCATTCCGCAAGCTGGCGGAAGTGATCGAGCCCGCGCTGGAACATATGGCGCGCATGCAGGAGCCGCCCAGGACGATTGCCGCGCGCATCAGTGAGCAGGCCTGGAGCGGTGCATGACTGGTGCCATCGCGCCTCACGCGAATGGTTCTTTACGCGACGGCATGCGCCACGTAGGTTGCGCATCATCGTGACGACGTCCCTCACTTGTTTCCATGACTGCCAATACGCCCCTGTTAGCCGAACTCGCCGCGCTGCTCGATCCCGCCGGATTGCAAACCGGCGACGCCATCGAGATGCGCTTCCGCAAGGACTGGTATGCGCCGCTCGGCGCGCCGCCGCTTGCCGTGGCGCGGCCCCGCTCGACCGAGGAAGTGTCCGCGATCCTCGCGCTGTGCCATCGCCACGGTCAGCCCGTGGTGCCCCAGGGCGGGCTGACGGGGCTGGCGGCCGGCGCCACGCCCCACGCTGGCGAACTGGTGCTGTCACTGGAGCGCATGCGCGGCGTGGAGGAAATCGACGCGCAGTCCGGCACCATGACCGTGCTCGCGGGCACCACGCTGCAGGCCGCGCAGGATGCCGCGCGCGAAGCGGGATGGCTGCTGGCGGTCGACCTTGGCGCGCGCGGCAGTTGCCAGATCGGCGGCAATATCGCCACCAATGCTGGGGGCAATCGCGTGATCCGCTACGGCATGATGCGCGATCAGGTGCTGGGCCTGGAAGTGGTGCTGGCCGATGGCACGGTGCTGACATCGCTGAACAAGATGTTGAAGAACAACGCCGGCTACGACGTGCGCCAGTATTTCGTCGGCAGCGAAGGCACGCTTGGCGTCATCACGCGCGCGGTGCTGCGGCTGGCGCCCTTGCCTTCGAGCACGCAGACCGCACTTTGCGCGCTGGCATCGTTCGAGGACGTGGTGAAGCTGCTGCGTCATGCGCAGCGTGCGTTGTCGGGCCGGGTCTCGGCGTTCGAGGCGATGTGGGCCGACTACTACACGCTGGTCACCACGCGCGTACCCGGCGTGCGTGCGCCCCTCCCCTCAGGCCATCCGTTCTATGTGCTCGTCGACCTGCAAGGCAGCGACGCCGATGCAGACGGTGCGGCATTCGAGCGCATGCTTGAGGACGCCATGAGCGAAGGACTGATCGTCGACGCAGCCATCGCCGCCAGCGGCAAGGAAGCCGAGAGCTTCTGGAAACTGCGCGACGCCGTGGCGGAATTTCCGCAGATGTGGGCGCCGAACGCCGCGTTCGACGTGAGCCTGCCGATCGGCCGGATCGGCGCGTTTGCCGACGCGCTGCGCACCGCGGTGCTGGCGCAGTGGCCCGGCGCCGAACTGGTGAACTTCGGTCATGTCGGCGACAGCAACCTGCATTTCAGCGTGCACCTGCCCGGCGTGGCCGCAGCGGACTTTCCCGAAGCCGCCATCGACGCCGTGGCCTACCAGGTCGTCCGCCAGTTTGCCGGCAGCATATCGGCCGAGCACGGCATCGGCGTGCACAAGAAGCCGTTCCTCCACCACTCGCGCAGCCCCGCGGAACTGGCGCTGATGCGCGCCATCAAGCAGGCGCTGGACCCGAAGGGCATTCTGAATCCGGGCAGGGTGATCGACGTTCTGTCGACGTAGCAAACCCGGGCGGCAGGCGTTCAGGCCGCGGCAGGCGTGCCGGGGCCGGTCGGGGCGTCCGGGAACACGAGCCGGAACGCGGTCAGTCCGTCCACCACAGACTCCACCTGCACGCTGCCGTGGTGCAGATCCATGATGGTCTTGACGATGGCCAGGCCGATGCCCGACGATTCGCCGGAATTGGCGCGAGCGGGGTCGCCACGGAAGAATCTGTCGAACAGCCTGGGCAGGTGCTCGGCCGCGATGCCGGGGCCGGGATTGGCCACCTCGATCACCACCCGATCTTGCTCGCGCCAGCTGCGCAGCGTGATCACGGCCGCTTCGGGCGAATACTGCACGGCGTTCGACAGCAGGTTGCCCAACGCGCGCCGGAACAGCGTGGCGTCGGCCTCGAGCGTGCCACTGGCTGCCACCTCGATGGCGATGCCGCGCGCGTCGGCCAGCAGTTCGAAATAGTCGGCCTGCCGCGCCAGCTCGGCGCCAAGATCCAGCGTCACGCGCTTCATCGCCACCTGCGCATTGTCCGCGCGAGCCAGGAACAGCATGTTCTCGATCATGCGCGACAGCCGCTCGTACTCTTCCACATTGGAGGCCAGCAACGCCTGGTATTCCTCCACCGGCCGCTCGCTCGACAACGCCACCTGGGTCTGGCCCAGCAGGTTGCCGATGGGCGTGCGGAAATCGTGCGCCAGGTCGGCCGAAAACTGCGACAGCCGTTCATAGCGCTCGCGCAGCCGGTCGATCATTCGTTGCAGCGCCCGCGCCAGTTCGTCCAGTTCGGCCGGCAGGCGCGACGGGTCCACCGGCAGCGTGCCGCTGGCAAATGTCACGGATGCGGTGCCCGCCGCAATGCGCCGCAGTGGCGCCATGCCCGCATGCAATGCGGCGTAACCGAGCAGGCCCGCCGCCAGTGCGCCGAGACAGACGGCGATGCTCAGTTTCAGACGATAGTCGCGCAGCAACGCCACCCGCGAAGTGGCCACCTGGTACAGGTCCACCCGCATCGTTTCGGGCGCGGCGCCCGTGCGCGCGAGCATCGAGAGACCGCGCACGGGAATGTCGCCGCGCGTCTGCCAGGTCTGGATTGCGGTGGCCGATGGTGGATCGTTCAAGCCCACCGGTGTCATCGCGGGCACCTCGCCCGGCCGTGCGCCGGCCTCGATCATCAGGGTGCCGTCGGGCGCCAGGAGCCGCAGGCCGAATTCCTCGTTGCCGCTCACAATGCCGCTGATTTCGCGCCACTGCTCAGCCGGGGGCGCGCCAGCGGGCAGGCTGGCCAGTTCGGTTCGCGCGCGCATGGCCTTGCGCAGCAGTTCGGAGTCGTCACGCTCGATGATCTGCATGGCCAGCGCGCGATAGAGATACAGGCCCACGCCGGCGAACGCGCAGCCCGCAGTCAGCGCGAACGCCAGCGCCAGCCGCGCGGTCAGCGAACGGGCAAGCCGGCGCGCGTTCACGGCTTGCGGTTCTCCAGCACGTAGCCGATACCGCGCACGCTGTGAATCAGCTTCGGCGTGAAATGGTCGTCCATCTTGACGCGCAGGCGACGGATCGCCACGTCGACCACATTGGTGTCGCTGTCGAAATTCATGTCCCAGACGTGCGATGCGATCTGGGTGCGGCTCAGCACTTCGCCACAGCGGCGCGCCAGGAAATGCAGCAGCGCGAATTCGCGCGGCGTCAGATCGATGCGCTGGCCGGCGCGCGTCACACGGTGCCGGAGCACATCGATCTCCAGATCGCCCACCTCGATGCGGTCGGCCTCGCGCACCGGGCCGCGCCGCAGCAGCGTACGGACCCGCGCCAACAGTTCCACGAATGCGAAGGGCTTGGCCAGATAGTCGTCCCCGCCTAGTTCCAGACCGCGCACGCGATCCTCCACTTCGTCGCGCGCGGTCAGGAACAGCACCGGTGTGTCCTTGGATTCGCGCAGCCGGCGCAACACGTCCCAGCCATTCATGCCGGGCAGCATCACGTCGAGGATGATCAGGTCGTAATCGGCTTCCATCGCCTGATGCAGGCCGTCCGCGCCGGTGCGCGCGACATCCACCACAAAGGCCGACTCGGTAAGCCCCTTGCGCAGATATTCGCCGGTTTTCGGTTCGTCTTCGATCACCAGGATCTTCATGGTCCAGTCCCTTGCTTGCGGCAGCGCACACGCTTGTACATCGCCCGCAACATGGTAGCGGGCGGCATCGCGCGTATGGATGACAAGACTGTAATCGTTTTGACCGGATTGCACAGGGCGGCCGCTTTTTAGAATCGCCATTCATTCCTGAACCGATTGCCGCGCCGCCACGCGCCGGGAGACATTGCATGTGGATTGTCAGGCTCGCCCTGCGCCGGCCCTATACCTTCATCGTCCTTGCCATCCTGCTCCTGCTGGGCGGCGCGGTGGCCATCGTGCGCATGCCGACCGATATCTTTCCGTCGATCGACATCCCGGTGGTGAGCGTGGTGTGGAGCTACAACGGCCTGTCCGCACAGGACATGGCGCAGCGCATCGTCACCGGCTACGAGCGGTCGCTGACCACCGACGTCGACAACATCGAGCACATCGAGTCGCAATCGCTGCCCGGCGTGGCGGTGATCAAGGTGTTCTTCCATCCCGGCGCCGACATCAACCGTGCGATTTCGCAAGCCACGGCCGGCGCGCAATCGATCCTCAAGCAGATGCCGCCCGGCGCCACGCCGCCGCTGGTGCTGAGCTACAACGCGTCGACTGTGCCGATCCTGCGGCTGGCGCTCGGTAGCGACACGTTGCCGGAGCAGCAGCTGTACGACCTGGGCAACAGCTTCATCCGCACCCAGCTTGCCACGGTGCAGGGCGCCGCGGTGCCGCTGCCCTACGGCGGCAAGGTGCGCCAGGTGATGGTGGACCTGAACATGCCGGCGCTGCAGGCACGCGGCCTGGCCCCGCTGGACGTGGTCAACGCCATCAACGCGCAAAACCTGGTGCTGCCCGGCGGCTCCGCCAAGATCGGCGCGCTCGAATACCGCGTGGACCTCAACGGCAGCACGCAGACCGTGGCCGCACTCAACGACCTGCCCGTGCGCAGCGGCCCGGACGGCACGGTGCTGGTGCGCGATGTGGCCCAGGTGCGCGACGGCTACGCGCCGCAGACCAACGTGGTGCGACACGACGGCAAGCGCGCGGCACTGCTGGAGGTCGAGAAGACCGGCAGCGCGTCCACCCTCACCGTGGTGGCGCAGATCCGCGCACTGTTGCCGCACATCCTGGCCGGCCTGCCGAAGTCCTTGCAGGTGCAGCCGCTGTCGGACCAGTCCGTGTTCGTCACCTCGGCCATCGATGGCGTGCTGCACGAGGCATTGGTGGCCGCATGCCTGACGGCGGCGATGATCCTGCTGTTTCTCGGCAGCTGGCGCGCCACGCTGATCATTGCGATCACCATCCCGTTGTCGGTGCTGGCCGCGCTGATCGCGCTCGCGGCGCTCGGCCAAACCCTCAACATCATGACGCTGGGCGGTCTGGCGCTCGCCGTGGGGGTGCTGGTCGACGACGCCACCGTGGCAATCGAGAACATTGCCCACCATCGTGAAACGGGCAAGCCGCTGGAACAGGCCATCCTCGACGGGGCGGGCGAGATCGCGCTGCCCACGCTGGTGTCGACGATGTGCATCTGCATCGTGTTCCTGCCGATGTTCCTGCTCAGCGGCGTGGCGCGCTACCTGTTCGTACCGCTGGCGGAGGCCGTGGTATTTGCGATGATGGCGTCCTATTTCCTGTCCCGCACGCTGATCCCCACGCTGGCGCACTACCTGCTGCGCGGCGAGGCAGCGGCGCGTCCCGCCACCGGCCCGATTGCGCGCTGGTGTGGTCAGGCGCATGCGCGCTTCGAGGCCGCTTTTGAGCGCGTGCGCGCGGCCTATGCACGCCTGCTGGCTGCGGCGCTGGCCATGCCGCGCCGCACCATGCTGGTGTTTGCGCTCGCCTGCGCCGCATCGATGACGCTGGTGCCGTTCCTCGGGCAGGATTTCTTCCCAGCCGTCGATGGCAACGAGATCCGGTTGCACATGCGCGTGCGCACCGGCACGCGCATCGAGGAAACCGCGCGCATTGCCGATGGGGTCGAAGGCGAGATCCGGCGCGTGGCCGGGCCCGATCACGTGGCCGGCATCGTCGACAACATCGGCCTGCCGGTCAGCGGCATCAACCTCACCTATGACGCGGCGCTGCCGATCGGCACCGCAGACGCCGAAATTCTGGTGTCGCTGAAGCCGGGCGCCGAGCGATCGGGCGCGCTGATCGAACAGCTCGACGCGGCGTTGCGCAAGGACTTCCCGGGCGTAAGCTTCTCGTTCCTGCCGGCGGACATGGTCAGCCAGATTCTCAATTTCGGCCTCCCTGCGCCGATCGACATCCAGATCGTGGGCAAGGATCTGGCCGGCAACCGCAAGGTGGCCGATCAGTTGCTGCGCAAGCTGGCCGGCGTGCCGGGCCTGGCGGATCTGCACCTGCAGCAGCCGGCGGACCAGCCGGCGCTGACTGTCGAGGTGGACCGCACCCGCGCGCTGCAGGCCGGCCTTTCGCAGCGCGAGGTGGCGCAGAACCTGCTGATTGCGCTATCCGGCAGCGGCCAGACCGCGCCGAATTTCTGGCTCGATCCCAGGAACGGCGTCAGTTATCCGCTGGCGGTTTCGGTGCCGCAGTACGCGATGAACTCGCTGCAGACGCTGTCCAGCATTCCGCTGGGGCTCGGCGCCGACACGGCGCTGCAGGGCGGTGCCGGTCAGCTTGGGCAGTTCGGCACCATCGTGCGAGCTAGCCAGCAGGGCGTGGTGTCGCACTACAACGTGCAACCTGTGCTGGATCTGTTCGGCGCGGTGCGTGGCCGCGATCTGGGCGCAGTGGCGGCCGACGTGCAGCACATTGTCGACCAGGCGCGCGCGCAGTTGCCTGCCGGGTCGGACATCGTGGTGCGCGGCCAGGTGCAGACCATGCACGCATCTTTTGCCGGACTGCTGACCGGACTGGCGGCCGCGATCGTGCTGGTGTACCTGCTGATGGTGGTGAACTTCCAGTCGTGGCTCGATCCGCTGGCGATCGTCGGCGCACTGCCGGTGGCGCTCGCGGGCATGGCGTGGATCCTGTTTGCCACGGACACCACGATCAGCGTCCCGGCGCTCACGGGCGCCATCATCTGCGTGGGGATCGCCACCGCCAACAGCATCCTCGTGATCAGCCACGCGCGCGACGGCCTGGCCGCCGGCAGATCCCCGCGCGATGCCGCATGGGAGGCCGGCTTCAGCCGCTTTCGTCCGGTTGCGATGACGGCGCTGGCCATGCTGTTCGGCATGGTGCCGATGGCGCTCGGGTCCGGCGGCGCCGGGGCCCAGAACGCACCGCTGGGCCGCACCGTGATCGGCGGCCTGGCATTCGGCACGATCGCCACGCTGGTGCTGGTGCCGGTCTTTTTTGCCGCGCTGCATGGCTGGATGGCCCGGCGCGCCCACTCCGACAACCATCCGATCCCTCACGAAAGCCTGGCATGAAACCCACCGAACCCGACATCGAGACCGTCGCGCCGCACCGCAATGCACGCCTGGCCATGCTGGCAGCGGCCGGCCTGTGCATGGCGCTGGCGCTGACCGCCGGCGTTGTACCGCGCTGGCAAAGCCGCGCCGTGCTGCAGCAACGTGCGCAGGCCGCGCAGACGCCCATCGTGCGCGTGGTGCTGCCGCACGCCGCGACGGCCGCGCACGAGATCGTCCTGCCGGCCGACGTGCACGCCTATGAGGACGCCGCGATCCACGCGCGCGTCAGTGGGTATCTGCGTCGCTGGTACGTAGACATCGGCGCGCGCGTGAAGGCCGGCCAGTTGCTGGCGATCATCGACGCCCCCGAAGTGGCCGACCAACTGCGCCAGGCGCGCGCCGACGAGGCCACGGCCGCCGCCAACTGGCAACTGGCCAGCAGCACGGCCCAACGCTGGCTGGACCTGCAGGCCACCCATTCCGTGGCGCAGCAGGAGACCGATCAGAAAGTGGCCGACATGCATGCCAAGGCAGCGGCACTGGCCGCAGCCCGATCGAATACGTCGCGGCTTGCGCAACTGCAGCGCTACACCGAGATTCACGCGCCGTTCGATGGTGTGATCACGGCGCGCAACGTCGATACCGGCGCGCTGGTCGATGCCGGCAGCGCGCCGGGCCAGGGTCGCGAGCTGTTCCATCTCTCGGCCGGCACGCGGCTGCGCGTCTATGTGCAGGTGCCGCAGGACGACGCCGACGCAACGCTCGGGCCCGGCACGCAGGCCTGGCTGACGCTGCCGCAAGCGCCGGGTCAACGCTATCCGGCAACCGTGGCGCGCACCGCCGGCGCCATCGATCCGGTCACGCGGAGCCTGCGCGTCGAGCTCGACGTCGACAGTCAGGACGGGCACATCCTGCCCGGCGCCTACGCGCAGGCGCATCTGCGCATCGGCAGCGCGCAGGCCGCGCTGGACCTGCCCGCCAGCACGCTGATGTTCCCGGCTGGTGGCCCGATGGTGGCCGTGGTGGGCGCGGACAACCGGCTGACGCTGCGTCACGTCGATCTCGGCCGCGATTTTGGCTCGCACGTCGAAGTACTGGCCGGGCTGACGGGCAATGAGCGGGTCGTGGTCAATCCGGGCGACGGCATCGTGACCGGCATGGCGGTGCAGGTGGCCGCCGCGTCGAACGGAGGCCCGGCATGAAGCGCGCCGCCGCGATTCTGGCCTGCGCGTGGCTGGCCGGCTGCGCCAGCGTGCCCTATCAGCCTCCCGCGATGCCGATGCCGGCCGCCTACCGCGAAAGCCACGGCGTGGGCGCTGACGCCATCGCGCCGGACTGGTGGCGCGCTTACCACGACGCGACGCTCGACGCGTTGCTGCCCCGCATCGGCGCATCGAACCAGAACGTACTGAAGTCGATGGCGCTGCTGCGCGACGCCCGCGCGCAGGTCAGCGCGGCGCGGGCCGACTACTTTCCGACTATCGGCGCCACGGCCAGCGTCAGCAGCACGCACTTGTCGGCCAATGTGAAAGGCCATTCGCTGGCCGGCAAGACCACACCCGATCACCTCATCGGCCTGGGCGCCACATGGGAGCCCGACCTGTTCGGCCGCATCGGCAATAACGTCGATGCCGCCGAGGATCGCGTCCAGGCCAGCGCCGACGATGTGGCCGCAGTGCGCCTCAGCCTGCAGGCAGAAGCCGCGATCGACTACTTCGGCATCCGCTCGCTCGATCGCGAGGCGGCGCTGCTGCAGCAGACCGTGGACGCCTACGAATCGGTGCTGCAACTGGTGACCAACCGCTACCGCGGCGGCATTGCCGCCGAAGGCGACGTCGCGCAGGCACAGGCCCAGGTGGAAAGCACGCGCGCCCAATTGGCCGATCTGCGGCTGGCCCGCGCGCAGTTGCTGCATGCGCTGGCGACGCTGGCAGGCGAGCCCGCCAGCACTTTCGAGCTGCCTGGCGAATCCACCCGTGCCGATGCGACGATCGCGCTACCTGCCGCGCCGGCCGCCGTGCCGGCGATGCTGCTGCAACGCCGCCCCGATATCGCCGCGGCGGAGCGCCGCGTGGCGGCAGCCAATGCGCAAATCGGCGTGGCGCGCGCGGCATTCTTCCCGACGCTGGTGTTGAATCTCACTGGCGGACTCGAAAGCTCGGGTTTAGCCGGGTGGCTGACGGCGCCAAGCCGTTTCTGGGCCGTGGGGCCGGCCCTGGCCGCAACGATCTTCGACGGCGGCAAGCGCCAGGCCGGCGTGGACAGCGCGCATGCGCAGTTCGACGCCAGCGCGGCCGACTACCGCGAGACCGTGCTCAAGGCCGTGCAGGATGTGGAAGACAACTACGCTGCACTGCGGATCCTCGACGACGAGGCGCGCAGCCAGCAGGCCGCAGTGGCGGCGTCCGGCCGCGCGCTGCAGCAAGCCATCGAACGGTATCGCAAAGGCGCCGCCGCCTATCTCGACGTCAACGTGGTGCAAGCCGCCGCGCTTAACGATGCGCGTGATCTGGAGGCCGTGCATCGACGCCAACTCGCAGCCAGCGTCGCGTTGTTCCGGGCGCTTGGCGGCGGATGGGATGGCGCAGGGGATCCCGCCTGACACATTCGCCGCGCCTATCATTGTGCAGGCGGAGCGCGCCCGAACGTGCCAACCGAAAAACGTCGGGCGCCGAAGCAAGACAGGCGGCCCGGCGGGATCTAGTCTGATAGCTACCATCCTGGGCGCACCAAACCCTACGTCCATTTCCCACCAGGAGATATTCCATGGCGACAACCGCGGCAGATCTGATCACCAGTGTGCTTGACGGCGTCGGCGTCAGGCGAATTTATGGCGTCGTCGGCGACAGCCTCAACGGCATCACAGAATCGCTGCGCCGGCACAAGGACATCGAATGGATTCACACGCGCCATGAGGAAACCGCGGCATTCGCGGCCGGCGCCGAGGCTCACCTGACCGGCAACCTGGCTGTATGCGCCGGAAGCTGCGGTCCCGGCAATCTTCACCTGATCAACGGCCTGTTCGACTGTCATCGGTCGCGCGTGCCGGTGCTGGCGATTGCCGCCCATATCCCCAGCGCCGAGATCGGCCGGGGCTATTTTCAGGAAACGCATCCGGATCAGTTGTTCCGCGAATGCAGCCATTACTGCGAGCTGGTGACCAGCGTCGAGCAATTGCCGGGCGTGCTGGAGACCGCCATCCGTACAGCGATTGGCCGGCGCGGCGTCGCGGTGGTGGTGATCCCGGGCGACGTGGCGCTCAGGCAAGCCGCTGCCGCGATCTCGGCACCGGCATCGCTGACGCTCGCCGCACCGGTCGTGACGCCGACCGACGCGCAGCTCGATGCGCTGGCCAGCCTGCTGGCCAGCAGCCGCAAGACCACGCTGCTGTGCGGCCGCGGTTGCGCCGGGGCCCACGACCAGGTGGTTCGCCTGGCGCAGACCTTGAAGGCGCCTGTGGTGCACGCGCTGGGCGGCAAGGAATACGTCGAGTACGACAATCCGTGCGACGTGGGAATGACCGGGCTGATCGGCTTCAGTTCCGGCTATCACGCGATGGAGAGCTGCGACACCCTGGTCATGCTGGGCACCGATTTTCCCTATCGACAGTTCTATCCCGAGAACGCCACGATCGTGCAGATCGACGTCAGGCCGGAAAACCTGGGCCGCAGGACGCGGCTGGACATGGGTGTGGTTGGGGACATCGCCGCCACGCTCGACAAGCTTCAGCCCCGGCTTTCGCCGCAGCAGGACGACGCTCACCTGAACACCGCATTGCGCCACTACCATAGCGCGCGCGGGCAACTGGACGAACTGGCCACCGGCGACAGCGGCCGCCGGCCGATCCATCCGCAGTACCTGGCCCGCCTGCTGAGCGACAAGGCATCGGACGACGCGGTATTCACCTTCGACGTCGGCACGACGACGATCTGGGCGGCGCGCTACCTTCGCATGAACGGGCGGCGGCGCATGATCGGATCGCTGGCCCATGGCTCGATGGCCAACGCCCTGCCGCAGGCCATCGGCGCGCAATGCGCATTTCCGGGCCGCCAGGTCATCACGTTTTCCGGCGACGGGGGCTTTGCCATGCTGATGGGAGATTTCCTGACGCTGGTGCAGCAGCGCTTGCCGATCAAGGTGGTGATCTTCAACAACAGCGTGCTCGGCTTCGTGGCGCTGGAAATGAAGGCGTCCGGCTTTCTGGAATCGGGCACGGCGCTGCAGAATCCCGATTTCGCGGCGATGGCGCGCGCCGCGGGCGTGCATGCCGAGCGCGTGGAAGACCCGCTGGCGCTGCCCCAGGCCATCGACGGCATGCTGGCCCATGACGGCCCCGCATTGCTCGACGTGGTGACCAACACCCAGGAACTGGCGATGCCGCCGAAGCTCAAGGCCGAGCAGGTCAAGGGTTTCAGCGTGTGGGCGATGAAGGCGGTGATGAACGGCCGCGCCGACGAGCTGGTGGAACTGGCTCGCACCAACCTGCTGCGCTAGAGCGGACGCCCCTTGCCGATCAGGCAAGGGGCTTTGTGGGCTGACCGCAGGAGCCGGTCTGCTGTGTTTCACGAAGCCAACGATCGAACCGGGCTGCGCGACCTGGCGCCATGTATCGGGCCACGGGCCGCAAATCAGGAAAGCGGATGGCGCAGCAGCGTCACGCACAGCACCAGCATGAACAGCGCAATGACCGCATCGAGCACGCGCCATGCCATCGGCTTGCGAAACACCGGCACCAGCAGGCGGGCGCTGTAGCCGAGCGTGGAGAACCACAAGAGGCTGGCCGCACAGGCGCCCAGTCCGAACGCCCAGCGCACCATTCCCGTGTACCGCGTGGAAAGGCTGCCGACCAGCACCATGGTGTCGAGGTAGACGTGCGGGTTCAGGAAGGTAAAAGCAAGACAGGCAAGCAACACGCGCGACCACTTTGATTCGTCGCCCTGGCTCGGTGCCAGCCCGCCCGTTCCACGCCACGCCCGCCGTGCCGCCTGGAAACCATACCAGCCCAGAAACGCCGCACCGCCAAACCGCAAAGTCTCCAACATCCCCGGCCACGCCTGTACCAACGCGCCGATGCCCGCGACACCACAAAGTATCAGCGCGATATCGCCGAGCGAGCAAACCGCGACGACAAGGCCGACGTTTCTGCGCTGCAGGCCCTGTCGCAGCACAAATGCGTTCTGCGCACCAATGGCGATGATCAGTCCGGCACCTGTCATGAAGCCGGCAGACGCGGCAGCAGCAAACATGGGAAGTCTCGCAATGGAAAAGCCCGCATGGTGCCCTATCCCATCCACAAAAGAAAAGCTAATATTTCTGAATCCACTAAAGTAAAACTAATGGGCGAAAAATGGACCTGATCCATCCGCAACTGGCGGCCTTTGCCGTGGTGATCGAGGAAGGCAGCTTCGAGGCCGCCGCGCGGGTGCTCTCCGTCACGCCATCGGCAGTGTCCCAGCGCATCAAGGCGCTGGAAGAGCGGCTGGGGCAGGTACTCGTCGTGCGTCAGACGCCATGCCGCCCCACGCCCGCGGGCGAACTGCTGTTGCGGCGCGTCCGACCCATGCAGGCGCTGCAAGCCGAAGCGCTGGCCGATTTTCTTCCCGAGAAGAACGGCACGACGCTGGCGCGCCCCGTCGCCATTGCAGTCAATGACGACTCGCTGGCAACCTGGCTGCTAACGGCACTGGCTACGCTGCATCGTGAACATGGCTTCCTGTTCGACCTGCGCGTTGACGACCAGGACCACACGCTCGAATTTCTTCGCGCCGGCGCGGTCCTGGGCGCCGTCACGGCCCAGGCAGAGCCGCTGCAAGGTTGCGAGTCCCACGCGCTGGGCGCTTTGCGTTATCGCGCCATCGCCTCTCCGGCATTTGCAGCAAGTCATTTCGGCGACGGCATGGAGGCGACTGCGCTGTCCCACGCGCCGATGATCGTGTTCAACCGCAAGGACGAACTGCAATGGCGATTCATGCGGCGCATCACGCGCGCACGCATCAAGCCGCCGGTTCATTACCTACCCACGTCCACCGGCTTTGTCGAGGCCGCTGCGCTCGGCCTGGGCTGGTGCCTGGCACCCGAGACCCTGATCGAACCCGCGCTGCGCGCCAGACGTATCGTGGTCCTCGAACCCGCACGATGGCTCGATGTGCCCCTGTACTGGCAACACGCCGCCGTGCGTTCCAGCACGCTGCAGCACATCACCCGCGCCTTACAGGCGGCCGCTGCCGTGGCGTTGGTCGAGTAAAGGGTCAATCGATCTAAAAAAGGCAACCGCTGCGGGCATCAGGCGCTTTACAAGAGTCCGGCAAAGAGCAACGCCGATATCCAACTGGCCGGTCGCATGCCGCGCCATTGCCCCTTCCCTCCCGCGACTTCGAACCGTCACAGTTCGATCAACACGCTGTCACGGGCACGCCCCAGAATCCCGAACTTTTCGCGGGACAACGGGGAAGTGGAAATGCAAAACAAAACATCGGGCAAACCAGCCAACATCGATATCGCCAGCCTCGAAGGCATTCCGGACCGCCAGCGCCGCCTGCTGCTCAGAGCGGGCCTTGGCCTGTCGCTCGGCAGCTCGGCGCTGCTGGCCGCGTGCGGCGGCGGCGACGATGGCGCCAGCTCGCCGGCCACGACGCCCGGCGCTACGCCCGGGGGCGGCGCGCCGTCGGCCAAGGTATCGAGTTTCGCGCTCGCCGTGCTGCCGGACACGCAGTTCTATTCGCGCTACGCCACCACCGACGAGAACCTGCAGTTCCAGCGCAAGTACGGCTCCACGCCGTTCCTGGCGCAGACCAAGTGGATCACGCAGAACGCCGCCGCGCTGCGCATTCCCTTCACCATTCACCTCGGCGATGTAGTGGATCAGCAAGGCAAGCCGCTGCAATGGCAGATCGCTGACGAGGCCATGCAAGTCATGGAGGCCGCCCGCGCGCCGTACTCGATTCTGGCGGGCAACCACGACGTGATCTCGGATGTGGACTACGTCGACGCAAGCAGCCAGGCGTCGAACACCGACGCGCAGCGCAACCTGGCCAACGAGCCGTATCTGAAGACTTTTACGACCACTCGCGCGCAGCGTCAGGCCACCTTCGGCGGTCGCGATCCGTCGGGCTTCCACGAGTACCATTTCTTCGACGTGGACGGTAACCGCTTCATGGTGCTGTCGATGTCGTGGCGCGCGTCCGACGCCGCCATCGCGTGGGCGCGCGGCGTGCTCAAGCGCTTCCCGAAGGTGCCGGTCATCCTATCCACGCACCAGTTGCTCAACATCGGCCCGGACGGCGTGAGCCCGCTGGAAGTGCCGTATGGGCTGATGCTGTGGGACAAGCTGATCAGGGATAACGACCAGATCTTCATGACGCTGAACGGCCACTATCATGGCGCGGCGCATCTCACCAAGACCAACGACTTCGGCAACCCCGTTGAGGAAATGGTGGTCGACTACCAGATGGCGTACATGGGCGGCAACGGCCTGATGCGCCTCTACGAATTCGACCTGACCAACAGCAAGATCAAAGTCATCTCGTTCTCGCCGTGGGTGCCGCAAAAGCCTGCCGAGACACTGAACGAGTTCGACGTGGCGGTGCTGACCGACAAGAACCATCAGTTCGAGTTCGCTTTCGATTTCCGCAAGCGTTTTGCGCGCTTCAACCCTGATTTCGCTGTGCCGCCGGCCGGCAACGATCCGATCAACGATCGCGCCAAGGCCGCGATCCTGGCCAACTACACCGAGCCTAACGTGGCCGACAAGAAGGCCGCCGCCGACGCCAACGACTACCCGCAGGTGGCGTCCACCGTGGCGCACTGGCGCTTCTTCGGCGGCGCCGACGGTGCGGCCGTGCCGGTAGGCCAAGTGATCGCCGACGTAACCGGTGCCAATCCGCTTACGCGCGAGGCGCTGGCCAACGGCGGCGCGGCCCAGTTGGGCGACCTGACGTGGTCGAACGATCATCACTACCTGTCGGCGGCGCCCGGCAGCGTGAAGTTCGCCAATTCGACCAATAGTCCCCAGCGCATGAGTTACTTCACGACCCAGACCACCGCGGCACTGAATGCGATGACGTTCGACAGCGGCTACACCGTGGAAGCGTTCATCAAGGTGCCGGCATCGTGGACGGCGGCCAACAACGCATGGATGAACATCATGGAGCGCGAAGGCCAGCGCAGCGCGGTGGCGGGCTTTGGCAGCGGCGACGGCGACGAAAGCCCGCTGATCTTCGCCATCTCCAGCCTGCGCGAAGTGCAATGGGAAGTGACGCCAAGCACGGCCGGCACCAAGAACCCTGCCGCGAGCTGGTCCGGCGAGATCATCGTCGAAAAATGGGTCCACGTCGCCGTGGTCAACGATCCGTCGACCAACGAGACGGTGATGTATGTGGAAGGCGCTCCGGTGCTGCGCAACACGTCCAATACGCGCGGCATTGCCACCGTCGGCGCCACCAGCCGCTTCTTCGTGGGCGGCGGCGTCTATGCCAACGTTCCGTCAAACGGCTTTCTCGGCCAGATCGGCGAAGTGCGCATCTGCACGGAACCGCTCACGTCGGACAAATGGCTAACGGCACGCCGCGCCTGAACCACGGCGCTTGAGCGCCAACGCAGCGCGGCATAACCGCGCTGGATGGTCCGCGCCGCCATGCGACATTGCGTGGCGGCGCGCGCCAGCGTCAGGCGTTGAGGGCCGTCGCCGCTATGCTCGCTGTGCAGCGGGCCTTCCGGCACCGCAAACGCATGTCTGAATCCGTCCGCCAAAGCATGGTTAAAATCGAAAGCCTCAATGGATCGAAGGTCTCATTGGCTGCAAATGCCATGTCGCGTTGGTCGCCGTATTCGGGCTCGCCACAAGTCCCTCGCCTTGAGCCTACGTTGCGACGCAACACATTTCCGGAGGGCAAAGCATGACGAAATACCTGATCTCTTTTCCCGCGAGTGCGATGGTGGTTCCCGCCGAGGAACTTGCTGCGGTAGGCCAAGCCGCGCGCGAGGTCATACGCGAGGCGAAGGCTGCAGGCGTGTACGTGTTCGGCGGCGGTATTAACGCCGATGTCCCGCCGCTCATGGTTGCATCGGACGGTACGGTCTCAAGCGAAACGTATGCCGCAACGCAGCACTTCGATGGCGGCTTCTGTGTGCTGGAGCTTGCATCGCGCGAAGCCGCCATTCAGTGGGCGGCAAAGATCGCCAACGCTTGCCGCTGCGCACAGGAACTCCGGGAGTTTGGATATGACCCGGAAAGCTGACGGGCAGTGACCGCATCGACCCAATCGATCACATCGCTCACATCGGTCGCGATGGCCGGTTGACGCCCTGACTCGGCGATTGACCGTCAGCGGCGTCCCGATGATCGAGCCTCCAGGCGATCGATATAGGCGTCTCCCCATTTTTTCATCGCTTTCAGCACGGGCGCCAGCGTCTTCCCAAACTCGGTCAACGAGTATTCGACCCGGGGCGGCACCTCGGCAAACACCTTGCGGGTAATGATGCCGTCCGCCTCGAGTTCGCGCAGTTGCAACGTCAGCGAGCGCTGCGTCACGGTCCCAATCAACTGCCGCAACTCGCCAAACCGCTTGGTGCCATCCAGCAGGTAATGCACGATCAGCGGTTTCCATTTCCCTCCCGCAACGTCTACCGTTGCGGCGACTGAGCATTGATATGTGGTAGTCGAAGAAGTCAATGTTTGCTCCCAATAGGATACTTTGTATCCCTATATACCAAAGATGTGCCTACTTGTGCAAAAGCCCCTGCCTGCCGATAGTGGCGCCTTCATTGAATGCATGGAGTCAGATCGATGAGGGCCGCATATTACGAGCGTCAGGGCAAGGCTTCGGAGGTACTGAGGCTTGGCGAATTTCCCGATCCGCAGCCGGCGCCGGGCGAGGTCCGCGTGCGGATCCATGCGTCCGGTGTGAATCCTAGCGACATCAAGGCGCGCACAGGTTTCTCCGGCCCAGCCAAATTTCCATTGGTGATTCCGCATCAGGATGGAGCAGGTGTAATCGACGCGGTCGGAGCCGGCGTTGCAGACACGCGCATTGGCGAACGGGTATGGCTATATGAAGCGCAATATCAGCGCGCCTTCGGCACGGCCGCAGAATATGCGATCGTGCCGACGCAGCAGGCCATTGCCTTGCCTGACAACTGCTCGTTCGAAGTGGGGGCCTGTCTGGGCGTTCCGGCACTCACTGCGCATCGCTGCCTTATCGCCGACGGCGAGTTGAAGGGCCGCGCTGTGCTCGTCCACGGTGGAGCGGGGGCCGTCGGTACGGCAGCCATCCTGTTGGCGAAATGGGCGGGCGCCTGGGTCGCCACCACCGTTTCCTCACCGGCTCAGGCGGAAGCTGCGCGACGTGCGGGCGCGGATATCGTCATCGACCGATGGTCACAGGACGTTGCCAAGATCGTAAGGTCGGAAACCAACATGCGAGGTGTCGACCGCATCGTCGATGTCAGCCTGCAGGACAACCTCGAGATCGACCTGCAGTGTCTGGCGAATGGCGGCGTCATCAGCGCCTATGCCGTGCAGACGGCGTCAGACCATCTGCCCCTTCCGCTGCTACGCGCCATGATCGCAGGCAGCGCATTCCGCTTTGTCTACATCTATACGGTGCCAGCGGCCGCCAAGCTCGCCGCTGTGTCCGCGATCGGGCAATGCCTGGCGGACGGGGCCTATGCGCCCACGATAGGCCTGCGCCTGCCGCTGGAGCGCATCGTCGAGGCGCACGAAGCTCAGGAATCCGGGCGGGTCATCGGCAAGATCATTGTTACGCCGCGCGGCTGACTCAGATTGAATCACTGAGGGTTTTCGGCATAAAGGAGGACGATCGGTCAGCACGGCGTGCTTGAGCGCCTTCCGACCACGCTGCCCGGCTCAAATTACCAACGGCCTACCGCTGCGCAGGTGCTCGCCGAATGCATCGCTGTCCGCAAACCGGAGCGTCAATCCCATTGCCGATGCCACCTGCCCCAGCCCGTCATGGATGCTGCGGCCCGCGACCAGCGCGTCCGACATGGACTGGAAACCGGCGCCGATTCGTTCGCGGCTTTCGGCAAACCAGGTGTCGAACATCGCGTTCATGTCGGCGCGATACTGCCGATGTTGTGCGATCAGTGCACTGCACATGGCCGCGGTCTGCTGCCGCTTCAGTTCGGACAGCGCAACGGAACGCGCGGAACGCTGCAACTCCGCATAGAGGCTGCCGCTTAGCATCGTTGCCACCATGCCACCGACCAGTCCGCCCACCAGCGTGCCCACGCCCGGCATCACCAGCGTTCCAACCATGGCGCCGAGATTGGAGCCCGTCATCGAAGTCGCCAGCAGCACGCCTTCGCGACTGACATGCGCGGCAAACTCGCTGGGCGGCAGATCGTCGTCGAGCATGCGGTAGAACGCCGTGGCGAGCATCGCCGCCGATTGCACGATGACCGCCGGCGCATTGGACCGGCCCATATTGCGCACGAGCTGGTTGCCGGCATTCTGCATGGCCCCGGCCAAAGCCGTGGACGACGCGCCGACGGCGTAAGCGCCCAGCGCCGCCTTGCCGGTGTCGATGGCCACGTCGGCAGCGGCCTCGCGGATGTCCTTGTCGGCGCGCACCACCTGGTACGTGTTCCGGACCACGCTGAACGTGCCACCGATCATGGCCCCCTGCGCTGCGGCTTCCAGACCGGCGCGATGCGACAAATCGAGCACGTCGCGCGCCACGCTGGTGGTTGGTGCAGTGCGTGCCTCCATCGCGTCGGCGGTGGTGACATCCGATTTGCGCGCGCGACGCCGGGCGTCCGCGATCGCGTCGATCTGTTGCTGCTTCTGCGCGGCAACCTCGGCGTTGCCGTTGCCAGCCAGCTTGTCGCGTTGCTTTTCGAGCGACTTTACCTGCGCGTCCCAGTCCGCCATCACTGCGTCGAACTGATCGGGCGGCAGCACCAGATCGACGCTCCGGTACTTCTCGAAGTTCTCGCCGTACAACTGCCGGTACTTCTTCAGGTCCTTGTGGACCTTCATCTGGGCGCCATCCGCAAAGGTGCCGTCCGGGTTCAGTTGCGGCGCCCCGGTGTGCGGGTCCACGGCGACGATGTCGGCCACCGGATGGTTGACGTGCCCGAGGTCATCGGTACGGATGATGCGCCGGCCATCGCGCGCGGCAATCGATTCCGCATTCTGCCGCGCCACCTGCTTGACCTCTGCCGAGAAGCCCGCCTGCTGCCGCAGGTTCTGATCGCGATAGTCTGGATTGACCCGATGGCCGGCGATCTTGGACAAATCGGCGTGACTGCCGTAGTGCTCGGCGGTCGCGCGGCCGAATCGCTCGATCATGATGGCGATGGTCTGCTGCGCCACCATCGTCGCGCCCGCTGCGTCGCGGATATCTTCATCCGGCCTATCGCAAATGTCCCGCACAGCCGGGAAAGGAACGGACGGCTGGCTCATGCGGCGGACAGTACCGGCGTTGCCGCCGTCTGACGGTCAAACGTCTCGATGGCCTGCCTGTGGCCGCCAAGCTGCGCCATGATATTTGGCACCAGCGCACCTTCGCCATCCAGCAAGGCCGTCTCCAGCACGCCGCGCAGCAGCACGGCCGCATTGGCAGCGTCCATGACCACAGGTTCCAGTTGCGTGACGGAAGCATCGGCCTCACTGGCCAGCGCTTCGAGCGCCCTGCGCGCGTCGTCGGCGCCGGTCTCGATAGCGTGCGCGTGCGCCGCGAACCGATCCGCGGCCACGCCGAAGTCGCCCACCTGTGCGGCAAAGCCATCGATCGTTTGCGCATTGGCGTGCGCCACGCGATATGCCACGCCCATCGAGCACAACAGGGCACCGACGCCTGCCACGGCGACTGGCAAAACAACGCCCGCGGACGGCATCAAAGCAATCGCTGCCGCTGCAACGCCTGCCGCGCCAAGCACCGACGCGGCGACACCCACGCTGGTCGATCGCAGGGACGGGATTTCGGGCGCGACGGGCGCGGCGGCCAGGAAGCGCTCTGCCTGACCCGCCGCCGGCGCGGTGGCGGTCATCACAATGCTGCCGCGATGCAGCGCCTGAATCGGCACGATCGATCGTTCGAAGAGCGCCGCCCTGGTGGCATCGATCTGCCGTAGCGCTTCGGCGGTCGCTTTGCCGGCTTGAGCGATACGCGCGCGCGTCGCCTTGATGTGTTGTGCCGCGTCTTGCTGCCGGGCGCGGCTGGCCGCGCGCAGATCAGACCCAAAGCGCAGGAAGCTTGAGAATTTGAAATTCGACATGATGGAAATTTGGCGGGTCAGGCGGCAAGCGTGCGGTATCCGTCGAGGGCGTCCGGCACGAGCTTGCCGGCGGCATCGACGATTTCGATATCGAGCGCGTTCTGGAGCACCGCCGCGCGCTGGCCCGTGAGTGAGATGGCGGCATGCATGCGTGCGTTCTGGCCGCGCACCACGGTGTCCAGCGCGCGAATCACGTCGATCATCAGTTCGGCAGCTTCGGTCACCTTCGACATCTGACTGACCATTGTGTTGACCTCCTCGACGAATACTTCGACTTCGTCGCGGAAATTGCGGGCCTCGTCGAGCTGAACCTTCGCCTTGTTATGGCCAAAGTACATCGCAAAGATTGCCGCCGGCACCAGAGCGATGCCACCGAGCACGGCTGCGCCGCCGGCCATGCCAAGCCCGCCGGCCGATGCGGCACCTCCGCCCAACCACGCGAGCGTGGCATTGGTGGCCGCCGCACCGCTCAGCGTGCCGATGGCAGTGCCCGTCGAGGCAGTGCCGACCATACCGGCCAGCCCCCAGGCGCCGGCGGCCAGCGTGGCACCGCCCACCGCCCCTGCGCTGCCGCCGACGAGCATGCTCTCGACATGCCCGCTGACGGCTTTCAGCTCGCGCACGTCGGTGCCGATCCGGTGGGTATCGATCGTCTCATCCAGACCGTGGAAGTCCCTGGCCGACACACTGGCCAGCCGCTCATAGAGCGAGACGAATTCCTTCACGGTGGTGTGGTAGACCTCGACGCGGAGCTGCCCGAGCGTGTCCAGCGTTGCCTGCGACGACACGCGGCACGCCTCGATACGCTCCCTCGCCTCATCCGCTTCATTCTGCGAGTACCGCACGATGCGTTCGCTCTTCTTGCGGTCCTGATACCCGCCCGTTACGAAGTTCGCGGCCTTTCCCAGCGCGCGGGACGTGTTGTCCTTGATGCTATCCCACCAGCTCATCGGTCTCTCCTGATGCATTACCACGGGGCTCCGGCAAGGCGTCGCCCTAACCTCTCCCTATCGACCGCGACGCGCCACTCTGTAGCACCCGTTGGTGGGGTATGCGGTCTTGGATCCGGCAAATCGGGCCTCAGCCTAGCTGGCGAACTGGACACTCGCTGTCCAGTTCGAGCCCACGCCGTACTGGACACCGTTCGTCCACCTGCGGCGCAAGACTGGGTACATCGCAACCGATGAGACCCGAGCCATGCCACAACTTTCGCATCAAGACAGCCGCGCGAGTTCCGCCGAATCTCTCTCCCGCGCAGCCACATTGGACGACGCCGGGCAGGCCGGCGTCGTGGGCCAGTTGCCGGCAATCCGGCTGTCGCTCCAGCGCTGGGGCATGGCGAGCGACATGCTTCGCGCGATGGTCGATACACTGAATGCCGCCGATCCCCGTGTCGTCTGGTCTGACCATGAGGATGGTGCGCCCGCTGACCTGATCGTGCATATGGTCGACGTGGACGGCCTGGCCGGACCGTCTCTGCAGGCGCCGTGGAATCTCCTGGGCCCCGTCGACGCGCTGCGCATGGCGCGCGAGCAAGGCATTGCGGCCATCGTCCTGGCGAAGGGCAAAGCCCGGGATTTGCCAACGGTTCGCATGGGACACTGGATCGTGTCCGGCCCCCGCAATCTCGTGACGGCCGCCCGCATCCTTGCCGGCGCGGCCATCGTGAATACAAACGACGTGGATGCGGATGCCCGGGCTGAGCGGCTTGCAGCGCTGGCGTCGCGCAACGCGCTGGCGTGCCTGCATCGCGTCATTGCTGCGTGCCCTGCGATGCTGGCATCAAGCGTGAAGACGTTGATCGACAGTGCCCAGCGCGACGGATATGCGGCGGTGTCGGGTGTCAGCATCGGCGTTGCACCGCAAGTCGAGCTGGAACTTCCATCGGGCAGTACGCCATTGCAGCTATTGCGTTCGCAGCTTGCCGATACTGAAGCTGACGTGCTGTTGTCTTACCCTTGGCCGGACCTCTCGATGTCAGGGCCAGTGGACGAATCTGCATGGCCGTAGGCTTCGAGCGCGCGTCGCAGCCGCCTTGCAATTTCGGCGCGCAGGGCGGCTGGCGCTACCACCTCGACCGCGTCAGCGCGTTCCAGCAGCAGATTGCTCAGCGAAACCGACGGTGTGACGGTGGCTTCCAGCATGAAGCCGCCGGCCATATCGGTGATTACCTGGTCTTCCGAGAATTTCAGTTCCCGGAACGGGCTGACGAAGCCACCCTCCTCGCGCACGCGCAAGACCAGCTTCACGGGTGGTTCGGAGAAGAACTCGAAAGTCCGTTCTTCTCTGACGTATGCATCGAGCGAAAATGCCGCGTCGCGTGCCAGCACGGCGTCGCATGCCGCCACGGCGTGAATCCGGTCCATGCGCAACAGGTGCCGCTTGGTGCCGCCTTCGGTGCGCGGGCGGTCGGCCACCAGATACAGGACCGGGCCTTTTTCCACCAGCGCCAGTGGCAGAACGGTGAACTGCCGGGGCTCCACGGTGGATGTCCGGCCATTTTGATAGTGAATCTCGATGCAACCATCCCGATAGAGCGCGTCGAGTACGGCATCGAGTACGCCTGCGCGAACCTGCGGCGCGATCAGCGGATAGCGGCCATCGAGCCGTGTCGTTTTGTCCATCCACGCCCGTGCCGCCGTCAGCCGCGTCGCCGCCGCGCTCTCTTCCAACACGCGCACGGCGCCGTCGAAGTAGTCCGTCAGGCCATCGGCAACCGTGGCAGGCATATGCGCGTTGGCCAGTTGCCTCAATTTCAGCAATGCCACGGCCAGATCCACCGGTGGCCGCAGCGCATCCTTGTTGACCGCGCCAGTCGACATGGCACGCCATTCGCGATTGGCGTCTTCGCCGCGGCGCTGCGCCAACTGCTGGACTTCCAGCTTCAAAAAAGAGCGGGTCACCTTTTTCGGGTACGCGGAAGCCTCTCGCGCGATGACCTCTCGCACCAGATCGCCCGACCGCTGCCACCGTCCGGCATGCGACCGAAGCACCTTCAACACCAAGTAGTCAAAATCGCCCAACGGCATGGTTAGCGGGGAAAAGTGCGGGGCGCTCAATTTAGGCGACGACAGACCTTCGTGTCTATCCCACCGTGGCGGGTGCGGCCACAAGCGACCCGAATTACCGCTCCTGGCGCAACGCCGCCAAGGGCGTCTGCTGTCCCGAAATTGCCGCGGAGGCGGCAATGACCAAGTCGGCAAAGCGCCGCTCATCGTCGGCACCGTGCCAACGCGGTTTGGCTACAGCAATGTTGATCGCGGCATGCGCGACGCCGCTGCGATCGACCACTGCAGCCGCTACGGAGTGGTCGCCCAGAAGGTATTCCTCCTGGGTGAACGCGTATCCGCGCTCGCGAATGGCGCATAAGCGAGCCAGAATCTCCTCGGGCTGCGTCACGGTGAGGCGTGTGTATTGCACAAGTTGAGACTTGCGCAAAATATCTGCCACGTCGCCATCGGCTAACGTCGAGAGCATTGCCAATCCCGGCGCGGTACAGAACGCGGGCATACGCGAGCCAACCTGGAAATTGCGGGATAGCACATGGCGACTGACAATTCGGGACACGAACACCACGTCGGCTTCGTCCAGAACGCTCAGGTTGGTAGCTTCTTCCGTGTCCAGGGCGAGTTGCTGCACGTACGGGAGCGCTCTCTCGAGCATCTCGTTCGAGGCGACGTAGTGGTATGCAAAGTCCAGCAACCGCGGCGACAACTCGTATTTTTTGGTCCCTTCATCCCGGCGAAGATAGCCGAGCGACGTGAGCGTAAAGGCAAAGCGTTGGATCGCGCTGATGTCCAGCCCGGTGAGCGCCGATATCTGCGAGAGGGACAAATGGCGTCGAGAGGCATCGAACGCCATCAGTACCTTCAGCGCGCGTTCCACCGCCGTCACATAGAGTTTGGAGTCCGCCGGCGAAGGTACGTCAGCCGATACCTGCGGCGCGTCCGGCGTTGCGTCGGACGCTGCACCGACTTGCTGGGTGTTGATTTTCTTGGCCATGAGCCCGCTGAGGAAAGTGGTTCGATTCGGGGATGTATCCGGCATTTTATCGTTGCCTGGCATCTTGTTCTCCCGGTGAACCATTTCCTCGATCATGGCACGTCAGCGTCCTGCAAACACCGGCTTGCGTTTCTGTGCGAACGCAGCCGTCGCATTGCGATAGTCTTCGCTACTCTCTGCCCGTCGAGTGGCTTCGGCAATCGCCTCTTCAGCCGCCTCCAGCTTCCCTGCGGCAATGGCGTTCAGTTGCAGCTTGATGCCGGCAATGGATAGCGGTGCGCTTTCCATCATGGCGGCCCCATAGCCGATGGCGCCAGCGATGGCGTCCACGTCGTCACTCAGCAAAGCGTCCAGAAACCCTGCAGCGTGGGCCTCGGCGGCGCCGATCAAGTCCCCCGTATATAACCAGCGCCGTGCCGTGCTCAGGCCGACCAGATGCGTCAGACGCGTCAATTGGATCGTCGGGTACATCAGGCCGAGCTTTGCCACCGGCACGCCAGCGCGCACGCTGGAGTCGCCGACACGGAAATCGCAGCACATTGCCAGACTTAGGCCGCCGCCCACGCAATTGCCACGGACCGCGGCCACGACGGGTACCGGCGTTGCCTGCACTGCCGCATAGGCTTGCTGAATCACTGCACGATATGCATCGGCAGCCGCCGGATCAGCCATCGCTTCGCGAAACGCGATGATGTCGTCGCCCGCACAAAACTGCCCTTCTGCGCCGGTGAGTACGACGAGGCGGATCACTGAATCACTCGCAAAGGCCGTGAACGTGTCGCGCAGGTCGGTCCATGCGGCCAGGTCACACGCATTACGACGATGCGGCCGGTTGATGGTAACGATTGCGATGCGACCGCTGTCGCGACGCTCGACGAGAATGTCGGAAGGCATAACTATGAATCCTGAAACAGCCGCTGCGCAGCGGCTGATGTTGGTTCTTTCCTGCACTATAGGCCGGCAGCGCAGACAAACGCGACCGGATGCCGCCCGGCCGCATCCGCTCACCTCATTGCGCGGTGATGTGCGTTTCCTGGATGACCTTTGCCCATTTGGCCACCTCGCCACGCACCCGGAGTTCGGCCTCCTCCGGCGTTGTCATGACGATGTCGATGCCTTGCGCTTGGAAACGTGTCTTCACGTCCGGCATCTGCAACGACTTCTGTAACTCGGCATTCAGTCGCGTGATGATGCTCTTTGGTGTGCCGGTCCGGACCAGCACGCCATATGTCGACGGCACTTCGAAGTCCTTGAGCCCCGCCTCGGTGGCGGTGGGCACGTCAGGCAGTACGCCGACGCGGCGCGGCGTGGCAACCGCCAGTGCCTTGAGCTTGCCGGACCGCAGCGCACTGATGGCGGTCGGCGCCGTGGCGAACATCACCTGGATCTGTCCGCCGAGAAGGTCGGCAATGGCCGGCGCAGCGCCCTTGTAAGGGACGTGCAACAAATCAACTTTCGCCTGGCGCTTGAACATTTCAGCGGCCACGTGCTCGATCGAGCCATTGCCAGAAGAACCAAACGCGATCTGCCCGGGCTTGGACGCCGCCAGTTTGATCAGTTCATGAACACTCCCGACTGGCAACGAACCATTCACCAGGAGCACGATCGGCAGGTTGCCCACCACGGCGACCGGCGTGAAATCGCTCAGGAGGCTATAGCCGTTGCTCGCCTGGAGAAGCGTTGCGTTGATCGAATACGAGGTTAGCGCCGCCATCAGCAACGTATAGCCATCGGCCGGGGCCTTGGCCACTTGCTGGGCGCCAATGTTGCCGGAGAAGCCGGGCTTGTTATCCACCACCACTGGCTTGCCCAGCCCCTCCGACAACTTTTGGCCTAGCGCGCGGCCCACCACATCCACCGCGCCACCCGCGGAATACGGCACCACGAAGCTGATCGGCTTATCGGGCCACGCCGGCTGTGCCAGCGCCTGCCCCAAACTTGCGAACGCGCCGAACAGCGCAGCGGTCGACAACGCAACGGCACGGGTAGTCCGGGTCACCCCGGCGGCAAAAGAACTGCATGCGAGCGAAAGCATTTTGCTACTCACTTTGTATTGATCGTTGAAATGAACGATCGTCAATCACCAGCCAGCGTCATCAGGCGCCGACCACTTGGTGTTGTGCTGGCCTGGCAGCGGGCCCTACGGGTTTGTATGGCTGCAGACGACTGTCCAGTTCGTCTGCGGCCATCGCCCCTGTTTCTTATGTGCGGTTGTGCAGCGTCTAGCTGGCGCAGTCAGGACGTCTTCTTGCCGACCTTGTATCCGGTCTGTTCCAGGTCCCAAACACCGGTCACGTCGCGCGACAGCAGCTTCTTCTGGATGCGCTGGGTCGGCGTCTTCGGAAACTCGTCGATGAAAGCGATGTAGCGCGGAATCTGGAAGTACGGCATGCGCGTCTCGCACCACTGGACCAGCGCCATCGGATCCAGCACACGCGCCACGCCTGGCGCATCGCTGCGCGGGCGGATGAAGATCTTCAGTTCGTCCTCGCCCAGGTCGCTTGGCACGCCCACCAGCGCGCACTCCTCCACGTCGGGATGCTCGCCGATGACGCGCTCCACTTCCCACGCCGAAATATTGATGCCACGCCGGCGCACCGTGTCCTTCTTTCGGCCGGCGAAATACAGGAAGCCCTTTTCGTCGCGCCGGGCCAGATCGCCGGTACAGAACCAGTCGCCGCGCATTGCCGTTGCCTGCGCCTCGGGGTTGCGGAAGTAGCCCAGGAACTCCAGCCCCGGCACCCGCGCGCGGACAACGATTTCCCCGGGTTCGCCCACCGGCACGCTGCGGCCCTCGTCGTCGGTGAGATCCACGTCGAAGTAGTCGAGCGGCTTGCCCACCGATCCAGCCGGGCCGGCCGGGTTGACCGTCACGAAGGTGATCATCTCCGACAGCCCGTAGCCTTCACGCATCTCCACGCCGAAGCGCTGCGAGAACGCCGACCACAGTTCGGGCGGACAGCCGCCGCCCCACGCCACCTTGACCTTGTGCTCGCGATCGTTGTCGCGCGGCGGCTGCTTGAGAAGCATCGGCACGACGCTGCCCAGGTAATGGATATGCGTCACGCCGTGGCGCCGCACGTCGTCCCAGAAACGCGATGCGCTGAAGCGTTCGACCATGGCCAGCGTGGTGCGCCCGATGAGAGCGGAAATGATCACGGCCACGCCGGCGCCGTGGTGCAGAGACTCCCAGAGCAGGAACACGTCATTGGGCCGCGCGCCCGTCAATCGCAGAATGCCCATCGGGCCGGCCCGCAGCGTGCGATCGGACTTCAGCACGCCCTTCGGCGCGCCGGTGGTGCCAGAACTCGGGGTGAGCGCAAGAATAGTGTCGGCGGTGGGCACCGCATCGGCGCCGAGTGCTGGCGGCTCAGCGGAGAGTTCGGCAAACGCGCCGAACTCGTCCTGGCCCTCATGCTCGCCGCGCCAGATCACGGTGCAAGCGTCGATCCTGCCGCCCAGCGACGCCACTTCCGCCGCGTACTCGGCATCGGCCACCAAGCCATGCGGGGCAAACTGCTCGAACAGGTGCTCCAGCGCCGCGCCACGCAGGTGCACGTTCACTGGCACGCGCACCAGCCCGAGCCGCGCCAAGGCAAAGATTGCGACGATGTGATCGGGATGGCTGGGCAGCATCAACGCCACGCGGTCGCCGGGCTGCAAGCCACGTGCACTCAGCCCGTTCGCCACCTGGTTGACCTTGCGATCGAGCTCCGCCACGGTCAGAGCGGTCTCGCCGAAATAACAATAGACATGCTCTGGCGTTTCGCGGGCACGGCGGGCAAGGAGCGCCGAAATGGTCTCGTTGCCAACGGGATCGATATCAATGTGCTGCGCCACGCCATCAGCGCAGTCATCGGGAGAAGAGGGATTCACGGTATTCGTCATGGAGTCATCGGCGTCCTGGCGGCACGCCGGCTGCTGCAGTGGATCAGGGATTGGTGCGGCGCAAGGTGGCGACAATCATCGGCCCGATGCCTGGCGGCCTCGGGAGCACCTCAAGCGTTGGATGCCGCAGCGCGCCGGCGCGCGCGTTCCTCGAAAAACGCTTCCATCATGCGCGCTGGCTCGCCGGACGCATACGATTCGCGATGGATACGGATGCCCGCGTTGATCGACTCACGAAAACGCTGTTCGGTCATTTCACGCAGCCAGGCCTTGTCGAGTCGCATTGCCAGCCGAGGTTTGGCGGCACGATCGGCGGCGATGGACAATGACCGCTCCAGCACCTGCTCGCGCGGCACCAAGTGGTGTACCAGACCAATGTCGAAGCACTCCTGCGCCATCATCATGCGCCCGGTCAGCGTCAGCTCGATGGTGCGTGACATGCCCAGCATCTCGTTCATGATCCAGGGTCCCGTTACGCTGGCAATGCCCGCATTGATCTCGGGCTGGCCCATCTGCACGTCGCGATGAGCCACCCGGATATCGCCCAGCAGCGTGACTTGGAAGGCCGATCCCGCCGCGGTTCCGTTGAGCGCCATGACCAGTGGCTTAGGCAGGCTGCGCAGCGTGTCGTAAAAAGTTTCCCATTCCCGCAGCCAAACTTCCGCGCGGTCCTCATCGAAATCGTGCGCCTCTTCCAGATCCTGCCCCGCAGAGAATGCGCGCTCGCCTGCTCCGGTCATGACGATCGCCCCGATGGTGTCGTCGGCCGCAAATTCCGCCAGGGCGACGAGAATTTCCCCACGCATCGCCGTGTTCCATGCGTTCAGCCTCTCCGGACGGTTCAGGGTCAAAATCCCGACCGCATCTGATCGCTCTGTTTTAATGTACGTCGCCATTTGTTTAGTGCCTAGCAATAAATAGATAGTGCTGTGAAATATATTCGGCATCGACGGCGCACGCAACCAGAACGAGTTCAGGGATTACCCTTAGAGCGCCGAGCACTGCGGAACACGGCGCTTCGCTGCACACCATAGAAGCCCAGTGCGGTTCGTTGCAGCGCCCCGCAGTGGTGCAAAAAATTCGATATTTGCCAAATAAACGAAATTTGCGGCATGATCGCTGCGCGAATCGGTCGCCCCAACATAAAGACCGATCTATATCGACCAGCCTGGTGTTCTGCACTGCCAAGGCGTCGGCCAAAAATTACGGACGGGTATGAAGGCTTACAAGATATTGGCCGCCATCGCTGCGGCCGCCGCGCTGTGCTCCTGCGGCGGAGACAACAACGGCAATAGCGGGACGGCAGCCACGGCACCGCCGCAGCAGACCCCACCGGTCACGACGCCCGCGGTCCCCCAGGACCCTGCTGGTCCTGTTTCCCTGTCGATCTCCGTGACGGTGACCGGCTTGCTGGGCAAAGGTCTCGTCGTGCAAAACAATGGTGCGGACACGCTCACGTTCGACGCGGATGGACACGCGGCATTCGCCACGCCCGTCGCGCAGGGCGGTGCGTACGCGGTTACCGTCATGAAGCAACCGGCCTTGCCGGCGCAGATCTGTACAGTCGATTCAGGAGCCGGGACCGCGGGATCCGCGCCGGTGGCGGTCACCGTGAGCTGCGCGGCGCGCACGCGTCTGGCCATCGTCACGTCGCTGTCCAGCACCGCTATCCTCGCCGGCGATCCGTCCACCGGCGCATTCACTGCGACGGGCTATAGCGTGCCGATCGGAGGACTCTTACCTCCCACGCTGTCCCGTACCGGTGATTTTCTATATTTGACGGATATTGTCGCCAATACCGTGCGGGCCTACTCCTTGGATCCGATGAGCGGGGCACCCACGTTGCTGCCCGGCTCGCCATTCGCGACCGGAGGTGTCGGGCCGCAAGCCGCGGCCATGGCTCCGAACGGCAAATTCCTTTACGTGGCAAACAGAGACTCGAACACCCTTGCCATCTTCGCGGTGGACGAATCGACGGGCGCGCTGACGTTAGCGGGGCAAGTGCCGACAGGTGCCACTCCCTTATCTGTCGCTGTCTCACCGAACGGGAAAAATCTCTACGTCTGTAACTACCTGGCAAACACCATCTCGGCCTACATCGTCGATGCCAACACTGGCATGCCGGGAGCAGGGACTGCGTTTGTGACGCCGTCGCCGCGGTTTATGGCGATCGACCCGACCGGCAAGTTTATGTATGTCACAGGCGGAAACAGCAATCTCGTCTACGGCTTCACGATCGACGCCACGACAGGCGCTCTGATCGCAATGAGCGCGCCATTCTCAGCGGGAAATGGTGCGTCGTACCTCGCTATCGAGCCGGGGGGAAAATTTCTGTACGTGACCAACGAGAGCGACGGCACCGCATCGTCCTTCGCTATCAACACCGGCTCGGGTGCGCTGACCGAGATCCTGCCACGCGCCGCCGCGGGCACCCTGCCGGAAGGCATTGCCGTGAGCCCCACTGGCCAGTACGTCTATGTGGCCGCCCAGGCCGATCGCTTGGTCAAGCAGTTCGCCATCGACGCCACGAACGGAGGCTTGTTGCCCCGATCGAGTACATCAATGAGTCCGCTGCCGTTGGGGATTGTCATCAGGTAGCAATGTAGGGCCTCATACAGGCCCCAGATGCGGCGAAAGCGGCGGCGGTCGCCAGCCGGATACCGACCCGGCGGTCCGCCATTGGCACTTCATCAAGGCTGTTCCCGGCTCGAACACAGGCACTGAGCCAGGGGCTATTACTCTTCGTTTGTATTCGCCAGTTGCTGCCGAAACCCGGCTGCCCGACTACTCTGGCACGGCACGCGTGGCGTATGCCGCGTCGACTTCCGCACGCACCGCCCCCGGTGGCCGCCCGACGACGCGCTTGAATGCGCGGCTGAACGCGGCGAGCGACCCGTAGCCGAGCCGGTACGCAACCGATTCGATCGCCTCGCGGTCGCGTGAGATCCATTGCGCGGCGAGCCGCATCCGCAGCTCGGTCAGGTAGCGCACGGGCGTCATGCCGGTCGCCGCGAGAAATCGCTCGGCGAACACCGAGCGCGACACGCCCGCTTCGGCGGCCAATTCGGCGACGCTCCAGTTTCGGCCCGGATCGCGATGCAGCGCGACGATCGCACGGCCGAGCTTCGGATCGAGCAACGCTTGCACCCAGCCCGTCGCGTCGCCGCAGCCGCACTCGACCCAGCCGCGCACGATGAACGAAGCGACTACGTCCGCCAGCCGCGCGAGGATGCCCGCAAAGCCTGCGCGCTCCGAGCAGGCTTCGCGCTCCATTGCATCGAGCATCGGGCGGATTTCGGGGTAGCGCGCGAGTAGTGTGCCGACGTGCATGAACTCCGGCATCGTGCCGACGAGCGGCTGCATGCCGCCAAGATCGAACTCCATGCACGCGCTGAAGATCAGCGCTTCTCCAGTCGTCGCATCGGTTCCGGCGCAGGGCGGCGGCGTACCGACCGACGCGACCGAGTCGCAGATCTTCGCTGCCTCGAAGGCACCGATGGGACGAGATGACGCGTCTGGATCGGACACGAGTGTGTGCATGCTGCCGTGCGGTAACAGGATCGCGTCGCCGGTTTCAAGCGTCATCGTTGCGCCCGTCGCGTCGCGCAGCAGCACGGGCCCGCGTCCAACGAAATGAAACTGCGCGCGCCCCGGGACGTGGCCGAAGCTCAAGCCGAACGGTCGCGGGACCTGGATGCGGCGATATTGGACGCCGCTCAGGCGCATCCCCAGCAGCAGTTCGCTGACGAGGTCGCGCACGTCGGGAACGTGAGCAGGAAGGGAAGCGGACATTGGATCCGGACGATAAATCAATATTCGCGGATTGTATGTCATATACCGTCCGGCCATCGCTGCTTACGCTATGCCGTCATTGGCACTTTTCCCGATTTTTCCTGATATGGAACCACCCATGAATTCCGGCATTTCCCAAGCCGCTGCGCAAGCGGCTCCCAGCGAACCCGCCTGGGGCGCGGTCTTTGCCATGGCGCTAGGCGTGTTCGGCCTCGTCACGGCTGAATTCCTGCCTGCGAGCCTGCTCACACCGATGGCCGACAGCCTCGGCGTGACCGAAGGCGTCGCCGGGCAGACCGTGGCGGTCACCGCAACGGTTGCGCTCGTTGCAAGCCTGCTGACCGCCGCCACGACACGTACGATCGACCGTCGGCGCGTGCTGCTGGCGTTTTCGGTGCTATTGGTCGCATCGAATCTCACCGTTGCGTTTGCGGCCAACCTCACGACGATTCTGATCGGCCGCGTTGTGCTTGGCATCGCGCTCGGCGGCTTCTGGACGATGGCAACGGCCACCGCAATGCGGCTCGTGCCCACTGCGATGGTGCCGCGCGCGCTGTCGATCATCTTCAGCGGCGTGGCCGTCGCGACGATCGCCGCCGCCCCGCTCGGCAGCTACTTCGGCCACCTGATCGGCTGGCGCAGCGTGTTCCTGCTGGCGGCCGCGCTTGGCGGCGTCGCGTTGCTATCGCAGGTTGCTACGCTGCCGTCGATGCCACCGAGCGGAACCACCCGCCTGCGCACGTTGATCGACGTGCTGCGCCGGCCGACTGTCGGCCTGGGAATGTTCGCGACGACGCTCGTGTTCACCGGACATTTTGCGTTCTTCACGTACTTGCGGCCGTTCCTGGAACAGGTCGCCGGCGTTGGCGTGAACGGGCTGTCGGCGATTCTGCTCGGCTACGGGGTGGCGAACTTCGTTGGCACATCGCTCGCCGGCCGCGTGCTTGAACACCGGCTGCGTCCGATGCTGATCGGCATGCCCGCGCTGATGGTCGTGCTCGGCATCGGGCTCGTCGTGCTCGGCCGCGCGCCGATGATCGATGCGGTGCTCGTCGCGCTTTGGGGGATGGCGTTCGGCGGCGTGCCGGTCGCATGGTCGACATGGGTCACGCGCACCGTGCCCGATGAAGCCGAGAGCGCAGGCGGCCTGATCGTCGCCGCCGTACAGCTCGCGATCGCGACCGGTGCGGCGGCCGGCGGCGTCGTGTTCGATGCAAACGGCGCCACCGGTGTGTTCCTCGGGGCCGCCATCGTGCTGGCCATCGCAGTTGCGACGATCGCGACCGGCGTCCCGCGACGAGTGGAGACGGTATCCGCGCTGGTCGAGCGTAGACTACATTGAAGCGGTCGCGGTCGCGACTATCGAAGTGTCCACACTCCGGAAAATTCCGGTCACGGCAACCATTGAACCGCGCCATGCGTGAACGGCGTTCTGTCGCCCCACCCTCACTCAATGCGAAGTAAGGAGAACCCCATGATCAAGGTCAGCGTCATGTATCCGTACACCGAAGGCGCGCGCTTCGACCACACCTACTACCGCGACCGGCACATGCCGATGGTGAAGGCAAGGCTGGGCAATGCCTGCGCGTACTACACCGTCGAAAAAGGCCTGGCCGGCAGAGCGCCAGGGTCACCGCCCGCCTTCGTGGCGATGTGCGCGTTCATCTGCAATTCGGTCGAGGGCTATCAGGCCGCGATGCAGCAGTACGGCGCCGAGATCCTGGGCGACATCGCCAACTACACCGACATCGCACCAGTGGTCCAGGTCAGCGAGGTCGTGGTCGAACGGTCGGATGGTTGAAGGCACCGGTTAATAGGTTGGCCATTCGAAGTTTGGCTTCGCTTGGGCTACCGCTAAATGTTGACTCTACGGCCCGTGGCGCCTCAGTTCTTCGCCGATCAATTCACCTAACCGGCTCGCGTGCTCAGGTGCAGGTCGACCCGAACGACTGATGCAGTAGTAGTGGAGGTAATCCTTCGCCTGCACCATGCGTTCCAGGCGAACGTTGTATCTCGAGGCAACGCCCGCACAGATCGAAGGCAGGACCGCTACCCCGAGCTGGCTGGCAACCATCGCAATAACGGTTTCGATGTGCGTCACCTCCATGCGGCGGTCTACAACTGCACCAGCCCGCGACAAGTGATCGTCGACCAGGATCTGAATAGGATTTTCCTTCGGCAGGCATATCAGGGGGGCGCCATCCAACTGGCGCCACGGAATGTCGCCGCGTGCTTTGGTGCGCGCGGTTGGCGAGACCCTTACGAGATCGTTGCTGAACAGCGAACGTCGCGTCAGACCGGATGCCGCCTTGAAGAACAGACCGTAGCCGGCATCGACCATGCCTACGTCGACCAGCATCTGAATGCGCTCAGGATCGACATCCCAGACTTCTACCTGAAGCTCGGGCACCTCACGCTTTAACCGCACAAGCGCCCCTGGCAAGAGGCTATTCGCGACAAGTGGTGTCACCGCAATTCGCAGCGGGCGACGCGCCCCGTCGACCCGCTGTACCGCTTCAAGGGCAGCATCAATGGCCGCAACGGCGGCTTCTGCCGATGGCAGAAATGCCTGGCCCTCCGGCGTCAGATCGACCAGACGGGTGGTCCGGTACAGCAAGCGACATCCCACCTGCGCTTCCAACTCCTTGATCATCGCGCTCAGCCCCGCCTGGGTGATGTGCATCTGCTGCGATGCCTTGGTGAAGTTCCTGAAGCGCGCCGCAGCCAGGAAAGCTTTGAGTTGGCGGTACGAGGGATTCATAACGTTTATTTGTTAATTCATAGAATACTATAGCTTCTCTTGTTGCCGTTCCTGAGCTTCAATTGACACGTCGGTACGCCGACTACTCGAAAAAGACCCCCGGAGACGAACAACATGTGCCCCCAACTCAGCGTGCTTGGCGCTTGCCTCGCCGTCGCCCTGGCTTTTCCCGTCGCGGCCCAAGCCGACACATTTCCCGCCAAGCCCATCACGATCGTCGTGCCCTTTCCGCCGGGCGGTCCGACTGACAGTAGCGCCAGGCTGCTGGCCAAAGCCATGGGTGACTCGCTTCACCAGCCGGTCATCATCGACAATCGCGCAGGCGCCGGTGGCACGATCGGATCCGCCTACGTCGCTCGCGCTCAGCCTGACGGCTATACCTTGCTCTGGGGCGGCACCAGTAGTCTCGCGGTAGCGCCGGCACTGTATGCTTCGCTGCCCTACCAGCCACTGAAGTCCTTTGTCCCCATCGGCCAAGCGGTGAGGAGCCCGATGATGGTGGTGGGAAAATCCAGCCTCGCCGCTACCGACATGACTCAACTCATTCAGGCGGCGAAGTCCTCCTCCCTGACCTTCGGTTCAGCCGGCAACGGATCGATTGGCCATCTCACCGGGGAACAACTGAATACCACCCTCGGCATCAAGCTTCTTCACGTCCCCTACAAAGGCGGCGCCCCGGCACTGACCGACGTCCTTGGCGGGCAAATCGATCTCATGATCGACACCGCGCAGTTCCTGTCGCCTCACGTCCAGTCCGGCAAGGTCCGCGCGTTCGCAGTGGCTGGCGACAAACGTTTTCCTTTGCTGCCCAATGTGCCCACCGTCCGGGAAGCCACGGGAAAGCCGTTCGAGGCCTATTCATGGTTTGGCCTGGTAGCGCCGGCCGGCACGCCGGTGTCGATCGTCAATCGCCTGGAAACGGCGCTGAACACTGCCATGCGCGACCCCGCCACGCTCAAGCAACTCACCAGCAGTGGACTAGAGCCTGTAAATAGCTCGTCCAGTGCCTTCGCAGCAACCATTTCAACCGACCTGAAGAGGTGGACCGAGGCAGTCCGCATTTCTGGCGTCAAGCCTGACTAACTTTCATCATGACCAATTCATCTCGACATATCATCATTTGCGGTGCAGGACTCGGCGGTCTGACCGCTGCGCTGGCCCTTCTGCGGCGCGGTTTCCGGGTGACAGTACTAGAGCAGGCATTTGCGCTTGGGGAAGTTGGTGCGGGCATCCAACTGAGCGCGAACGCAACAGGCGTGCTCTACCGTCTGGGTTTAGGCGATGCATTGCAAGCCGTTGCGTCGATTCCGACGGGAAAACAAATCCGCCTGTGGAACACAGGGGAAGCGTGGAAGCTCTTCGACCTGGGTGCAGAGTCGCAGGAGCGATATGGATACCCCTACTTCACCATTTACCGCGCAGATCTGCACCGTGTGTTGGCCGACGCTGTGATGGCCGCCTCGCCCGATGCAATACGCCTGAATGCGCGCTGCGTCGCCGTCGAACAGACAGACCAAGGCGTCAAAGTCAGCCTGGCCGATGGCGGTTGGGTCAGCGGCGACGTCGTAATCGGGGCGGACGGCGTCCATTCGCGAATCCGCGCTGCGCTGTTCAACGACGACAAACCGCGCTTTTCCGGGTGCCTGGCTTGGCGTGGCGTCATTCCTGCCAAAGACTTGCCCGAGCACCTGCGCGAGCCCGTGGGCAACAACTGGATTGGACCAGGGGCGCACGTCATCCACTATCCGTTGCGGCGGGGCGAACTCGTCAATTTCGTCGGCATCGTCGAGCGCGACGATTGGCAAGTGGAATCGTGGAATGAAGCGGGCAATACCGATGAATGTCTGCGCGACTTTGAGGGCTGGCACGAAGATGTTCAAACCATGATCAAGTCGATCGCGACGCCGTTCAAGTGGGCCCTGATGGTGCGCGAGCCTATGGATTCCTGGACGGTCGGCAACATTACCCTGCTCGGCGACGCGTGTCATCCGACCTTGCCATTCCTGGCGCAAGGCGCTGCCATGGCAATTGAGGACGGCTACCTGGTAGCGCGGGCCTTGGAAACTCACGACAACTCAGCCGTCGCGCTGCAGCGCTATGAATCCGCGCGCAAGGAACGGACCTCGCGCATTGTTCGGGGATCCGCGGAGAACGCGAAGCGTTTCCATAACCCAGCGCTCGCTACCCGCGAAGGTGCGACGGCCTACATCGACGAGCAATTCAGCGAGCCACTGGTACGCTCGCGCTATGAGTGGCTGTTTGAATACAACGTTGAGACCGTGCCGCTCTGAGGCGACTTGGCACAATCCGCACCTCATCGCGCCGGGTACAACTGACCGCTTTTGTCGGGCGATGGACGGATCAAGCGGCGCCTTGAATGTCGGAGAGGGGTTGTGGATTCAACCGGTCAACGAATGGCCGCCCCCGGTGCCGGGAGAGACCGTTGCGTGCACCGCTCGTCAACGACGAAGGGAGACGGTCGCTGCGGGAGATGGTCCGGCGGGACGTGTCGTGTCACGCGGCCGGGATATCGCTCGAGAGCGAATCTCCCAGCGCGCACTGCAGCTGACTGGTATATCGCGGCTCGCGAGATCCAGGATGCCGTGGCTATGCGCAAGTATCTGAAGGCGGCGCTGGCCCAGCAGGATGCTGTCGCGGGCATACGAATCCATGTAGTACTTCGCGCTGCTGAACATGGTCAGGTCGCCGTCGTAGCCCTCTACTGTGGGTATTCGCGGTGCGGAGTTCCGCAGACTATAGTCCTCACCGCTGCTGTCCGACATTCCCGTCGAAAGTGAATCGCATGCCCGCTGGGCCGCGGGCACCAAGGCCAGCACGTCTGTCGTCATGATGAGCCCCATGACGGCATCGGACACGTAGTCCACTTCCACGACGACCCGGGGCGACGGTGCGGCCTCGCGCTCGCAGATCTCGCCCATCAGCCAGACGCGAGGACTTCTGGTCGGACGTACCTTACTCGCATTTGACTCGATGATCTTGCTTGCCTCGGCCTGGTCCGTCGGGGGCGCCAACGCGGCATGGTCCTTTATCGGAGTGGCAGCGCTGAACATGGTCATCGTCATGAACTTCAATGCAGGCCGATATCTCTCCAGATAGCCGCCGCCAGCCTGGCAGGATTTTTTGTCGGTCGGTTGTGACCCGGAGTGGGACAGCGAAGTCAGAGGGCGGATTCGAACATCCTCGCCCCACATTGGCAACGATACAGCGTCTGAGTTGCCGATAGCTCGCTGCCATTTAAGCGGCACCTTCGTCACTTGGCGGTTTAAGCCACGCTGGCGCCACCAAATAACCTCCCCCTCGGCGAATGCGATAAGCGAGTGCCCGCCTGTGATTTTTCCTCACAGGCGGAGAACTTTATATCGCTTGCTGCGCTATTGCCGCGTTCCTATGATGGCCCAAACCAGATGCTTCGAATCACGATCGCCGGGCAATAGCCGGGAAAATGAAAGTAGAGGAACTCATGTCTATTACCGCTGCACGGGCCGAGTTTTCGGTTCGCTATTTCGTCGAGAGTTCGCTTGCACCAGAGAAAATTGCGCAAGTCATCGCTGGTGAACAGTCAAGCGGCACATTTTTGACGTTGCCTGGCGAAACTCCACAGCTCAAGGAACGCTCGCGCGCTCGAGTGGTAGATATTCGCTCATTGCCGCCAACGCTCGAGCCATCGCTGCAAAGCGCCTTTGTCCAACGCCGTGGAGTTCATGGGGTATTCCATCGCGCTGAAATCGAGATTGCCTTCCCAATCGAGAATGTAGGTCCGAATCTGCCGGTGTTGCTTGCAACGCTGGCCGGCAATTTATTCGAGCTGGGGGAGGTCACGGGTCTCCGTGTATTGGACCTCGACATGCCGGAAAATTATGCGGCTCAGTTTCCGGGGCCTGCATTCAGCATCGAAGGCACGCGACGATTGTCGGGCGTTCACGGCCGGCCCATGATCGGAACCATCATCAAGCCCAGCATCGGACTCACCGCCGAGCAGACTGCCGTGTTGGTTGACGATCTGTGCAGCGCTGATATCGACTTTATCAAAGATGATGAACTGATAGCCAACCCACCATACGAGCCGTTCGAGAAACGCGTGGCCGCTGTAATGCCAGTGCTGCAAAAGCATGCGGACCGTCTGGGGCGCATGCCTATGTACGCCTTCAATCTCTCGGGCTCGATCGACGACATGCTGCGTCACCACGATACCGTGCTACAGGCCGGTGGAACGTGCGTGATGGTAAGCGTCAACTGGGCGGGCTTCGCGGGTGTCGAACACCTTCGGCGGCATTCGCAATTGCCGATCCATGGCCACCGAAACGGTTGGGGCAGCCTGACACGCCATCCTGCGCTCGGCTTCAGCTTTGAGGCGTACCAGAAGCTTTGGCGGCTGGCTGGGGTCGACCATCTGCATGTCAACGGATTGCGCAGCAAATTCTGGGAGGCAGATGAATCGGTTCTGCGCTCCGCGCGCGCCTGCCTCTCCCCTTTCGCTGGAGTACGGGCAGTCATGCCCGTGTTCTCATCGGGCCAATGGGCGGAACAAGCGCCGGACATGTATCGGCAGTTGCAATCAACGGACCTGATGCATCTTGCCGGCGGCGGCATCATCGGCCACCCGGACGGTATTCAGGCTGGTGTGGTCAGCATGCGGGAAGCCTGGGATGCGGCAGTTGCTGGCAAGAGCCTCGAGTCTCATGCAGCGACTCATCCGGCGCTTGCTCGCGCCCTCTCACACTTTGGGCGGGTGTGAAGCATGACCGCCGAGCAACAGCTTCGCCTCGCGTTTTACGGGGATGACTTCACCGGCTCAACGGACGCGCTGGAAGTCCTTGCGTTTGCCGGACTGAGGTGCGCCCTGTTCTTGAAGCCACCCAGTGCCGAGTTGCTCGACACACTCGGCAACTTCGATGCCATCGGCGTTGCGGGCGACAGTCGGAGCATGTCGCCAGAAGAAATGGATCAAGCCTTGCCGGACACCCTGAGTGCGCTGGCAAGTCTTCCCGTTTCGCTGGTCCATTACAAGGTTTGTTCCACGTTTGACAGTTCGCCAACTGTCGGGAGTATCGGCCGAGTCATGGATCTCGCCCGCGACGCATTCGGGCGGGGTCCAATCCCAATTGTCGCGGCAACTCCAGCACTCGGCAGGTACTGCGTCTTCGGCAACCTGTTCGCGCGCTCTGGCACCGATGGCGTGGTGTACCGGCTGGATCGGCACCCGATCATGAGCCGCCACCCAACTACGCCCATGACAGAGGCGGACCTGGCGGCGCACCTAGGCGCGCAGACTCGCCAGGTCTTGGCAAAGTTCACGCTCGCATCGTACGAAGAAGGCCAATCAGCGATGGATGCCGAGCTGGCGCGTCTGGCGTCGAGCGGGGCAGACGGCATTGTGTTTGACGGAACGACTTCAGACCATCTGACGCAAGTCGGACGCCTGCTCGAGCAACTCGGTGCGGGTCGCTCGCGCCCATTGTTCTGCATCGGCTCATCGGGACTCGAATACGCCGCCACACAGTGGTGGCGTGAAAACGGAACGGCTGAGCCAACGAGTACACCGCAATTCGAGCGCTTCAGAGGCGTCGAGACGCTGCTTGCCGTGTCGGGCAGCGCCTCACCACTCAGCAAAACGCAGGTCGACAAAGCCATTGAGAATGGGTTCGTGGACATCCGCGTAGATGCAGCCAGTCTGGTAGCCGATGAAAAATGGGAGTCCGAACTCTCTCGTCTGCATGGCGAAGCGGTGGCGGCGTTGCGTGCGGGACGAAGCGTTATTGCACACACGGCCCGCGGTCCGGACGACGACAGAATCAAAGCAATGACGTCCTTGCTGGAGTCCCAAGGCATGCGCAAGGACCAGGCCAAGCATCTTGGTGGACGGCTCCTGGCACAGCGCTTGGGACGCTTTGTCGATGGAGTATTGCGTGAAGTGCGTCTGGAGCGCGTGGTCATTTCGGGCGGCGACACCTCAAGCCATGTCACCCGGCAACTGGCACCGGACGCTTTGGTAGTCGCCGCTCGCCTCGCTCCTGGCGCGCCACTATGCCGGGTGATCTCGGACCAACAACATCTTTCCGACCTGGAAATTGCACTGAAAGGCGGCCAGATGGGGAATTCAGATTATTTCGTCAAAGCGCTACGAGGTACTGAAAAATAATACTTAAGCATTTTTTAAAAATATAAGGAGACAAAATCATGAATCGATTCACGCGCCGTAACTTCCTGATGAGCGCCGTAGCAGGCATCGCTGCGCCCACGCTGATCATGCCAAAGGCCTCCCGGGCCGCCGAGAGCAGTTTCAAGTTCGGCACCAATCTGCCGGCAAACCACCCATTGAACATCCGCGCCAACGAGGCAGCGGAACGAATCATGAAGGAGACGGGTGGGCAGGTGCGGATCAATGTCTTCCCCAACAATCAGCTGGGAAACGATGCCGACATGCTGTCCCAATTGCGCGCCGGCGCGATCGACTTTTTTACCGTGTCTGGCGTGAATGTGTTGTCACAGCTGGTGCCAGTGTCATCGATGTATGGGCTGGGATTTGCATTCCCAAACGATGATGCGGTGCATAAGGCACTGGACGGCGATCTTGGCAAATTCCTCCGCAGCCAGTTCACCAAAGTCGGGCTGATGGCAATGGACAGCATCTGGAGTTCGGGATTCCGCCAGATTACTAACAGCGTGCGGCCGATTAAGACGCCGGACGACCTCAGGAATTTGAAGATCCGCGTTCCGGTGAGTCCGCTGTGGACTTCACTCTTCCAGCATCTTGGCGCGGCGCCGGCATCAATCAACTTCGCCGAGGTCTACTCATCGCTGCAAACCAAGGTGGTGGACGGTCAGGAAAACCCGCTGTCAATCATCTCTATCGCGAAACTCTACGAAGTTCAGAAGTATTGCTCCATGACCAATCACATGTGGGACGGCTACTGGTGCATGAGCAGCTTGAAAGCATGGAATCGTTTGCCTGAACAATACAGACCAGTCGTTGCGCAACACTTAAATCGATCGGCGCTGGATGTCCGCGGCGACGTAGCCAAGCTGAACACTTCGCTGCAAAGCGAGCTTCAGGCCAAAGGAATGGTATTCAACACTGCAGATCCAGCGCCATTCCGCGCCATGCTGTCCAAGAGCGGTTTCTATGCCCAGTGGCGCAAGAAATACGGCGAGGAAGCATGGGCAATGTTGGAAAAATACACCGGAAAACTGGGGTGAGCCATGCATATCGCACGAACGAACCCCCAGGCCGCCCAACCGCAGGATGCCATCGGCGCCTGCGCTGCGCGCCTGCAACGCTTGCTCAGCCACTGCTTGACCATTCCAGCCGCGCTGCTCGTTGCCGTAGAAATCTGCGTGTTGCTCGCCGGAGTCACCGGTCGCTACGTTTTCCACACTCCTCTCATCTGGTCAGATGAACTCGCGTCCATCCTGTTTCTCTGGCTGGCCATGATCGGTTCGGCCGTGGCGTTTGAAAGAGGCGAGCACATGCGGATGACGGCAGTTGTCGGAAAGCTTCCTCCGAGCACGCGTGCGTTCATCGACGTGCTGGCCACGGTGGCGGCCCTGGTGTTCCTGCTGCTAGTGCTTCCCCATGCGCTGGAGTATGCGAAAGAGGAAGCCATGATCAGCACGCCAGCCCTGGATATCGCGAACAGTTGGCGCGTAGGGGCAATGGCTTTCGGTTTTGGCATGATGGCGCTACTGTCGTTGTTGCGTCTTGCTCAGTATTCTGACCGGAGGACCGTAGGCAGGGCACTCGCGCTCGCGGCGATATTGGTCGTCGCCATGTGGATGTTGCAACCGCTGTTCCATAAACTCGGCAACTTGAATCTGGTCATTTTCTTCGTTGTCGTAGTCGCGGGCTGCGTCTTTGCTGGGGTACCGATCGCCTTTGCCTTCGGCCTGGCCACGCTGGGATACATCATGCTGACCACCTCCACGCCGGTGTTGATCGTGGTTGGCCGCATGGACGAGGGAATGAGCCATCTCATCCTGCTGTCCGTACCGTTGTTCGTTTTTCTGGGGCAGCTAATCGAGATGACGGGCATGGCGCGCGCGATGGTCGGCTTCCTGGCGACCCTGCTGGGCCATGTGCGCGGGGGTCTGCACTACGTGCTCGTAGGTGCCATGTATCTCGTATCGGGAATTTCTGGCTCCAAAGCGGCCGATATGGCTGCGATCGCACCCGTGCTGCTCCCGGAAATGAAGGCCCGTGGCGCGAAGGAAGGAGACTTGGTCGCCCTGTTGGCTGCAACCGGCGCCCAGACAGAGACGATACCGCCAAGCATCGTACTGATTACGATCGGCTCTGTTACAGGCGTTTCCATCTCGGCCCTGTTCACAGGGGGCATGCTACCGGGCGTAGTGCTCGCAATTGGCCTGATCGCCGTCGTTTTCTGGCGCTACCGCCGTGAGGACCTATCACAGGTGGCGCGGGCAAGTCGGACCGAGATCGCAAAGGCATTTCTCGTGGCGATGCCCGCAATTGCTCTTCCTTTCATCATCCGCGCAGCCGTGGTCGAGGGAGTTGCGACGGCAACGGAGGTGTCAACGATTGGCATTGTCTATGCCATCGTAGCTGGGCTTCTCATCTATCGCCGGTTCGACTTCAAACGCTTGTACCCGATGCTGGTAGACACGGCCAGTCTGTCAGGTGCGATTCTCCTGATCATTGGTGCGGCCACCGCGATGGCATGGGGTCTCACTCAATCCGGTTTTTCCAGCACCCTCACCGAGGCGATGCGCTCGTTGCCAGGTGGTGCCGTGGGCTTCATGGCCGTTTCAATCCTCGCTTTCGTGATTCTCGGCAGCGTGCTGGAAGGGATTCCGGCCATCGTATTGTTCGGTCCGCTGGTGTTTCCGATAGCGCACGCGATGGGCATTCACGAGGTCCACTACGCGATGGTCGTGATCCTTTCGATGGGTATCGGCCTCTTCGCGCCGCCGTTTGGCGTCGGCTACTACGCGGCATGCGCAATCTCCAAAATCCACCCGGACGAAGGGATTCGGCCCATTGTCGGATACATCGTTGCCATGGTTGCCGGATTGATCGTTGTTGCAGCCGTGCCATGGATTTCTATCGGATTTCTGTAATAGGAGACCAGAATGCAAAACCGAAATAAAGATCGAGTCGCAATTGTCGTAGGTGGTGGCATGGGGATAGGCGCAGAGATCTGTCAGCGCCTGGGTCTGGCGGGCTACACGGTGGTCGTTGCCGATCGCGACATGGAGGCCGCAAAACGTCGCGCGGATGAGCTTGGCGACGCGGGATCACTCGCCGCGGCACAACACATCGACGCGGGCGACGCTGCGTCCGTAGAGCAAGCGTTCGCAGAAATTGAAAGCCGGCATGCTCGCTGCGATGTGCTCGTGAACTGCGCGGGCATTGCAAAAGTCTTTCCTTTTCTGGAATTTCCCCTCGAAAATTTCCAAGCGACCATGAATGTCAACGTCACTGGCACGCTACTGTGCGCCCAGCACGCGGCCCGACTGATGGTGAAACGCAAATGGGGACGCATCGTGAACCTGGCATCCGTGGCCGGCCAGCGTTCGGTGGGGACGGGGCGCACTGCCTATGGCACATCTAAAGCAGCGGTCATAGCGCTCACACGACAGATGGCAGTCGAGCTCGCCGAGCATGGCATCACAGCGAATACAGTGTCACCTGGTCCCGTCGACACTCCCATGACCCGCGTGCTTCATACGGACCAGTTCCGCAAGGAGTATACGCACGCCATACCAATGGATCGCTACGGATCGACTGGCGAGGTTGCTGCGGCGGTGATGTATTTCGTTGGAGACGAAGCTGGCTATACCACAGGCGTGGATTTGCCCGTCGATGGAGGCTTCCTGGCATCTGGAGCGCGAAGGCTGGCGTAGTGCCACGACCGGATCATTGTCGCAAAGTTGGAAAGCGGACAAATTTGAAGAAACCAGGACTGAAAAGAGGCTGGCATGCACCGCAATCGTAAGGCAAAAATTGTCGCTACTATCGGGCCGGCAAGCGATAGAAAGGAAACCGTTGAAGCGTTATTTCATGCCGGGGTCGACGTATTCCGGATGAACTTTAGCCATGGCACCAACGCCGTTAAAGAGCGTATCCCATCCGGTTTGCAGGGCCAGCGATGTCCCCTGACAGTCCCACAACTGCCCCATTACTGTTACCTTTAAGTTCCCTTTTGGTACCCCTCAGGCCTGGACTGTTCTGCTGATGTTTAGAACAAGTTTCTGTTTCTGTTTAGTTTTTGTTCTGTTGCCCCTGCCATGCTGCCACTCAAGCCGATTCACCTGCTCTCGGACGACGAACTGGAAGCCTCTTCGCCGAGATGTTCAACGTCGATGGCACGGCCGCCCGCGAGCATCTCGCCCGGGGCAACCCGATCCCATCACGTCTGTGACGACGGTGCCCTTGGGCGTGTCTGGCGTCGAGACGTAGGAAATTTCTGGCCCGGGCGAGAGCAGACGGGAAATCGCGCGGACCACGTATCATGCTCAATGCGTCACAAATGAGCAAAAAAGATAAAGGGCAACCCTAAGGGTTGCCCTCTGCAAAACGCTCAAAACCGGCTACGCATTAGTTAGAGCCAATGCCACGCCCGGTGCGGGTTTCCCGGCAATCGGGGGGTGGCCATTGGCCTCAAGTAATGCGTTCATTGGCTCTTAGTAATGCTTAGAGCCAATGCGACGATCTACTGAAGCGATGTCGATTACATCGACACGGTGTCAGCCACTTCCTTGAAGTCTTCGATCTGGTCGAAGTTCATGTACTTGTAGATCTTGTCGCCGTTGGCGCTCAGTACGCCCATGTCGGCCATGTACTCTTCCTTGTTGGGAATGCGGCCCAGGCGCGAGCAGATGGCGGCAAGTTCGGCCGAGCCGAGGTACACGTTGGTGTTCTTGCCCAGACGATTCGGGAAGTTACGCGTCGACGTCGACATCACCGTTGCACCTTCGCGCACCTGTGCCTGGTTGCCCATGCACAGCGAGCAGCCCGGCATTTCGGTGCGCGCGCCAGCCGTGCCGAACACGCCGTAGTGGCCTTCCTCGGTCAGTTGCTTCTGGTCCATCTTGGTCGGCGGCGCCACCCACAGCTTCACAGGGATATCGCGTTTGCCTTCCAGCAGCTTCGATGCGGCGCGGAAGTGGCCAATGTTGGTCATGCACGAACCGATGAACACTTCGTCGATCTTGGCGCCGGCCACGTCCGACAGCGTCTTCACGTCGTCGGGGTCGTTCGGGCAGGCAACGATCGGCTCGTGCACGTCGGCCAGGTCGATCTCGATCACGGCGGCGTATTCGGCGTCGGCATCCGGCTCCAGCAGCTTCGGATCGGCCAGCCACGCTTCCATGGCCTTGATGCGGCGCTGCAGGCTGCGCGGGTCCTGGTAGCCTTCGGCGATCATCCACTTCAGCAGCGTGATGTTGCTGTTGATGTATTCGATGATCGGTTCCTTGTTCAGGCGCACCGAGCAACCGGCGGCCGAGCGTTCGGCGGAGGCGTCCGACAGTTCGAAGGCCTGTTCCACCTTCAGGTCGGGCAGACCTTCGATTTCAAGGATGCGGCCCGAGAAGATGTTCTTCTTGCCTTGCTTGGCCACGGTCAGCAGACCCTGCTTGATTGCGTACAGCGGAATGGCGTTGACCAGATCGCGCAGCGTCACGCCAGGCTGCATCTTGCCCTTGAAGCGCACCAGCACCGATTCCGGCATGTCCAGCGGCATCACGCCGGTGGCAGCGGCAAACGCCACCAGGCCCGAACCGGCCGGGAAGCTGATGCCGATCGGGAAGCGGGTGTGCGAATCGCCGCCGGTACCCACGGTGTCGGGCAGCAGCATGCGGTTCAACCACGAGTGGATCACGCCGTCGCCAGGACGCAGCGAGATGCCGCCACGGGTGCTGATGAACTGCGGCAGCGTGTGGTGCGTCTTCACGTCGACCGGCTTCGGGTAGGCGGCGGTGTGGCAGAACGACTGCATCACCAGATCGGCCGAGAAGCCCAGGCAGGCCAGGTCCTTCAGCTCGTCGCGCGTCATCGGGCCGGTGGTGTCCTGCGAGCCCACCGAAGTCATCTTCGGTTCGCAGTACGTGCCCGGACGGATGCCCTTGCCATCGGCCAGGCCGCATGCGCGGCCAACCATCTTCTGCGCCAGCGTGAAACCGCGGCCAGTATCGGCCGGGTTCTGCGGCAGGCGGAACAGCGTCGACGGCGGCAGGCCCAGCGATTCGCGGGCCTTGGCAGTCAGGCCGCGGCCGATGATCAGCGGAATGCGGCCGCCGGCGCGCACTTCGTCGAACAGCACGTCGGACTTCACCTTGAATTCGGCGATCACTTCGCCATTCTTCAGGGCCTTGCCTTCATAGGGGCGCAGTTCCACCACGTCGCCCATTTCCATCTTCGACACGTCGAGCTCGATCGGCAGCGCGCCGGCGTCTTCCATCGTGTTGTAGAAGATCGGGGCAATCTTGCTGCCCAGGCACACGCCGCCGAAGCGCTTGTTCGGCACGAACGGGATGTCTTCCCCGGTGAACCACAGCACCGAGTTGGTGGCCGACTTGCGGCTGGAGCCGGTGCCGACCACGTCGCCCACGTAGGCCACGAGGTTGCCCTTTTCCTTCAGCGATTCGATGAAGGCCACCGGACCGCGCTTGCCGTCTTCTTCCGGCTGGAACGCCGCGCCTTCGCGCTTGTTTTTGAGCATGGCCAGCGCGTGCATCGGGATGTCCGGGCGCGTGGTGGCGTCCGGGGCGGGCGACAGGTCGTCGGTGTTGGTTTCGCCGGGCACCTTGAAGACGGTGATCGTCAGCGATTGCGGCAGCTCCGGACGGCTCGTGAACCATTCGGCATCGGCCCAGCTTTGCAGCACGGCACGGGCGTTGGCGTTGCCCTTGTCGGCCTTTTCCTTCACGTCGTGGAAGGCATCGAACATCAGCAGCGTCTTCTTCAGCGCTGCCGCGGCGACGGCGCCCACTTCGGCGTCGTCCAGCAGCTCGATCAGCGGCGAGATGTTGTAGCCGCCCAGCATCGTGCCGAGCAGTTCGGTGGCGCGGGCGCGCGAGATCAGCGGGGTCTTTTCCGAGCCGAGCGCCACGGCCGCCAGGTACGAGGCCTTGACCTTGGCGGCGTCGTCCACGCCGGCCGGCACACGGTAGGTGATCAGGTCCACCAGGGCCTGTTCCTCGCCCGCCGGCGGGTTCTTGATCAGTTCGATCAGCTCGGCGGTCTGCTTGGCGGTCAGCGGCAGAGGGGGAATGCCAAGCGCGGCGCGTTCGGCAACATGGGCGCGATAGGTATCAAGCATGGGAACCTGCTGTTAACTGGGTTGTAACGGTACGGCTTTGTCTCTTGTGGACCGGCAGCGCGGAGCCGCCGGGTGCCGCGTGATTGTAATCCTAAGTCGGACCGAGATCAAATGTCTTATATCTTATATAAGAGTTAAATTGTGCAAACTCAGTCTGGACAAGGGCCAGCGGATGCAAGACCGGCCAGAATCTACAGGTGATCGCCCGCCGATCCATGCTCTCGGGCGCTGCCGATGGGCTTCCGCATGGCAGCGCGACGAACTCCGGAGCGCACCTTTTACGCCCCTTTTATCGAGCCCAGGGGCCACGCCTTGCGCACTTGCGGACGATTTTCTGGGCATTGCGCGGCAGGCATGGTCTTAAGTTCCGCCGGCCTCAATCGTTAACCAGTTTGCAGGCGCATATGGCGCGCCGATGCGCCCCTGCGTCCGACGCCCGCCCAGCTCAAACGGCCAAGCTGAGCGGGTTTCCCCCTTTTTATCGGCCCTTTGCTTGCCTGCGATTCGGGAAGAATGGCAGGCATTCCGACACAGGCATCTCATGGCGAACACGCTTTCCCCCTCCCAGACTGGCGGCACTTCGAGCAAGCGCGGCCGACTGATGCTGATCGGCGGCGGCGTGCTGGTGGTGGCGCTGGCCGCTGGCGGCTTCTTCCTGGGCAGCGTTCTGAGCGGCAATCACAACAAGCAGGCGGCTCCGGCCGCGCCTGTGGTGCCGCCGCCGATCTTCGTGCCGCTGGATGCGTTCACCGTGAATCTCAAGAGCGATGACGGCGACCGCTTCCTGCACACGGGGCTGTCCCTGAAGGTGGCGGACGCCGACACGCAGGCGCGCCTGGCGCAGTACCAGCCCGAGGCGCGCAGCCGCATCCTGCTGCTGCTTTCGTCGCAGCAGCCGGGCGATCTGGCCACCGTGGAAGGCAAGCGCAAGCTGGCGCAGGACATTCAGGCGGCCATCAGCCAGCCGTTTGCCCCCAGCCTGCCGCCGCAAAAGATCCTGGACGTCTTGTTTACATCGTTCGTGGTGCAGTGATCCGCATCCTGCACCGCGAACCCGGAGCCAAACCGAAATGAAACTGCCCGCCGCACTTCCTTCCTGCCGCCGCGCCCGGCGCGGCGTCTGAAGCCGGACATGGACCGTTTCATCCTTACAGCCGTTCACGGGGCAGGACACTAGATGGCCTACGACAAGTTCCTCTCGCAGGACGAGGTAGACGAACTACTGAAAGGCGTTTCGGGCGAAACCGATTCGCCCGCCGCGGCCAACGTGCCGGCCGTCGAAGAAGGCGGCGTGCGTCCGTACAACCTGGCCAACCAGGAACGTATCGTACGGGGCCGGCTGCACACGCTCGAGATCATCAACGAGCGTTTTGCCCGCCAGCTGCGCACGGCGCTGTTCAACTTCATCCGCCGCGGCGCCGACATCTCGGTCGGTTCGATCAGGATCGAGAAGTACGGCGATTTCGTGCGCAACCTGCCGGTGCCGACCAACCTGAATCTGGTCCACATGAAGCCGCTGCGGGGCACCGCGCTGTTCGTGTACGACCCGAACCTGGTGTTCCTGGTGGTCGACAACCTGTTCGGCGGTGACGGGCGCTTCCACACGCGTGTGGAAGGCCGCGACTTCACGCAGACCGAACAGCGCATCATCCGCCGCATGCTGGACCTGACGCTGAACAGCTACAGCCAGGCCTGGCGCACCGTGCATCCGATCGAGTTCGACTACGTCCGCTCGGAAATGCACACCAAGTTCGCCAATGTGGCCGGACCGAACGATGCCGTGGTCACCACCGCATTCCATATCGAACTGGGCGCCGTGGGCGGCCAGCTCCATATCTGCATCCCCTTCTCGATGATCGAGCCGCTGCGCGATTTGCTGATGAATCCGCTGCAGGACGAAGTCGAGGTGGACAAGCGCTGGCTCGGCCAGCTTTCCACCCAGTTGCGCGCCGCCGAAGTCGATCTGGTGGCCGAATTCACGCATATCCGCAGCACCGTGGCCGAAGTGCTGGCCATGCGCGAAGGCGACGTGCTGCCGATCGAGCTGCCCGAGAAGATCTTCGGGAAGGTCGACGGCGTGCCCGTCATGCAGTGCGGCTTCGGCACGATGAACGGCCAGTACGCACTGCGCGTGGAACGAATGATCAACTACCAAGACAGCGATTCCAACAAGGAAACCGATCATGACTGACGGCACTCAGGACAAGCCGGTCGATCCGATGGACGATTGGGCCAGCGCCCTCGCGGAGCAGACCAGCGCCGAGCAAACGGCGCCCGCTGCCGATGCGGCCGCCACCGCGCCTGCGCCGGCGCCCAGCATGCCCGCCGCCACGCCGGCTGGCGCCAACGTGTTCCCGCCGCTGGCGCCGGACGCGCCGAGCGGCTTCCACAACGATATCGGGATGATCCTCGATATCCCGGTTCAGCTCACCGTCGAACTGGGCCGCACCAAGGTGCCCATCAAGAACCTGCTGCAATTGGCGCAGGGCTCGGTGGTGGAACTGGACGGCCTGGCGGGCGAACCGATGGACGTGCTCGTGAACGGCTACCTGATCGCCCAGGGCGAGGTGGTGGTGGTGAACGACAAGTTCGGCATTCGCCTGACGGACATCATCACGCCGTCCGAACGCATCCGGAAGCTCAACAAATGACAGCCGTCGCGCGCCGGCCGGCAACTGCCGCGCGCATCGCCCACCGCATCGGCCGCCGCATCGCCCACGCTGCGCTCACCGCGTGCGCGGGCCTTGCCGCGACCGGCGTGCGGGCCGCCGACGTGGTGCTGAGCACCGCGCAGGCCGGCACTGCCGCCAGCGGCACAGCGGCCGGCCATCTCGCGACGCACACCGCGCCCGTCATCAGCAGCGGTTCCAGCCTTGCGCAGGCGGGCATGGGTCTGTTCGCGGTGATTGCGCTGATCCTCGGCATCGCCTGGCTCGCGCGCCGCGTGGGCCTGGTGCGCCAAGGCGCGGGCAATGCATCGATCAAGGTGGTCGGCAGCCTGATGCTGGGCGCACGCCAGAAGATCGTCACGGTCGAAGTGGCCGGCACCTGGCTGGTGCTGGGCGTGTCGCCCAACGAAATCCGCCCGCTTCATACGCTGCCCGCCCAGCCGGACACCGGTGCCAGCGCGGCCTCGCTACCGTCCCAGCCAATGCAGGGCGGCTTTGGCGAGCGCCTGATGCGCGCCATGCAGGAAAACCTCAAGAAATGAATTCGCCGCGTGCCGCCGCCGTCCAGCGGCAACCCGTGAAGCCCTTCGTGCGCCCGTCGCGCGCGGCCGGACTGCTGCTTGCGCTGCTGCCGCTGGCGCTGTGGCTCGCGCCCGAAAGCGCGCTGGCGCAGTCGCTGCCGGGCATGACCAGCCGCCCTGCGGCAGGCGGCGGCCAGGTATGGTCGCTGTCGGTGCAGACGCTGGTGCTGCTGACGTCGCTGTCGTTCCTGCCGGCGGCCATGCTGATGATGACCGGCTTCACGCGCATCATCATCGTGCTGGGCCTGCTGCGCAATGCGCTCGGCACGGCATCGTCGCCGCCCAACCAGGTGCTGGTCGGCCTTTCGCTGTTCCTCACGTTCTTCGTCATGTCGCCGGTAGCGGACAAGGTCTACAACGACGCCTACAAGCCGCTGTCGGAAAACAAGATCAGCCTGGAGACGGCAGCGCAGCGCGCCGCCGTGCCGGTGCGCGCGTTCATGCTGCGCCAGACGCGCGAAAAGGACCTGGCGATGTTTGCCCAGATGGCCAAGACGCCGGAAATGCAGAGTGCCGACGACGTGCCGTTTGCGGTGCTGGTGCCCGCCTTCGTGACCAGCGAGCTGAAGACCGCGTTCCAGATCGGCTTCACGATCTTCATCCCGTTCCTGATCATCGACCTGGTAGTGGCCAGCGTGCTGATGGCGATGGGCATGATGATGGTGCCGCCGGCCACCATTTCGCTGCCGTTCAAGCTGATGTTGTTCGTGCTTGTCGATGGCTGGCAACTGCTGCTGGGGTCCCTGGCGCAGAGTTTCATGAATTGAGCGGAGACTGACATGACACCGGAAATGGTCATGACCATCGCCACGCAGGCGATGAAGATGACGCTGATGCTGTCCGCCCCGCTGCTGCTGGTGGCGCTGGCCGCCGGCCTGGTGGTGAGCCTGTTCCAGGCCGCCACGCAGATCAACGAAATGACGCTCACGTTCATCCCCAAGCTGGTCGCGCTGTTCGTGACCATGGTGCTGGTGGGGCCGTGGATGATCAACACGTTCGTCGATTACATGCGCGAAGTCTTCCAGGGCATCCCCGCCCTGGCGCACTGACCCGCGATCGCAAACAGGCAGGCGCAAGCGTCGTGTTCGAGGTCACCACCGACCAGATGTACGGATGGATCGCCACGTTCCTGTGGCCGATGTTCCGTCTGCTGGCGCTGATCATGACGGCGCCGCTGTTCAGCGAATCCGCCATTCCGCGCCGCGCCAAGATCCTGCTGGCGGCGGCGCTGTCCACCATCGTGTCGCCGACCATCGGTCATATCCCGACCGCGCAGGTCTATTCGTTCGACGGCTTCCTGATCATCCTGAACGAGATCGGCATTGGCGTGGCGATGGGTTTCTCGATGCGGCTGGTGTTCGCGGCCGTGCAGATGGCCGGCGAAGTGATCGGCCTGCAGATGGGCCTGTCGTTCGCCTCGTTCTACGACCGCTCGGCAGGCGGGCAGACGATGGTGCTGTCGCGCTTTCTCAATATCGTGTCGATGCTGCTGTTTCTGGCGCTTGACGGTCATCTGATGATGCTGGCCGCGCTCATCGACAGCTTCCAGGGCGTGCCCATCGCCGGCGTGCCGTTGTCCGGCCATGGCTGGGGCATGGTGGCGCGCGCCGGATCGACGGTGTTCGCGGCGGGCACGCTGCTGGCGCTGCCGATGATCGCCGTGCTGCTCACGCTGAACCTGTCGATGGGCATCCTGAATCGCGCATCGCCGCAGTTGTCGATCTTTGCTGTGGGTTTCCCCGTGACGCTGCTGGGCGGCATGCTGTTGATGCTGCTGATCATGCCGCAGATGGGCGTCTACATGCAGCACATGATCGACGCCGGCTTGCAGACCGCCGCATCGGTGCTCGATCAACTGGCGCCCAACTAGGCCGCCAGCTGATCCGGGCTGGCGCACGGCGCGCCCGCCCAGCCCCAGCCTCAGGGCAGCGCGCCCACCTGCTTGAGCACGGCGCGCGCAATTTCCTGGCGCTTGGCGCCGACTTCCGGCTGCGGCATGTCGAGGTTCATCGCAAATACATAGGTGTCATCGCCATGCGTCACCCAGCCCACCCACCAGCCCACGTCCATCTTGTCCGCCGTGGACCAGCCGGTTTTCGCGCGCAGGGTGTAGTCGGCGGTCTTCTCGATGGTGAGGATGTCGTCGAGCGCCGCGAAGCTGTGCGCCGAGATCAGCGGCACCTGGTGCGCGGCCGCGTCGCGCAGGAAATCGACCTGCTGGTATGTGGAGATACGCAGATGACCGTTGAGCCAGAAGCGGTCTACCGGGCCTTCGACATCGGCATTGCCGAAGTGAGCGGCGCTCAGGTACTTGCGGTATTGCGCCGTGCCCACGCGCCGCGCCAACGCCTGGTAGGCGGGCACGCACGAGTTCTTCAGCGCCACGCGCAGCGACACGTCGCCATTGCACACCGCCGGAAGGATCGGCTTGCCGTGGTGCATCCAGACCTTGCCGTCCCACGGCAGCTTGTCGTTGTCGACGTCAGCCACCGCGCCGGTTTCCAGGCCGATCAGCGCATTGAAGATCTTGAACGTCGACGCCGGCGAATAGGCGATCGCGGCGCGCTTCGGGTTGTAGGTCAGCGTGCGCTGCCGGCGCACGTCGTACACCACCATCGTGCCGTCGACCCCGGCGGCATCGAACAATGGCTTGGCGTCGAGCGGGACGTCGGCGGCATATACGGCCGAAGCCGCGGCGGCAATCGCGCTGCCGAGCAACGCGGCGCGCAGGAATGAACGGGCAATACTGTTTGGCATATCAACACGCTTGTAGTGAGGAGGTTGTCGTCATGCTGACGGATGGCAATCCAGGCCCGGATCGTGGTGCGCAGCATAGGCAATGGCGCGACACACGCCAACCGCCACGGCCGTAACACGCGTAACATCTCGTCCATGTCCGCCTCCACCATCCTCATCGAACTGGCCGCGCCGCATCGCGTGGCAGGGCAACCGGCGCGCTATCAATCGGTCTGGTTGCTGGCGCGCATCTGGCTGGCCGTAGCACGCGATCGCGAAGACCTGACCGCCGCCGCACTACGCGCGCGCTTTGCCGACGCCGCCGACGTGCGCATGATCGTGTCGCGCGCATTCGCGGACTTCGCGCGCTGGCAGATTCCAGTGGGATGGGGTCCCGACAAGGCGATCGGCCTTTCGGGGCTGCGCGCCACGGGCCGCAGCCGCGGGCCGTTCTGGATGCCGGCGGCCGCCGCGCGGCGCCTGCGCTTCACCGCGCACGGCAAGCCGCTGGGCGCGGCGGGCGTGGCGCGCTGGCTGGGCCAATCGAACGCGCGCGACGCCGACGCGATCGCCACTGGCGCGCCGGGTTCGACATCGGCGTCTTCCGCATCGGCATCCGCGCCGGCGCAGGACGGCCTGCATTATGTGATGCGCGACATGGCCTTCTGGCGCCATCTGACGCAGGCGATGCGCGGCGCGCAGGACGGCTTTGCCGGCGCACTCGACAGCAGCGTGGCCGAATCGTTTCGCGCGGCGCAGCGCTCGGCGGCCGACGACTTCCAGCAGGCGCTGTCGCTCCTCAAGGAAAGCCTGGCGTGGCGCCGCAGCGACCGCCTGGACAAGAGCCGCGCCGCGTTGCGCCGTTTCGAACGCATCGTGGTGGCGGGCGGCGTCAATGCGGCGCTGCCGACGTTCGCCGCGATGGCGCATGTGGTGCGCGCCTGGGAACACTACGCGCGCAGCGATCTCGATGCCGCGCGACGCGAACTGGCGTGGCTGGCCGGCGATGCGGAACTGCGCCCAGTGGTGCGCTACAACCCGCGCATCCGCTTTGAATCGCTCAACCTCGATGCGCTGATCAACAAGAGCGTGGCGCTGCGCCCGGACGGCGCCGATGCGCCAGGCCCGGCACAGCGCCGGCATGCCGCACGACACGCGCTCGATGCGTTTTCGGGCGCGCTGCAGGCTGCTTACGAAGCCGATTCGGTCGATGCGGTGCAGCATGCGGCGGCGAATATCGGCTGGTCGCTATGGCTGTTCTGGCAACACGGATTGGTCGACGAGGCGCGCACGATGGCCGCAGGCGATGTGCAGCGCCAGTCGATGCGCTGGCTGGGGCTGTCCGAATGGATTTGCGACCGCTTCGGCGTGGGCGGTGGATCGGCATGGAACACGATCTTCCTGCTGCGCGTGGCGCGCGGCGTTATCGATGTGGCTGCCGCGGCGGCATCGCTCGGCGCATTCCGCGCGCAACAGCCGCTGACGGTTGGCGCGGCGATCGATGCGCTGCGCCCATTCCATGCGCCCTTCGCGCCGGCCAAGGGATTTACGCGCTGGTCGTCGGTGGCGGGCTTCGCGCTCGACGAGCACGATACCGGGCGCGTGCGCTTCAACGCGCTGCAACTGGCCAACCTGCTGCTGGAGACCGCGTGGTATCTCACGCACGAACAGGGCGCATCGGCGCAGGCCTATGCGGCGATGGAGCGGCTTGCGGTACAGATCGGCACATTGCGCGCGAGCGAACGCGGCTTCTTTCACGCCGGCATCCGCGGCTTTCCGCCTGAATTGCGCGCCGCGGCGGCCGAGGCTGCACGCGCACAACGCAGGGCGCGCGCCGTGTGAAGCCTGGGCGTCATATTTCTTACATGCGCAGCAGGTAGGGTGTCTCCCCCAAACAGGGGAGAAACCACAATGCGCACAAAAAAGACCCTCGGCTGGACGGCCGGGATGGCGGCGCTTGCCGCCGTGGCGGCCTTGCACGGCTGCGGCAGCGATGACAACAGCGGCACCGGCAATGCGCCCGCAACGCCTCCGGTGACCACTCCGGCCGACGCCGCCACGGACATCGCCAACATCCAGGCCGCCTGGGTTGAGATCGGCGATGGCAACCAGGCCATCGCGCGCGCGATCACGCGCTACGTGCCGTCCGCCGATGCCGGCGCCAACGGCGGGTGTCCGCTGCTGACGGTCAACGGCACGGCGTCGCGCATGACGCTGCGCGTGGCGCCAGCCACGGCGCCGCTGCGCACCACGGCCAGCGCGCCGGCCGATTCCAAGCCTTCCGAATTCCCGGTTTCCGTTTGCGAAGCCACGCTGCCCGCCACCGCAACCAGCGCGGCAATCGGCACGCAGGCGCTGCCGCTGCCCAAGGCGACGCCGCAGCGCATCGTGGTGCTGGCCGATACCGGCTGCCGGCTGAAGAAGGCCGACAACGCATGGCAGGCCTGCAGCGACACCGAGGCATGGCCGCTGGCGTCGCTGGCGGCCACGGCGGCCGGCTTCAATCCCGATCTGGTGCTGCATATCGGCGACTACCACTACCGCGAGAATGCCTGCCCGCCCGACATCGCCGGCTGCCAGGGCAGCCCGTGGGGCTATGGCTGGGATACCTGGCAGGCCGACCTGTTCAAGCCCGCCGCGCCGCTGCTGGCCAAGGCGCCATGGGTGGTGGTGCGCGGCAACCACGAGGAATGTGCACGCGCCGGCCAGGGCTGGGCGCGTTTTCTCGATACCCGCCCGTACGACGCCACGCGGTCGTGCGACGACCCCGCCAACGATGCCACCGGCAATTACGCCGACCCGTACGCGGTATCGCTGGGCGGCGGCTCGCAGGTGATCGTGTTCGATTCGGCAAAGGCCGGCAAGACTGCACTGGCGACCAACGATCCGCAGTTCATCGCCTACCAGAAGCAGTTCCAGACCGTGGCAACGCTGGCTGCAAAGCCGGGCATGACCACCACGATCTTCACGAACCATCATCCGATCCTGGGCTTCGCTCCGGTGGCCGGCGCCAATCCCGCACCGGGCAACCTGGCGCTGCAATCGGTGATGTCGAACCTGAACGCGCAGGCGTACTATCCGCCCGGCGTGCAGGTGGCGCTGCACGGCCACGTGCACGATTTCCAGGCGATCAATTTCGCATCGGCGCATCCGGCGACCATCGTTTCCGGCAATGGCGGCGACAATCTCGACGTGGCGCTACCCGATCCGCTTCCCGGCGGCAGCGTGCCCGCGCCGGGCACCACGATCGACAGGATCACGCATCACGCAAGCTTTGGCTTCCTGGTGATGGACCGTCGCGCCGCGCCGTCCACGGGCTGGCAGTTCAAGGCCTACTCGAAGGCCGGCAAGCTGATGGCAACCTGCGACCAGACCGGCAACACGCTGGCGTGCGACAAGACGGGATTCATCGCGCCTTGAGTGCCTTGAGTGCCTTGAGTGCCTTGAGTGCCTTGAGTGCCGTGGGCCACGTTCGCCTCGTCGTCATGGCGGCGCTGGCCGCGGCATCGTTGCCGGCCGCGCCGGCCACTGCGGCAGAAACCACGCTGCTGCCCGGCGCGCCGCCCGCGGTGGTGGTGCGCACCATCGGCGCCGGCACGCCCCAGGTGGCCGCGAAGATCGACGCCACCAGCGCCGTGTTCCGTCCCGATCCCGCGCTGGCGGCGCTGGGCCGGCGCATCTTCTTTGACGCCCGACTGTCGATGCCGCGTGGGCAGTCGTGCGCAAGCTGCCATGATCCGGCGCGCGCGTTTTCCGCCACGCTGCCGGCCGGCAGCCCCGGCGTGACGCAGGGCAGCCGCCCGGGGCACTTCAGCCTGCGCAATCCGCCCTCGCTGCTGTACGTGCGCTACGTGCCGCGCCGCCATTTCTACCAGGATGACGATGCTCCAGCGGCGGCGCCGTTCGGCGGCCTGTTCGCCGATGGCCGCGCCGACACGCTGGCCGAACAGGTGCGCGGGCCGCTGCTCGATCCCAACGAAATGAACAACGGCACGCCAGCGCGGCTGCTGCGCAATATCAACGCGACGGACCTTGCCCCGGCGCTGGCGGCCCGCTTCGGCGGCGCGGTGCGCGACGACCCCGAGGCAATGCTGCGCGCGCTCGGCACGGCGCTAGAGGCCTACATGCAAAGCGACGAGATGGCGCCGTTCACATCGCGCTTCGACGCCTACCTGCGCCACCGCACGCCGCTGTCTGCGCAGGAAATGCGCGGGCTGGCGCTGTTCAAGAATCCCGACAAGGGCAACTGCATGAGTTGCCACGCGCTGTCCGACACCGCGCGACGTCCGGAACGATCGTTGTTCACGGACTTCGGCTACGACGCCATCGCCGTGCCGCGCAATCGCGCGCTGCCCGCCAATCGCGATCCACGGCATTTCGACAACGGCCTGTGCCAGACCGCGCGCACGCTGCGCTGGCCCGAGCCCGACCAATGGTGCGGATACCTGCGCACGCCGGGCTTGCGCAACGTGGCCGTGCGCCAGCGCTTCATGCACAACGGCGTGTTCACCACGCTGCGCGACGCCGTGGCGTTCTACAACACGCGCTCGACCGATCCGCGCAAGTGGTACGGCGGCGCGGCCACGTTTGACGATGTGCCCGCCGCCTATCGCGACAACATCAACGTGAACTCACCCCCCATGAATCGCCGGCCGGGCATGCCGGCCGCACTCACCGAGGGCGAGATCGACGATATCGTCGCGTTCTTGCGCACGCTGACCGACGCCGCCTACGAAAACGCGATGCCGCCCGCCACAGCAAGCCGCTGAGCGGACGTTGCGGGGCGCACCAGGCCACCCGTGGCGGGCAGCTTGAAGAACGCCACGGCCTCGGTCAGCAGGCGGCCCTGTTCCTCTAGCGATTTCGACGCCATGGCCGCTTCGTGCACCAGCGATGCGTTTTGCTGCGTCACCTGATCGATCTGCACGATGGCCTGATTCACCTGCTCGATGCCGCGGTTCTGCTCGCCCGACGCGGCGGCGATTTCCTCGACGATGCGCGTCACGCGCGCCACCGCCTGCGTCACTTCGCTCATGGTCTGGCCCGCCTCGCCGGCCAGCGTGGAGCCGGCCTGCACCTGCGACACCGACGCCTCGATCAGGTCCTTGATTTCCTTGGCCGCGTGCGACGAGCGCTGGGCCAGGCTGCGCACCTCGCTGGCCACCACCGCGAAGCCGCGCCCCTGCTCGCCCGCGCGCGCGGCTTCCACCGCGGCATTGAGCGCCAGGATGTTGGTCTGGAAGGCGATGCTTTCGATCATGCCCGTGATGTCCGCAATCTTGGCGGAACTGGCGCTGATGCCTTCCATCGTATGGACCACGCGACCCACCGTGGTGCTGCCCATTTGCGCCACGTCGGCGGCGTCTCGCGCCAGCTGGCTGGCCTCGCGCGCGTTCTCGGTGTTGTGACGCACGGTGGCCGTCAATTGCTCGATGCTCGCGGCGGTTTCTTCCAGCGATGCAGCCTGCTGCTCGGTGCGGCTCGACAGGTCCATGTTGCCGCTGGCAATCTCACCCGTCGCCAGCGCGATGCTGGCGCTGCTTTCTCGCACGCTGGACACGGTTTCGGTCAGCTTGTCGTTCATGTCGCGCAGCGCGCCAAGCAGGCGCCCCGTCTCGTCACGCGAATCGACGGCGATATGCGTGCCCAGTTCGCCGCGCGCCACGGTGTGCGCCACTTCCACCGCGCGCTGGATCGGCCGCGTGATCGCGCGCGTCAACAACAGCCCGCCGACGATGCCGAACGCCACGGCCGCCGCCGCCACCACGATCAGGAACAGGCGCTGGCGCGCATAGTCGTCGTTAAGTTGGCGGATCATCTCGTCCTGGCGCTCGCGCGTGAAGCTGGCGTAGTCCTGCGTCGCCTTGACCAGCGCGGCCAGCAACGGCCTGCACTCGGCGTTCATCTTGGCAATCGCGGCATCGTTCTTCTTGTCCAGCGCCAGCGCCACGATATCGGTGGCCACCGGGCCGTAGCGGCCTTCGATCCGGTCGATTTCCGCCACAAGCTTGCGCGCGCCTTCGCTGACGCCTTCGGCCATCACCATCTGTTTGAGCTTGCCCAGGCGCTCGCCCACTTCGGCATGCGCCTTGAACACATCCGCCTTTTCGAGATCGAGATCGGCCTGGGTGGTCACCAGCACCAGATTGCGCGCGGCAATGGCGCGGCGATCCACCGCCGCAAGCATTTGCGAAGCCATCTGCGCGCGTGCGTTCAGCCCGTTGATATAGGCGCTGAAGCCTTCGGTAGAGCGGCTCAACGCCCGCAAGGAAAGCCCCGACACCACCAACACCACGAGCGCCAGCGTGCCAAACCCCGCGAGGAGCCTGGTCTTGATCGATAGATCACGGAATTTCACGGTTAACCCCTCTCTTTCCCGAATAGGCCGGACGGCAGGCCAATGGCGAACGCGCCATGACGGCGGTCGTGGCGCACGTGTATCGCTGACGGATCCCGTTCCTCGGTATCGGCACTTCGTGCGACGGCCAATGCACTGGCCGGGCACGAATTTGGCGGCAAGGCGCCGTGCTCTGTGTGGTTATGCGAGGCTAACGGCAAGGCGGGCCCGGATTGAGCCCTACGCGCGGAGGGTATGACGGCGAAAATACGTCGGTGTTTACGCTAACCGGCGTATTCCCGGACGGGGTGCCGGGCCGGCAACGCTACTGCCAGCGGAACGCCGCGGCGGCATGCCGCGGGGGCAGCCGGTCGGCTTCGGCAAACAGCTTGCGCCGCAACGTGCCCGGTGCATAGGCGGTCTTGTAGCGCCCGCGATTCTGCAGCTCCGGCACGACCAGATCGACAAAGTGCTCATAGCTTTCCGGCACCACGGTGCGGCTCAGGTTGAAGCCGTCGATGCCGGTTTCATCGATCCACGATACCAGCGCATCGGCCACCTGTGACGGATCGCCGACGATGGCCGGGTAGCGTCCGCCCAGTTCGAACAGGTCCAGCAACTTGCGGCGCGTCCAGCCGTGCTGCGCGGCGGTGCGCGTGGCCGATTCGATCGCATTGCCGCCGCCATAATCCACCGGCTCGTCGAGCCCGTACTTTGCAAAATCCACGCCGGTGCTGGCCGCGAAATGCGCCAGTCCCGCCTCGCGGCTGGCATGGTCGCGATATTCGGCATGCAGCGCGCGCGCCTCGGCCTCGGTTGCGCCCGTCACCACGGCTGCGCCCGCAAACACCTTGATATCGCCGGGATCGCGGCCGGCTGCCACCAATTGCTCCCGCAGCGCGCGCACCGTCTGGCGCGCCGCTTCCTTGCTGGGCGGCGAGATGAACACGCATTCGGCATGGCGCGCGGCAAACTGCTGGCCCCGCCCGGAACTGCCGGCCTGGAACAGCACCGGAGTGCGCTGCGGCGACGGCTCCGACAAGTGATAGCCTTCCACGCGGTAGTGCTCGCCATGGTGGCGCACCATACGCACGCGGCGCGGGTCGGCAAACACGCGCGCCGCCTTGTCGCGCCGCACGGCGTCGTCGGCCCAACTGCCTTCCCATAGCTGGTACAGCACGTCCATGAATTCATCGGCGCGGTCGTAGCGCGCATCGTGCGCCAGTTGTCCTTCCAGCCCCATCGCGCGCGCCGCGCTGTCCAGGTAGCCCGTCACGATATTCCACCCCACGCGTCCGCGCGTCAGGTGATCGAGCGTGGAAAAGCGCCTTGCCAGCAGATACGGCTGCTCGTAGCTGAGATTGACGGTTACGCCAAATCCCAGATGCCGCGTCGCCGCCGCCATTGCGGGCACCAGCAGCACCGGGTCGTTGACCGGCAACTGGATCGATTCGCGCAGCGTCGTATCGACATTACCGCCATAGACATCGTAGGTCCCGACGATATCGGCGATGAACAGGCCGTCGAACAACCCGCGCTCCAGCGTGCGCGCCTGATCGATCCAGTAGTCGAGCGAGTGATAGGTGTCGGAGCGGTCGCGCGGATGCGTCCACAGCCCGTGATTGATATGGCCCACGCAATTCATGTTGAACGCGTTGAGCAGGATTTGCTTGCCAGCCATCACAGCGCTCCGTGCCGCGGCGGCAGCTTGTCGTTGAGGTAATAGTTGCCCACGGCGTGATACTTCCAGCGCACCGGATCGTGCAGCGTGTGCGTGCGCGCGTTGCGCCAGAAGCGGTCCAGCCCCAGGCCGTCCAGCGTCGATGCAGTGCCGCCCAATTCGAACAGCTTGCTCCCCGCCAGCAGCGACGCGGTGGTGGTCAGCGCGCGCGCCTCCGCGACGGCGACCGACGCGGCGGCCACGGATTGCTCGTCCGGTGCGCGCTGTGCGGCATCGACGAATCGCCCGGCCCGGCGCACCAGCGCTTCGGCCGCACGCAGCCGCACCGCCACGTCGCCCACCTGATGGATGGTCAGCGGATCGTCCGTGGCGCGCGCCACCCGGGCGTCGATCCACGGGCGCGCGTGGTCGCGCACGAACGGCAGCGCGGCGGCAAACGCGCCACGGCCGATGCCCAGATCGATGGCCGCATGCAGGATCTGCGCAAAAGGACCGATGGTGGTGGGCGCTTCGAACGATGCCTGGAACGGCACCACCCAGTCGCGCTCGACCCGCACCTGATCGAACGTCACGGACCCGCTGCCGGTGACGCGTTGACCGAAGCCATCCCAATCGTCCTCGATCGACACGCCCGCCGCGGTGCGCGGCACGAACGCAATCTGCGTCACATCGCGGTCGCCTTGCCGCGCCACCACCAGCGTGGGAATCCAGTGCGCGTAGAGCGCGCCGGTGCAGTAGAACTTCTTGCCGTCGACGCGATAGCCGTCGCCGTCCGGATCGATCCGGGTGCGGCGCTTGAAATCCTTGTGGCCGATTTCGGCCAGCGCATTGCCAAAGCGTTCGCCGGCCAGCGCGCGTTCGTAGAAGAACCGCTGTTGCGCCGGCGTGCCGCCCACGCGCAACACTTCCAGCGCGTAGAAGTGGTTTTGCGGAATCTGCCCGAGCGACCCGTCCGCCGCAGCGATCAGCGCGATCACTTCGGCCAGCGTGCCGGCGGACACGCCGGCGCCGCCAAATTCCCGCGGAACCGTGATACCCCACAGGCCGCTGGCGCTGAACGCTTCCAGTTCGGCCCACGGCAGGCGGCGCTCCCGATCGCGCAGCGCCGCCTCCGGCGCAAACCGTGCGGCAAGTTGCGTGGCCACGGCGATCGCCTCGGCGTCGTCGGCGATGCGATGCGGCACTCGATGCGGCGCCGCGGCGGGCGCGGGGCGGCGAGCCGGATCCGCTTCGGCCGGCGCGGGAGTGTAGAGCAGCGTCATGTCAGTTCCAGGAATGCCGTGCCGGCAGTACGTCGTTCAGGTGGAAATTGCCGATCAGATGCAGCTTCCAGCGGACCGGATCGTGCAGCGTATGGGTGCGCGCGTTGCGCCAGTGGCGATCGAGGTTGTGGCGCGCGCGCGTGGCCGACGATCCGGCCAGTTCGAACAGCTTTTCGCTGGCGGCCAGTGCCGCTTCTGTGGTCAGTACCTTGGCTTCGGCCACGGCCAGCGACGCGCGTGCACTGTCGCGTGCCGTCACCGGCGCGGCGGCGATCTCGTCCAGCGTGTGGCCAGCTTCCAGCAGCACCGCATGCGCGGCATGCAGATCGACGGCCAGCCGTCCCACGTCGCCGATCAGGTAGGGATCGTCGCTGGCGTGCGCCACGCCGGCGTCGATCCACGGACGCGCGTACTGGCGCACGAAGGCCAGCGCGTCGTCGAACGCAGCCTGCGCGATGCCCTGGTCGATGGCTGCCTGGATCAACTGCGAAGTCGGACCGAACAGCCCCGGCCGGTCGGCCAGTTGCCAGATCGGCAGCACGTCTTCCTCGGACACCGCCACGGCGTCGAATGTCACCGTGCCGCTGGCCGTGGTGCGCTGCCCGAACGACGACCAATCGTCGATCACCGTCAGGCCGGGCGCATCGCGCGGCACCCAGACCTGCACCGCGCGATCGTCGTCATCGAGCGCGCGCACCGGCACGCGATGCGCGAACAACGCGCCCGTGGAGTAGAAGCGCGTGCCGGTGAGACGCAGGCCGTCCGGCGTGCGACGCAGGCGCGTATCCGATTGCAGTACGGTGCCGCTGGCGGCCGAGCGGCGCGGCGGGCCGGCATTGCCAAGCCGGCGACCGTCGAGCACTTCGCCGTAATAGCGCTGCTTTTGCGCGTCGGTGCCGATTTCGCGCAGCACGCCGAGCAGGCCGAAATGATTCTGCGGAATCTGGCCCAGCGCAGCGTCGGCGGCGCTCAGGATCGCGAAGACCTCGGCCAACGTCGCATACGACACGTCCGCGCCGCCGTACGCGCGCGGGACGGTGATCGCGCCGAGGCCGCTGGCCGACCAGCGATCCAGTTCAGCCCACGGCAGAATGCGTTCGCGGTCGCGGCGCGACGCGCCATCGGCAGATATCGCCGCCAGCTCGCGCGCCGCGTCGAGCGCCTCGGCATCGCTGCCAATCCGGCGGATGGAAAGGTCGGAAAGTTTGGTCATGGCGCATGGCGTTCAAACGATGCGGCCGAGTCTACGGACGCCGCGCGCAAATCCCAAAGACGCATTTCAACGCTGGTTATGCGCAAACGGTTTTTGCGGCGCTAGACTGGAGGTTCGGCCCGTCATTGCGGAGGCCGACTTCCTGTACCATGTTGTCCTGACGCCGCCCCGGTAGCGCCGCCGTCCATCGCCACGGTTGCCTGGCACGGTTTGCGCGATCATCACCACTGTGACTGAACACTCGACGCCCCCATCCGACGTGCTCGCATCCCTGCGGGCCGCAACCGCCGAACGCCACGCCATACTTGACCGGGCGATGCCGCTCGCGCGCGAGGTTCCCACGCATGCCGATTACCGCGATCACCTGCTGATCCTGCGTGCATGGCTGGCGCCGCTGGAAAACTGGCTGGCGCGCTTCGACGACGGTCCGCAGGACGCCACGCGGCTGCCCGGCGTCACGCGCACACCGCTGATCGAGCGCGACCTGGCGCATCCGTCCATTCCGGCCGGCGCCACCGCCGTGCCCGATATCGATATCGACAGCCTGCGTGGCGATGCGGCATTCCGCTGGGGGCTCTGCTATGTCATCGAAGGCTCGCAACTTGGCGGCACCGTCCTGTATCGGCAACTGGCGCAACGTCTTGCGCCGCACCCGTTGCAATATCTCGGCGCGGGGCAGTCGCCCGGCCCGCGTTGGCAGCAATTTTTACAAGCACTGCGCGCCGGTGTCCTGACATCCACGGACATCGCGCTCGCGTGTGAAGGTGCGCGCCGTGCCTTCGACGACCTGATTGCGCGCATCCCGGCCGATACGGCCACCGTCGCCAGCCAGTGATCGCGCACGAGTCCATCATGTCAGACGCCGACCGCCAGCCGCCGCGCGCCACACCGGTAGACACCGCGGCACTGTTCGATGCGCTGCCCGAGTCCTACCTGGTGCTCAACGGCCGCCACGAAGTGGTCCAGGCCAACGCGCGCTATCTGGCCATGGCGGGCCGCACGCTCGACGACGTGCTGGGCAGGTCGGTGTTCGACATCAACCCGTCGCTGTCGGCCGCGCAGACGGCGGCGCGGCGCGAATGGCTGATGGCCACGCTCGGCGATCTGCAGGACGGCGAATCGCGCCTGTCGCCGCTGATCCGCTACGACGGCCACCCCACCGGCAACGGCGAGGGCGAACGCTATTGGCAGGTCAAGGCCACGCGCCTGAGCGGCTTCGATCACGAGGAGGGCTCGGTGGTGCTGCTGCACGTCACCGATGTCACCCACCAGATCGTGCAGACCGAGCAGAGCCGGCGCGAACACGCCAAGCTGCGTTCGCAGGCCCGCCTGCGCAAGCTGCTGGTCGACGAAGCCAACGCGGCGCTGCAAACGCATCGCGAGCGGCTGGAAGAACTGCTGTCGTTTGCCAAGGTAGGCGCGTGGGAGCTCGACATCGCCACCGGGCACCTGTCGTGCACCGACCAGTGCAAGGCCAACCTGGGCCTGGGCCCGCAAGACTCGGTCGACGAAGCGCGCGTATTCAACGTGCTGATGCACCCCGACGACCGCCGCGACGTGCGCGCCGCCATGGACAGGGCCATCGAAACGCGTACGCACTTTGAAGTCGAATACCGTGTGATGTGGGGCGACGGCAGCCTGCACTGGCTGATGTCGCGCGGCGCGGCACGCTATCTGGGCGACGGCACTGCCCAGTCGATGATCGGCTTCACCATCGACATCACCGCGCGCAAGGCATCCGAGCTGCGCTATCAGGCGATCGCCGAAGAAGAACAGCGCGCGCGCGAAGTGAGCGAGCGCGGCGCACGCGCCATGGACCACTTCGTCGCGGCAGTCAGCCACGAACTGCGCTCGCCACTGCATGCCATTCTCTGGTGGACCACGCTGCTGGAACGCGCCGGCGACCCGACGCATGCCACGCGCGCCGCACAGGTCATCGAGCGCAATACGCGGCAACTGGCGCGCATGGTCGACGACCTGCTCGACAGCGGCGCGATCGCCACCGGCAAGCTGTCGGTCGAGCTTCGCCCGCTCGACATGGCGTTGCTGGCGGCCACCGTTGCCGAAGACCTGCGCCTGGATGCACAGGCGCGACAGGTCACGCTGATCGTGGGCGAACCGGTGCCGTGCATGGTGATGGCCGATGAAAACCGGCTCAAGCAGGTGGTGCTGAACCTGCTGACCAATGCGCTGAAATTCGCCGAGCGCGGCTGCGTGGAAGTAGCGGTGACGCCCAGCGGCGACCACGCCGAGCTATCGGTGCGCGATACGGGCGTGGGGATTGCGCCCGAAGCATTGGAGCGGATTTTCGAGCGCTTCGAGCAGGCGCATCACGATCGCGCCAATCGCGCGCCGGGGCTGGGGCTAGGGCTCTGGATGGTGAAGAACCTCGTGCAGATGCACAACGGCACGGTCACGGCGCACAGCGAAGGCTTGGGCAAGGGCGCTACGTTCCGCGTGCGGGTGCCGCTGATTGGCGCGGCGGCCGTCGATGAAAACCTGCAGGCAGGCGCCGCTCGCTTCGGGGTGCGGGACGATTCCGCGCGCGTTCAGCGCGATTGAGCGGAAGCGGCGGGCTTGCGCGATTCAGCGCAATTCAGCGTGTCTCAGCGCGTGTAGGGCGGCGGTTCGTTCAGCACGGCCCAGAACACGCCGAGATCATTGATGGCGGCCATGAAGTCGTCGAACTCCACAGGCTTCACCACGTACGCATTGACGCCGAGATCGTAGCTGCGCAACAGATCGCGCTCTTCTCGCGACGACGTCAGCATCACCACCGGAATACGGCGCAGCAGCTCATCGCTGCGCACCGCGCGCAGCACCTCGTGGCCGTCCACCTTCGGCAGTTTCTTGTCCAGCAGGATGACGGCAGGGTTCTCTTCGGGGCGATCCGCGTAGGGGCCTTCGCGGCGCAGGAATTCCAGCGCCTCGGCGCCGTCGCGCACGGACACCACCGGGTTGGCCAGCCGGCTTTTTTCCAGCGCGATCAGCGTCAGCTCAATATCGTCAGGGTTGTCTTCCACCAGAAGGATCGGCCTCAGCACGCTCGTTCTCCACATTCTTCAAATCTTTAAACACCGGGCGATACGGCTGCCCGGACGACACCGCGGCAAGTCGCGCGGCGGCTTGCGCGGCCGTCTCGCTGGTGCCGCCTACGCCGTCCTGCACAAACTCGTGCGGCAGCGCGAACCAGATCGTCGCGCCGCGATTGACTTCGGCTTGCGCCCAGGTCTTGCCGCCATGACGCTCGATGATGCGCCGCACGTTGGCCAGCCCAATGCCGGTGCCGGGAAATTCCTCGGCGCGATGCAGGCGCTGAAACACGCCAAATAGCTTGTCGGCATAGCGCATATCAAAACCAACGCCATTGTCACGCACGAAAAACAGGTCGTGTCCGGCCCATTCGTTTTCGCCTTGCACCCTGCCCACTTCGATCCGTCCCGGCGGCGCATCGGCATCCAGGCCGCGCGTGCCGGTGAATTTTACAGCGTTCGCGATCAGGTTTCGCATCACCACGTCCATCAGCACCGGATCGGCGGTGACGGTGCCAAGCGCGCCAATCTCGTATTGGAGCCGCCGCTCGCCGATATCCTTCGATTCCTCGGACATCAGGCGTTCGGCCAGCGCGCGCATATCGATGCGCTGCGGGCGCAACGCCGCGCGCCCCATCTGCGAGAACGCCAGCAGGTCATCGACCAGCTTGCCGCCGAAGCGCGCCTGCGCAATGATCCGTTCGACAAAATGGCGGCCGCGGTCCGACAGTCGGGTGTGGTCCATCTCGCGCAGCAGATCGGCAAAGCCGACGATATGGCGCAGCGGCGCGCGCAGATCATGCGAAATCGAGTACGAGAAACCTTCGAGTTCGCGATTGGCGCGCCCCAGCTCCAGCGCCAGTTGCGCCAGTTCCTCGGCGCGGCGCAGCACGATGCCCAGCAGCGCACCGCGGAATTCGGCGGCGATCTCGAGTTCGGCCGGGCGCCACGCCGTCGAGCGGCCGCGCACGGTCTGGGTCCACACCTCGAAACTCTCGCGCGGGGACAGCGAGCTGGAAAGCGACGACAGCTTTTCGCGCGGATCGCCGGCCCAGTGGATGGTGCGAACCACTTCGGCGCGGAACCAGATCACGTAGTTGCGGAACAGACGCGATAGCGACAGCACCAGCGCGCCTGCCGCTTCCGGACCCACGCCGCACGCGTGCGCCTCGGGCCAGTCTACCTCGAGCTGGTCGGTGGCCAAGACATCGTCCTGGCGCGAATCGAGCCACGTGATCAGCTTTTCGATCACATCGTCGGGAGGCGCATCGCCCATGCGCACGATGCGGCCTTCGAACACCGCCACGGCGCCGGTGGCATCGACCAGCGCCAGCAGATCCTCGGCGTCGCTGGTGATCGATTCAACAAAATCGTCCGTGTTGGCCATGGCCGCCAGCAATTGCGCCTGGCGCCGGCGCAGCGTCAGGCGATAGTCGGCTTCGGCATGGTCTTCCTTGGCCTCGACCTGCAGCGACAGCAACTGCGCGATGTGTTCGCATGCGGCGCGCACCTCGAACGACGGCAGCCGCGCGGTGGCGTGATGGCACGAGATCAGTCCCCACAGCTTGCCGCGCACCACGATCGACATCGACATCGATGCCCACGTGCCCATGTTCTTCATGTACTTCACATGCACGGGCGAAATACTGCGCAGCGACGCATAGGTGAGATCGGTCGGCTTGCCGGTGGCCGGGTGCAGCGCAGGCACCAGCGGCGCGGCCACGTAGTCGGCGTCGGCGATCAGGCGGATGCGATTGCGCACATAGAGCGCGCGCGCCTGTTGCGGGATGTCCGAGGCCGGGAATCGCTGGCCGAGATAGCTCGCGTAGCCTGGTTCCAACGATTCCGCAATGACGTGGCCGTGTCCGTCCTCGTCGAACGAATACACCATGGTGCGGCCGAAGCCGGTGATGCGATGCACTTCCTCTGCGGCCAGCCGGGCCAGGCCCTCGATATCGTCGACATGCTGGAGGCTGATGCTGAAGGAGCGCACCAGCGGGTACATAGACGCGAACACATCGGCGGTGCCGCTGGCCTGCTCCAGTTCGACGATATCCACGCCCTGATGGCGATGCACCACAATCGCCAGCGGCGACCACGCAACCGACGGGTCGCGCGTGCGGCGCGGATCCTCGATCGAGCCGGCATACAGCGGGATGCCTTCCGCATCGAGACGGCCCAGCGCGGCGAGCGCGAGCGGCGCACCGGCGCCAATCACATCGGCCAGCGGGCGACCGATCACTTCGTCGATATTGGTGCCGGCCAGCAGCGCAACGTTCTTGCTGGCCTGCACGATGGCGCCCGCACTGTCGACACTCACGAGAAATCCGTACGGCTGAATGCCGCCCGGGATGTGAATGGGCTCTTTGGCGCAATCGTTGGGCGCCGCCCTTGTCGATATGGAATCCATGCCTGCTCCGCCGATCTGCATGGGCCGGATTTTCGCACAGCGCCTGCAGCGCTGCCGGCTTTGTGCGCAATTGACAGCAATGGCAGTGGGAGCGGTAAAAACTACAAGTTGCGGAAGGCAAAAGCTGGCCACGATGAGCGGATCTACAGCCCGCGATAAGGGCTGCGATCTGGCTGCAGTTCGGTGTCTGGTCTGATATCCGGCACACCATCCGGTCCGAGATCCGGCGTCCGTCCCGGCTATCGCGGAGCGCGATCCGGTGGGTGCTTCATCGTCAATATTTGGCTTGCCAGTCACGGTACGTGCAGCTAGTCTTTGCGAGACCCCACCCAATCCCGGAGCACGCATGACACACGTTGCGAAACACCTTCAGCACTGGTTGGCTCTTGCTGGCTTGCTGGCGGCAAGCGTTGTCATGCCGGCGCATGCCCAGTCCACCCAGACTCCGGGAGCGGCGGCAGCCATTTCGGAAGCCGTCCAGGAAGGCGGCAGCCCGTACCGCCCACCTTCGGCCGGCACCGCCAATCCCGCGGAAGACAAACGCGCGCGCTGCGAGGCGCTGCTCGATGAAATCGGCGGCACGTCAAAGCGGCGCGGCTATGCGTCGCCGGGACAGGCGACCACCAATGCGCAGGGCCGCGCGGTGCCAAAGATCGAGCGCGACGATGCGCGCAAGCAGTTGGAAGAGACTTATCGCGCTAACTGCATGTAGATGCGGCCAGGGGCCGATTGCACGCGGTGAAAGCCGCCGCGCGCGCCAATGACAAAGGGACGGGGCCATCCAACTGACCCCGTCCCTTCTCGCTTTCCGCCGTTGCAGCCGTTCCAGCCGATCCCTCGCACAGGACTCGACGGCCGGCGCGGCCCGAACGGGGTTATTCGTTGACCGCCAGCTCCGTCTCCGGCACCACGAAAGCGGGCTTCTTCTGCTTGGCGCTGCGCGAGCGCCACGCGGACCATGTCACGGCCGTCACCAGCAGCGCGGAAATCACCACGAACGTGCAGCTGATCGGGCGGTCGATAAACACCATCATGTCCCCACGCGACAGCAGCAAAGCGCGACGGAAGTTCTCCTCGACCATTGGCCCCAGCACGAAGCCAAGCAGAATCGGCGCCACCGAGAACTCCAGGTACATCAGCAGCGCGCCGATCAGCCCAAAGGCCAGCACCTCCCAGATCTGGAACAGGCTGCTCTGCGTGCTGAACACGCCCACCGCGATAAAGAACATCGCCGATGGGAACAGGTAGCGGTACGGCACCTGCAGCAGTTTCACCCACACGCCGATCATCGGCACGTTCAGGATCATCAGGATCACGTTGCCGATCCAGAAGCTGGCAATCAGGCCCCAGAAGATGTCCGGGTGATCGCTGATCAGTTGTGGCCCCGGCGCGATGCCCTGGATCATCAGGGCGCCAAGGATCAGCGCCATCACCGCATCGCCCGGAATGCCCAGGCTCATGGTCGGGATGAAATCGACCTGCGTCTTGGAATGCGACGATGCTTCCGGCGAGGCCACGCCCGCGATCATGCCCGTGCCGAATTTCTCGGGCGTCTTCGAGATCTTGCGCTCCAGCGCGTAGGCGACGAACGTGGTGATGGTGGGACCGGTGCCCGGCATCGCGCCAAACAGCGTCCCCACACCCGTGCCGCGTACCATCGGCCAGAACGCCTCCTTCAGTTCCGCCCAACTGGGTCGCATATCGCGGATGCGCAATTTGGCGTTGCTGGTGACCGCTGTCATGCGGTTCACATTGAGAATGAAGTCGGCCACGCCGAACAGGCCCATTGCAATCGCCACCAGTTCCAGCCCGTCACTAAGCTCCGGAATGCCGAGCGCAAAGCGAAAAGTGCCGGTGTTGACGTCGGTGCCCACCACGCCGCACAACAGGCCGAACAGCGTCATGGCCACGCCCTTGAGCGGCGACCCGCGCGACATCGTCGACCCTGCCAGCAAGCCCAGCAGCATGATCGAGAAGATCTCGGCGGGACCGAACTTGAATGCGATGGCGGTCAGCAGCGGCGATGCGAAGATCATCACCAGAATGCCCACCGATGCCGCGAAGAACGAGCAGATCATGGTGATGCCCAGCGCCGTGCCGCCCTTGCCGGCGCGCGTCATCGGGTATCCGTCCAGACAGGTCACCGCGTGCGGCGGATGCGAGGGCAGATTCAGCAGGATGGCGCCAATCGCGCCGCCATATTGCGACCCGTAGAAAATGCCGGCCAGCATCAGGATGGCGGGCACCGGGTGCATCACGTATGTCAGCGGCAGCAGGATCGAAATTGCCGACAGCGCACCCATGCCGGGCAGCACGCCGATCAGGTTGCCAACCAGCACCCCGAAAAACGACCACATCAGGTTGCTTCCCTGGAATGCGACGCCGAAGCCGAACCAGAGATCATGCAAGGCATTGGAAACCATGGCGTTCAGCCCCCCCAGGTAAACAGCGGCAACTGCAATTGCAGCGCCCACGAGAACACCACTGCCGCGATCACGCACATGGCAATCGCCAGACAAACCGCCTGCTTGATGGTGTTGTTGCGATCGCCAAGCGCCGAGATGAATACGATGGCGAAGGTTGCCGGAATCATCCCGCCGTACTTGCCCAGCAACAGGAATGCCAGCGTGCCCAGCACGATGCAAACGGTGCCGCGCAGATCCGGCGCGGCATGGCTGTGGCCATGGCCGGTTGGTTGCGCCGGGTCGCTCGCCTCGCCGCGTGCTGAGGCAGCGATCAGCACGCCGACCAGCGCGAGCAGCGTGCCCACGGCAACGGGAAAGAATCCCGGGCCCATATGGCTGAGCGTGCCGGTGTGATATTGCAGCCCCGCCATGACGGCAGCCAGTCCCACCAGTACCATCAGCGCGCCGCCGTAGTAATCCTTCTTGAAGCCGTGCGTCTGATTCATGCGCCGGCCCTCCCTTCTCGGCGCGGCGTAGCGCGCGTCGATGCCGGGCAGCTGCGGGTATATCGATCGAACATCGTTCTGTCTCCTTCAAAGCCCCCGCATACGGCGGGTCAGACGGAATCTACAAACGATGTCTTCCAAGGGCCTTTCATGCGGCTTGCAGCGAGCTTACAACTTACATCATGTCGTGATGTATTTCGGAGATGACACGAAGACGTCGGTGTAATCCCTGAATTGAGAGACAAGCACTGCCGCGCTTGAATGTCTTTTCCCGGGACAACCATGGCGGAGCATGATTGACCGCACGCAAGCGGTGTCTCGCTGCTTATCGGTGCGCGGTTGCAGGGGCCAGCACGGAAGCGTCGATGTCGCGCAGCGTCGGGCAACCGGTCAGCGCCATGGCGATTTCCAGTTCGGTCTGCAGTAACGTCAGCATGTGCGCGATGCCAGGCATGCCACCGACCGCCAGCGCATGGAGCACCGGCTGCCCCACCAGCACCGCCGTCGCGCCCAGCGCGATCGCCTTGACGATATCGGTGCCGCGTCGCACCGCGCCGTCGAGCAGCAGCGGCACGCGGCCGGCCACCTGCGCGGCAACGGCGGGCAGGCAATCGATGGTGGCGGGAACGGTGTCCAGCGTGCGGCCGCCGTGGTTGGAGACGATGATGCCTGCCACGCCAGCGCGCAGCGCGGGGTCGACATCGCGCGGATTCAGCAGCCCCTTGACCAGCACCGGCAACGACGTGCGCCGGCACAGCGTCTCGATGTCGGCCCAGGTGGGCGCGTGCTGCAGCATGCCGCGGAATAGCGGACTGCCGTGCGTGGCGGTGGTCGGCCGGTTGGGCGGATATGCATCGAGATTGACGGCGCCCACGCCGGCAGGCAGGCAAAAGCCCGCGCGTTGCTCGATATTGCGCACGCCGCTGACCACTGCATCGATGGTCACCACAATCGCCTTGTAGCCGGCCTGCTCGGCGCGTTGCAGCAGGTCGAACGTATCCTGCTGGCGCGGCTGACAATAGAGCTGAAACCACAGCGGCGCCCCACTGGCGCTCGCGATGTCCTCAAGCGTGACGCTGGCCTGCGTGCTGACGGTCATGCAGGTGCGCGTCAGCGCGGCCGCCTGCGCGGTGGCAAGTTCGCCATCGGGATGCACGAGCCGGTGGAACGCGGTGGGCGCCAACAGGATCGGATAGTCGAGCGTTTCGCCCAACAGCGCGCAGCGCGCAGACGCCGCCGACATGTCCACCAGCGCGCGCGGCATCAGCCTGATCCGGTCGAAGGCGGCGCGGTTTTCCTGCTGGGTGATGCCATCGGCGGCCGCGCCGGCGATGTAGGCGCGAATGGCCGGGTCCACGCGCTCGTGGAAGCGCCGCTCATAGTCCTGCAGCGATACGGTGTCGGGCGGAATTTGCCGATCCATCACAGTTCGGCCCAGCGGCGCAGCAGATTGTGATAGTGATTCACGAGCGCCAGCACGGCGTCCTGATCGTCACCGAGTTGCTTGCGGATCGCGATGATGGCGAGATCGAGTTCGTAAAGCATGGCGCGCTGCCCATCGTCCTTGACCATCGACTGGGCCCAGAAGAACGATGCCCAGCGCGCGCCACGCGTGACCGGTGTTACCGCATGCAGCGACGATGCGGGATACACCACCAGGTGCCCCGCCGGCAGCTTCACCGAATGCGATCCATAGAGATCGTTGATCACCAGTTCGCCGCCCTCGTACTCATCGGGATCCGACAGGAACAATGTGCTCGACACGTCCGCGCGAATCCGCATGCCGCCGGTTCCCGGCACAGTGCGGATCGCATTGTCGACATGAGTGCCGAACGTCATCGCCTCTTCGTAGCGATTGAACATCGGCGGCAGCACGCGGAGCGGCAGGGCGGCGGAATGATAGGTGGGATTGCGACCCAGCGCCGTGAGCACCAGTTCGCCCAACTCGCGCGCCTGAGCGCTTTCCACCGGGATCTGCAGGTTGCGCTTGGTCTGGGCGGCAAGGTCGCCCGCGCTCACGCGGCCATCGACCCACGGCGAAGCCTCCAGGCACTGCCTGCAATGGCGGATTTCTTCGGCGGTCAGCACATCGGGAATCTGGACGAGCATGATGATCTGAGGCGCCTGATCGGCGCCGGGCGGGGGTTGTGCGCGATTGTAGCGGCTGGCCGGGCGGGCAGCGCGCCAACGCATCGGCTGGCGCCCCGCCCGGCCGGACCGGTCAGGTGTGGCTCAGAACGTCATGCCGACGTTGAGCAACACGGTCCTGCGCGAGGTGGGCACCGCACGCACGGCACCGAACGACGACTGGTAGTTCAGGTGGTTGGTGAGGTTGTAGCCGTTCAGTGAGATGCGGTACTTGCCCTGCTTGTACGCGATCATCGCGTCCAGCGAGAAGTTGTCCGGCATCTTCGCGGTGTTGGCCGAATCGGCCCAGTAACCGGTGGCGTATTGCAGACCACCGCCGATGGTCAGCTGGCCCGGCACCGGCAGCAGCGTGTGCGGAATGTCATACGCGGTCCATAGCGTGACGTTGTGGCGCGAAACGCCCGGCGCCGCGTTGCCCACGATCGACGCAGTGCTCGCCGATGTGACTTCGCCACTGAGATACGCATAGGCGACGTTCGCGGTCCAGCCGCCGACGATGCGGCCGCTCAGGCCCAGTTCCAGCCCGCGGATGCGACGGCCCTCGCCGGAATCGGAAAAGCCGTTCGTGATGTCGCCCGTGATCGGATCGACGGTGTAGGCGTTGGTCTTCTTGGTCTGGAACAGCGCGCCGGTCAGGCCCAGTCGCTTGTCCAGGAAATCGAGCTTGGCGCCCACTTCGATCGTATCTGCGCGTTCCGGCTCTGCGTTGACGCCATTCTGCGGCACTTCCGATGCCACACCGCCGACGGCCACGGCGATGTCGGTGCCGACCGGGCGATAGGTGCGCGAGAACGACGTGTAGAACATGTAGTCCTTGGTCGGCTCCCAGATCGCGCTGATGGCCGGGCTCAGCTTCTTCGAATCGGCGGCGCCGCCCAGCGATGACGCGCTGGTGGCGTATTCGCTGCGGAAGTAGTCCCAGCGCAGGCTGCCCAGCAACGAGATCTGCTCGGTCAGCCAGACGCGGTCGTTCAGGAACACGCCGATGTCGGTGGCGTTGGCGTCGCGCGTGCCGGTGTACGACACGCTGGCGTTGGGACTGTTGTAGAACACCGGGTTGACCACGGTCTGGTTGTTGTTGCGGCCGGTCCAAGTGCCCTGGTCGCGGTGGTCGCGCTGATAGATCGTATCGAGCCCCACCATGGCCTTGTGGCGGAAGCTGCCGGTCATGAACTCGCCCTTGGCGCTGAGCACATTCTGGATGCCCCAGCCACGCTGCAGGTATGTCGTGCCGCCACCGGCGCCATACGGCAGTGCCACGTTGCGACCGGCCAGCAGCGATTGCAGATTGGCGTACGTCAGCGAGCCGGGGTTGGTCGACGAGAAATCGCGCTCGTAGAAGCTGAAGCGCGTGTCGTTGCTGATGGTGATGCCATTGTCGAGCTTGGTCATGAAGTTCGACGACACGATATGCGCATCGGTCGTGTCGCGGTCGGTGTTGCGCACATAGGACGTGGACGAACGGATGCCCGGCACACCGTAGCCGGTCAGCGGACGCAGGATGCCGTCGCCGCCCTGCGCCAGCGGCACGCCGAAGTCGGGCGCGCCGCTGCGGTGCAGGTACGAATAATTCAGGTGCCATTCCGTGCCGGTGCCAAGGCCCGTGCCGAAATCGATCGCGATGCCGCGGCGGTCGTCGTCAACATGGTCGCGATCGGCCACGCGGCCGTTCTGGAACAGGCCGTTGACGCGCAGCGCCGACGTGTCGTTAAGGCGGAAGTTGCTGTCCAGCGTGGTGCGGTACGTGGCGTCCGAGCCAAAGCCCTGGTCGATGCTGGTGCTGGTGTTGAGGTTGGCTTTCTTGGTGGTCTGGTTGATCAGGCCGCCGATATTGCCGACGCCAAAGCTCTCGCCGGACGGGCCCTTGATGACTTCGACGCTTTCGGTGTTGAAGGCATCGCGCTTGTATGCGCCGAAATCGCGCAGGCCGTCGACATAGATGTCGCCCTTGGCGGACAAGCCGCGAATACGGAACTGATCGCCATTCTGGCCGCCGTTGCCCTCGCCGGTTGAAATCGTGATGCCCGGCACGTTGCGCAGAATCTGTTCCAGCGATGTGGCGTGCTGCTGCTCGATGACTTCCTGCGGCACCACGTTGATCGTCTTCGGCGTCTCCTTGACGGTGGCGGGCAGGCGCGAAATGCCGAGCGGCATATCGTTGGTGTTCTCGCTGGCGCGGCCCGTGACGGTGACCTGCGGCAGCGCGCCGGTGCGCTTGCCTGCTGCCGGGCCGGTGCCGGCGGGTGCGTCGGCCCCTGGCGCGGCCTGCGCATGGGCGACCAGCGGCAGCGCCGAGGCGGAAATCACGAGACCTGCGGATGCGCCTGAGACCAGCAGGCGGATGGCGTTGGCGATTTTTCGTTGTTGCACGAAAGGCTCCAGAGATAAGGACGATCGGTCATGACGTGCCGCCGAGCCTTTTCGCTGGACACACTTGCTTTCCTCCCCGTCAGAGGCAAACGCTGTATTCCGACGCTGCCGCACGGCAGGCATCAGCACCCGTCAAAATGAGAATGATTACTATTTGATGTTGTGCGGTTATGTTCGTTTGTGGCGAAATGTGGCAAACCCACGACGCGCTGAACGATTTCGCCACAATCGCCAGCCGGTCTGCGCCGGTCGACGTTGACTGCAAACGGTTGCCGGGCACGGCTTGGTGTGACGGGAGGAAGAGTGACGGCGGTCCGAAGCCGGCCGCCCGGACATCGGTCGATATCGGATAGCGGCGGCAGGCGCCTAGTTGGGCAGTTCGATCACTGCGCGCAGGCCGCCCTCGGCGCAGTTGTGCAGCGCGATGTCGCCGCCATGGGCGCGAATGCATGAGCGCGCGATGGCCAGGCCCAGCCCCAGACCGCCCGTGTGTGCGCTGCGCGCGGCGTCCAGCCGCGTGAAGGGCTCGAACACGCGCTGCAACTGCGCGGGGTCGATACCCGGGCCGTGGTCCTGCACTTCGATACGCAGCACGCGGCGCGCCTTGTCGGCCAGGACACCCAGACGTACTTCGCCGTAGCGCGCGGCGTTGTCGAGCAGATTGTTCAGGCCGCGTTTCAGGTGAACGGGCCGACAGCGATAGCTCATGGCCGGATCGATCTGCAGCGTGCAGGCGATGCTGCGGCCCTGGATCGTCTGCTGGTCGACGATCTCCTGCACCAGCGCGGCGACGTTCACTTCCTGGGTGGGCTCGCGCAATGCGTCGTCGCGCACGAAGCGCAGGGTCTCCTCGACCATCACGCTCATGTCGTCGATGGTCCGCACCATGGCGTTGCGCAGCGCTTCGTCTTCGATCAGCTCCGCACGGATGCGCAGCGACGTCAGCGGCGTGCGCAGGTCGTGGCCGATGGCGGCCAGCATCTGCGTGCGTCCGTTGACGAAGCGCACCAGGTTTTCCTGCATGTCGTTAAAGGCCTGCGTGATCTCGCGCACGCCACTGAGACGGTCCGGCGGCGGAAGAATGACCTGTTCGCCGCGGCTCACGCGCTGCGACGCCGCGGTCAGCAGCTTGAGCGGCCGCATGATCCGGCGGCCGAACAGCAGCGCGATGAGGGCCGTGGGCAGCATGCCCACCAGCAGCGAAAAGCTGAGCACGCGCGACCAGTGCGCCGGCAGCGTAGTCGGCCAATGCCGGCTCTGCAGCCAGCGGCCGTCCGGCAACTGGATATCGATGTCGAGCGCCCACGCACTGGCGCCGCCCAGCGCCGTTTCCAGCCAGTTCGTTGCGTGCCCGGAACGCGGTCTTGCGTCGTCCTGCTGCAACTGCACGTTCACGGAAGCGTGCGCGGAAAGATTCAGCATGCCGCGCAAGCGCTGGGCGATGCCATGTTCCACAGTGCCCATCGCGTCCGGCTTGAGCGGCAGCGCCCGATCGGCCAACCGGAATGCGGAGTCGGGCAGGCTCAGGTCTTCCAGCAGCGCGGGCGCGTCGGGCGATCGCGCGGCCAGTCGATAGGCCGACAGCACGCGCGATTCAATCGAGCGCACCGCCAGCGGATGGATCGTGACGTTTTCCGCGCGCCACCACGACAGCACGAGCACCGCGATCACATGCGCGGCCACCATCGCCAGCAGCCACAGCGCAACCAGTTGGCCCGACAGGGTGCGCGGCGCCCACCTCATGCGTGTTCGACCGAGACGCGCGTGGCCAGCAGATAGCCGTCGCCGCGCACCGTCTTCAGCATGTTGGGCCGACGCGGATCGGGTTCCAGCTTCTTGCGCAGCCGGCTGACCTGGCTGTCGATGCTGCGGTCGAAGGTCACGGTTTCGGAACGTTGCGTCAGATCGAGCAACTGGCTGCGGCTCAGCACACGGTTGGGGTTTTCGACCAGCGCGCGCAGCAGATGAAACTCCGCGGTACTGATCGGCACGTTCTCGTTGGTGGGACTGCACAGCTGGCGCGTTCTGGTATCGAACGCCCAGCCGTTGAAGCTGAAGCGGTATTCGGGCTGCGCCGGCACTTCGATCGGCTCGCGCGGCTCGGGCGGACGATTGCGCCGCAGCACGCTGCGGATCCTTGCCACCAGTTCGCGCGGATCGAACGGCTTGACGACATAGTCGGCGGCGCCAATCTCCAATCCGGCGATGCGGTCGGCCTGATCCGCCATCGCCGTCAGCAGGATGACCGGCGTTCCCACCCGCTCGGTTACCGAGCGGCAGAGCGACAGGCCGTCCTCGCCAGGCAGCATGATGTCGAGCACGATCAGGCTGAAGCGCCGCGCCTCCAGGCGCTGACGCATCGCCTTGCCGTCGCCGACCGCTTCCACATCGAAATCGAAGCGGCGGATATAGGTGGAAAGGGGATCGCGGATGTCCTGGTGATCGTCGACGATCAGGATGCTGGGGCGGCCGTCCATGCTGCGGTCACGACTTATAAACGAGAATCATTCTCGACATTCTACCGGAAATGTACGTTTTTCAACACGCTTTCCGATATTTCCGATACAACGCGGTGGACTGGCCGGCGCTCGTTCCCTGTCCAACGAAGCCGGGCACCGTGACCGGCGCGTGGGCGAGCCGCCAGACGCCGCCCGCGCGCCGAACGTCAGGCGTCAGGCGGCTAGATCCACTGGTCGTTTGCGACAGTGCGCTCGCTCGTCGCGCCGTCGCCGGTATTGGCCACGCCGCGAGGCTCGATCAGCAGCACCTTGACCTCGCGCGCGGCGCAGGGCTTGTGCTCGACACCCCGGGGGACGACGGCCATCTGGCCAGCGCGCAGCATGATCGAGCCGTCGCCGGATGGACCGCCGCGCACATCGATCCGCAATTCTCCGTCCAGCACGATGAACGTCTCGTCGGTCTCGTCGTGCTTGTGCCAGATGAAATCGCCTTCGAGCTTGACCACCTTGAACTGGTAGTCGTTCATCTCGGCCACCACGCGCGGCTGCCAATGGCCGTCGATCAGGTCGATCTTGGCCGCCATGTCGATGGCCTGGCATTGGCCGCGCGACGCGGGGGCGGCGGTTGAACGGGGGGATGCGGACATCGTTGTCTCCGGTGGGGTTGACGTGTCCTGCAGGATAGATCGCCGGCGGCGCGCGGTATTGAACGATCGTGGGCGGACCGGGTTCAGGCGCGCGGCGCGTTGGCAGCGATCTGCTTCCAGCGGCCCGGCGTGAGACCGAAGGTCTTCAGGAAATGGCGCGTCATGTGGCTCTGGTCGGCAAAACCGGCGCCGGCCGCCGCGTCCGCCAGCGACGCGCCCGTCAGCAACAGGCGCCGCACCACGTCCAGCCGGCGCATGGTCAGATAACGATAGGGACTCGTGCCGTAGAACGTGCGGAAATCGTGCGAAAGGCTCCAGCGGTCGCGGCCGGTGGCGTTTTCGAGTTCTTCCAGGGCCACCACGCGCGTGACATTGGCGTGCAGGAAATCGCGCGCCCGGCGCGCCGCGAAGTAATCGCCCTGCCCCGACGCGCGGCCCCGGACGGCCGGCATGCCCGACACCGCAGCCAGCGCGTGTGCCAGTTCCGCCAGCGCGTCGCTCTGTTCAAGCGGCTCGAATGTGTGGCCGACGCGCTGCAGCAGGGTTTCCGTGGCCGCCGCCATCCGCACATCGGTGGTCACGCCGCCTTCGACGAACGGTAGCGCGCGCCCACCGAGTGCGTCCTGCAACAACGCCGGTTCCACATAGACCATGCGGTAGCGAAAGCCCTCGCCCGTACCGGCCTGACCGTCATGCGGCTCGTCGGGGTGCAGCACGATGGTGTTGCCGGGCAGGCTGTCGCGCCGGCTGTGCCGATAGTTGAAACGCTGCACGCCGGCCAGCGTGCGGCCGATCGCGTACGTATCGTGCCGATGCATCGCGTAGGCGTTGCCCTGGAACCACGCCTCGATGCGCTCGATGCCGTCTACCGGCTGAGCGCGCACCACCCAGTCGGGGCGTGCGCACGCTGGATGTCTTGGCATGGCGCTGTGGGTGAAAGTGCGCCGGATAGGCGCGGCCCCAGAGAGTGCCACAGGAATCGACCAGGCGTGCCAGCCGGGTCATTACTGACGCCGCGACGGCCGCTTTCCCCGATCCTGAAAGCACCTTTCACATTGCGAAATTTCGCCAGAAAATCGCGCGCGTCGCCCTTCCGCTGCCTGAAAAATCGTTCCACATCACGAAATCAACAACCTATCCCATTGAATCATAACGATAAATTTACTCTTATATCTTATATAAGACTTGGGTGCACCACAGCAAAAGGGCCATACAATCTTTTCCACGCTGCTTCGCTTCGGCGCCTCCTGGCGGCACACGCAACCTTTGTTAAACGTGCTTTTTTCTTAGGAATTTCCCATGGCCCAGTATCAAGACGACATCAAGGCAGTTGCCGGTTTGAAAGAGCAACACGGCAGCGCGTGGAATGCGATCAACCCCGAGTACGCCGCGCGCATGCGTGCCCAGAACAAGTTCAAGACGGGCCTGGACATCGCCAAGTACACCGCCAAGATCATGCGCGCCGACATGGCTGCGTACGATGCGGATCCGACCAAGTACACCCAGTCGCTGGGATGCTGGCACGGCTTCATCGGCCAGCAGAAGATGATTTCCATCAAGAAGCACTTCAAGAGCACCGAACGCCGCTACCTGTACCTGTCCGGCTGGATGGTTGCCGCGCTGCGTTCCGAGTTCGGCCCGCTGCCGGACCAGTCGATGCACGAAAAGACTTCGGTCAGCGCGCTGATCCGCGAGCTGTACACCTTCCTGCGCCAGGCCGACGCCCGTGAACTGGGCGGTCTGTTCCGCGAACTGGACGCCGCCACCGGCGCAGCCAAGGCCGCCATCCAGGAAAAGATCGACAACCACGTGACGCACGTGGTGCCCATCATCGCGGACATCGACGCGGGCTTCGGCAACGCCGAGGCAACCTACCTGCTGGCCAAGCAGTTCATCGAAGCCGGCGCATGCTGCATCCAGATCGAGAACCAGGTGTCCGACGAGAAGCAGTGCGGCCACCAGGACGGCAAGGTCACCGTGCCGCACGAGGACTTCCTGGCCAAGATCCGCGCCATCCGCTACGCCTTCCTGGAACTGGGCGTGGACGACGGCATCATCGTGGCCCGTACCGATTCGCTGGGCGCCGGCCTGACCAAGCAGATCGCCGTGACCAACACCCCGGGCGACCTGGGCGACCAGTACAACTCGTTCCTCGACTGCGAGGAACTGTCGGCCGACCAGCTCGGCAACGGTGACGTGATCATCAAGCGCGACGGCAAGCTGCTGCGCCCCAAGCGCCTGCCGAGCAACCTGTTCCAGTTCCGCGCCGGCACGGGCGAAGCGCGTTGCGTGCTGGACTGCGTGACCGCGCTGCAGAACGGCGCCGACCTGCTGTGGATCGAAACCGAAAAACCGCATATCGCCCAGATCGGCGGCATGGTCAGCGAGATCCGCAAGGTCATCCCGAACGCCAAGCTGGTGTACAACAACAGCCCGTCGTTCAACTGGACGCTGAATTTCCGCCAGCAGGCCTATGACGCGATGAAGGCCGCAGGCAAGGACGTGTCGGCATACGAGCGCGGCCAACTGATGAGCGTGGAATACGACGACAGCGAACTGGCGAAGCTGGCCGACGAGAAGATCCGCACCTTCCAGGCCGATGCATCGCGTGAAGCCGGCATCTTCCATCACCTGATCACGCTGCCGACGTACCACACCGCCGCGCTGTCGACCGACAACCTGGCCAAGGAATACTTCGGCGACCAGGGCATGCTGGGCTACGTGGCCGGCGTGCAGCGCAAGGAAATCCGCCAGGGCATCGCCTGCGTCAAGCACCAGAACATGTCCGGTTCGGACATCGGTGACGACCACAAGGAATACTTCAGCGGCGAAGCCGCCCTGAAGGCGGCGGGCAAGGACAACACGATGAATCAGTTCTGATATCTGCCCTACGCTTCGGCCCGGCGCCGCGCCGGGTCAGCATATCGACGCCAATCCAACCGGGTTGGCGTTTTTTCTTTGCAGACCGTGGGGATGACGGCGCGCGGCCCGCCAAAGCGCAATGGCTGACGATTTCAGATGCGTCCGAGGCAAAGGCTGAACAGCGCGAGCCGGCCGGAAACACGGAGCTTGCGATAGATGCTGGCGACGCGATGTCCCACTTCGTCTCGCGCCAATCCCGTCCGCTCGGCAATCTGCACTTCCGACAGCGAAGTCAGCAACAGGAAAAATACGTCGCGCTCGGGCGATGCCAGTGCGTTCACCACGGCCTCGGGCAGCAGCAATCCGCCATGCCCCGGCTGCCAGGCCGTGACATCGCGCGCAACGCCGAATCGCAACTGATTGGTTTCAAGCCAGCGCGCCGACCAGCGGAAATGAACGCTTGCGCCACTGCGATGCCGATAGCGGTTCTCGAAGCCTTCGCGACGCTCGCCGGAAAGCACCCGTTGCGCCTCGCGCATCGTCATCACGCGATCGGCGGGGACGACGAGGTCCAGCATGCGTACGCCAACGAGATCGGACGCGGCATAGCCGAGGCTTGCCGAACAGTGCCGGTTGACGTACTGGATCACCCCCGCGGCATCCACCAGGAAAACGTTCTTGTCGGAGCGATCCGCAATGTCGAGAAGAGCTTGCTCACCTGTGAAAGCAGTCATGGCCGGCCAGCCGCACGATGAAGTGGTCCGATATTGACACAATCGGACGCGGCTTTGACAGCTCGTTTTCCGCGCGGGTGACTTCGGCAACGCGTGCGGCGGCGGATCGGGACCAGCGCTGACTGGCGTGGTGGCCGCCGAGGTCGACGCGATGGTCCGAGGCCATCAAGCAACGTGCGGCGTTGGAATCGAAAGTCTGGGGCGAATTCATCCGCAAGCGCGGCATCCAGAGTTCCTGAGGCGCAGTGCAAAAGGCGGCGGGTCCATACATGCTGCTCACAGGCCGCCTGATGGCATGACCACCGTCCATGCGATAGCGATGACTCAGCCCGCCATGTCGAACACGGCTGCGATAAGTGGCCGCTTCTTTCGGACTTCGAGACAGCACAGCGAGTAGCCGATGCCCAGCAGCGGTTCGTCGACGGGGATAATCCGGATGCCCGGCAGCGGAATGCACTCGATCTCCGTCACGAAGCTGATGCCGATGCCGCTGGCCACCGCGTGCAGGATGGCCTCGCGGCTATTGATCTCCATGACACACAGCAGCGTCACGCCGTTCTGCGCGGCGGCGTTCTCTACGTGGTTGCGTGTCTTGGAGCCCGCCTCCCGCAGGATCACACCCTCGTCGGCGATATCGCCCATGGTGAGGCTGGCCCTGCCGGCCAGACGGTGATTGTCCGGCACTACCGCCACGATGCGCTCACGCCGGAACGGCATGATATGGAGCCCCTCCACGGGGTCCGGTTCGGCAAGGATGCCAACGTCGATGTCAAAGTCCTGCAAGCCACGCAGCACGGACACTTCTGATCCGATACTTACGCTAAGTTCCAGCGACGCGTGCCGGCCGCGGAAGCGCCGAGCCAGATCCAGCGCAATCGGTGGCGAAACGCCGCCAACGCGCACGAGGCCGGCCTTGAGCTTGTGGACGCTGTGCAGGAACTGCATGGCCTCGTCTTCCAGGCCAAACAAGCCTCGCGTGATCCCGTAGAGCTGCTCGCCGCTGTCGGTGAGCAGGACCGTGCGGCCTGTCCGATAGAACAGCTCCACGCCGAAGCGCTCCTCCAGTGCCTTGACCTGGTCCGTGACTGTCGGTTGGCCGATGTGGAGATACTGTGCGGCCGCAGTGAATCCTCCGGTACGGGCCACTGCGTGAAAGCAGCGAATCCATTTGTAATATTGGTGGAACATGGGTCTCGGTCCGGGGCGCGCCATTCATGAATGGCGTCTAGCGAAGAGTCTCCCACAGGCACCTCTCGCCGTGCATGCAGGGTTTTCCCCATGGCGCGCGTGGATCTATCGTTTTCGGCCTTCCGCAGCCGCCCAAAAGCGATTGGACGCGATATCTCGCGGCTCCCACACTGCTGTCAACGGATGACGCGCACCGCGCGGTCCACGACAAGCAGAAGAGAGAGGAGACCATGATTCATTCGTACCACAACCCGGTTTCGATTCACTGCGGCACGGGTAGCCTTGAACTGCTTCCGCAAGTGTTGCGCGGGCGCCGTGCAGTGGTGGTGACTTTCCCGGAGGCTCGCGCACTGGGGTTGGTCGCGCGGCTTGAAGCACTGCTCGGCGCCGACCTCGTTGCGGTGATCGAGGACATCCAGCCCAACCCCGACGTGGCGCAATTGGAGGGCCTCTACAACAGCTTTTGGTCAGACCCGGACGCGTGCGACGCGATTGTCGCCGTGGGTGGTGGAAGTGCCATCGATACCGCCAAAGCGCTGATGGTCGGCACGGCCAACTGCCAATTTGGTTCGCTGGTCGGGCTGCTGGCAACCGGCATGCCATTCACGCCCGCTCGGGTCAAGTCGCTGATTGCGGTGCCGACCACCGCCGGCACCGGCAGCGAAGTGACGCCCTGGGCCACAATCTGGGACGCGCGCAATCAGAAGAAGTACTCGTTGCACCTGGATGCCACCTGGCCGGAAGCGGCCATCATCGACCCGAGCCTGATGCTGTCGGTGCCACTGGGAACCACGGTGTCCACGGGGCTCGATGCACTCTCGCATGCGCTGGAATCGGTCTGGAACGTGAATGCCAATCCGATCTCCGATACCTACGCGATCTCGGCCGCAGAAGACATCCTCGAAACGCTGCCGGCCCTGATCCACAACGCCTCCGACATCATGCTGCGCGAGCGCATGGCCATGGCCGCGCTCAAAGCGGGGCTGGCGTTCTCCAACACCAAGACGGCGCTGGCGCATTCGATCTCCTATGAGATGACGCTGCGCCATGGTCTGCCGCACGGCATCGCCTGCTCGTTCACGCTGCCGATGGTGCTGGAAAAAGCCTGGGCCTGTTGCCCGGAGCGTGACCGTGCGCTGCAACGCTTGTTCGGGCCATCGCTGCCCGTCGCGCAGGACAGATTGCGCGACTTCCTGCAAGGCTTGGGCGTCAAGACCGAGTTTGCAGACTACGGGGTGACCAACGACGAAGCAGACGCCATCATCGCCCGTGCAATGGATGGCGCACGCGGCAAGAATTTTATCGGCGCCATGTACGCCGCCTGACGACACAACAGCGCACCGGCGAACCACGCCGGGCCAAACATGATGTGAGGAGACAAACATGGAAACCGCCGATCGCGTGCCGGTAGGCACATTCGTTGCCCCTGCGGAGCAGACTTTCCGGCGCGCGCAGTGGCGCATGCTGCTGGCCGCGATGTTCTGCTACCTGTTTTTCTACACCGGACGGCAGACGTTCGGCTTCGCCATTCCCGGCATCCAGCAGGAATTCGGGCTGTCCAAGGAAGTCCTCGGATGGGCGTCGACGTGCCTGCTCTGGTGCTATGCGGCCGGGCAGGCCATCAACGGCAATCTCGGCGACAAGTTCGGCGGCCGTCGCGTGATGACGGCCGGCGCCATCCTGTCGTGCGCCGCCAACTGGGTCGTCAGCTTTGCGGTGGGCTTCAAGAGTCTGGCGATTCCCTGGGGTATCAATGGATACTTCCAGGCCCTTGGCTGGGCACCGGGCAGCCGCCTGCTGTCCAACTGGTGGGACGCGGGCGAGCGCGGCAAGGTCTACGGCTTCTACGTCTTCGCCGCAGGCTGCGCGTCGGTGCTGTCGTTCGTCACCTCGATCCTGGTAATCAACATCCTGCACCTGGACTGGCGCTGGATCTTCCGGCTGCCCGTGCTGTTGATGTTGGTGGGCGGCATCACCTTCTTCCTGCTCGTGAGAGAACGTCCGGAGGAGCTTGGCTTCCGCTCGCCCGACACGGGATGCGGCCGCGCTGGCGCCGAAGAGACCGACGCATCGGAAAGCTCGTGGTCACGCTACAAGGCGGTGCTCAGCAATCCGCGCCTGATGATCGCGGGCCTCTCGATCGGTTTTCAGAACGCGGCGCGCTACGGCCTGATCGTCTGGGTGCCCGTGCACTTCCTGGGCAAGGACTGGAGCCGGGCTGACACGTTCATCAATCCCGCATGGATCTCGGTGGCGCTGCCGGTCGGCATGGCCTTTGGCGCGCTGTCCAACGGCTGGATTTCCGATCGACTTTTCGGGTCCAGCCGCAGCAAGGCCATCGTGCTCTACATGGTGCTGGGCGCGATTGCCTCGATGATCATGTACCGGTTGCCAATGGGCATGACCGCGATCGGCGCGCTGTTCCTGGCCGGCTTCTTCGTCTACGGACCGGCGTCGTCGTTCTGGGCGCTGTGTCCGGACCTGGTCGGCGCACGGCGCGCCGGCACGGCCACGGGCATCCTGAATTTCTTCTCCTATTTGCTGGCGGGCCTCGGCGAGCCGCTGATCGGCCGCATGCTGGATCATTCTGGCAACACGTCGCTGGTGTTCCCCATCGTGGCCACGAGCTGCGTCATCAGCGCAGTCATCGCCGCCTTCATCCGTCGCTGATCACAGCGCAAGAAGCCATGCGCCGGCCCTGCCCGGCGCCTCTCCCCCGCGGCATCCCTTCCGGTTTTTCCACGAGCTTGTCCCGCCTGTCGGGCACGACGACCATGAACGCTTTGCATCCCATTCCCACGCTCCGCCACGAAGCCCTGCGCATCGCGGGCGAAAAGGTCTACCGCGACGACGTGATCGAGGTGACCTATCCCTACACCGGCGAAGTCATCGCCACGGTATCCAAGGCCACGCGCGACGACGTGCGCCGCGCCTATCGCATCGCCCGCGACTACCGGCCAACACTGACGCGCTACGAGCGATATCAGATCCTGATGCGGGCCGGCGAGATCATCGCTTCGCGTCTCGACGAGATCTCGCGCACGATCACGATGGAATCCGGCCTGTGCCGGAAGGATTCGCTGTACGAGGTGGGCCGCGCGTCCGACGTACTGCTGTTCGCCGCCAACCAGGCGCTCGTGGACGACGGCCAGGTGTTCTCATGCGATCTGACGCACCATGGCAAGCGTCGCAAGGTTTATACGCTGCGCGAGCCTCTGTTAGGCGTCATCACCGCGATTACGCCGTTCAATCACCCGCTCAACCAGGTAATCCACAAGGTGGCGCCGGCAGTAGCCACCAACAACCGCATGGTGCTCAAACCAAGCGAGAAAACGCCGCTCGCGGCTTTCCTGCTCGCTGACATCCTCTACGAAGCAGGGCTGCCGCCGCAGATGCTGTCCGTGATCACCGGCGATCCAGGAGAGATCGCCGACGACATGCTGACGCATCCCGACGTCGACCTTGTGACCTTCACCGGCGGCGTGTCCATCGGCAAATACATTGCCAGCAAGGCCATCTATAAACGACAGGTGCTGGAGCTGGGCGGCAACGATCCCATCATCGTGATGGAGGATGCCGATCTTGAGGAGGCCGCCACGCTGGCCGTGAGCGGTTCCTACAAGAACTCGGGGCAACGCTGCACGGCGATCAAGCGCATGCTGGTGCAGGAGTCAGTGGCCGACAGATTTGTCGAACTGCTGGTGGCCAAGACCGAGGCGATCCGCTATGGGGATCCGATGGATCCGAATGTCGACATGGGGACCGTGATCGACGAGGCCGCAGCCATCCAGTTTGAACAGGCGGTCAACGAGGCGATTGCGGCGGGCGCGCGGCTACGCTACGGCAATTTGCGGCGCGGCGCGCTGTATTCGCCGACGGTGCTGGACAACGTCGATCCGGAGATGACAGTGGTGAAGTACGAGACGTTCGGGCCGGTGTCTCCGGTAATTCGATTCAAGGACATCGATGACGCCATCCGCATTTCCAACGGTACGGCCTATGGGCTGTCCTCGTCGGTGTGCACCAACCGGCTCGACTACATCACGCGCTTTATCAGCGAACTGAAGGTGGGCAGCGTCAACGTGCGCGAGGTGCCCGGTTATCGCCTGGAGTTGACGCCGTTCGGTGGCATCAAGGATTCGGGACTGGGCTACAAGGAGGGTGTGCTGGAAGCAATGAAGAGCTTCTGCAACACGAAATCCTACTCGCTGCCCTGGTAATCCTGCGCAAGCCGGCGGCGCGGCCATCGCCTTGCCGCCGGCGCACTTCCCCGCGCGCCAACTCTCCCTCTGGCGCCACTTGATCCCGCGTCTTCCCTTTCGTGTCTTTCCCGTGATTTCCACGACATCAGTCCGGCCAGAGGCCGGTCCCTGTTTTCCGAAGCCGACGACGGCAGCGTTTCGCACGTCAGTAGTCGGTCGTGCCCGGTGTCTTTTTCGCAGAGTCGCTGCAGGTGGATTGGGAGAAGGCGACGGGTCGATCCGTGACAAGGACACCGGCCGCTTCACGATCATGGGTCGCATTGACGACGTGCTAAAAGCGTCGGACCACGGCATGGGCGCGATGGAGATCGCGTGCCGCCGGTGTCGAACCCCAGCGTCGCCGAGGCCGCCGTGGTAGGACGCCCCGACGACACGGCCGGCGAAGCGATATGCGCGTTCGTGGTGCTCAAGCGCTCGCGTTCGACCGGCGAAGAGGCATGAAGATTGCCGCCGAACTGCGCGGCTGGGTGGGCAGACTCAACTGACGTGGTTCAGGGCCAAGCGCAGGATGTCGAAGTTTCGCAAACGCTGGCCCGTCGGCGCCGCCACAGCACGGTTGAACAGCAACGGCACCTTCTGCTCAGACAAGCCACCATGCGAGCGCAGCGGGGCATCGAGGCCGCTCAGGTCATGCCGGGCAGGCGTGGTGCCGATGACGGTCAGGCGCTCGCTGACCACCACGAGGTCGCCGATGCGATCCGGCGGCAGCTCGAACCGCTCGGCAGCCTGGGCCTTGTCGAGGACCAACTCGATGCCGGGCACCGCGGCGATGGCATGCTGGATGGCGGCCAGGTCGGCATCGGGCGAAACGTACACGGTCGCGTACGAGCCGAGTGCGCCGTGGTGGGCCACATAGGGATCGGTGATGGGCAGCAGTACGCGCGCAGCGGTATGGCCAAAGCGCGAGTCGAGCCACTCCTGGAGGAACAGGATGTTGGCCTTACCGACAGAATCGGTCTTGGCATTCATCCCGTGGTCGGCGGTGATGCCGATGACGGCTCCCATTGCGTCGAGCCGCTGCAGGTAGCTGTCCATCATCGCGTAGAAGGCGTTCGCTTCGGGAGTGCCGGGCGCGTACTTGTGCTGGACGTAGTCCGTGGTGGACAGGTACATCAGGTCGGGCCGCGTGGTCTCCATGAGGTACACACCAGCGGCGAACACGAATTCCGACAGGTCGGCGCTATAGACCGACGGAAGGGGCTCGCCCACCTTCGCCAGCACATCTTCGATGCCATTCTCGGCGAGCGTGGCCTCATTGGCCTTTTCCGCCGAGAAACAGATGCCTTCCAGCCGGTGGCCCAGTAGTGCGCGCAGCTTGTCCTTGGCAGTGACCACCGCCACGGATGCGCCCGCACGTGCAGCCTCAGCCAGCACGGTGGGGGCCCGCAGATAGCGCGCATTGTTCATGAGCACCTCGGCATTCGTCTCGGTATCGAAGAAGAAGTTGCCGCAGATGCCATGGATGGCGGGCGGCACACCGGTGACGATGGAGAGGTTGTTGGGATTGGTGAACGACGGCACCACGCAATCGCCGCTAAGCACCGTGCCGCGCTGGGCCAGGCTTTCGAAAAAAGGCGCCACGCCAGCCTGCACGGCGAGATTGATGTATTCCTGCTCGCAGCCATCGATACACACGATGACTGTCGGGGCTGTCGGAAGCTGGTAGCGATGCCCGTTGACCTGAATGTCCTTTCTCATGTTCGTCTCATCCTAAATGGGGGTGAGACGATCTTAATTTGGAAGATTTTTTGACACAATCGACGATATCTCGCCTATTCTGTCAGAAAAATTCACAGGTAAGGACGATATGCCCCATAAGCTACCGCCACTCAATGCGCTGCGCATTTTCGAGGTGGCCGTGCGGGCAGGAAGCTATTCAGCAGCGGCCAGGGAACTGCATCTTACGCACGGCGCGGTCAGCCGCCAGATCGAGATCCTTGAAAATTGGTTGGGCCAGCCGATGTTTGTCCGCCAGGGCCAACGCATGGTGGCGACGATTCACGCGGAAGCGTTCGCGCGTGAAATCAGCGCGGCGTTCGATCATATCGGCGCGGCTTCGGAGCGCTACGGCAAGATTGCCGCGCAGAAGATCATCCGGGTGAATGCGCCCGCGACATTCGCGATGCGATGGCTGATTCCGCGGCTGGCCGACTTCCACGCGCGGCATCCCGACGTCGAGGTGCGCGTGTCTACGGCATTCAGCAACGAATCGAATTTCCACAGCACGTTCGACGTGGCCATCCGGCGATCCGCCGACCTGAAAAACCAGTTCGAGGTGGAGCCGATCTTCAGCGAGGTGCAGACGGTGATCGCCAATCCCGCCCTGTGGCAGGACGGCGCGATGCGCGATGTGCAAGATCTGGCCGAGGCGGTGTGGCTGTACACCGAGACCCGTCCCGGCGATTGGGAACACTGGCTGCAGCATGCCGGCATCGCGTCGGTTCGCCCGCTGCGTACGCTACGCTTCGACCATTTCTTCGTCACGCTGCAGGCGGTGGTGGACCGTCTTGGATGCGCCATCGGCGCATTCCCGACGCTGAATGTCGATCGAGTCGACGGCAGAATCGCGCTGCCCTTTCCGGACATCGTCGCGCCGGGCAGCACGTACTTCAGGCTGCTGCCGCGCGATGCCGACAAGCCTGCCTATCTGCGCGATTTCCTCACATGGCTGTCGGAGCAGGGGCAGCAAGCGTGACCGGCGTGATGGCCATCGTCTTCGATTGATCCATCATGCGCACTTGGATAACAGGTCTCCCACGCCGTAGCGTGTGCCGTCGGTAAAGACGTCCGGACGACGGATGGCGCCATCGGCAAAGACGTCCCGCGCGCCAATCCTTGCGCCATCGGAAAACGCGTCACGCTTTTTATCGGTCGCCGCAAGCGCGGGCAGCGTGACGGTGGAGACTGCAATCAGCAGGCCAAGTGCCATGCCGCGTGTTTGAGCATTCATCATCGAGATCCTTCTGGTTGTGAAACTTGCGCGGTGCACGCCGATCGGTCGGCGGAAGGCCGCGTGCAGGCAATGGCGAGCAATGCGCCGAACAGGCCCACGTTCTTGAGAAAGTGGTTGAGCTGGTTGCCGTAGCTCGCGGCATCGGCAGCCCAGAACGCGTGGAAGAGGAACGTTGCCGGCACGACAAACGCGGCCAGCGTGGCGGCGGCCAACCGCGTTTGCCAGGCCAGGATCAATGCAGCGCCGCAACCGGCCTCCACGATGATCACCAGGGTCGTCAGCAGCGGTGCCAAAGGCAGCCCCATTTGGCTCAACCGGGCTGCCAGGGCTGCAAAGCCGATGGCCTTGAGGGCTCCGGATGTCAGGAATAGCGCGCCGATCATCGCTTGCCCGATCCGCACGCCGGCTGGACATCCTCCGGCGCGATCGAGTCGCGTCAGGGTCTTCAAATTCAGGTCCATGGAATATTTCCGTTTCTCGTCACAAAATTTGATGAGCCCGAGAGTAACCTTTCCACTTGCGCCCTGAAATCGCCAATAGGAATAATATCTGTGCCGTTCAGGCAAAAATCAGGACGCCGCATCGCCCTCTTTCAGCAAGGGTGCAAACCAAGGGATATACACATGAAGGGATCGACCGGCAGCCGGCTGGATGCGGTGGAAATGTTCTGCGTCGCGGCGCGAATGCAGAGTTTCACGGCCGCTGCCATCCACCTCGGCACGACGCCTTCTGCGGTCAGCAAGTCTGTCCAACGGCTGGAAGCCAGGCTTGGACTCAGGCTCTTCGCACGCACGACGCGGGCCGTCCGCCTGACCGACGAGGGGCAGCTCTACTACGACTCCTGCCAACAGGCGCTCGACCGTATCAACGAAACTGAAACGGCGCTCACCCACGCGCAAGTCCCCAGAGGCATATTGCGTGTGAGCCTGCCATACAGCTACGGCATCAAGCGTTTGATCCCGTTAATTCCACAATACATGGCGCGCTTTTCCGAGCATGTCAGCATGGAGGTATCGCTGAGCAATGCAGCCGTCGATTTCGTGCGACAAGACTTCGACATGGCCGTGCGCATCGGCAACGTAGCCGATTCCCGCCTGGTGGCGCGCCCGCTGGAAAACGTGCGGCGCGTGGTCGTGGCCACACCGGAATACCTGCGCCAGCACGGCCGTCCGCGAGAACCAGGGGATCTGATGCGCCATCAGTGCATTGGCATGCTGATGCCAGACACCGGGAGATGCCTGCCGTGGGAATTCCGGTCGGACGACGGGAACGTTTCCGAAGTGGCGATTCGCCCTGCCCTGGCTTTCGATCACCCTCTCGGTGCGCTAGCCGCCGTCACCCATGGTGCCGGCATCGCGCAGCTACTCGAAGTCACGGTGCGAGAGGATTTGGCTAGCGGGCGATTGGTTGAATTGCTGCGCAAACATGCGCCGCCCGTGCAGCCGGTGTTCGCTGTCTATCCAAGCCATAGATATATGCCAGCGAAAGTCCGCGCCTTTATCGACTTTCTTCTGGAAACGCTGTGAGGCGAGCGAAAAGAGATATCGACTATCGGCAATCGACTATCGGCTTTGGATCGAAGACCGCAATCAATCAATTGTCAAAGCCGACGCCGACGAACGCCGCCAAAACACTCCTGTCGGCCTGCCAACGCTCCCATCGATCGCTAATCCCAACAAGCAAGTTACTTATGAGTTAAAAAAACCCCACGCAACCGAAGTTGCGCAGGGCCTGAAGCGCTTTCCCAGATTGGGTTAGGTTGGATTACGGCCTGTCGATCGAGATCGAATAGAAGGCGGGGTTGCTCGGGCTGGCATTGATCGCGACGGTTAGACCCGTGTTGGACAGGCTCATGCCGATGGTTTCCGCGGCGCCTGGAATGCCGTTGACCGGCGCGACAACCGGACGATAACGAAGGCCGATAGACGGCACGTTGTCTTGCCATGTGTCGAGGCGCCCATCATTGCGCTGGCGCGTATAGGTATGGGTCGCTGCGTCGACGGTAATCACAGTGTTGGAGAACGTGGTGATATCCGTGACGCCCGCGGGATTCAAGACTGCGTCCCAGTAGGCGTTGGTGAATCCCACTACCGGCAATGCGCGTGCCACCGGGTGCCTTGCGACCATGAACCCGTTCGCATGCACGATGACGATGGCCAATTGCCCGTCCACACCCTTGAAGCCGAAGGCGCGCGCCGTACCGCTGGAGTCGATCAGGTCAAAGCCACCGTTGGCGTTGACCGAGAACGTTGGCAGGTCACTCGCCGGCCAGGGTTGGCCACAGCCGCTCATTCCGCAATCGGCAGCTTTGGTGAACTTGCCTGTGCCATCCACATTGAACTGGATCAGGCCCGAGCCGTAGTTGCCCGGATTGGTCGCGCGCTCGAAGCTCATTGCCACCCAATCGCCCGCCAGTTCGGACAGCGGAATGGTCTGCTCCGGAATCAGAAGGCTCGCCGCCCCGGCACGGCGCTCCACCCCGATTCCCGATTTGGAAACCAGCAGCCTGGCGTCGTTATTGCCGAAGCGGCAGGCTTCCGTGGCATTCGCCTGGTACGCCTCCGAAGCGCTGGTGGTGTCATTGGTGCGCGTCAGCGCCACCGCATCGACGGTGAATCGCTGGATCGTATTCGCGGTCAGATCCAGCTTGTGGTATTTACCACTGCGGTAGGCCGCGCACGTGGCAGACGCGGGATTCAACAGCGTCTTGATGCCGTCCGTCGAACCCTTGTTGCTGGCCACTGCATCCGACAGATCCGCGATGGAGGTCTTCGACGTCGCAAGCGCAGCGCCCAACGTATCCAAACGCTGATCCAGCGCGTTGCCCGGCGTACCGCCATGGGCGGCCACGAGCGTATCTTTGAGCGGATCCATGCCGGCCAGGTCAACCGTGCCGCTCAAGATCAGCTTGACTGCGTCAATGGCGCCGCTAAGGCCTTCGGCGTTCAGTTTCGATTGCGCGCTGGCGTCGAAGCTGTCGAAAAAGTCCTTGGTGTTGCCGCCGGCCAGCGATGCCGTGATCAACTCTGTCAACGGCGTGATATTGGCGACGGCGTTCATGCTCGTCCCGGCCTCCACCACCGAATGCAGCGCAATGCCGTCTGCCGTAGTGACACTCAGCACGCACGGACGCTTGGCGTCCGGGATGCTGATGACGAACGTGCCGTCGGCGGCGGTAGTCGCCGTTCCGCTGCCGGAGGCGCATTTGGCCTGCACTGTGGCATTCGCCAGTGCCGCGCCTACGGCGGCCGTACCGGAAACCTTCGTCGTAGGCGTCGTCGATGCCGCGGGTGTGGCCGAATCGGAACCGCCACCACCACAGGCACTGAGTGCCGCTGCGGCGATAGCCGCGAGAATAATTCTTGTTTTCATAGACCGAATTCCCCCTGTCGTTTATTCAGAAAGCGAGAGACGTATATCGATGTCTTCGCGCTGCGATTCTCTGAAAGGCAATCTTCGCGCGCATCGTTCATTTGAATGAAACGCCGTCAATCCCCCGTTTCGAAGGGCACGATTTGGTACGTCGTTGTGGGAAGCTGACACCAGCCCGCTAGAGGCTTGCCGGCGTATGCGCCGGTCAGAAGGAAACCGGATTCCCTGGGGAGGAAAGCATGCTACGAGACCATCTTATCGGCGACCTCTATGAGGCTGCGGTACAGCACGACGGTTTTCTTGAAGTGTTTCAAACAGTTGTCGAAGCGCTTGGGGCAAGCGGATTCCACATGTTCAGTTGGGACTCGGAACGCAACGCTCCCCATCTGTCCGCCTACACGTCGAACCGAGAGTGGGATTCAGTCGTGGCGCTTTATGACCAGTACTATGGCGCGCTGGATCCACGACGCGACGTGGTCGCAAAATCCGCTATCGGCCAATTCCAGTTTTGCCAGGATTACCTTAGCGAAGCGGATGTCGCGCGAAGCGAGTTTTACCAGGACTTCCATATTCCGACAGGCTTCCGCTATTTGGCCGGTGCGCGCCTGGCGCGGCCCGGCTCGGATGACATCCTGCTTGGCTTGTTGCGGACGAACGATCGACCGGCCTATACAGACAATGAGCGCCACGGTATCCGCAGTATGGCTATCCACCTGCAGCGCGCAATCAACCTCTGGCAGGACGCCAGCGTGCTGCATCGTGATGCAGCAGTCGGGTCGGAACTGATGGCCCAGTTGGGCGTTGCAGTGCTGGCCCTCGATGACGATTTAAAACTTGTATTCGCCAACAAATCGGCGGAAGCATTGTTACGCGCTACAACCTCTTTAAAACTCAGTCATGGGAAACTGTCGGCAACCGTCGCAGCCGAGAACGTGAGGTTGCAGGCGGCGTTGACCCATACCGTCAGATCGCGCCAGGGGGAAAACGTAGCGCTGCGTCCGGCACCGGGCCTGCCGCCGGAAGTTTTTCTGGGCATCAGCCGCCTGTCGGGGCCTGCTACGCGCATGGCGCTGGGTCATGCAAAAATTCTCGTGACGGTCAGGCGCAGGGGTACCGTGCCAATGGTTCGCGCCAGGCAGTTGCAGCAGGCATTCGGGCTGACCGCGGCAGAGGCGGCTGTCGGCGAAGCGTTAATCGGCGGCAAGACGCCCGACGAGTATGCGATTGCTGCCGGCGTATCCGTCGCGACTGTTCGGACCCAGTTACGCGCAATCTTCGAGAAAACCTGCTCGCGTTCGCAAGCAGAAGCTGTCGGTGCCATGCTCCATCTTCCACCGCAACTCCCCTGAACTTCGCGAATCCCTGGCGCCTGTCGGCTCGATGCCGGAATTTGCCAAAACCCATGGGCGGGGGACTTGCCGGTCAGGGGGCAGTTCCTTCGGACAGCAACTCGGTCTTCAACGCCGTCGACCGGATCCAGCCCGCGAAGGCGTCAATGGCCGCCTGCCTTGGATGATGCGCGGTTGCCACCAGGTAGAAGCCATAGCCTGGCAGGGATAGGGGATGCGCCTTGACCAGCGTGCCCATGCGCAATTCATTGCCGACCACCACATCGCTGCATATTGCGATGCCCTGCCCGGCAATCACTGCGTCAATGGCATGCAGTTCCTCGCGAAAGCTCAGGCCGCATTTCACGGAGAGGTTCATCAACATCGGATCGATCATGCCCGCGGTAGCGAGCCATTTGTGCCACGTGGGGGCATCCGGATCCCGGTTCATCCAGTCGAAATGGATCAGCGGAAAGCGCAGCAGATCCGCGGCGTGTTGAACGGGCCCGCCATTCGTGGCAAGCACTTCCGGCCGGCAGATGGGAAAAAAGGTGTCCCGGCAAATCTCCTGCACGACATGATCGGGCGGCGAAGTTCGCGCGTAGCGGATCGCGATATCGCACTGCCCCGCCCGCAGGTCCAGGACGGCATCGGTGCCGATGATTTCCAGCGCAATCCCCGGGTGCAATGCACGCCACTCGGGGAGTCGGGGCACCAGCCATCGGCTCGCGAACGCGTTCGAGCTTGTCACCCGCAGCGGCGGTTGATGGTCGGTCGCCGCAATCGATGCCACGGCACTCGCCAGTGCATCGAAGCCATTGCGCAGCGCCGGAAATAGCTGCGCGCCTGCACCAGTCAGGGCCAGTGGGCGGGGGCGCCGCTGGAACAGCTGCTGGCCGCACGTTTCCTCCAGCAACCGGATCTGATGGCTGATGGCAGTCGGCGTCACACCGAGTTCTGCCGCTGCAGCCTTGAAGCTCCGGTGCCGGGCCGCGGCCTCGAAAGCGTGTAGCGAACGTAAGGGTGGCAGTTTGCGCATGAACTGAGTGTAGGTGAGCAGAGCTCATCTGCCAGATGAGTTCTTAGAGCTTGCTTCGTTTGCTGCCAGCATCAAGCATGTAGGCGGAAGCCGCGGTGCAGACGTCGCCGTGCGGGACATGGAAAGGGGGCAGCATGGATACGCATCTCATCCCTCGACGTGCCAACAGCGGGCCGGAGCAAGCCGGCTCGAGCATGGAGCGATTTCGCCAGAGTTTGACCGGCGAAGCGGTCCTGCGCGGAGAGGACGGCTACGACAAGGCATGCCAGGTCTGGAACGGCGCAATCGACAAGCGCCCGGCGATGATCGTGTACTGCGCCGATGCCGCGGATGTCAGCCGCGCCGTGACGTTTGCCCGGTCAGCCGGCTATCAGATGGCCGTGCGCAGCGGAGGCCATAACGTAGCCGGCCTGTCCGTCTGCGACGACGGCATCGTGATCGATCTGGCGCGCCTGAAACGGATCGAAATCGATCCGGTACGCCGCATTGCGCGTGCGGGTGCAGGCCTGACGCTGGGCGAATTCGACAGTGCGACCCATTCGCACGGGCTGGCGACGACGATGGGCGTCAACAGCGATACGGGCATCGCCGGGCTGACGCTTGGCGGCGGCTTCGGCAAGCTGGGCCGCAAGCATGGGCTCGCCTGCGACAACCTGATCGCGGCCGAGATCGTGCTGGCCGATGGCCGCATGCTCAGGGCCAGTGCCACCGAGAACGCGGACCTGTTATGGGGCCTTCGCGGCGGCGGCGGAAACTTCGGCATCGTGACGGCATTCGAGTACCGGCTTCATCCTGTCGGGCCAAAGCTTCTGACGGGATCCGTGCTGCATCACTACGACGAGGCACGAGATGCCCTGCGCTTCCACCACGCGTTTGCGAGCCAGGCGCCGGACGAACTCAGCGTTGACGCAGCCCTGCTGACCACGCCATCTGGCGAACGTTTTTTGAGCCTCTCGGCCTGCTATGTCGGACCGATTCCCGAAGGCGAACGCGTGCTCGCGCCGCTCAGGGACTATGGAACCCCGGCCGAATGCCGGTTTGAGGCGGTCCCTTACCTGCAGATCCAGAGCGCCGGCGATGCCATCTTTCCCCGCGGGCGCCGCTACTACTGGAAGGCACAGTTTCTGCGCGAGCTCACGGATCCAGCCATCGATGCGCTGCTAGACGCCTACGCAAACGCGCCTGGCGGCGGCATGTCACTGCTGGTTTTGCAGCAGGTCGGCGGTGCGATCGCTCGGGTGGCGAGGACTGAGACAGCCTACGTCAATCGCGATGCGCTCTACGACTGCTTCCCGATCTCGATCTGGGACGATCCGGAAGACGATGACGCGCATGTACGGTGGGCGCGTGAAACCTGGGACGCGATCCGGCCGTTTTCGACGGGCGGCGTCTATGCGAACAATCTGGGCGAGGAGGGAGAGGACAGGGTACGGGCCGCCTATGGCGAAAACTATCAACGGCTCGTCGAAATCAAGAACAAATACGACCCAGACAATGTCTTCCGTCTGAACCAGAATATTCGGCCGGGCCCGGTAGCTTGAAGCAGTCTCTGCCTCACCAGGGAGAGAGCCCTACAACCCGGGCGCGGCGCCGCTCAAGCCGTCGCGCTTGTCCTTCGGAAATTGACACTGCATTCGCTGGGCGGTGTGTGCTCCGCTGTCATGCCATCGAGGGCGATCGTTTTCCGGGTGCTTTGTCGAGCGCCGCGAGTTTCCGAGCCGATCTACTGCTGGTGGCCGCGGAGCTGATACGCATGTTTTGCCACGTAACTGCTACTCGTTTTAGAACGCGAGTCAGGCCATAGTTCGCCACTCAGATCCCCGTTTGAAAACGACCTCATGCGATTTCTGCAACGCTGCATGGCACGAATACGTCGGCTGCAACCCGTTTGCGGCGAGCATCTTGACATCGCGGAGACCGTCGCCCTTACGGCGTGCATGGCTGGTTTGCTCGCGGCCAGCCTGATCCGATCTCGCGATGCCATCGTGCTGGTGATCGCGGTATCGGCCTGCTGCGCAGCTGTGTACGCGGGTTACGCTCTTCGCCCCAAAGCAAGATTGCATCGAGCGGCGTGCATCGGTCTTCGCCGCGGGGAGTTCCACGTCGTCTACCAGCCCATCGTCGACATGCGCACGCAGCATTGCGTCGGCATGGAAGCCCTGCTCCGGTGGAATCATCCAAAGTTCGGAGCCGGGGGCACGGCGGAATTCATCGCAGAGCTCGAAGGCACCCGCCTGATCGGTGTGTTGAGCTGTTTCGTACTGCGCGAAGTGAAGAGTGCACTGACCCATCTGCCGCTTCCTCAGCACTGGCATATATCGGTCAATATCTGCGCGCGGCATTTGATGGAAGACCGCTTTGTTGAGAACATCTGCGAGGCCGCCGGCCCGGTGCTGGAACGCCTTGTGCTGGAACTCACCGAGCGCGCCTGCGTGGAGCGCACCCCGCGGGTGGTCGCGGCGCTCAGCCGCATAAGCCAACACGGCGTACGACTGTCGCTCGACGATTTCGGCACGGGCTTCAGCAATTTCGACTTACTCGCGGACTTTCGATTCGATTACGTCAAGGTGGATCGACGATTTCTGGCGATACGCGGCGAAGCGCGAATCCAGTTCTTGAAAGCGGTAGCCGCATTGGCGCATGCACTGGGAGCGAAAGTGGTTGCGGAGGGCGTCGAGTCTGCTGCGGAAGACGATGTGGTACAGCGCTCCGGAATCGACCTCGCGCAGGGATACTGGTATGGGAAGCCGATGACGTTCGATCAGATCCGCGCGTCCGCGTGGGCAACGGCGCCGATCAATGTGGACGAACCGGACCGGACAGTTTAGTGCTGCAACGTGTTTCGTCCGCGCATAGGGCGCCCAGTGTCGCGACTGCTTTATCAAGCCGCGCCGACCACGGATATCCATAATTCACACGCACATGGTTGCGAAAGCCGCCGTCCGCAGAGAAGATGGGCCCGGGTGCAATACTGATACCACTGCCGAGCGCAGCCAGGAAGAACTGAATCGCGTCTACGTAATCCGGAAGCGTCACCCACGTGAAATAGCCGCCGCTGGACTTGGTCGCCATCGTATCGGCCGGGAAGTATCGGCTGATTGCGTCCAGCATCTGCGATTGCTGTTGCGCCAGTTCACGACGTAGCTTGTGCAGGAAACGTTCATAGCCGCCATGCTCAAGATAGTCAGCAATGGCGCGCTGCGCGGGCATGCTGGCCGATAACGTGGTCATCCATTTCGCGCGCTCCAGCCTGTCCGCGAACCTTCCCGCTGCCGCCCAGCCGATACGATATCCAGGCGCCAGACACTTCGAGAACGAACCACAATGGATGACAAGGCCGTTCCGATCGAAGAATTTCGCAGGGCGCACCGGATGCGGACCAAAATGCAGCTCACTGTAAACGTCGTCCTCGATGAGCAGCACGTCATGTTTGGCGAGCAAATCGACTAACGCCTGCTTGCCCGAATCGCTCAGCGTTGCCCCGGTCGGATTGTGGAACGAGGTCATGAACCAGCAGGCGCGCACCTCATATTGCTGTAGCGCACGCGCCAGCGCATCCAGATCATGACCCTTCACCGGGTCGACAGAAATCTCCACGACATTCAGCCGTAGACGCTCGATAGCCTGCAGCGCTGCATAGAACGTCGGCTTTTCGATCACGATCACATCACCGGGAGCGGTCAGCAACTGCGCGCTGAGCGTCATGGCTTCGAGTGCACCACTCGTGATGACGATCTCGTCGACGGGGATTGTCATTCCCGCCATCAGGTAACGCAGTGAAATCTGCCGGCGCAATCCTTCATATCCCGGAGGCAGGCCGTCCACCATGCTGGCCACGCACGCCGTACGATTGACCGTCGCGCACGACTTTCCGATGCGCGCTATCGGCAGCAGCGCGGGGCTCAGGAACGCTGAGCCAAGGGGCACCGTCTCGGGTTGCCTGACCGTCTTGAGTACCTCAAAGACAAGGTCGCTGACATTGACGTTCTTCGGGTCGACGCGGGGCGGGGCAGCGGGACTCGCTTGCGGTACTTCTATCGGGCCCGGAGACACGAAATAGCCCGAACGTGGGCGCGCCCTGATCACGCCCCTGTTTTCGAGCAGGTAGTAAGCGCGAAATACCGTCGCGGGGCTCACGCCCCACGCCTTGCACGCCGTGCGAACCGAAGGAATGCGCGCGCCTGGCGCCAGATCACCGCGCTTGATGAGCTCGGTGAGCTGGTCGGCTAACCGCTCGTACCGTTTCATCGCGTACTCCTCGCAGGTCAAGCCCTTGCTCTCGGATCAGCGGCGCCGCTCACCCGTCCACATTTAGAAGATAGCCGCTTTCCCATCTGATACGGCTTTTCTTTTTCTTTCTGCTTCTATTAGGTAGGTACACACACAGGCAAAGTGCGACGCAGTCCGGCTGTACTGGTTCCGAAGCCTGGCCTGCATATAACGGGTTCAATCGATAACAATTCTCGGGGCGGCCTTTGCGGCGGTCCGTACCCACATTTTTCGGGGTGCCAGAGTCCATGGGTCTGGAAATATATAGGCCGGTAGCGGCGGAAAGCTCCGCGGGCACCATCACCGCGCGTATTTCGGCATTCATACTCCTACTACTCATCTGGCTGGGCTTCGCCATATGGGCCGGATGGGACAGGGGTAGCGAATTACGCCGGATCCAGGTCGATGCCGACCATCTTGCCTATACCCTTGGCCAGCACGTCGAGCGCACACTGTCCGATGCGGACCAACTGACCTCCCTGGTAGGCGGCGCTGTCATCGAACGCGGTCCGGACTTGCCGCTCGCCGAATGGACCCGAAACGGTCATCTCAGTGCCGAGCCCTTCCTTCAGACCGAGATCCTGGACGAAAGCGGCGTCGTCAGGTCATCGACCAATCTGACCTTCGAAGCCATCGACGCAGGCGATCGCGACTATTTCCGCGTCCATGCCAACAATCCCAGGTCCACCTTGTTTGTCAGCAAGCCGCGGCGGGAGCGTAATTCGGGGCGCTGGGTAGTCCTGCTTTCCAAGGGAATCGTCGCGCCGACTGGCCGTTTCCTGGGCGTCGTCGTGGTGTCGCTGGACCCAATCTCACTGACCAATATCTCCAAAAGCATCACCTATCTGGGCACCCAGGGTGCAGTCGGTCTATTGGGTACCAATGACTTTATCTACCGGGTGCGCTGGAGTGGCGCGGCTTACGACCCCGGCCAGGCGGTGGCGGCGAGTTCCGTAACGCGACGAGCCGTTGTAGCCGCCGCCCACGCCGACGCGCTGGAGAGCACCCAGCTGGACGACGTCGAGCGCATTTATGGCGTGCAAAGACTGTCGAAAGGAGACCTGGCGGTTGTGGTCAGGTACAACCGGCATGAAGCGCTAGCGATGTACCGCGGCAGGCTGATAGTCGTCGCTTGCATCGCAAGCCTGGCATCCGCACTGATCATCTTCCTCCAGATGGGCCAGGCAAAGTCAATCATGACGATGGTGAAGGCGGCGAAGCGTGCCGCAGTGGTCAGCCGCAGGCTACGGGAAAGGAATCAGCACCTGCATGCGCTGTTCTTTGCCGTGCCAGGCGGCGTCGCCATTTTCAACAAGGATCGCCTGGTGGAAGACACCAACGGCGGGCTGTGCGACATCCTGGGCGTTTCGCCCGGTGACTTGCGCGGCGCCCCGTCACAACGATTCGTCGACCTTCTGTATCGCGGCCAACGTCCCACGCGGGACTCAGCCACGCCGTCCGAACTGCTGGCGGAGATCGACCGGATCGCAGCCTCCCACGACTTCAGCAGTCTTATCGAGTTCGATATAGCGGATGCCTCCAGCTATGCGATCCGCGTAGTGCATACCAGCGACGGCGCAGGCTGCGTGGTGTCTGTCTGCGACGTAAGCGCAATGCGGCGAGAGGAACGGGCGAGGTCCCATTTCATCGATACCGTGGAAGCCGAAAACAAGGTGGCGATCGCAAATATCGTCGGATATGCCGACCTTCTCGCCGCCGATCTGATCTCCCCGGAAAAACGCCTTGGCATCTATCGCACGATGCGTTCGCAAGCCCAGCGCATCAGCCAGTTCGCTTCCAATCATCTTCAACTGACGCGCCTGGAAACCTTGGGTGCATCCGAGATGACCTTTCGCCGGGTGGATCTCGCAGCGCTCGTGCGCGATGTTATTGAGGAAGGACGTATGAACGGCAATGGAGTGACTCTGGAGGGCGCGCGAGGGCCAGTCTGGGTGATGGGCGACTCTGCCTCACTCGCCAGCGTGATACGGCATCTGCTCGAGAACGCTGTGAAGTACGGCCTGGGAAATGACGTCAACGTGTCGGTCGCCAGAGCAACGGATGAAAGCGGCAACGCCGTGCTGAAGGTGACCGATCGAGGCATGGGAATCAAAGTCGACGAACTCAGGCTCGTGTGCGACAAGTTCTTCCGCGGCAAGCACCAGGACGGGACGGCCGGCGATGGTCTGGGCCTCGCGCTCGTGCGCGAAATTGTGCTGCTGCATCGCGGCAATATTTCTCTTGAAAGCGAGGTCGGCACAGGCACCACGGTGACGGCGCACCTTCCGGCGGTGGTATGACTCGCCAGCCTGCGGGGCTGATGCATCGCAAACTGAGCCGCAGCAGGGCTGCGAAGGCTTCTACCAAAGCCTGCGCAAGACGCGGAGGGCGATCCCGCGCAAGCGGCATCGCCCTCAAACCCTTTTGTCAGACGTGCGCCGGTTTTTGCTCCTCCTCTGCCGGGCTCGCCGTCTGCGCATCGGCGGATGACTTCTGCACGCGCACCGCATTCGCGCCCGAGTCGTAGGTGATGGTCACCTTGTCGCCATCACGCACATCGCCCCGCAGCAGTGCATCGGCAAGTTTCGATTCCACTTCGGCGCGAATCTTTCGCTTGAGCATCCGCGCGCCGAACTCGGGGTCATAGCCAATCTCCGCCAGATGATTGCGCAGCGAATCGTCGAACGACAACTCGATGTTCTGCCCAGCCACGGTGCGCCGCACACGCTCCAGTTGCAAATCCACGATGCTGCGGATCTGCGCCTTGCCGAGCGCATGAAACACCACCACCTCATCCACCCGGTTCAGGAATTCTGGCCTGAAGTGATGCCGCAGAACCTCCATCAGACGGTCGCGCAGCTCAGGGTAGTCGAGTTGCGTCTTGTCGGCGCGCATATTGTCCTGAATCATCTGTGAACCGATATTGCTGGTCGCGATGATGATGGTGTTCGTGAAATCCACGAGACGCCCTTTGCCGTCGGTGAGACGGCCTTCGTCGAAGAGCTGCAGCAGGATGTTGTGCACCTCGGAATGTGCTTTCTCGATTTCGTCGAGCAGGACGATGCAATATGGGCGGCGACGCACCCGCTCGGTCAACTGCCCTCCTTCCTCATAGCCGACATAGCCCGGAGGCGAGCCCACCAGGCGCGCCACCGTATGCCGCTCCGAGTATTCGCTCATGTCGATGCGCACCAGCGCGTTTTCGTCGCCGAACACCGCAGCGGCGAGCGCTTTGGCGAGCTCGGTCTTGCCCACACCGGTTGGGCCGAGAAAGAGGAAGCTTGCGGTCGGCTTGCCGCCTTCGGTGAGACCGGCACGTGAGAGCCGAACCGCCTGCGCGACGGCGCGGACCGCCTCGTCCTGGCCGACCACACGCTCCCTCAGGCGATCTTCCAGGTTCAGCAACTTCTCGCGGTCTTCTGCGGTGAGTTCGGACACCGGCACGCCAGTGAGCGCCGCCACGACCTGCGCGATGTCCTCAGCCGTGACCTCTTGCGAACTGGTCCCGCGTTCCTTCTTCCACGCTTCGGTCGCCTCATCGAGTCGCTTCTGCTCGGAGACGATCTTGGATTCCAGTTCCTTTGCCTTGTCGAACTGCTTGGCCGAGCTTGCCGCGTCCTGTTCCTGGCGCGTGCGACGGATGGACGCCTCGATATCGTGCAGTTGCGTCGGCCGCGAGTTCGATGAGATGCGCACACGGGCGGCTGCCTGGTCGAGCAGGTCGATGGCCTTGTCCGGCAGGAATCGCGCGGCTATATAGCGGTCCGACAACTTCGCCGCGGCCGCGATCGCCCCTTCGGTGATCTTCACCTTATGGTGCGCTTCAAGGCGGTCGCGCAAACCGCGCAGGATCTCGATGGTTTCCGCGACGCTTGGCTCGGGCACGTTGACGGGCTGGAAGCGCCGTTCGAGCGCCGAGTCCTTCTCGATGTACTTCTGGTATTCGTTGAGCGTCGTGGCGCCCACGAGATGCAGTTCGCCGCGCGCCAGCGCGGGCTTGAAGACGTTGCCGATATCGAGCCCGCCTTCGCCGCCACCCTGGCCGGCACCGACGATCGTATGCAGTTCGTCGATGAAGACGATCAGCCGGTCCTGGTTCTCGACGATCTCGTCAAGCACCTGCTTCAATCGTTCCTCGAACTCGCCCCGATACTTTGCGCCCGCCACCACGCTGTTGATATTCAATTCGACGACGCGCTTGCCGCGCAGCACCTCTGGCACCTGGTCCTGGACGATGCGCTGCGCAAGTCCTTCGACGATTGCCGTCTTGCCAACGCCCGGTTCGCCGATCAGCACCGGGTTGTTCTTGCGCCGTCGGGCAAGAACCTCGATAGTCGTTTCGATTTCCTTGTCGCGGCCGATCACCGGATCGAGCTTGCCGCGCCGCGCGAGTTCGCTGAGATCGCGCGCGTACTTGTCGAGCGTTGGCGTGGTGGAACGCCCCTCGACGGTGCCTTCCTCGGCACCCTTACCGACCACCTTGACGGTCTTCTGCCGGAGCGCATGCGACGATAGCCCGTACTTGCGCAGCAACTCGCCCGCGAAGCCGTCTTCCTCTTCGACGAGCCCGATCAGGATATGCTCGGGTCCCACGTAGCTGTGGCCAAGCTCCCGCGACGCGGTGAGCGCGTTCTCTAGCGCGCTCTTTGCGCGCGGCGATACGCCGATGCGTTCGTCGTCTGTCTTTTCGCTACGCGTGCCACGCGGCGCATTCTTATCGACATCCTTCTTGATCTCTTCGGGATCCAGCTTGAATTCGCGCAGGATCTCCTGCACCACGTTGTTATCGGCGAGTGCGAGCAGCAGGTGCTCTGTATCGACTTCAGACTTGCCGAACTCGACCGCCTTTTGCGCGGCTGCCTGCAATCGGTCCAGGCCGCTCTCGCTCAGGAACGTCTGCAGGTCGACAGCTTCGCGCGCACGGCGATGCCGGCGCGGCCGGCCGCCCGGCGAGCCCGCGCGAGTCCCCATACCAGCGCCGCCGTTGCCGCCTTCCCCTGCACTCGCGCGCGGCTCCTCCGCCTGGCCGAGTGCATGCCAGCCGCCGCGCCTACCTTCCATCGGCGGCCACATATCGTCGAAAAGACTTTCAAAGAGACCGCCGTGAAAAAGCGACTCGAGCGGAGAGAGGCTGCGCTGGTTGCGTGCCATGAACTGCACATAGTGCTCGTTGCACAGCGTCAGCTGACGACGCTGGCCGTTCTCGGTGATCGTGATCTGCGAAGTCGCCGGTTTTCCGCAAACGCTGCAAGTTGCCATGATGTGCTCCGTTGGAGAGGCGGTGGAGTTTGAAAGCGAGGAGTTGTACGTGAGTGGTGAAAAAATGCCCGCCCTGCGCGCAGCAGCGCACCGGTTGATCATCGACGCGCGCGCACGGCATGGAGCGATGGCGCCGAGCGCATCGCGCTACGGGATCTCGATGCGCCGCGTCGCCCAAGGATCATTGGCCGGCGTGCCGCGATGTCGCAGCCCGCTGTCAGCTCTTGGCATATTCGAACTCCGGCAGCTTCTTCAGCGCTTCCTTGCTTGCACCCGGGAGGACGGCCTTCGGTGCCATTTGCTTGAAATGCTGAACGGGGATGGCGACACGATGCGTCGCCATTCCAAGAAAGCCACCCACATCGATAATTGCGGCCGAGAGCGTGCCATCCGGTGCGATGATCAGGTCATCAACCTTGCCGATCTTTTCGTTCTTGTCGTTGTAGACATCGGTGTGGATCATCTTCGATGCGCGCCAGCCTGTTGCAACGACTTGGGCTTCGGTGACGGTGACGCCAAGTGTCGCCTTGCCCGCGATAGGCACATCCTGCGCGATGGCGCTAATGGCCACCAGGCCACCAGCGCATAGCGCGAGCACAAACGACGACAGCCTTGCGGCCGAGATGAGGTGAGTCTTCATGGTGTTCTCCGACATACGCAACGTGATAGGTGCACGCCGGACGCACAATGCGTTCACGCATGCAGCAGCGCGTTCTGCCTGTCGCGAAGGACGGGCCGCCAGTTCCGCGCGTCGCGCCCGAGGCGCGCGCAGATGGTTATGGCGCGAGTATCGTCAAGCATATGTCCGGCAGACGCGCGCTTCTTTCGGGTTCCTGCCCAGAGGTGTCGGATTCCTGCGCGTGTTGGTCACTCACGGATCGAGTCGCGAGCGCGTTACCGGATCGTGGGGTGGTGATGCGCGAGGCGGAACGCACGGGGCGTGCACCCCGCATAGCGATGGAACACCTCAGTGAAGTGCTGCTGAGTCTGAAAGCCCGCGCGTGCCGCGACATCGATCAGCGGAAGACTTCCTTCGAGAAGCATCAATTGCGCAAATTTCAACCGCTTGGTCGTCACATAGAAGTGTGGCGCAAGCCCCGTCGCATTCTTGAAAGCATGCGCAAAATGCGAGGGGCTCATATGTAGAAGCGCAGCGAGGTGTTCCACCTGGATGTTTTCCGCAATGTGTTCGTGAATGAAAAGTTCCACGACACTCAGCTTGCTCTGGGAAAGACTGGTACCGGCCTCGCGCGTGTCGGCGTTGCGTCCGTAGCGGCACGCGAGATGAAGTGAGATGACGTCGGCGAACGCCGCGAAGCACATGGGGTCGGGGCCTATGTTGGAGTGCAAAGTGATAAGGATGTCGGCCGCTTCCCGTAGGAAAGGATCCCACGCCGTGAACCAGCACGGGATATCGCAGGTCCCGTTGCCGAGTGCCTTGCGAGCGGCTTCCCTCAGCGTAGGCGAATGCAGCGCAAGGACGAGGCCGCGTGGATCGTCATTGTCGACTTCAATGCGAGCCCACGCCGGCACGATTGCGATGAACGGCGCGCTGACGCTGATATGGTGATCCGGCCGCTCGCTGCCTCCGACTGTGCTCGCATGCGCGGTGGTCCTGTCCGCCGGTATCACACACAAGATCCATTGCGCCGACTCTTCGGCGCAGTCCGTACAGAACGCACCGATCGAGTGACAGTGGAGACACCGCAATTCTGAGGGACGAGACATTTGCGCTATGGTGAGCGTTTGCCAAGAAGACGGGTCGATCTTGCTGCATCGAAACGAATTCTAGTGGTCCATGTCCGTCGGTGTTAGAAATGTTTTTTTTCATGCATAAACCCGGGCCGCCTTGTCACACGCCCGACTCACGATCGCGCGTGGCGCGCTCTGCAATTGCGGCATCGACGGGATCATCGCGCTGCCGCATCAGCCAATAAACGCTGCCGAGCGCAACCAGGCCGGCCGCAAGTGCAGCGATGTGAGCGGGGTCCGTGGCGGGATCGAGGATGATGAACTTGCGCGCTATCGCAAGCATCGCCACGAGGATCACAGTCTTGACTTGCACAATGTGATCTCGCCTGAGCATGACGCGGATAATCGAATGCTTGAACTCCATTGCGATCAACAGCGTCATCACCATGCCAAAGACAGCCTGGAAGACCGCATGATCAAGGGGATCGAACGCCCCGGACAGCAACAGCACGACGACCGCCCGGATCAACTGCCAAAGCGATACCAGGACGACCACCGAAATCACGATGCTCAGGATATGGGCGATGACCTGCTCGAAGCGCTCATAGAAAGTCAGCATGCTCCATTGCGGCCGAATCTTGTCGAGGTTCAAGGAAATGGGTAGCTCTCATTTGCTCATCGATTGAAAAAGACGGCCAACCCCGCACGAACGCCTCTTACCAGACACTCACGATTTGCGCGTCCCGCCCGTCATCCTTCCCCGCAGGCTGTGCGCCAGCATCTCGCGCCCGAAACCGAGGCACCACATGCGTGCCAAGTTCTTCCACCACCTCGGCCGCACTTCGATGACCGTATTTCAGATTCAAAATGACGTGGTCAACGCCAATCTCCTGCAGCGCATCGAGCAAGTCAATGAGATGGCGCCTGCCTAGCTTGTATCCCAAGTGAATTGGCGATGCTGCTGTGGACGGCGATGCGTCGAGGTCGATATACAGCGACTGTAAGAACGGCTTGTACTCGGTCCCGGATTGCACGATAACTTCTTGTCTCCATTTTTCTACGAACGATCGCTGCAGATGAGGAGGACGGGGATAGGTGATCCACCCGCAGCTATGTTTTGCGATCCAATCGAGCGATTGGCGACTGTGTCCGGTCACAAAGAGCGGAATCTCGTTTGTCGTCGGCTTTGGAATGAGGTCGGCACCGATGAGCTCTCCGTCACTCCATCTGACATGCGCAAAGCTCGTGCGCTGAACCCATCGGATCACCTCCACCCTTTCGCGGAAAATCTCCCCGCGCCTTTCCGGATCGATGTTGAACGCTGGAAATTCGACCGGACGATCGCCGGAGGCGACTCCCAGTAGCAAACGGCCATGACTCAGTTGATCGACGCTCGCCGCTGCTTTGGCCGTATGCAAGGGGTTGCGCAACGGCAGCGCGATCGAGGCCGTGCCAAGCGCGATTTTCGAAGTGTGGGCGGCCATAAATCCCATATAGACCCACGGATCGAACACCTGGCCGACGTCGCCAAAGCTTGGATCTCTTAGCGGCACATCACGGAACCATAATGCTGAAAAACCTAACGCTTCGGCGCGCTTTGCAAGTGTTACCTGGTTCTGCATGGTCGGCCGATCTCCGTCGAAAGCTTCAATGGGAAAGAACAATCCCAAGCTAAGAGAGCCGGACGAAAATGTGTGCTCAAATGCCCTGTGCCGCTGGTAAGGAACAGTACTAGGTTGGTACATCTGCATGCCCCCTTCTGTTTCATGCCCTTCCCTAGCCAGCAGCCCGCACGCCACAGCCGGGGTAGACCACATTTTCCAGCACGGTAGACGCATCGCAGCGGTCTGTCTTTCGCGATGCTGCCGAATTTTGTTGGCGTTCTGCCGCCGCCAAGGCCGCAGGATCGTGACACATCTCAGCAGAAACCAAAAAGAAGCCCGCGCGGCGTCACGGCTAGACTGCGCGTAGAACGGGGATCCCGTCGATTTGCTTTGACGCCGACGCTTCTGTGCGTCTGTGGCAACACGTTTCGGCCCGAGTCGCAAACACATGGAGCGAATATGTCTGATACGGAGATTGCCCCCGAACAAGCCCGGCAGCATGAAGCTCCCGTTTCCCTGCACAAGCTGTTCGAACCCCTAAAGGTGGGCCCCTACACCCTGCGTCATCGTGTCGTCATGGGGCCGCTGACGCGTTCGCGCGCAAACCGGGCAGGCAACATTCCGTCGCAGCTCAACGCCTGCTATTACGCGCAGCGTGCAACGGCCGCGCTGATCATCAGCGAAGCGACCCAGGTGTCGATGCAGGGACAGGGCTACGCATGGACGCCTGGGATACATACCGCAGAGCAGGTTGAAGGCTGGCGACACGTAGCGGACGCCGTGCACGACGCGGGCGGTCTGATGTTCATGCAGCTGTGGCACGTAGGACGCATATCGCACCCCTCATTGCAGCCCGATGAAATGCTGCCGGTTGCACCCTCTGCGATCCAGCCGAAAGCGGAGGCGTTTATTGAGAACGAGCGAGGCGAAGGTGTTGTCGCGCCCTGCGTCAAGCCGCGTGCGCTGCAGGTCGAAGAAATGCCGTATCTGGTGCGCCAATACTTCCGGGCAGCGCGCAACGCAAAGGCTGCCGGTATGGACGGCGTCGAAGTACATGGCGCGAATGGATATTTGCTCGACCAGTTCCTGCTGTCCGGCACGAACCACCGCACAGACGAATACGGCGGATCGATCGAGCGTCGAGCCAAGCTGCTATTCGAGGTGATCGAGACGGTTTGCGAAGTGTGGGGACCAGAAAAGGTGGGCGTGAGGCTCTCTCCTCTTGGCACCTTCAACGACATGCACGACGACGATCCCGAGGCGACCTTTTCATACGTCGTAGAGAGACTCAATCGATACGGGCTGGCATATTTGCACATCGTGAATCCCGCGTTGGCAGCGACCGGTGCGGATGTGGCTTTCATCGAACGCGCGGAACGCATGAGCCAGATGATTCGCCGCACCTATCGTGGTGTGCTGATGGTCGCGGGCGGCTTCGACGTGAGCAGTGCGGAAAGATGGCTCGAGGACGGCAACGCGGACCTGATCGCATTCGGACGTTTGTTCATCGCCAATCCCGACCTGCCGGAACGCTTGCGATCGCACGCTCCGCTCAATTCGCCGGATCCTTCCACGTTCTACGGCGGCGGTGAGCGCGGATATACCGACTATCCATCGCTCGCGCAGGAACGCGGGGAAGCGCCACGGTCCGTCATCGATGGGCGCTGGAGATAGACCGTCGCCGATGGCAAATTCGCCGGCGTTCGCGACGATTTTCGATGGACGCAGAGCCGGCGACCGATCACGTTGAAAGGTGCACCATGGCTGACACTACCTGGGTTGTCGTCGCCGACGGCAGCCGTGCTCGAATCTTCGAGACCCCGGGGCTCAAACTGGACTTGCGGGAAATTGAAGACCTGGTCAATGTCGTCCCCGGTGGAACGACGCTAAGCGAGAAAGACCGCGAGAAATTCGCAAAGACCGTCGCCGACCACCTCGAACAAGGAAGGCTTCATCACCGATTTCATCGATTGCGCCTTGCCGTGGAGCCAAAGTTTCTCGGCATGCTTCGCAAGCGTCTGAGCGAGGAAACGCGTCAGATGATTTTCGAAGACATCAACGAAGATCTCTCGGCCCTCGATACGCAGCAAATTCAAGCGCACCTGGCAAGGCATTGAAGGCGACGTCGCGGTTGTGGCGAACGTTGTTCAAGCCATCTTCACGATCAAAAAAAAAGACCCGCCACATATAAATCAGGGCGGGTCTTTCGATAAAGTTCGAGAAGAATTTAATTTGTCAACGTCGCCTATGTGTCCCTAGTGTAAGAGAAAAGCATCAGGAAATCGGGCGTTTCCGCAACAACACCCATTCGGCGCAATCCTGGTCATCAGCACTCGGCAGGCCACTGCTGCTGGCCAAACAACTTCTTCAACGCCTTTCCATCATTTCGCTCATCTTCAAGCGCAACCTGATCGATTAGGCGCCTCGTACTTTCGTCCGCTGCATACCTGGCTGAAAGCTCCGACAGATATTTTCCTGCGACGGATATCAATTCCGTACGTAGATCAAGAATGCGCAGCGGGGCGCTAGATCCGTAAATTCTAACTTTCGCAAACCAAAAAGAGTCCGAGAACTCCGCAAAGATCTCGTATCCGAACCCACGATGTAGCGTCAATGGTCCGACTTGCTTGTCAATCCATGCTTTTGCTGCACCGACACCAGCATCCAAGGCGTCTGCGAACGATCGGTATCGCTCAGATCCCACATAAATTTGATGCTCCCGAGCTTCAGTCTCACGCAGGTCTGTTGCCACCTGAAACTCGGCTAAGTAGCGTGTACTGGCAAAGGCTCTCTTCGGCATCTTTACAGTGACTATGGGCGAAAATCTGCCGTCCTCGCTACGGGATGTGCTGCACCGAATGGGATAGCCGCGATACGTCAAAGACAACTGTTCGCTCATCCCGGTCTCAAAAAGGTCGCCCATACGCACCAATCGCATCATTCCTGGACGCTATATACCGGCCTCAGTCCCGAGGCGCACTCAACTCTTCGGCCTCAAGCGCAGAAAGCGTTGCTCCGATCTCGAAACTCAGAATAGCAAAATATGAACTCCGAGTCAGACCGGTTTCGCATTTGCAACCTTTTGGTTCAAGGCCGCCTCAGCATCGATTTGCACCCCGCGCTCGTCCTTCAGGAGGAGTAAAGGGCCACAAAAATCACATCTGTTTGGTGAATCGCTCCTCATTTTGGAAACCAAACACGAGGGTGCACCGGGACTGCAAACATCCCAATCACCAGTACTCATCCTTTTGCTGGGCCATCTGGCGGAGAAGCGTCCAAAAAGGCGTTTCATCCTTGCAACCGTTTTAACCGATCGGGCGTCTAGTCGTTCGCCCTGATTGGGCAGTCTAAAAGCGGATTATTTATCTCATTATTTATTACACAAACAGCATAAAGAATTGTAAGCGATACAATTCGCCGCAAAAAGCGCCTAATAATCTACGTAAAGATCTAGAAACATTTAGTTACATCGTCTCGAAAAAGGTACGCCACAAAAAACCCTCTTTATAAAAATCAAACACTTAGGACGAGTGGCACGTTCGTCGCTGTATATCCGCCACAGGCAGCGAGGCGGCCCCAAAACAAACGGAGCCACCGAGACTGCAGAACCCGAGTCACGGATACCGAGGACGGGGAAAAAGGGGGCGAAATTAACCAGCACCCAGGGAGCGAAAGCGGCCGGCACGCTGCAGTGCCGGTCCGGACTGGCAGGGCCTCGGCCGCCAAGTCAGCAGATTGCAGCAAATTCAGGTGTGGGTCGGATCCCTGGAGAGAAGTTGGATCAGTTCCACAGTGTCCAGCAGGATGCAATGCGTCGAGCCGAATGGTGCATGCATCGGACATCGTCAAGACGGCCTTTGTGGCGCGGTCTCGTCCCTGAGCCAGGTGGAATCGGAACAGACACCACACACCCTTGTGGTAGCTGGCCGGTTTGGCCTCGGCCGGTTTCCGGCCGAAACCTTGTGCCCGATCTCCAGCGGGCGCTTTTTTCCACTAACCATGACGTGAAGGAGAAGGACATGAACTCCATGTTCAATGGCATCAAGCAATTCGCCCAGGAAGAAGACGGCGCAGCCGGCATTGAATATGCCCTGCTGCTTGCGTTCGTGGCCCTCTGCATGGTCGCGGCAGGCCCTGCCGTCAAGACCGCAGTGACGAAAATCTGGACCAGCATCCAGACGGCACTCACGACGGCAGCTGGCTGAGCGGCGCGCAGCCCGGTGCAACGCGCCACGCACCGGGCTGCAGTATCGCTAACGTTGGCGCACCCCTCGCCCGAACATCGAGCGATCTGAATCACGCATGAGAGGCTGCCATGCATGTCACAAACATCAGCTCCGTCTTTGACCCACTCACGTCGGCCTCCTTGATGGCTGTGCTGGGCATGGCGGTCGTGACGGATGTGAGCAGCCATCGAATTCCAAACCGGCTGGTTGCCGCCGGCACCGTCGCCGCGCTGGTGCTGCAAGTTTGGCAACACGGTTCGGGCGACGGAACATGGCGATGGGCCACGGGACTTGCCGCCGCCTTCGTGCCATTCCTGCTGCTGTACATCGTGCGCGCCGTCGGCGCAGGTGATGCCAAATTGATGGGATTTGTCGGCGCGCAGGTTGGACCCAATGCTGTGCCGGAGATTCTGTTGGCGACTCTGCTGGCCGGCGGCGTGCTGGGTCTGATCGTAATGTTGTGGCGACGTGAATCGCGTCGCACGCTGCATGCAGTCATCGGCGCACTGCTTTGGCTGCCATTTGCAGGACATGCCTCCTCCATGACAGAGGCATGCGCAACGACGGAGGGTCAAGGCAGCTCCACGGCATCTACGGGTGCCAACAGAATTCGCACCATTACTCGCCTGCCCTATGCGGTGGCAATCACAACAGGCGTGGCACTGGTCATGACTGGCGTCATCTGACACGCCAGGCAGGACCATCGTAAGAAAAAGCAAGTCCGATAGCAATCAACGGACACGGGAACGGGAGATCGATCATGGCCTTGAAGCTTCGCAATACTGTCAGCCCCGCGAACGCGCGCCGCTGCCCGTCACGCCACTTCAGTGGGACACCACGTGCTGAACCACCCGCGCAAGCCGCGCGCACCGTGCGACAGCACATCGGCTGGGTGTTCCACCACTAGCGACCTAAGAGCTGCACCACCGGTTTCACAACGTTGTATGGCGCACCGCATACGCCGTGCCGCCAGGGGCGCCTGCGTCCTTTTCACCAGATCGGCCAGATCGGACCAGGCATCGCGAGTAAAGGGAGGAACATCAAATGAGAAACGTACGCACCCTGATGATGCTGCTCGTGGCGGCTCTCGCCGGCCTGGCGGCAGTTGTGTTGGCCTCGCGCTGGATGGTCGAGCAGAGCGCCGGCAGCACGGTGAAAGTGGCCGTGGCCAACACGGATATCAACCTGGGGCAGCGCCTGGCACCCGAGTTCGTGAAACTGGTCGAATGGCCGCGTGAAAGCCTCCCACCGGGAACGCTGAGCGATCTCAAGACAGTGGATGGGCGCGTGACCAAGGCCAGCGTGATGCGCGGAGAACCGATCCTCGAATCGAAGCTCACCCCAGCCGGCACGAAAGGTGGTCTCTCGGCGGTCATCGCCGAAGGCAAGCGTGCCATCACGGTCCGCGTCAACGATGTGGTGGGCGTCGCCGGCTTCGCCTTGCCCGGCAGCTTCGTCGACATCATCGTCAACACCCAGAAAGCCGGCATGAAGACCAACACTGCGACCGAAGGCGAGCAGTCGATCTCCAAGATCGTACTGGAAAAGATCCTGGTGCTCGCGGTGGCACAAGAGGTGAATCGCGACGAAACCAAGCCCAAAGTGGTCAACGCCGTCACGCTGGAAGTCTCGCCCGAAGAGGCCGAGAAGCTCGATCTCGCCCGCAGCGTAGGCTCCCTTTCGCTGGTTCTACGTAATCAGGTGGAAGCCCGCCCTGTGGAAACCGCTGGCGCCACCAAGCGCAGCTTGCTCAATGAGCCCGTCATCCAGGCCGCTGCGCCCGCCACACCGATCGCCAAGGCCATTCAAGTCGTACATCGGCTCGTCGAACGCAAAGTCAATACCAACTGCGTAGGCGTGATCAGCGGCATGCAACAGGACAAGGAGTGCTTCTGAGCGCGCGAGCCAAGCGCCAGAAGCCACCAACCGGGGAAATCATCATGAAGACCAGCCATACATCGTCAGGCCGCACGCGTGCCACACGCATGCACGGCGTCGTTCGACTGAGCGCCCTTTCCACTGTGGCCATTGCCAGTGTCTGGCTTGCCAGCACCCAGGTGCAGGCCGCAGAAGAAGCCGCTGCGGCGCAGCCAGCACGCATCGCCGCCAATGGGCCGATTCAGCTCACGATAGGCGCTGCCGCAGCGCCTGCGGCTCCCGCCGATAGCGGCGCTCGCGGCCCAAGTTGTAGTGGCGCAGCCGCCGAACCCGAACAGGTGACGGTGCCCATCGGCAAGTCCCGCATGCTGCCGTTACCTGAGCCGGTGCGCACTCGCACCTTGGGCAACCCAAGCGTGGTCCAGGCCATGCTGGTGTCGCCGCAGACGATGTATCTGCTGGGTCTTGATATCGGCACGACGAACATGATCGTGCAAGGGCGCAGCGGTCGCTGCACCGTCATCGACGTAACGGTGGGCGCCGATCCCGGTGGCCTGCAATCAACCCTGCGTTCACTCCTGCCGGGCGCGCGTGGAGTACAGGTGGCAGCAGCCGCAGACAGCTTGGTCCTCAGCGGCAATGTGCCCGATTCCTCCACCGCGCAACAGGTGATGGACATCGCCAATGCGTATGTCTCCCGTCAGTCGCGCAGCCCCTTGCAGGCGCCACCGCAGGCGCTCGGGACACCGGCCAACGTCGCGAACCCCAATATGGGAATGATGATGGGCGGCATGATGATCCCGGTCGCCAATACGCTCCAGGCCAGCGGCATGCCACAGCGCAGCAGCAAGATCATCAACATGATGTCGGTCGATGCGCCACAGCAGGTGATGCTCGAAGTGAAGGTAGCCGAGGTCTCGAAAACCCTGATCGACCAGCTTGGCGCGGCAGCCAACCTGCAGGGCGCATTCGGCAGTTGGCAATTTGGCCTGCTGGCGAATTTCCTGTCCGGCAGCGCAGCATCGCTCACCGGCATCAAGAGTAACAACCTGCCGTTTTCCTTCCAACTCGATGCTCAGAAGGGGGACAGCCTGGTCAAGATCCTGGCCGAGCCGAACCTGATGGCCATCAGCGGCCAGGAGGCCAGCTTCCTGGCAGGCGGCAAGGTCTACATACCTGTGCCGCAATCCAACATTGGCGGCGTCACCACCATTGTGCTGCAGGAAGAAACCTTCGGTGTTGGCCTCAAGTTCACGCCGACGGTACTCGCCAACGGCCGCATCAATCTCAAGGTGGCGCCTGAAGTCTCCGAGCTGTCACCGACAGGCGTAGCGGTTACCGCGCCGAACACCTCCGGCTCGACCATCCTGCCTCTGATCACCACGCGGCGCGCGTCTACCACGTTGCAGGTGATGGACGGACAAAGCTTTGCCATCGGCGGACTGATCAAGAGCAACGTGACCGGCAGCCTGAAGGGCCTGCCAGGGGCGGGCGAACTGCCAGTGCTGGGCAACCTTTTCCGCAGCACGAGCTTCCAGCAGGACCGCAGCGAGCTGCTGTTCGTGGTCACGCCTCGCCTGGTCAAGCCGCTGCCGCCGAACTATCCGATGCCCACCGATTCGTTCGGACCAGCAACGAACGGTGAGGTCTATATCAACGGCAACATGGAAGGACATCCGGTGCGGGTGCCAGACAACCTCGCCCGGCCTGCGATGGCCCCAGCACCCGCGACGCCGGCCGCACCGATGTCTCCCGCCCTGCCAGCCGCGCCAACCACCAGCATCGGACCGGTTCCCAGCGTGAGCGTCCAGCCCGTCGACATGTCGCCGAACTCGGGTCAGCCACTCGGCGCCCGGCCCGCCGACGCACCGCAGCCCGCAAGTGGCGGCTTTGTGCCGACCGCCTCCTTGCCCCCAGCGTCGCCCACTTCGGCCCCGACGGCCGTGACGATGGCAAGCGACACCATCCAGTAATCGACCTACGGACAGGTGAACACCATGAACTCCAAGACACGACTCATGTACGCGGCCGCGGCCACCTTGCTCAGCACCGGCCTGGCCGGTTGCATGAACACTTCGCCGATCTGGGACGCGAACTTCGGTGAATCGGTGCGTACCGTGCGCATGATGCAGACGCTCAATCCTGATGCGACATACACCAACACGGACCCGGTCACCGGGGTTGACGGCCGCGCCGCCACGTTCGCGATGGACCGCTACGGTCAGTCCTTCCGCAACCCACCGACCGATAACAACACATTCGTGATTGGCGTTGGCAGCGGGACGATGGCGTCGCCGGCGCAATAGGCACGACCGCCCCGAATCATCCGGATTACCGAGGGAGATGTGACATGGCTAAGCTGATACTGGTCGCCGCCGACGATATACGTGCACGCCAGATGCTGGCGCTGGCGCAACAGGCAGACACCAAGCGCCAGCCGCAGTTGGTGTGCGTAGACCCGGCGAAAGCTCTCGGGATGCCAGGGCTGATCCACGCATCGGATTTCGTGGTCCTGCAGGCTGACGAGTTCGGAATGGACGTGTTTGAGCACCTGCGTCAGCGATTCCCGGAGCCGGGGGATGTGCCGTGCATCCTCGTCACACCGCAGCCATCAGCCGAGCTGCTAATGCGCGCGATGCGTATGGGCGTGCGCAGTGTCCTGCGCTGGCCGCTCGACCCCCGCGAGTTCAATGAAGAACTGGCCCGCCTGGATACCCGCGCGCAAGTGGACCCGGATGCCCAAGCCCGGACCTTTGCCTTCACGTCTTGCAAGGGCGGCAGCGGCACCACCTTTGCGGCGGCGAATTTCTCCTTCGGGGTCGCGCAGCGCGGCAAGCGCGTGTTGTTGCTGGACCTGGACCAGCAGTTCGGCGATGCGGCATTCATCGTCACGGACAAGACCCCGCCCGCCACGCTTGCCGATATTTGCCATCAAATCGACCGGCTCGATGCTGCATTGCTGGATGCCTGTGTCACGCATGCTCACCCGAATCTCGACGTCATTGCAGGTGCAGGCGATCCAGTCAAGGGCGCCGACGTCAAGGCGGCACATCTGGAACGCATCCTTGATCTCGCAAAGCCCGCCTACGACGTACTGGTATTCGACTTGGGACAGGCCATCAACCCTGCGTCGATCATGGTGCTTGACCACAGCGAGGTTATCCATTCCGTGGTGCAACTAGAGCTGCCCTACCTGCGCGCGGGGCGGCACATGATGGAGATATTCCGTTCGCTCGGCTACCCGCCAGAACGCATGCAGGTCATCCTCAACCAGCTCGGAAAACACGCCCCCATCACTATCCGCACGATGGAAGAAACGCTCGGCGCCCGGACGGCGCATACATTGCCCACCGACGCCAAAACGGCCCGCGAGGCCGCCAATCAAGGCGTTCCTGTGCTGCAGCTCGCTCCGAACAGTGCGATGTCTCGCGCGTTCCAACAGATGGTGGACATCCAGTTTCCCGCGCCCGCGAAGAAAGAAGAGGGCCTGCTCACACGCCTGCTCGGGCATCGCGGCGACTCGAGCCAGCCGCTGCCCGTCAGCCGGCACGCTTAACCCCTGGGGAGAATCGAGATGTCACTGCGCGCACAACTCTTCGAGAAGGCCGGCGAAACGCCGATTGACCGCGTGCCAGAACGCACCGCAGAACGACCTGCGGAGCGCGCTCCGGTTAGCTCTGGTGCAAGCGCTGCCTACCAGCAACTGAAGGCAGACATTCATGAAGCGATCATCGAGCGCGTGGAGCTGGAGAAGCTTCAGCGACTGAATCCCGAGCAGGTCAAGCGTGAGTTGGCGGTGCTGGTGGAGCGCATTATCGACGAACGCAATATCCCGATCAACGAAGCCGAACGCCGCCGCCTGGTGTCCGATGTGCGGGACGAAATGCTTGGGTACGGTCCACTGGAACCGTTGCTGTCCGACCCCACGATTTCGGACATTCTTGTCAACACGGCACACAAGGTGTACGTCGAAAGAAGGGGCAAGCTGGAGCTGACCGATGTCACCTTCCGCGACGATGCGCACCTCATGAAGGTCATCGACAAGATGGTCTCCCGTGTCGGCCGCCGCGTCGATGAATCGAGCCCGATGGTGGATGCGCGCCTGCCCGATGGATCCCGGATCAACGCCATCATCCCGCCGTCCGCGGTGGATGGTCCGCTACTGTCCATCCGGCGTTTTGCTGTGAATCCGCTAATGGTGAAGGACCTCGTCGAGCTCCAAACGCTGACGCCGCCGATGGCCCAGTTAATGGAGGCCATGGTCAAGGCCAAGCTCAACATCCTGATCTCGGGCGGTACCGGCAGCGGCAAGACGACGATGCTCAACATTCTTTCGGGCTTCATCCCGGAGAGCGAGCGCATCGTGACCATCGAGGATGCGGCCGAACTGCAGTTGCGCCAGGACCATGTGCTGAGGCTCGAAACACGTCCGCCCAATATTGAAAATCGGGGCGAGATCACGCAGCGATCGCTGGTGCGCAACGCGCTACGGATGCGTCCGGACCGCATCATCCTTGGGGAAGTGCGCGGTGCGGAAGCTTTGGACATGCTTCACGCGATGAACACAGGTCACGAAGGGTCGCTGGCGACTATCCACGCCAACACGCCGCGCGATGCTCTCACCCGCCTAGAAAACATGATCAGCATGGCGGGATTGTCCCTGCCGCCGCGCACCATGCGCCAGCAGATCACGTCGGCCATTACAGTGATTCTGCAGGTATCACGACTGGCGGACGGACGGCGCAAGCTCATGAGCATCCAGGAAGTCACCGGCATGGAAAGCGACGTAGTGAACATGCAGGAGATCTTCACGTTCAAGCGCACCGGCGTGGACGCAGAAGGCCGCGTCAAGGGCTACTTCTGCGCCACCGGAGTCCGTCCGCATTTCTCCGAGCGATTGCAGGCATTCGGATTGTCCGTGCCCGAGCGGCTATATGAGCCTTCGGTGCGATTCGACGTCTGAGCCAATGCGCAACCAAACGATGCAATAACGGAGACTCGCCATGGACAACACACTGCTCGGGTTCGGCGTCTGCCTGTTCGTGGCCATCGTGACGGCGGCGACGTTGGGCTACCAATGGTGGCAGCGTCGGCATAGCGCCGCAGCGCGACGGTTCGGACGGCGCTTGCGGGCGGTGGCATCCACACCGTGGCAAGACGATGCCGCCGCATCGATCATGAAGGCCCGCAAGCTCGCCCATTCGCCCTTCATGACCATGCTCCTGCGCAAGTGGCCGCACACGATTGCGGTGGAACGGCTACTCATGCAGTCGGGGCTGAATTGGACGGTGTCGACGTTCCTGACGATGACGCTATTGCCGCCTATTGCGTTGTGGGTAGTTGGAAGAATTCTCACGCTTCCAGAGGTTCCTGTCGTCGTTGCCGCCTTGGTCTGGCTTTTCATACCCGCCTTTCACGTGCGGCGCGCCCGGGATCGTCGGATGCAACGCATCGAGACGCAATTGCCGGAAGCCGCGGACCTGATCAGCCGCGCCCTGCGTGCCGGCCACTCGTTCTCAAGCGCCCTCGACATGGCTGGTGACGAACTGCCCGAGCCCATCGCCGCCGAGTTCCGCACAACGTTCGACGAGATCAATTTCGGCACCTCGATGCACGATGCGCTCGGCGCACTGGCGGAGCGCGTACCGCTGCCAGACCTGCGCTATCTGGTTATCGCGGTCCTGATCCAGCGCGAATCGGGCGGCAACCTGGCCGAGATTCTTGGAAACGTCAGCCACATCATTCGCGAGCGAATGAAGCTGATGGGCCAGGTGCGCGTGCTGTCGGCAGAGGGCCGGCTTTCCGGGATCATCCTGTCGCTGCTGCCCTTCGTCGTGGCCGGCGCGATGTATGTCCTGAATCCGGAGTTTCTTGATCCCTTGGCCAATGACCCCGTCGGCCCCTGGATTGTGGGATACGCCTTGCTGCTGATGGGACTGGGCTTGCTCTGGATGCGTCGGATCGTGCGCATTCATGTTTGAATGAGGAGTCTGCGATGAAAACCGGTCAGATCCTGATCCTTCTGCTGACGTTTGTGCTCACGTTCGGCGCTGCTTTGCTTGCCATGTTGCTCATCCAGCCCGACGTCATGCGTCGGCGCATCTCCCAGGCGACTCAGGCGCCCGCGCCGGAGGCACAGACCGATCCGCAAGAGGAGTGGCTCCAGCGCATGGCACGTGTATCAAAGCCGCTGGCAAAGCTGGCTGTGCCCAAGGAAGGCTGGGACACTTCAGCGCTGCGTACGCGCTTCACGAACGCTGGATGGCGCAATCCTTCGGCCATCCCCGTCTACTTCGCCACCAAGACGTTGTTGGCGATCGCGTTCCCGTTGATCCTGTTCGTCGCAACCGGTGGCGTAGTCAGCGAGGACAATCCCCGGCTGCTGCCCATATCGCTGCTGGCTGCCGCCATCGCCGGATTCTATTTGCCTGACCTGATCCTGCGTCGGCGCATTGTGCGGCGCAAGGAGGAGATCTTCGAATCCTTTCCCGACGCGCTGGACCTGATCACAGTCTGCGTTGAGGCGGGCCTTGCGCTCGACGCCGCGCTGCTGAAGGTGGTGGAAGAACTCCGGGTCAGCGGGACTGCGCTGTGCGACGAGTTGGAGCTACTGGTGCTGGAACTGCGCGCCGGCCTGTCCCGCGAGAAAGCCTTACGAAATCTGGCGCTGCGCACGGGCGTTGAGGACGTTGACATGCTGGCCAGCATGCTGATCCAGGCCGATCGATTCGGCACCAGCATTGCTGAGTCGCTGCGTGTGCAGGCCGACACATTGCGAACACGTCGACGTCAGCGCGCGGAGGAGCGTGCGGCAAAAATTGCCGTGAAGCTTCTTTTCCCGCTGATCTTCTTCATCTTCCCCTCTCTCATGGTGGTCCTGCTGGGCTCCCCTGCCCTGCAGTTCTATCGATCCCTGATGCCGTTCATGATGGGTGAAGGTAGTTGAGCCTTTTGCAAACGATCGCGACGTCGCAAACGGACAAGGCAAAAAGAGGGAGACCATCATGCGCCAACGACTGAAGTTTCCGTTTCGGACAGGACGGCAACGCGGTGCCAGTGCCGTCGAGTTTGCGCTGGTGGCCCCGATATTCTTCCTGCTGCTGTTCTCGGTTGTCGATTTCGGCATGATGATGTGGGCCAACCTGACGATGCAGCACGCTGTCCGCGAGGGCGCACGATATGCGGTGACTGGCCAGGCGAACCTCGATCCGAACGCCAGCGCGCCGCAACGCTATCGCGCGGTGCTTGAGAAAATCCACGATACCTCGCTAGGCGTATTCGACATGTCCAACGCTCAGGTCACGACCTGGGTTAACGGGTCGTCGCAGCCAAATGGTGCGGGCATGTTCGGCAACGCGGGCGACATTGTGGTGATCCAGGTGACGTGCAACTGGCCCTTGCTGACGCCCGTGGTGGCGGCGTTCTACCAGGCCACGGGCGGGAAATACAAGTTCAGCGTCGCCGCCACTATGCGCAACGAGGCTTTTTAGGGTGCGACCACAAGCGAGGACTGCCATGAATGCCACGAATGCGACCCTCCGGCCCACAAGGCGCCCGTCGAAGCCGCGCGTGCCGCCTGCGCGCAGAACAATGCGTGGCATCGCAGCCATCGAGTTCGGCATCCTGCTGCCCATCTTCATCTTTCTGACCTTGCCGGTCATCGACTTCGCCCGCGCCATCCAGGCCAACCTGATTTTGGTGAACCTGACCCGTGAGGGAGCGAGCCTGGCGTCCCGCACCTCTCAACTGCCGCAGACGATCATGGATTCTCTTGCGCAGACGACCCCTCCGCTCAACATGGGGCAGCGCGGGATGATCTATATCACCAAGGTGATGGGCAATGCAGAGAACTGCAATAAGAGCGGCACGAACTGCACCGTTCGAAATATCGTCATCGAGCAGTACCGCTGGACGGATGGCTGGGGCATCGGCGGCAGCGCGCCCGCCAGCAAGGTCTATGGCTGCGGGAGTTACGCGAGCAGCGATGGCTCGTGCCGGAACCTGCCCTCGCCTGGAACCTCTTCTCCTACCGCCAATGCCATGACGGGGAAGCTCTCGGATGGCCAAGTGATCTACGTAGTGGAGACCTGGTACAGCTTCAACATGTTTTTTCAGGGGCTGACGATGGGTACGCTCAAGATGCCCACGCTAGGTCCCAATCTCTATTCGTCCACGACGTTTTGAGCCACGGGGGGAGACGCCATGACATCCATCAAGTTCGGCACGCGTCCACATCTACGTATTCAGCGGCAGCGTGGGCAGATCACGATGATTGCCGGTGTGCTGATGATTGGCTTGCTTGGTATCGTCGGTCTCGGGATCGATGGCGGAATGTCCTACGTGACCAAAGCGCGATTGAATGCCGCCGTCGATTCGGCCGCGGTGGCAGCCGCCCGCGCAGTCACCAACGGCACGACACAAGCCGAGCAGACCGCCGCAGCGCGCCAGGCAGCAACGGATTTCTTCAATGCAAACTTCCCAAATGGCTATCTGCGCGGCACGCCTACCCTCAACGCGACAAGTGTGACCTTCGACCAGGGAAAGGTCACCATCGCCGTGTCGGCAACCGCTTCGATGCCGCTATCGCTGATGAAGGTGCTCGGCTTCAACAACGTGGTGGTGGCGGCGGCATCCACGACGATTCGCAAAGATCTGGACATGATCTTCGTGATCGACTCGTCCGGTTCCATGAGCCCAGTCTGGAGTACCGTGCGCAGCAACGCGAACAGCTTCCTGAACCAATTCAGCCCCTCTACCGATCGCGTCGGTTTGGTGCATTTCTCCTCCGGCGCCGTGTCGGATATTGCGATCCGCACGTCTGCCCGAGGCTTCGACCGGCCGACGATGCAAAGCACCATTACCAACCTTCCGAACGGCGGCAACACCAATTACGCGGAAGGGCTATGGCAGGCGCGCTCGCAGTTGAACAGCATCCCGCAAACCAGCCGATCCAGCCTGCGGGTAATTGTCTTTTTCTCGGACGGTCAACCCAATACCATTGCGGCGGCCTACCAGACGAAGAATGGCAACACTTGCACGGGCGGCATCACGTCGGCAGGAGGCGTTGACGGATACTTCGCGATTAATCAGCAAGACTCCACTCTGAATGGAAATTGCAACAGCGTGTCGAACAACAAGGCACCGGCGCAAATGCCCGCCTACTACAACGCGCACAATCCTACTGATACCGAGTTCAAGATCGTTGGCAGTACGCCAAATACCGTGACGTCATCGACAAGCGGTGGAAATCTGGCCACAAACGTTGCCAACGCGTCCACCAACGTGCCATTGGCGATGGCGTCGTCGTTGCGCGACCAAGGCGTCTACATCTTCACGCTCGGTCTGGATGGCAATGGTGGATTTGACGCTGACCTTCTCAAAAACATGGCAAATACCCCAGATGCTTCGGCGTATAACAAGGCACAACCGAGTGGCATCTATTGCTACGCAAAGACCATCAACGATTTGCGGCCTTGCTTCTCGAAGTTGGCCTCTGAAATTCTGCGTATTTCTCAATGAAGCTACGCGGTGACGCTTGCCGACGGGGGGACCGTGCACCCCTCGGTCAAATCGATGGCAGAGCGATGGTTCTGGACCGCCTTATTGTTCCGCCACAAACGGCTCCAGAGCCGTCCGTACTGCTTAACGCAAATACTGGAACAGATTCATCCCCTGCACTTGCATGAACGATTGCTGCGCACCCTGCAGCGCGGTCTGGCGCTGGTAGTACTCGGTGATGGCCGAGGCGTAGTCCAGGTCTTGCAGACCGGACAGTGTCTGCGCGTTGGTCAGGTCGCGGTTGGAGCCGATCGTGTCGAGCGCGTCGATTTCGTCCATGCGCGAGCCTACCGACGAGCGCACGGTCAGCACGTTGTCCAGCGAATTGCTGAACTGGCGGATGCCGGTGGCGATGACGTTCTGCAGGTTAGCCGTGACGGTGTCCTGCGACGCGCCGGTATTGATCGGCTGCTTGAGGGCGTCGATGATGCCTTTCAGGTTGGCAAACATGTCTGCGCCCGCCTGTTGCGCGGGATCGGCCGAGAACGAATCGCCGTCGGCCGGCGTGCCCTTGATCGAGAACGATACGCCGCCAATGTTGATGGCCGCGCCATCGGTGTAGTTGGTGGGCGTGCCGATTGCCGCGCCGCCGTTGGACATGTCAGCCACGACGTATTGCTTCGCGCCCGTCGTGACGTCGGTCTGGAACGTCACGCGCAGCGAATGCCCGTACAGTGCGTTGGTCGGATCGGTGACCGAGACGGTGCCGAAGGTGCCCGTGCCCTGGTTGTTGGCGTTGCCCTTGACCACATAGCCCGAATTGTTGGTCACGGACTGGAACACTTCCGCGCCGGTATTGCCGGCGGCCATCTGGCGCGCCACATCGACCTGCAGCAGTTGATGGCCGGTGTCGCCCTGATAGGTCAGGTTGCCCGCGGCATCGGTCACGAACGGCGCCGAGCCGGTCTTCAGTCCGCCGAACAGGTAGTTGCCGTTGCCGTCGTCGGCATTGGCCAGTCCCAGCAACTGGTCGTACTGGCCTTGCAGCGCGGTGGCCAGCGAAGCACGGTCGTTGTCGCTCAGCGTGCCGTTGCCGGCGTTCACCAGCAGCGTCTGGATGTTCTGCACCGTGGTGGTCACGGTCGACAGCGTGTTCTCGGTGATCCCCAGCGACGCGGTGGCCTGCTTGCGCGATGCGGTGTACTGGCCGTTCACCGCGCTGGCCTGGGAAACGGCGAGCGCGCGCGTGGCCGCGACGGGATCGTCCGACGGCGTCAGCACGCGGCGGCCCGTGCCCAGCTGCTGCTGCACGTGCAGCAGGCTGGCCTGCTGGTTGTTCATCGAGGCAAGGCCCTGGTGATACAGGGTGGAGGTGGCGACGCGCATGGCGTGATTCCTTCTTGTCCGGTGTGGTTGTCTGGGATTGCCGCGATCAGCCGATGCTGATGAGCGTGTCGAAGATCGAGCTGGCCGTCTGGATGACCTTGGCGTTGGCCTGGTACAGCTGCTGGAATTTCAGCAAGTTGACGGTTTCCTCGTCCATGTTCACACCGGACACCGATTGCTGCGCCGTGTAGATCTGGTTCGTGATGCTGTCCTGCGACGTCGACGCGATGCTGATCGACTTGGCTTTGCTGCCGACATCGTTCACCAGCTGCGCGTACGCATCGTTGAAGCTCGACGTGCCGTTGATGGTCTTGGCGGTCTGCAGCTTGGCCAGCGCCAGCGCATTGCCGTTGTCGGCCACCGAACCGGTATTGTTGGCCAGCGTGAACGTGTCGCCATTCTTCGGCGTGCCGGTGAAGCTGAACGTCATGCCGTTGATCGTGTAGTCGACCCCATTGGCCGTTGCGGTCGCCGTGGGCTGGGTGGCCAGCGGCGTGCCGGTGGCGTCGGAGAACACGTAGGTCGAGGTGGTGGAATCGTACTTGGCCGTCAGATTGCCGGCCAGCAGCGAGAAGCCGGGCGCCACGTTGGTGAGCTTGGCCGCGCCCGTGCCGCTGTTCTGCGTGCTGGCATCCACGCGCGCCGGCGATGCGGCGGCGATCTTGGCCGGGTCGGTGATCAACGAGCCGAAACCTGCCGCGGCGTTGCGGGTGGGCTGGATATCGAACGATTCGTTCGGGTTCAGCGCCTTGTCGACGCTGACCGAAAAGCCGTCGGCCGCCATCACCAGCGGCACCGGCGCGGTCGCGCCGGCCTGGGTGGCCACGACCGTGTTGTCGGACTTGCGCGTCAGCGTGTAGTTGGTGCCGTCGAACTTGAGCGTGTAGTCGCTGGTGGTCAGGTTGCCGGCCGCGGTGATCGTCGCCGTGGCCACGGCGCCCGACGTATTCTTGCTGTTGGCATAGACGGTGGCCTTGCCCAGCGAGAACACATCCGTGCCGATGGCGCCGTTCAGGTCGATGCCGAGCTTGTGCTGGTCGTTGAAGCTCTCGCCGATGGCCAGCGACAGGCGACCGATCGCGTTCTGCGCGCTATCGAGCGTTTCGCTGCGGAAACGCAGCATGCCGCCGATCGATCCGCCCGTCACGGCACCCGGCTCCGATTCCACCACATTGCCGTTGGGCAGCGTGTAGGCGATCGTGGTGCGGCTCGGATCCGACGACGACGGCACGGCCTTGACGTCGTACGAATCGCTGCCCATCACCAGCGGCTGGCCATTGCCAACGAACACGTTGTACGTGCCGCCATCCTGCACCACCACTTTCGCACCGACCAGTTCGGTCAGCTTGGACACCGCCTGGTCGCGCTGGTCCAGCAGGTCGTTCGGTGCCTGCCCGCCCGATGCCGCGGTCATGCGCGTGATTTCCTGGTTCAGCTTGGCGATCTGCTTGGTGTAGTCGTTCACCTGCGTGATCGACGACTGCAACTGCGTGTTGATGCCGTCCTGCAGCTGCTTCAAGTAATCGCTCGATGACTGCACCTGGCCGGCCAGCGCCTGCGCGGCGGAGATCATGCCCTGGCGCGCGGCGGGGTCGGCCGGCGTGTCCGACACGGCCTGCACGGCGGCGAAGAACTTCTGCATCAGGGGTGCCAGGCCGCCCTTTTGGTCAGCCAGCAGGTTGTCGATCTGCGCGATCTGGTCCGAGTAGGTCGAGAGTTCCGCGCTGCTCGACGTCGCGCCGCGCAGCTGTCCCGTCAGGAAGCTGTCATAGACGCGCTGCACGGTGATCGTATTGGAGCCCTGGCCGTAGAAGCCCGCGCTGGTGGCCAAACCGCCAGCCGACGCAATGATCGTGTTCTGGCGCGTATAGCCCGCGGTGGCGGCATTGCTGAAGTTGTGGCCGACCGTGGTGAGCGCGTTCTGCGCCACGTTCAGGCCCGACAGACCGATATTAAACAGAGACATGTTTGTCTGACTCCGGATCGAATGGCAAGCCAGCGGCACACGGCCGACGGCGGTGGATGTGTTGGATAACGGCCGGAACGTGGCGCGACTTTAGCGCCGCAATCCCTGCAAATTCACCGGGCTTGTAAGCGAACACTCTCGCGCCAGGCCGCAGCACAAACGCAAACAGCGTGGCCGTTGAGGGCCACGCCGGGGTCGATCCGGAGCGCGCTCGCGCCGCGTCAGGTCGACACTTTTTTCATGATCCGCACCAGCTTCTCGCCATATGCGGGATCGGTCGCGTATCCGGCGCGCTGCAGGCCGTGGGCGGCTTCCTCCGCGTTCGATGCCGTCACCACGTTGGCGTAGCGCGGGTTGTTGCTGATCAGGCGCGCGTAGTCGTTGCACGCCTCTTCATACGATCCATAGGCGCGGAACTTCGCGCGCACCTTTTGCGGCTGGCCGTCGACGTACTCGGTGGTCAGGATCTCGGTGGTCGGGCCCTTCCAGTTGGCGCCGGCCTTGATGCCGAACACGTTGAAGGTGGTCGAGCCATCGGGATTGCGGATTTCGCGGCGACCCCAGCCCGATTCCAGCGCGGCCTGGCCGACGATCAGCTTGGCCGGCACGCCGGAGGCGCGCGACGCCGCCATCGCCGGTTCGGCCATGCGGTTGACGAAATTGCTGATGTGCTCGGGCGAATCGTCGGGCAGTTGGCCCAGTTGCGACTGCCCGGCGCCCTGCCAGTCGGCCTGGTTCTGATACTGGCGCACGCCGGCCGTGGGGTTCCACGCACTGCCGGGCAACGTCGTGCCGATCGGCGGCGGGCCGTCGGCGTCGGTGGCGCCGCGGCTGTCCAGCAGTTGCGCCATCTGCGCGTCGCGCACGCTGGCGCCGGTGATGCCTCCCGCGGCGGCCGTACCCTGCGGCAATGGCGTGCCCGTGGCGCGCGCGAGCTGGCGGATCATCACGTCGGCCAGGCCAATGCCGCGCGACGAAAGCTGCTGCGACAGCTGCTGGTCCATCATCGACATGTAGAGCTTGGTCTGCTCGTTGTCGAACAGGCCGTCGGACGGCGTGGCGTCGCGCATGCTCTTGAGCACCATCTGCGTGAAGACCGCCTCGAACTGCTTGGCGGCGGCCTGCAACGTAGTGTTGTTGTTGCCGGCGCGCGCCTGGCCCTTCAGCGCCTCGAAACCCTGCGTATCGAGCGCAAAGCGCTGCGATACGTCGGCCTGCGCGCTGACAGTCGTACCGGCCGTCATCAGATGATCTCCAGTTCGGCGCGCAGCGCACCGGCGGCGCGCATCGCCTCCAGAATGGTCTGCAGGTCGGCCGGCGTGGCGCCCAGTGCGTTCAGGCCCTTGACCACCGCGGCCAGCGATGCGCCCGCCTTGACGATCTGCAGCGATCCGCCATCGCGCTTGAGGTCGATCTGCGACACCGGTGCCACCACGGTCTGCCCCTGGCTGAACGGCGCGGGCTGGCTGATCACCGGCTGCGTATTGATGACCACCGACAGGTTGCCATGCGCAATCGCGCAATCCTCCACGGTCACAGCCTGGTTCATCACGATCGATCCGGTGCGCGCATTCAGGATGACCTTCGCGGCGGCCTTGGCGCGCGTGACGTCGATATTCTCGATGCGCGCGATGAAACCGACGCGGGCCTGCGGCGCCTGCGGCGTGCGCACCTGCACCACGCGCCCGTCCATCGCCGCGGCAGTGCCGGGGCCCAGGTTGCGGTTGATCGCTTCCACGACGCGCTCGGCGGTGCCGAAATCCGTGTCCTTCAGTTCCAGGTTCATGTAGCCGCCGTCGGGCTGGAAGGCCGCCACGGCGCGCTCGACGATCGCGCCATTGGCAATGCGCCCGACCGCAAGCTGGTTGATCTGTACCTTGCTGCCGTTGGCCGACGCGCCCGCACCGCCCACCAGCATGTTGCCCTGCGCGATCGCGTAGACCTGCCCGTCGGCGCCCTTGAGCGGCGTCATCAGCAACGTGCCGCCGCGCAGGCTCTTGGCATTGCCCATCGACGACACCACCACGTCGATCTGGCTGCCCGGCTGCGCGTAGGGCGGCAGCGTGGCGGTGACCATCACGGCCGCCACGTTCTTGAGCTGCATGTTCTTGCCGGCCGGCAGCGTCACGCCCAGTTGCGAGAGCATGTTGCTCAAGCTCTGCGTGGTGAACGGCGTCTGCATGGTCTGGTCGCCTGTGTTGTCCAGACCTACGACCAGGCCGTAACCGACCAGCGGGTTGTCGCGCATGCCCTGGAACGTCGCCAGGTTTTTCAGGCGCTCGGCGTGCGCCGCTCCGGCGCCAAGCGCCAGGCACAGCGCGGCCAGCATCGACAGCAGCGCACGGGCAAAAGAGACCGCGCGACCTGAGCGGGAACGGGGGCCGGGCGGGGTGCCAATAAACGAGCCTGGCTTGTGGAAAGGCATCGGAGGCAGAAACATGGCGGGATCAGAACGGTAAGACATTGAGGAAGAAGCGCTGCAGCCAGCCCATGTTCTGCGCTTCGTCGATATACCCCTTGGCGGTGTATTCGATGCGCGCGTCCGCCACCTGCGTGGACGGCACTGCGTTGTCGCCAGTGATCGTGCGCGGATTGACCACGCCCGAGAAGCGGATGAATTCCGCACCCTGGTTGATGGCCATCTGCTTTTCTCCGGACACCACCAGGTTGCCGTTGGGCAGCACCTCCAGCACCGTGACGGTGATGGTGCCGTTGAACGTGTTGGCCGCCGTGGCGCCACCGCCGGCCTTCAGCGAATTGGCACCGTTCACGTCGGCATTCTGGCTGCTGCTGAACAGTCCGCCCAGCGCGCGCGGCACCGCGGTGAACGACAGCGTGGTGCTGCCGGTGCGGCTGGCGTTGGTGGCGGAATTCTTGCTCGCGTTGACGTTTTCGCTGATCACGATGGTCAGGATGTCGCCAACGTTGCGTGGCCGCCGATCCTCGAACAGCGGATTGCCCGCGTACGAGGATGCATAGATGGAACCGGTGGCGGGGCCCATCGGGCGCGGTTCGGCGCGCGCCGTGGTGGGCAGTTGCACGAGCGGCTCCTTGGGCATCATCGCGCAACCGCCCGTGGCCAGCGCGGCCAGGCCGACGATGGCGTAGAGGACGAACGCACCGATGCGATACTGCGTGGCGGCCATGATCATTCCCGTTCTTAACCCATCTGGGTCAGACGTTGCAGCATCTGGTCGGACGTCTGCACCGCCTTGCTGTTGATTTCGTAAGCGCGCTGGGTCTGGATCATGCTGACCAGTTCTTCCACCACGTTCACGTTCGACGCTTCCACGTAGTTGTTCTGCAGCGTGCCCGCGCCGTTCAGGCCCGGCACCGTGGTGTTGGGCGCGCCCGAGGCGTCAGTCTGCACGTACAGGTTCTCGCCCAGGCTTTCCAGGCCGGCCGGGTTCGGGAACGTGGCCAGCTGGATCTGGCCGACCGTGGCGGCGTTGGTCGAGCCCGGCTGCATTACGGTCACTGTGCCGTCGCGCGCGATGTTCACCGACGTGTAGTTGGCCGGCAGCGTGATGGCCGGATTGATCACGAAGCCGCTGGACGTGACCAGCTGGCCGTTCGGATCGACCTGGAACGAGCCGTCGCGCGTGTACGACGTGGTGCCGTCCGGCATCGTCACCTGGAAAAAGCCCTGGCCGATGATCGCCACGTCCTTGGCATTGCCGGTTTGCTGCGGATTGCCTTGCGTGTGGATGCGTTCGGTCGCCACGGGGCGCACGCCGGTACCCAGCTGCATGCCCGACGGCAACACGGTCTGGTCCGACGACAGCGCGCCGGGCTGGCGGATGGTCTGGTACATCAATTCCTCGAACACCGCGCGGCTGCGCTTGAAGCCCGTGGTCGACACGTTGGCCAGGTTGTTCGAGATCACGTCCATCTGCGTCTGCTGCGCATCGAGGCCGGTCTTGGCAATCCAGAGAGAGCGGATCATGGTGTTCCTAGTTCGCTTGTTCGTAATGCGTGCGTGCCGTTGCCGCGCGCGTCGTCAGTTGTTCGATAGCAGCGCGTTGGCGCGCTGGTCGTTGGTGTCGGCGCCGGAGATCATCTTCATCTGCATCTCGAAGCGGCGCGCGTTGGCAATCATGTCGACCATGGCTTCCACCGGGTTGACGTTGCTGCCTTCGATTGCGCCGGAGATCACGCGCACATTGGGGTCCTGCTGCAGCGGATCCACGCCGGGACGCAGTCGGAAATAGCCGTCGTCGCCACGCGCCAGCCCTTCGGGCGGCGGCGTGACTACGCGCAGCTTGCCAACCTGCGCCAGGCCGTTAGCGGCCTCGCCCGGGCCGCGCGCCACGACGCTGCCATCCGAGCCGATCGACACCGTCGATCCGGGCGGCACGGCGATCGGACCGCCATCGCCCATCACCGGGCGACCGGCAGAAGTCTGCAGCTGGCCGTCGGCCGACACCTGCAGCGAACCCGCGCGGGTGTAGGCCTCCGAGCCGTCCGGCATCTGCACCGCCAGCCAGCCGTTGCCCTGCAGGGCGACGTCGAGATCGCGCCCGGTGTAGGTCAGCGGGCCGGCCTTCATGTCGGCGCCCGGCGTCGACGCGAGCGTGAAGGCGCGCGTCTGCGTTTCCTGGCCCTGCACCGGCACGGCGCGATACAGGTTCACCTGCGCCTTGAATGCGGGCGTGGATGCGTTGGCCAGGTTGTTCGATACCGCGGCCTGTTGGTCGAGTATCTGCTTGGCGCCCGACAGGGCGGTGTAGATCATGCGGTCCATGGCGCTTTCAGTTCAGTGCCATCGATCAGATGTTCACCAGGGTCTGCAGGACGGTGTCCTGTGCCTTGATGGTCTGCGCGTTGGCCTGGTAGTTGCGCTGCGCGACGATCAGGTTGACCAGCTGGCCCGACAGGTCGACGTTCGATTCTTCCACCGCGTTGGACTTCAGCGTGCCCATCGCGCCGCCGGCCACGCCGAGCAGTTCCTGGCCCGATGCGCCCGTGGCGGACCACACGTTGTCGCCCTGCGGCTTCAGGCCTTCGACGTTGCCGAACGACGCCATCGCGATCTGGCCCAGCGACAGCGTCTGCTCGTTCGAGTACGACCCAAGGATCGTGCCGTCTTCCTGCACCGCGTAGCCCACCAGCGCGCCGGAGGCGAAACCGTTCTGCACGATGCTCTTCGGATCGTTGTCCGAACCGAACTGCGTCGAGCCGGTGAGGTTCACGGCGGCGGTCATCGCGGCGGCGCCGTTGGCGGCCGGCAGCGTCACGGTGGGATTGGCGGGCGTGGTGCCCGTCATCGTGCCATTGGCGTTGAACGAAATGGTGATCGTGCTGAGGATATTGCCCGCGGCATCGGTCACGTTCATGTTCCAGTCGTTGCCGCCGCCGGCGTTGGTGGTGCCGGTCTTGCCGAAATATGCGGTCAGCTGCTGCTTGTTGCCCAGCGAGTCATACACGGTCATGGCCGTGCTGTAGCTGAACATCGTCGAATCGGGCACGGTCGGCGGAACGGTGGCCGGATTGCTGGCAAACGCGTTGGCCGGCACGGCGCTGCGCGAATCGAGCTGGAACTGCGCGGCGATATTCGTGGTGGCCTTCGGCGGCATCTGCGCGTTGCTGATCGTGATCGGCTGCGGTGCCACGCCGCCGGCCGTCGAGCCCGGCGGATAACCGGTGACCTGCAGGCCCGTGGCGTTGACCAGCCGGCCGTCGTCAAGGCGCTGGAACTGGCCGTTGCGCGAGTAGTAGACCTGTCCGTCGGTGTTGGTCAGGCGGAAGAAGCCATTGCCGTTGCTGATGGCCACGTCCATGCTGCGGCCCGAGGTCGAGATATTGCCGTTGGTGAACGACTGCACCACCGCGTTCACGCGCGTGCCCAGGCCGATCTTCGAGCCTGCATAGACGTCCGCGAATTGCGCGGTCGATTGCTTGAAGCCAACCGTGTTGGCGTTGGCGATGTTGTTGCCGATCACGTCCAGGTTGGACGCCGCGGCGTTCAGGCCGCTTACCCCTTGACCAAAACCCATGATTTTCCCCTATGGAAGGCTGTCGTTCGTGAAATGCCCGCGCGTATGCCGGACCGGGTCATGCAATGAATGCGTTCTTGGTTGACGCTGGAAATCAGGAAATGCGGCGCACGTCGTCGACGTTGGCGGTCTGGCCGTTGCCCAGATCCACCAGCACGCCGCTGCTGTCGCCGCTGATGGCCTGCACCTTGCCGTACACCAACGCAACCGGCGTGACGTCCTTGCCGTTGGCCGTGGCGGCAACCTTGAAGCTGTAGTCGCCGTCGGCCACCGGGGCGCCCTGATCGTTCTTGCCGTCCCACGCGATGTCGTGCACGCCGGCGGTCTGGCCCTTCATGTCGATCGTGCGCACCACGTTGCCGGCCTTGTCGAGCACCTGCACCGACACCGCGTCGGCAGTCGACGGGATATCCACGCCGATCTTGCCGGGCACGCCGCCGGACACGCTCACGGCCGAGCCCGGCACCATCACGGTCTTGCCGATCAGGCTGGCCGAATCCATCGCGCGGCTGGCGGCGGTCTGCGTCAGCAGCTGGTTCAGCGTCTCGTTCATCGTCTGCAGGCCGCTCACGGTGCTGATCTGCGCCAGTTGCGACGTCAGCTGCGAGTTGTCGAGCGGGTTGAGCGGGTCCTGGTTGTTCATCTGCGTGACCAGCATCGTCAGGAAGTTGTTCTGCAGGTCGGCGGCGCTGGCGCTGCCGCTTTGCAGGGCCTGGTTGACGGCCGACGACGAAGTGCTGTTGCCTACGGAAGAAGTGGTTGCCATGGTGTTGTACCGTCCGGATGGACGTTCGGTGGATTCGAAAAAAGGTTGGGCGTCACTGACCGATGGTCAGCGTCTTCAGCATCATGTTCTTGGCGGTGTTGAGCACCTCCACATTGGCCTGATACGAACGCGACGCCGAGATCATGTTGACCATCTCTTCCACCGGGTTCACGTTGGGCATCGTCACGTAGCCGTTGGCGTCGGCCAGCGGATGCGACGGGTTGTGGACCATGCGCGCCGGCGCGTTGTCTTCCATCACGCCGGCCACCTGCACGCCGCCCACATCGGTCTGACCGGGCGTGGGGGCCATTTCAAAAATCACCTGCTTCGCGCGATACGGCTGGCCGTTGGGCGCCACGGCGCTGTCCGCGTTGGCCAGGTTCGACGCGGTCACGTTCATGCGCTGCGACTGCGCGGCCATGGCCGAGCCGGCCACGTCGAAGATATTCATGGAACCCATCGCGTCTCTCCGTTAGTTCTGGATCGCGGACAGCATCGTCCTGATCTTGGCGCTCATCACGGTCAGGCCCGCTTCGTAGTGCACCGTGTTGTCGGCAAAGGCCACGCGCTCGGTGTCCATTTCCACGGTGTTGCCGTCGATGCTCGACTGCAGCGGAATGCGGTATTCCAGATCGCGCTCGCTGTTGCTGATGGCAGGCGCCTGGGCCGGCAGGTGACGGGCGGACGTGGTGGACAGCGACACGCCGTCGCGCTGCTGATTGCCGCGCTCCACCGACTGCGCCAGCGTGCTGGCGAAATCGAAATCGCGCGCCTTGTAGCCCGGCGTATCCGCATGGGCGATGTTCGAGGCAATCACCGATTGCCGCTGGGTCCGCAGGCTTAGTGCTTCCTGCTGGAAGCGGAACGCCGCATCGAGTCTGTCCATGATGTCTGCCTTTCCTGCAATGGCTTCATTTCGGGGAGAGATCTGCCGTAGACCTGGGTATACGCCCAAGCCGGGCTTCTTCAGGGTTGCCATCTTATGGGCCGTCCTGTCACGCCAATCGCGCGAATAACGACGAGAAACCCGCGCATTTCCGGCTCGGTCTCTCGCGCGAGGCTGCCTACAATGGCTCCCACTGACTGATATCGAAGCAGTGCGGATTGCGGCGCCAGGCCCCATCGCGCAAGGCGTCGGCGGTTGGTGCGAGGCTCGGCCGCGTCACGGTGGGCGACACGCCTCGCGGCACTTTCACGGATGTTCAACTGTTGTGCGACGGCATCGCCGCGCGGGCAAATCCGCATCGGTTGCACGCAAGCCGTGCCGTCTCATCCTCGCTGGGATGACCCTATGACTTTCTATCGCCAGGCCGCCGCGCTGATGGCGCTGGCCGGCATTGCGCTGGCGCAGCCCGCAGCAGCCGCCCCCGCCCAGGTCACGCCGGTGGCGCCGCCGGGTGCCGCCGCCTATCCACAAGCCACGCAGGCCGCGGCCACGCCGTTCGTCGACGATCCGGCCCGCGTGGCTGTCGAGCAGTTCCTGCTGCGCCAGTCCAATGGCTTGCCGGGCAAGGTCAGCGTGCAAGTGGTGCCGCCTTCGGGCGGACGCGCGCCCGAGTGCGTGAATCCCGAACCATTTCTTCCGGCCGGCGCCGCGCCGTACGGGCGCGTCAATGTCGGCGTGCGCTGCGGCGGCGATCGTCCGTGGACGCGCTACGTGCAGGCGCGCGTGTCGGTGCTGACTGACTATTACGTGGCTGCGCGCGCGATGGGGCCGGGCGAAACCATCACCGCCGCCGATCTGGAAATGCGCCAGGGCGACCTGGGCGCGCTGCCGCGTGCGGTGGTCACCGATCCGGCGCAGGTCGAGGGCAGTGTCGCCGCCAACCGGATCGCCGCCGGATCGCCGCTGCGCACCGACCTGCTGCGGCGCCCGATCGCGGTCAAGTCCGGCCAGACCGTCAACGTCACCGTGGAAGGCGATTCGTTCCAGCTGACCAGCGAAGGCAAGGTCCTGAGCGACGCCACCACGGGCAACGCGGTGCAGGTGCGGCTGCGCAACGGACAGGTGGTAAGCGGCCTGGTGCGCAGCGGCGACACCGTGGTGTTGCAGCAATAAACCGCGAAATTGTCGAGAAAATCACTTTTTGCAGTACCGGTAAGTTAGTCGTCACACGTGCTGGGACCCGCGACCGGGCAGGAAAGCGTCGTAGTCTCAACCGGCACAGGCGGACCGTGCGAAAATGCGGGCGGCCTGAGTCGGGAAGCGGCCGGAAATCGAGGGAAAGCACCTAAAGTTTCTGGCCGCCGGTCCGATAAGTCAGAGGAACCCAGCAAGGATTTCACCGTGAAGATCAACAATTCCACTCCGTCCCGGCCCGCCGATTCCGCGGCTACCGAAGGCAATGCCCGCGCGGCGGCCAGCGGCACCGCAGCGACGGACCCCTCCAGCCTGACCGGCGTGCGCGTCAGCCCGCTGGCCGCACAGGTGCGCGAAATTGGTGCGCGCCTGCTGCAGGACAGCGATAGCGACATCGACGCCGCCAAGGTGGAAGAGGTGCGTCAGGCAATTGCGGAAGGCCGGATCAAGATCGATCCCAGCAAGATCGCCGATGGCCTGCTCGCCTCTTTGCACGAGCTGAGCCAGGCGCCAAGCCAATCCTGACCCTGACATGAGCCAAGCAGCCCTGATCCAGTCCCTGTCGCAAGAAGCCACCGCCATCGCGGCTTTCGGCCGTGCCCTTGCAGATGAGCGTGAAGCCATCAAGCGGCAGGATTTCCAGGCGTTGAGCGCCCTGCTCAACACCAAGATGGAACTGGCCCAGGCGCTGACGCGCGCCACCGCCGCACGCGAGGCGCAGATGATCGCGCTTGGCCTGCGCATCGGCGACGGCGGCCTGCTGCTGGGCCGCGAAGTCCACGCCGACGTGGCCGAGGCATGGCGCAAGGTGGTGTTCTTTGCCAGCAAGGCGCGCGACGCCAACGAGCTGAACGGCGCCATCGTCAACGCGCATCTCGAATTCACGCAGGAAGCCATCCAGGTGCTGCGCCAGGGCGGTCTCACGCCCAACGAAATGTACGGCCGCGACGGCCGTGCGCAGGCGCCGGCCGGCGGCGTCAGCCTGGCGGCTGGCTGAGCACGCTACCTGGGCGCGCGCCGCGATGCACGCGTCCCGCCCGTTCGGAGCGCTTTCGTTCCGGATCGGATGCACGACTGCCAACTGCGTCAGCGTCTGCCTACGCGAGGCTCGGCCATCGCCCGATCCCGCGCGGCGGTCATCCTTCCTACATTGACAGTGAGCCACACGCTGCACGCGCGGCGATGTGATGTCCGTATAACTCACTTCATGTCCAGGAGGTATCCGCCATGTCGTTCGCGCTCTATCTGATCGGGCTGCTGTTGCTGGTGGGCGGCATTGCCTGGGGTCTGTCCATTGCCGGACTTGCGCCGGTCTATATCGGCATCGCCTGCGTGATCGTGCTCGGCATCGGCATCATGTCGGCCGTGTCGCGCACGCGCACCAAAGATCCTTCCTGATCGCCGCGCAGGGTTGCCGTGCAGACCCCGCCACTGCCACCGGGCGCCGCGCCGCTGCGCGGCTCGCCAAATGTAAACATTGCGGAACATGCGGCGCGTTCCCTACACTCGAAGCGTTCAGATCTCCGTACGGTGATCGCCGCCATGTTCGAGGCACTGCGAAAAACAACCAGCGCGCTGTTAGACCCCGACCGACGATTCCGGCAAGCCCGCATCTTCCACGCCACGCGCGTGGCGCTGGCCTTGCTGGCCTCCATTGCGCTCACCACGGGCATCGACATCCCGCACGGGGAATGGGCCACCATTACCGTGCTGGTGGTGATCGGCGGCCTGCAGCATCACGGCAATATTCGCCGGCGCGCCGCGGAGCGCGGGGCGGGCACCTTGATCGGCGCGCTGATCGGCTTCGTGCTGATCCTGCAGGAAACATGGTTCGGCCTGCCGATGCTGACCTGGGGCCTGCTCGCGCTGGTCTGCGGCTACTGCGCGTATCACGCGGTCGGCAAGGGCGGATATCTCGCGCTGCTGGCTGCGATCACCGTCGTCATTACAGCCGGCCACGGCAATCAGGATGTCTACGACGCGCTGTGGCGCACGATCGATGTGCTGATCGGCACCGTGATCGCGCTGGCGTTCTCCTTCGCACTACCCGCCTATGCGTCGTACTCGTGGCGCTTCAAGTTGGCCAGCCTGCTGCGCGCCTGCGCGGCAGTGCACGCGAAAATCGAGCGCGGCGAACGCGACGGGAAGGTGCGCCAGCAGGACATGATGAAGCTGTCCGCCACGCTGGTGCAGTTGCGCAGCCTGATCCCTTCCGTGTCCAAGGAGACCAAGGTGCCGGTGGACGATCTGGAGGATGTGCAACACAGCGCGCGGGTCTGCATCAGCGCGCTGGAGATGCTGGCGGCGATCGATCCCGACCTGGTGGGCGATATCGGCGACGAGGAGCGCAATATCCGCGACCTGTTGCTGGAAATGGCGGCCGCGCTTGAATCCGGCGATGAAACGCTGGTGCATCAGCATCCGTCGCTGCCGTCGCCGCATCCCGACGATCCCACCATCGGATCCAGCTCGCATGCTTTCCTGACGCTGCAGCTGTGCGCCGAAATCAGCCATCTGCGCGAGCATCTGTCGCAGATGGCCGCGCAGACGCGCTTTCCCTACGGCATGTCGCGGCCGGTGTGAGCGGTTGGGGCTCGGCGATTATTTTCGGTCCGTCAGGGCGATGCGCAATGCCAGCACGCCCAGCACGCTGCCCATGACATAGCGCTGCGCGCGCGGCCAGCGCTCGCTGCGCGACAGAAACGCGGTGATGCCCGACGCGCCGAGCACCAGCACGCAATTGACCGCGCCGCTGACGCCAATTTGCACCGCGCCCAGCTGCAGGCTTTGCATCAGCACCGAACCGTTTTCCGGGTGCAGAAATTGCGGGAAGAACGACAGGTAAAACATCGCCACCTTGGGATTGAGCAGGTTGGTGACAAACCCCATGCTGAACAGCTTGCGCGGAGGATCGGCGGGCAGCGCACGGGCCTGGAACGGTGCCGCGCCACCGGAACGCACGGCTTGCCATGCCAGCCACAGCAGATACGCCGCGCCGGCCAGCCGGATCGCATCGAACGCAAAGGGCACCGCCATCAGCAGCGCCGTCAGGCCCAGCGCCGCGGCCATCAGGTGAACCACAAATCCAAGCAGCACGCCCGACAGCGAGATCAGCCCCGCGGCACGACCCTGGCACAGCGCGCGCGACACGCAATAGATCATGTTGGGACCGGGCGTCAGCACAAGGATCAGGCAGGCCAGGGAGAAGAACGCAAGTTCGTGCCAGTTGAGCATGATGGAATGGGGGCGATGTCGATGGCGATGGGCGAGGGCGTCGGCGATGGGCGCACAGCGGAGAGTGATTATAGGCAGGGCTGCGTCGCTTGCGCTGGCCGCCATGCGGCCGATCTGTCAGACAAAGCCCGCTTGCCATGTGCGGGGCGGTCATCCACATTGGATCCAGATCCGTTTCCGGCGTTTGCCCGCAGCCATGCCGCTTTCCGATACCCGCATACGGCTGGTGCTGCGGCACCCCGTCAGATTCATGCTCCGCACGGTCCGGCATTTCCGCGCCAACCAGGGATTATTGCTGGCCGGCGCCGTGGCGTATTACGCGTTGCTGTCGATCGTGCCGCTGCTGATTCTGATGCTGATCGGCCTGTCGCACGTGGTGGATCCGGCCGAGTTGCTGGAAACGCTCGAGCGCTATCTCGAATGGCTGCTGCCCGGCCAGGCCCGCGCGCTGGTGATCGAACTGGCGCGCTTCGTCAGCAACCGCGGCGTGATCGGCTGGGTGCTCGGCATCACCATGATCTTTTTCAGCTCGCTGGCCTTCACGGTGCTGGAAAACGCCATGTCGGTCATCTTTGTGCATCGCGTGGCGATCCGGCGCCGGCACTTCCTGGTGTCGGCGATCCTGCCGTACTGCTACATCGTCGTGCTCAGTCTCGGATTGCTGGTGGTCACGCTGGTGGCCGGCGGCCTGCAGACCATCGGCGAGCGCCATGTGGAAGTGCTCGGCCACAACTGGTCGCTGGACCGGCTGTCGGGCTGGCTGCTCTATCTGCTCGGCTTTATCGGCGAAATCCTGCTGCTGACTTCGATCTACATGGTCATGCCAGTGGGCCGCCTGTCGATCCGCCATGCGCTGGTCGGCGCGGTCTTTGCCGCCGTGCTGTGGGAAATCTCGCGCCATGTGCTGGTTTGGTACTTTTCCACGCTTTCCCAAGTGGGACGCGTGTACGGGTCGCTGACCACCGCCATCGTGGTGCTGCTGAGTCTGGAAATCGGCGCCACGCTGCTGCTGTTTGGCGCGCAGATCATTGCCGAATTCGAGCGCGGCGACCGCCCGCCGCCGGCGCCAGTCCGCCGGGACGCGTTCCATACCTGACTGATCCACTCATGAATCGGAATTCATCTGAATTTTGAGGCCGAGAAATTTCCGCGCAGTTGAGTGTCGTTATTCAATTTTAGCGTCATGATATCGAAAAATACCCGTTCAGGTGGATGAATCCCATTGCATACATTGCCCGCATTTCACATACAGGATCGCACCTCCGCCATGCAAAATCAGGCAAAATTGATGTCTTGCCTCGAACCGCGACCCGGGCGGGGCATTTTCCAAACCCGAATACGATGCGAGAAATGCAATGAGTAACCAGCAGCCCACCATCATCTACACCCTTACCGACGAAGCTCCGCTGCTGGCCACCAGTGCCTTCCTGCCCATCATCCGCACGTTTACGAAGCCGGCGGGCGTCAATGTCGTGACCAGCGACATCTCCGTGGCAGGCCGTATCCTGGGCGAATTCCCCGAGTTCCTGACCGAAGAACAGCGCGTGCCGGACAACCTGGCCGAGCTGGGCAAGCTCACGCAGGACCCGGACACCAACATCATCAAGCTGCCGAACATCAGCGCGTCGGTGTTCCAGCTGGTCAGCGCGATCAAGGAACTGCAGTCGAAGGGCTACAAGATCCCCGACTATCCGGAAGATCCGAAGACCGAAGAAGAAAAGGCGATCCAGAAGCGCTATTCGAAGTGCCTGGGCAGCGCCGTGAACCCGGTCCTGCGCGAAGGCAACTCCGATCGCCGCGCGCCGGCCGCCGTGAAGAACTACGCGCGCAAGCATCCGCACAGCATGGGCGAATGGAGCATGGCGTCGCGCACGCACGTGGCGCACATGAAGCACGGCGACTTCTATCACGGCGAAAAGTCGATCACGCTGGACCGCGCGCGCGAAGTGCGCATGGAACTGGTCACCAAGAGCGGCAAGACCATCGTGCTGAAGCCCAAGGTCGCGCTGCAGGACGGCGAGATCATCGACAGCATGTTCATGAGCAAGAAGGCCCTGCTGGCCTTCTATGAAGAACAGATGGAAGACGCGCGTAAGACCGGCGTGATGCTGAGCCTGCACGTCAAGGCGACCATGATGAAGGTGTCGCACCCGATCGTGTTCGGCCATGCCGTCAAGGTGTTCTACAAGGATGCCTTCGCCAAGCACGCGAAGCTGTTCGACGAACTGGGCGTAAACGTCAACAACGGCCTGGTCGACTTGTACACGAAGATCGAGGCGCTGCCGGAATCGAAGCGCGAGGAAGTCATCCGCGACATGCACGCCTGCCACGAACATCGCCCGGAACTGGCGATGGTGGACTCGGCCAAGGGCATCTCGAACCTGCACGCGCCGAACGACGTGATCGTCGATGCGTCGATGCCGGCCATGATCCGTATCGGCGGCAAGATGTGGGGCGCCGACGGCCGCACCAAGGACACCAAGTGCCTGATCCCGGAATCGACCTTCGCCCGCATCTATCAGGAAATCATCAACTTCTGCAAGACCAACGGCGCGTTCGACCCGGTGACGATGGGCACCGTGCCCAACGTGGGCCTGATGGCGCAGAAGGCTGAAGAATACGGCTCGCACGACAAGACTTTCGAAATTCCCGAAGACGGCGAAGCCCGCATCGTCGACAACGCCACCAATGAAGTGCTGACGGCGCTGACGCAGCAGGTCGAGCAAGGCGATATCTGGCGCATGTGCCAGGTCAAGGACGCACCGATCCGTGACTGGGTGAAGCTAGCCGTCACGCGCGCGCGCAATTCGGGCATGCCGGCCGTGTTCTGGCTGGACCCGTACCGTCCGCACGAGGCCGAGCTGATCAAGAAGGTGGAAACGTACCTGAAGGATTACGACACCAACGGCCTGGACATCCAGATCATGTCGCAGGTTCGCGCCATGCGTTACACGCTGGAACGCGTGATCCGCGGCCTGGACACCATCTCGGTCACCGGCAACATCCTGCGCGACTACCTGACCGACCTGTTCCCGATCATGGAACTGGGCACCAGCGCCAAGATGCTGTCGATCGTGCCGCTGATGGCCGGTGGCGGCATGTACGAAACCGGCGCGGGCGGTTCCGCACCGAAGCACGTGGCACAGCTGGTGGAAGAAAACCACCTGCGCTGGGATTCGCTTGGTGAATTCCTGGCGCTGGCCGTGTCGCTGGAAGAACTGGGCATCAAGACCGGCAACAACGCCGCCAAGGTGCTGGCCAAAACGCTGGACGCGGCCACCGGCAAGCTGCTGGACAACGCCAAGAGCCCGTCGCCCAAGACCGGCCAGCTCGACAACCGCGGCAGCCAGTTCTACCTGGCCATGTACTGGGCCCAGGAACTGGCCGCGCAGACCGACGACGCCAATCTGGCGAAGACTTTCGCACCGCTGGCCAAGACGCTGACGGAAAACGAAAAGACCATCGTTGGCGAGCTGTCGGACGTGCAAGGCAAGCCGGTCGATATCGGCGGCTACTACCAGCCGGACGCCGCCAAGCTGGAAGCCGTGATGCGCCCGAGCAAGACGCTGAACGCGGCGCTGGAATCGGTAAGCGCCTGAGGCCGGATCCGTCCGGCTGCGGCCTGACGGAGAGGAGCCAGACCGAATGAATACGCCCCGGCGCGATTGTGCGCCGGGGCGTTTTTCATGGGCGATTCGGTAATGGCCGGCGGGGACTAGCGCGCGTCGTGCGAATGCACCTGCAGCGCTTCGAGAAAGCGCGACACCATGTTGTAGGCCGCGACGGTGGCCGTCAGCTCGATGATGTGGCGATGCGAGAAGTGCTCGCGGATCGCCTCGAACACCGGCGCATCGACCTGGATATTGCGCGTCATGGCATCCGTATAGGCCAGCACCGCGCGTTCGGTGTCGTCGAACAACGCACTGTCCTGCCATGCCGGCAACGCATCGAGCTGCGCCTGCGTCATGCCTTCCTTGAGCGCGATCGGCGCATGCTGGTCGGCCTCGTACGGCGCGCCATTCAGGATGGCCACGCGCATGATCACCAGTTCGCGCAATGCGCCGGGCAAGGTGGATTTCTGGCGAATCGCCGTCAGGTACGTAAGCCAGCCTTCGGCCACGGGCGGCGCGTGCAGCAGCATCTGGTAGAGATGCAGCACGTTGCCGCGCTCGGCGGTAATGCGGTCCGCCAGCGGGCGCACGGCCGGATCGGACAGGTCTGCGTAAGGAATGTTTGCCATCGTGGATGTCCTTTTATTCAGCGGCTGTGATTGAGCTGCGATGGGCGTCGACTATTCGGCGGCGATCACGCGGCGCTTGACCAGATCGGACATCACGTCCGAATCCTTCCTGACACGCGCGGTGAATGCCTCGGGGCTATTGTTGACGATATCGAACGCGTTTTCCGCAAAGCGGCGCGCGACTTCGGGATCATGCATCACGTCCCGCGTCGCGCTCAAGATCTTCTCGCGCACCTCCTGCGGCAAACCCTTGGGCGCCACCAGGCCGATCCACGTCGGATACTCGAAGCCGGGAATCGATTCGCTCATGGTAGGCACATCGGGCAGTTGCGCCGAACGCTTCGGCGAGCTGACGGCCAGCGCGCGGATCTTGCCCGCCTGGATATGCGGCAGCATCACCGACAGCCCTGCAAACGCATACTGGATATGCCCGCCCAGCAGATCGGTCAGCAGTGGCGCCGCGCCCTTGTAGGGGATATGCGTGGTGGCGAGCTGCCTGGCCAAACTGAGCTGCGCGCTGTTCACGTGACCGGCCGACGCCGTGCCCGCCGATCCATACGACGTTGCCGGATGCGCCTTCAGATACGCCACCAGTTGATCGAGATTCTTCACCGGCATGTCGCTGCGCACGACCAGCACCTGCGGCGTCGTCACCAGCAGGCTCAGATAGTCGAACGAGCCGAACGTGTCGAAGCGCAGGTTCTTCACCGTGAAGTGATTCACCGCCTGCGAGTCGAGCGCCAGCATCAGGGTGTAGCCGTCGGGCTTGGCGCGCGCCAGATCGGCTGCACCAAGCGAGCCGCTCGCCCCGGGCTTGTTCTCGATCACCACGCTCTGGCCCAACTGCTTGCCTAGCGCACCGGAAATCGTGCGCGCGGTCTGGTCCACCGCGCCGCCGGGCGCAAACGGCACGATCAGGCGAATGGGCTGGCTCGGATACGGCTGCTGCGCCAGCGCGGGCGCGCCGCCCAGCATCGTCGCGACCAGTGCGGCCGCACCGAGCAGGCATCGGGAAATGCGTGTCATCGTTTGTCTCCTTTCGTTATGAATGCCGGGCGCACTCTGCGGCGCGTTCCGGCCAGCCGGCGGCAGCGCCGGTCCGGTCAGCGCGTGGCGGCAACCAGACCGCCGTCGACCACGATCTCGGTGCCGGTCACGTAGCGGCTTTCGTCGGCGGCCAGAAACAGCACGGCGTGCGCGGTGTCCCAGCCATCGCCCATGCGCTTCATCGGCACCTGATTGTTGCGATGCGCGATAAAGCCGTCGGTGTCGCCTTGCGCATACTTGGCCGCCAGGCCTTCGATCAACGGCGTGTGCATCAGCCCCGGCACCACGCAGTTCAGACGGATGTTGTCCGGCGCGTGAATCACGGCCGTGGTGCGCGTGAAATGCATCAGCCCGGCCTTGGCCGCGGCATATGCCACCTGCGGCTTGCCGACGTAGCGCAGACCCGCCACCGACGCCACGTTGACGACCGAACCACCGCCCTGCCGCTGCATGATCGGCAGCACATGCTTGCAGCCCAGAAACGCACCCTTCAGGTTGACCTGCATTTGCGCGTCCCACACGGCCTCTTCCATATCGACCGGGCCGCCGGGCTGCGACAGCCCGACGTTGTTGACCAGGATGTCGATGCGGCCATGTCGCGCCATGCATGCCTGTACCGCGCGCGCCACCTGCTCGGACTGGGTGCTGTCGCACGCCATCACGTCCATGTCGAATCCTTCGGCCACGATCAGGTCGCGCGTTTCATTGGCGTGATCGAGATGCAGATCGGTGCCGAACACGCTGGCGCCCTGCCGTGCCATCAATACCGCCGTGGCGCGCCCGTTGCCCCAGCCCTTGGCCACTGCGCCGCAGCCCATCACCAGCGCCACCTTGCCTTTGAGATCCAGCATCGCGTCTCCGTGTTGCCGGCAACGGGGCCGCTTTCGCCCTCCTGCCCGCCGTTATCGTGAAATTTGCCGGCCCATTCTAGGCAAGCTACATTTATCCCGGAAATTCCATTTATCGATAAATTGATAGGTCACGAGAATGAATGTCACGCCGCGTCAGCTCAGGATCTTTCTATCGCTGGCTCAATCCCTGAACTTCAGCCGCACCGCCGAGCAGTTCTTTGTCACGCAGCCGTCGTTGAGCAAGGCCGTCAAGGATCTGGAGGAGGAACTGGGCGTGCCGCTATTCGAGCGCTCGACGCGCAGCGTGCGGCTGACGCTTGCGGGCGAACAGCTCGTGCCCATGGCGCGGCGCATCGTGGGCGAATTCGATACCGGCCTGAAGCATATGCAGAGCCGTGCCGAGCAGGAAGCGCATCGGCTTGCCGTGGCGGCGTTGCCATCGCTCGCCAACGTGTTGTTGCCCGGCGTGTGCGCGGCGCTGGAACAACGCTATGCGCAGCCGCATATCGCCGTGCACGATTGCGCGGATCAGGCGGCGGTGGGTCGCGTCGTCAACTATCAGGTCGATTTCGCGCTCGCGTCGGCGTCGCCATCGAATCCCGAACTGCACTACGAGGAAATCCTGCGCGACCGCTTTGTGCTGCTGGCGCCGAGCGCGTGGGGCCGAAAGCGCCTCGGCGCGCGCATGGCGATGGACGATCTGAACGATCTGCCGCTGATCAGCATGACCGACGCGAGCACGGCGATGAAGTACATGAGCGCGGCATTCCTCCAGCGCGGCGTGGTGTTCCGCCCCAAGCTTCAGCTCGACCAGATCGGCACTATCGCCGGCTTTGTCAAACAGGGGCTGGGCATCGCGGTGCTGCCTTATCTGGGCATCATGCCGCTGCTTTCGCTCAAGGGTATGCGCGTGGCGGAGATCGTCGATGGGCCCGTGCGCTCGGTGGGCATCGTCAGCCGCAAGGCCTCCGCGCCATCGCCCATCGCCGCGCAGGCGATGATCGAAATCCGCGCGGTGGCCGACCGGCTGAAGCAGCAGTCACCGGAGTGGATCTGGCCGCCAGCCGCTGCATGACGGCGCACGCGGCCGGTGGGTGCTGGGCCTGTCATCGCGCCTCATTGTCGATGACGCGCAGTCCAGGCGTCTTTCGACAGTCGATACAGCACATGGCGCGTCAGCGGATGGCCGGGCGGCAGCGCCGGATGATCGAAATCGTCGGACGGCGCATGGTGCATGCCAATGCGCTCCATCACGCGCTCGCTGCGCGAGTTGACGGCCGCTGTGAACGAGACCACTTCGTCGAGACCCAGCGACTCGAATGCGAAAGCGAGCACGGTGCGCGCCGCTTCCGTGGCAAATCCCTGGCCCCAATGCGCGGCGGCGAGCCGCCATCCAATTTCCACGCATGGGCCAAAACACGGCTGCCACTGCGGGATCGACAAGCCGGTAAAGCCGATAAAGTCCGCCGTATCGGCGCGTTCCACCGCCCACAAGCCAAACCCATGCGCCATGTGATGCGCGACGATGCGGTCAAACAACGCATCGCTCTGGGCTGCGTTCAGGGTCGATGGAAAGTACGCCATTACCTGCGCGTCGGCATTCAGCGCGCGCAGCGGTTGGCGGTCCGCCGCGCGCCACGCACGCAGGCGCAGGCGGGCGGTGGCCGCGGGACATGTCATCGCGAATGCACCCGGAACGCATCACCCTGCATGCCGGACCGATCCACCGCCGCGATGCGATTGCGGCCGTTATCCTTGGCGTGATAGAGCTGCGCATCGATCAGGTTTAGAAACGCAGTGGCATCGGTGCGATCGTCGGGCAGCACCGTGCCCACGCCAAAGCTCGCCGTCACGCGCTGATCGTATGGCGAGCGCATATGCGGGATCGATGCGCCGGCGATGGCATTGCGGCAGCGTTCCGCAATCGCCACGGCGGCATCGGCATCGGTATTGGCCAGCACCATGGCAAATTCCTCGCCGCCGAAGCGCCCGAGGAAATGGTCGGGGCCAACTGCATCGCGCAGGATGCCGGCAACCTGCTTCAGGCAGGCGTCGCCCTGCACGTGGCCATAGTAGTCGTTGTAGGACTTGAAAAAATCGATGTCCGTGATGATCAGCGACAGCGGCGCGCCGCTGGCCGCGCCCGCCGTCCATTCCCGCGCCAGGACGTTGTCGAACATGCGGCGGTTGCCCACGCCGGTCAATCCATCGGTGAACGACAGGCGTTCCAGTTCATGCTGCAACTGCGCGAGCTTTTCCTCGTTGCGCTTGCGTTCGCTGATATCGAACATGAAGCCGATCAGCGCCTGCACTTCGCCGTTATCGTTGCGCTCCACGTGCACTACGTCACGCAGCCAGACGTAGCCGCCGTCGCGCGTCAGCGCCCGATAGTCGGCTTCATGATCGGTGCCCGCCTGCGACTGCGCCACGCAGAAATTGACCACCGCCTCGCGATCGTCGGGATGCATGCGGTCAGCCCAGTCGTGCACGGTCTTCCACGTCGACGGCGCCCATCCCAGCAACGCTTCGATCTGCGGACCGATATAGCTGAACGTCATCGTGGCCCAGTCGATTTTCCATGGAATCGCCTTGGTCGATTCGAGCAGCGTGCGATAGACGGCGCTGTCGTCTTCGCCTAGCGCATGCCCCGGCGGCGCCAGTGTTTCTTCGTGGCGCAGGAAGGCGGCTTTCAGCGTGCTGTCGGCGGGATCTGTGCGGTCGGTCATGTCGTTGGATGGCAGGAGGGCGGTGCAGAAAATGGAATCGCGCGGGCGAATGACGGCTATGATGGCACGAACCCCACCCACCCAAAAGGAGAGATTCATGCTGGAGCTTCGTCCGTCGTGCGAACACTGCAACCTGCAATTGCCGCCCGCTTCCACGGCGGCGCGCATCTGCAGCTTTGAATGCACCTTTTGCGCGGATTGCGTGGACAACGTGCTGGCCAACGTCTGCCCCAACTGCGGCGGCGGATTTGTCGCACGGCCGATCCGTCCGGCGCGGGACTGGAAGAATGGCAACAACGTCGCCAATAATCCACCGTCGACCACCATCAAGCACCGGCCGGTCGATCCCGAAGCCCACGCGCGCTTTGCCGCCGACATCCGCGGCATCGCGCCGGAGAACCGCTGACGCGCCAGCGCGCCCGCATCGCTCATCCCACAAATCCCATAAATCCCATAAATCCCGCAGGAGAATCGCCATGTCGGAGCCGCTCGGTCTGGACAACGGTTTGACCAACTACGGCGACCGCGATTTCGCACGCTATCTGCGCCGCTCGATGGCGCACTCGATGGGCATTTCCAGCGAGCTGCTGTCGCGTCCCGTCGTCGGCATTGCCGCGTCGCCGAGCGATTTCAATAATTGCCACCGCTATATGCCGCAGCTGGTGGAGGCGGTGTCGCGCGGCGTGCTGGCCGCGGGCGGCCTGCCCCGCGCGTTCCCCACCATTTCGCTGGGCGAGGTGTTCCTTAACCCCACCAGCATGGTCTATCGCAACCTGATGTCGATGGACGTGGAAGAAATGGTGCGCGCGCAGCCGATGGATGCCGTCGTGCTGATTGGCGGTTGCGACAAGACGGTGCCGGCGCAATTGATGGGGGCTGCATCGGCGGGACGGCCGGCGATCCAGCTGGTGACCGGCCCGATGTCCACCGGCCGCTATCGGGGTGAACGGCTGGGCGCCTGCACCGACTGCCGGCGCTTCTGGGCCAAATATCGCGCCGGAGAAGTCGATCAGCAGGAAATCCAGGTCGTCGAAACGCGGCTGGCTACGACCGCCGGCACTTGCGCGGTGATGGGCACGGCCAGCACGATGGCATGCATCGCCGAGGCGCTGGGCATTGCGCTGCCAGGCACCGCTGCGATTCCCGCCGTCGATTCGCAGCGTCTGGTTGCAGCCGAGGAAACCGGCAAGGCAGCCGTGCGGCTGGCGCATCGGCCGATCTATCCGGCGCAGATCATCACCGAGCAATCGGTGGAAAACGCCTTCCGCGTGCTGATGGCGCTGGGCGGATCCACCAACGCGATCATCCATCTGACCGCCATCGCAGGCCGGCTTGGCATCCGCATCGACGCCCGGCGCCTGAACGAGATTTCCGACGAAACGCCGGTGCTGGTCGATCTGAAGCCTGTTGGCGAAGGCTATATGGAGGACTTTCACGCTGCCGGCGGCATGGGCGCCGTGCTGCGCGAGCTGCGGCCGCTGCTGCACCTCGATTGCCTGACCATCGACGGCACCACGCTGCGCGAACGCCTGGACGCGCCAGCCGGATGGATCGACCGCAAGGTGATCCGGGCGTTCGACGCGCCCGTGTCGCCAGTGGGCGGCCTGATCGCACTGAAGGGCAGCCTGGCGCCCGACGGCGCCATCTTCAAGCGCGCGGCGGCCACGCCCGCGTTGTTCGAGAAGGAAGGACGCGCGGTGGTATTTGACGGGTTGGAGGATCTGGCGCAACGCATCGACGATCCCGCGCTGGACGTCACCGCCGACGACATCCTGGTGCTCAAGAATGCCGGCCCGCTGGCGGCGGGTATGCCGGAGGCCGGCTACCTGCCGATCCCGGCCAAACTGGCGCGCGCGGGCGTCAAGGACATGGTGCGCATTTCCGATGCCCGCATGAGTGGCACCGCGTACGGCACGATCGTGCTGCACGTATCGCCCGAAACCGCGGCAGGCGGCCCGCTGGCAGCGGTCCGCAACGGCGACCGTATCCGCCTGTCGGTACAAAACAAGTCGATCGACCTGCTGGTGCCCGAAGACGAAATCGCGCGCAGATTGTCCACATTCGAGAAACCCGCACCGCGCTCGGGCGGCTATCGTGGTCTTTATGACCGCACCGTGATGCAGGCGCCCGAAGGCTGCGACCTGGACTTTCTGGCGGGACCGCGCGGTTGAGATGCGGGATAGGCAAGTAAAGAAAAACGACGCCGGCGCGTCGTTTTTTTTGCTTCAGAACTCGACCATCGCGAAGTCTTCCTTGCCGACATCGCATTCGGGGCAGCGCCAGTCGTCGGGGATGTCTTCCCAGCGCGTGCCGGGCGCGATGCCGTCTTCGGGCCAGCCGGTGGCTTCGTCGTAGACCCAGCCGCAGATGATGCAGACCCACTGCCTGTATTCGGGCGGCGATGCGGGCGACTGCGCCGTGGGCGCGTCGGCGGAGTGCCGTGCCGCGTTGGCGTCGTCGCCGGCGGGGCCCTCAAGGCTGAACACCAGCGGCGCATCGGTGCCTTGCGTAGCCTGGGCCAGATGGTTCTGCAAGCGTTCGAGCAACGCCCGCGCTTCGTCGATGGAAAGGTCCACCCAATACGGATCGCCAGCGCCATCGTTCAGGCGTTGTGGGGGAAACTGAATTTCTACGGAGGTGCCTTTCTTGTACATGCGGGGGCGGAATTGATCACAAACAGCCACCCATATGGCGTCCTTTTCCCGATTATCAAGACCGCAGCACTGCGGGCACAAGACTGCACCGCGCGACGCCGGCGCCCATCCAGCGCCATCACTGCGGCAGCGACAGGCTGCCCGGCGCCACCCCCGCTGGCAAGGCTGCGCACGCCACGCGGAACACATTGCCTTCCGGATCCTGCAGCACCGTTTGCCATTGCCCGTAGTAGGTAGCAAACGGCGGCTTGATGACGTCTCCCGGTGACCGCGCGACATACGCTGCGGCGGCATCGACGGCGCCTGGCGTATCGACCATAAAGGTGGCGTACGCCACCACCGGAAGCCGTGCATCGTGCGCGGGCTGGCGCTCGCCGATGCCAAGCAGTGCGTAGGCGGGCGCTGCGTTGAAGCCAAACTGGAAATCGGCCGTTTCCAGTGCGCAATAAATCGGCGAGCGACTTTGCGCCGCTTCGGGCAGATCAAGCAGGCTGCGGTAGAAATCGAATTGCGCGTCGATATCGCGGCACAACAGGTTGAACCACAGCTTCATGCCGACGCCTCCGCCACGTACGTCTTGCGGTACATCTCCGTCAGATGCTCGCCTGCCGTGCAGGGCGTGTAACGCGGCGCCTCGCCCTCCGGCACGGTGCCGGGCACCGGTTCGATGCGGGCAAAGTAATCCGGTTCGTAGAAGAAGGGAATCGAATAACGCGGCGCCCCACCCGAATGCACGTTGCGCACGCGATGCGGATTGGAGTGGTAGCGGCCGTTGGTCCAGCGCGGCACCATGTCGCCAAGGTTCACGACGAAGCAGTCTGCCATCGGCGTGGCCGGCACCCACTCGCCTTCCGGCGTGCAGACCTCCAGACCGCCATGCGCGTCCTGCGCGAGGATCGTGATCGCGCCCCAGTCGGTATGGGCGCCAGCGCCGAACGTCCGCGCATCGGCGTTGGCCGGATGCGCGGGATAGCGGATCATGCGCAGCGTCACCATCGGATTTTCGCTGGTGTGATCGAAATAGTTTTCGGGCAGCGACAGCGATAGCGCCATCAGCTGCATCAGCCTGCGCGACAGCACGAGCATGGCGTCGATATACGTCTGGCACTGCGCCGGCGCCTGCGGCAATTCAATCGGCCACTGGTTGTGACCATAGGTCTGGTAACCCGCCACCACATAGGGATGGTCGTCGGGATACGCCATGCCGCAATAGAAGCTCTCCTTCAGATCGGGGCGCGCCGCGGCGTCGAGTCGCTGGTCGCCCAGGTTCTCGAAGCCACGCATCGTCGGGGAATTTCCCATCGCCAACGCCTGCCGCGTGCTGGCGGGAAGATCGAGCAGCGCCTGTGCCAGGCCAAACTGACGCGCCACCAGATCGCGCGGCACGCCGTGATGGCGGACATAGAAGAAGCCGGACGCCATGGCGGCGGCGCGAAATGCCTGCGCCACTTCGGCGCTACGCGGCGCACCGGGCGTGAGCGCATCGGTCAGATCGATAACGGGAATCGACATTGCGGCTCCTGTCACGCCTTGAGCTTGCGGTCGGCCAGCGCCGGCAGGAACTGGTCGGTCCAGATATCGGCCACGGTCATGCCGGGTTTGATGCCGAACGCGCCAACCGTTTCGTCGACGGTTGCCTGCAAGCGCGCCTGCGTGGCAGCGCCCCAGCCGTCGCGCTGCGTATCGGCGGTGCGCATCGTGCCGTCGACGATCAGCTTCAGGCGCTCCAGTTCCAGCGTCTGGTCCGCCAGCGGCTCGCGCGTCTTCACCGCTGCGGCGCCGGCCTTCGGATCGGCCATCGCTTCGATCCAGCCGCGCGTGGAAGCTTTGACGAACGCCTTCATCGCCTCCGGCTGCTCGGCCATCGTCTTGCGATTGGCGACCAGGCCATTGCCGTACGACTTCATGCCGTAGTCGGAAAAGCGGAACACAGTGAGCTTCTCCGGGCCCATGCCGCGCGCCTTCAGATTCAGCAGGCCCGTGAAGTAGAAATACGCGGCGGCGTCGAAATCGCCTTTGACAAAGCGCGTATCGCCGATGTCGGGCGTCACGCTTTCCCATTTCACCGAAGACGGGTCGAAGCCCTGCGCCTTGGCGAACACCGGGAACAGCTTGCGCGATGCGTTGAACGGCTGCCCCAGGATGGTCTTGCCGGCGAGATCGCCAGGCTTTGCAATGCCGCCGCCCTTGCGCACGATTACCGCGTTGGGATTCAGGTCGTACTGGATGGCCACGGCCTTGAGCGCCGCGGCAGGATTGGCCGCATTGAATTCGATCATCGCGGCCAGATCGGCGGACGCGCAATCGTAGGCGCCGCCCGCCACCAGACTGATGGCCGACGCCGACCCGTTGCCGGTATCGATCACTACGTCGAGCCCCGCGTCCTTGTAGTAGCCGCGCTGCAGGGCCAGCAGGAATCCCGCACCGGAAGCTTCCACCTTCCAGCCGAGGTTGAACTTGAATTTCTGCAGCGAACCGGTGGCGCGCACGATGGCAGGTGCGGCGAACAGCGAAGCGAAGGCGGTGGCGCCCGTGGCGCGGAGAAAGGAACGGCGGCGCATGATGGAAAACTCCGGAAACAGGTGTGGGGACACTTGGCGAGCAATTTCCGGGCGGCGCAGGCCGCTGAACGCTTCTACTCTCCGTCCATGGCTCAGCAGGTTCCGTGCCATGGGTCCCCCCGGAAAATCTGTCGCGCATGCACCGTGATGCAGCGCGATGGTGCGCGGCGTGCGCCACGACGGCGCAGACGCTTGCCCGGCGATGCGTTCGGCAGTAACTTGTGCGGCCATGACCACACACGCCCCATCCCTCCCATCCGCAGGCCCGCGCGTTGCCGTGATCGGCGCAGGAATCGTCGGCAGCTGCATTGCGCTGGCGCTGCGCAAACGCGGCGCGCAAGTAACGCTGATCGATCGCGAAGGTCCGGCCAGCGGCTGCAGCTACGGCAATTCCGGCGCGATCAGCGTGAGTTCCGTCGCGCCGCTGGCCATGCCCGGCATACTGGCCAGCGTGCCGAAGATGCTGATCGATCCGGAAAGCCCGTTGCATTTGCGGGCGGCGTATCTGCCCGCCGCCGCATCGTGGCTGACGCGTTTCGTGTTGTCGGCCACGCCCGCCCGCGTGGAGCGCGCCGCCGCCGCATTAGCCGCGCTGCATGCGGGCGCCATCGACAAGCACCGCGCGCTGGCGCAAGAGGTGGGCGTGCCCGAACTGTTCCTGCAGCGCGGGCACCTTCATCTTTACACCGACGCCGCTGCGTTCGATGACGATGCACAGGCGTGGCGCCTGCGCGAGCGCTTTGGCTTCCGCTACGAAGTGCTCGACCGCGCAGGCATCGAAGCACTCGAGCCGCACGTTGCCGCCCGCTACCGGGCCGGCGTGATGCTGGCCGACCACGCCACCATCCTGAATCCCGCGCGCTACACGCAGGCAATTGCCGCCGCATTTGTGCAGCGTGGCGGCACGCTGCTGCGCGACGAGATCCAGCGCCTGCAGCGCAGTGGCGACCAGTGGTCCCTGCAGGGCGCCAGCCAGCGCTACAGCTTCGATCATGTGGTGGTGGCAGCCGGCGCATGGTCGCGCGCCCTGCTCAGTCCGCTTGGCGTATCGCTGGCGCTGGAAAGCCAGCGCGGCTACCACGTGCAATTCACCGGCGCGCACGACGTGGTATCGCGCACGGTGGTGCTAACCGACCGCAAGATCTTCGTCACGCCGATGGAGGATGGACTGCGCGTCGGTGGCACCGTGGAGATCGCCGGTTTGCAGCGCCCGCCCGACGCTGCCCGCGCCGCAATGCTCGAACGGATTGCACGCGAGACCTTCCGCGGCCTCGACGATCGCCCCGTGACCACTTGGATGGGTCATCGCCCGTGCATGCCCAACTCCGTTCCCGTAATCGGCGCCGCCCCTGGACAGCGGGGCCTGTGGCTGGCAGTGGGCCACGGTCATCTTGGACTCACCGATTCGGTCAACACCGCTGATTTGATTGCCGACGCGCTGCTGGGCGCCTGAGGCGCGCGCCGTCCGACAGTCAGGGAAATCGCTAACTTTCCGCGCCCAAAATTAGTTATACAGTAGAACAATCGACAGCAGGCGCCGCGGAACGTGCATCCCGTTTTGCGAGAGCGATGCGCGGGGGAGACATATGAAGATTGCGATTGCTGGCGGCGGCATCGGCGGGCTGACGCTCGCCTTGCTTTGCCATCGGAACGGATTCGACGTCGAGGTGTGGGAGGCCAGCGAGACGCTGCGTCCGCTTGGCGTAGGCATCAACCTGCTGCCTCACGCCGTGAAGGAACTATCGGCGCTGGGCCTGCAGGACGCGCTGGCCGCGATGGCCATCGAGACCTCGTCGCTGTCCTACTTCAACAAGTTCGGGCAACAAATCTGGCATGAACCGCGCGGCCGCGCGGCCGGGTATGACTGGCCGCAGTTCTCGGTGCATCGCGGCGAATTCCAGATGTTGCTGTATCGGACCGCGGTGGCGCGGCTGGGCGCCGACCGCATCCATACCGGTCATACGCTGGAATCGATCGAAAGCACTGGCGAGAAATCCGGCGAGCCGACACAGTTCACGTTGCGGCGCCGCAGCGACAACGTTCTGGTGCAGGCGCATGCCGATGTGCTGGTAGGCGCCGACGGCATCCATTCCGCCGTGCGGCGGCACTTCTATCCGAGTGGCGACGCCCCGCGCTTTTCGCGGCGGCTGCTGTGGCGCGCGACCAGCGATGCCGCTCCCTATCTCGATGGACGCTCGATGTTCATGGCGGGCCATCAGGACCAAAAGTTCGTGGCGTATCCGATCTCCGAACCGATGCGTGCGCAGGGCCGCTCTCGCATCAACTGGATTGCCGAGCTGCGTGTGTCCGAAGACTACCCGGAAGCGCCGCCGCGCAGCGACTGGAACCGCCAGGTCGACAAGTCGGTGTTTCGTGCTGCGTTTGCAGACTGGCGCTGGAAATGGATCGATATCCCCGCATTGATCGACAGCGCCGAAGCGATCTATGAATTCCCGATGGTCGACAAGGACCCGCTGCCGCGCTGGACGTTCGGGCGCGTGACGCTGCTGGGCGACGCCGCGCATCCGATGTACCCGATCGGATCGAACGGCAGTGCGCAGGCGATCGTCGATGCACGCTATTTGTCGGACTGCCTCTGCAATGAACGCGATATCAATTACGCGCTGCGCGAATATGAGGCCGAACGATTGCCGCGCACGGCGGGCATCGTGCTGCGCAATCGCATGAACGGACCGGAACAGGTCATGCAACTGGCCGAAGTCCGCGCGCCGCAGGGCTTTGCCAGAATTGACGATGTCATTGCGCGCAGCGAGCTCGAAGCGATTGCGCAGCGCTACAAGACCCTGGCTGGTTTTGGCCAGCAGCAGTTGCAGGCGGCCAAGACCTGAGCCACAAAAAGCCATATCCGCAATCCGATTGCGGCATCGAAGAATCAGAACAGAACGGAGGAGACAATGCTGACCCCATCGCGCAGGACCCTTGCCCACGCCGCTCTCGCGGCACTCTCACTGGCCAGCGCCATCGCGCAGGCCGACGTCACGGTGGGCGTCAGCATTGCATCGACCGGACCCTCCGCATCGCTGGGCATCCCGCAGAAGAACACCATGCCGTTTCTGCCCGAAACGATTGCGGGCGAGAAGATTCACTACATCGTGATGGACGATGGATCGGACCCGACACAAGGCACCAAGATTGCGCGCCGCTTTGTCACCGACGACAAGGTCGACATCATCCTTGGGTCGTCGGCGGTGGCCCCTTCGATTGCGATTTCCGAGGTAGCCGATGAAAGTCAGACCGTGCAGCTGGCCTTCTCGCCGATCGAACTCAAGCCGGGTCGCGGCGCGTGGACGTATCGGCTGGCGCAGCCGGTGAAACTGATGGCCGAAGCCGTGGCAGAAAAGGCCAAGGCCAATGGCGTGAAGTCGGTGGCCTTTATCGGCTTTGCAGACGCCTATGGCGAAACGTGGCTCAAGGAATTCACCGCGGCCGCGCAGACCAACGGCATCAAGGTGACGGCCGCCGAGCGCTACGCGCGATCCGATACCAGCGTCACCGCGCAAGCATTGAAGCTGATCGCCGCGCGCGCCGATGCGGTGCTGATCGCTGGCGCGGGCACGGGCGCGGCCTTGCCGCACACCACGCTGCGCGAGCGCGGCTACACCGGGCCGATCTATCAGACGCATGGCGCAGCCACGCGCGATCTGATCCGCATCGGCGGCAAGGCGGTCAACGGCGCGATTCTGCCGGCTGGCCCGGTCATCGTGGCCGAGCAATTGCCATCGAGCGATCCCGTGAAGAAGCCCGGCATGGACTATGTGACCCGCTATGAAAAACAATACGGGCCTGAAACGCGCACGCAGTTTGGCGCGCATCCCTACGACGCCGGCCTGGTGCTGCAGCGTATCGTGCCGGTGGCGTTGAAAAAGGCCAAGCCCGGTACGCCAGAGTTTCGCAAGGCGCTCAAGGACGCACTGGAAAGCGAACGCGACATCGTCGTTTCGCATGGAGTGCTGAACTACACGGCACAGGATCACTTCGGTTTTGACAAACGCGGACGCGTCATGCTGACGATCGACAACGGCAACTGGAAGCTGCTCAAATGAAGCCCGGCATTGCAACGCCCACGCTGGAGCCGCTGGCCGACATCAGCGTGCAAGTGGCAGCGCCCACCGAAGTGGGCGTGACGGCGCTGGGCCAGCGACGGCTGATTTCGATCCTCTCTGGCACGGTGCAAGGTGCGCGCCTGAATGGGCGCATCCTGCCCGGCGGTGCGGACTTCCAGTTGATCCGGCACGACAGCGGCGACGGCGTGACCACTGCCGATATCGAGGCCCGTTATGTGATCGAGACCGACGACGGCGCGCGCATCTATGTCGTCAACGCTGGCGTGCGCACTGGCACGGCGTCCGTGATCGCACGGCTCAACCGAGGCGAAACGGTGGACCCCGCGGAAATCTACTTCCGTACGGCGCCCCGCTTCGAAACCGCCGCGCCGCAGTACCGCTGGCTGATGCAGCACCTGTTCGTCGCATCGGGCGCACGCCATCCCGATCGCGTCGATCTGCGCGTCTTCCTGGTGCGGTAGCCGACGATGGCATCTTCCCGGCAAACACGCGATCCGCTCGCTCCCGACCCGGACGGCGGCCACTTCGAACCGCATGTGCCGCATGTCGACTACGGCGTACTCGACTCGCTGATCGGATACGCCATTCGACGCGCACAGATCCGCATCTACGAAGATTTCGTGGCGTCGCTGGCGCCGTGGAACATTACGCCGCCGCGCTTTTCGGCGCTGCAGATCATCGCGCGCAACCCGGACCTGAAACTGACCGACCTCGCCCAGATCCTCGGCATCGCCCGGTCCGGGGCCGTGCTGCTGGTGGACGCACTCGAATCGATGTCGTTGGTGCAACGGGTGCCCTCGCCCACCGATCGACGCGCCTACGGTCTGGCGCTCACGGACATCGGCCGCCAGACGCTCAGCGAAGTCACGCGGACCGTCTGCGAGCACGACGCCCGCATCGCCGCCGGGCTGACCGATCAGGAACAGCAGATGCTTCGCGCCATGCTGGAGAAACTGGGGCGTTAGGAAATCCCTGTCGCCCCAGACATTCCCCGGCCAGTCACCCCACCGTCGGCATCTGCGCCAACATCTTGTCCAGTGTCAGCGGGTAGTCGCGTACGCGTATGCCGGTAGCGTGGTACACCGCGTTGGCTACAGCCGCGGCAACGCCGCAGATGCCGAGTTCGCCCACGCCCTTGGCCTTCATCGGCGACGAGATCGGATCGGTTTCGTCGAGGAAGATCACGTCCTGATGCGGAATATCGGCGTGCACGGGCACCTCGTAGCTGGCCAGGTCGTGATTGACGAAATAGCCAATGCGCTTGTCGACATGCAGCGCTTCCATCAGCGCGGCGCCCACGCCCATTGTCATGGCGCCGATGACCTGGCTGCGCGCCGACTTTGGATTGAGGATGCGGCCGGCCGCGCAAACGGCCAGCATGCGCTGCACGCGCACTTCGGCGGTAGCGGCGTCCACGGCCACTTCGACGAAATGCCCGCCGAACGTCGATTGCTGGTACTTCTTGTCGAGATCGCCGTACTCCATTGCGTCCTCGGCGCTTGCGCCCGCGAACTGCGTCAACGGCACGCTGCGGCCACCCGCACGGATCTGGCCGTTTTCGAACACCGCCTCGTCGGCGTTGAAGCCCGCGCGATCGGCCAGGGTCTGGCGCAGTTTCACGCAAGCCGCATAGACGCCGGCAGTGGAACTGTTGCCGCCCCACTGCCCGCCCGATCCGCACGACACCGGATACTGCGAATCGCCGAGTCTGGCCACCACGCGTTCCAGCGGCACGCCCAACATTTCCGCCGCGGTCTGCGCGATGACGGTATAGCTGCCCGTGCCGATGTCGGTCATGTCGGTTTCGACGATCACCATGCCATTCGGATCGATGCTGACGCGCGCGCCCGATTTGGTCAGCAGGTTATTGCGGAACGCAGAAGCCACGCCCATGCCGATCAGCCATTGCCCCTGGCGCATGGAAGCCGGCTTCGGATTGCGGCGTTGCCAGCCAAACCGTTCCGCGCCCAGGCGCAGGCATTCCACAAAGCGACGCTGCGAAAACGGCCGCTGCGGCTTTTCCGGGTCCACTTGCGTATCGTTGAGAATGCGGAACTGCACCGGATCCATGCCCAGTTTCTCGGCCATTTCGTCGATGGCGATTTCCAGCGCCATCAAACCCGGCGCCTCACCGGGCGCGCGCATGGCGTTGCCTTCGGGAAGGTCGAGCGTCGCGAGCCGCATCGACGTCATGCGATTGGCGCCGGCGTAGAGCAGCCGCGTCTGCATCACGGCGGTTTCCGGCTGGCCGCCTTCCTGATCGCCGGACCAGCTTTCATGACCGATGGCCGTGATCTTGCCGTCGCGCGTGGCGCCGATGCGGATGCGCTGGATCGTCGCGGGTCGATGCGTGGTGTTGTTCGGAATCACCGGCCGGGTCAGCGCCACCTTCACCGGCCTGCGCACCTGACGCGCGCCGAGCACGGCGAGCAGCGCCTCGGCGCGCAGAAACAGCTTGCCGCCAAAGCCGCCGCCGATAAATGGCGACACGATGCGGATATTTTCCTTGGGCACGCCAAGCGTCTTCGCCATGTCTTCGCGCGCCCAATCGACCATCTGATTCGACGTCCAGATCGTTACCTTGTCGCCATCCCACGCCGCCATCGACGCGTGGGGCTCCATCATCGAATGCGACTGATCGGGTGTGGTGTAGCGCGCGTCGAGCTGAACCGGCGCCGCCGCAAATGCACCGGCAAAGTCGCCCACCGCGGTGTCCGGCTCCGACTCCTTCTTCGGCTTCTCGGCCCAGCCGCATGCTTCCTCAAGGTCGAACCGGCCTTTTTCCGCGGCGTAATCGACGTGAATCAGCATCGCGGCCGCGCGCGCCTGCTCGAACGTCTCCGCGATCACCAGTGCGATCGCCTGGTGATAGTGCTGGATATCGGGCCCACCCAGCAGCCTGGCGGTGTTGCGCTCGCCCTTGCCCAGCTTGCCCGCGTTGTCGGCCGTCACGATGCCCAGCACGCCCGGGGCGCGGCGCGCGTCGTCGAGCCGCATCGACGTGATGCGGCCGCGTCCGATGGCCGCGCCAACGACATAGCCGTAGGCCGGATTGGACGCCATGTCGTGACGCTCGTAAGCGTAGGGCGCGGTGCCGGTGGTCTTGCGTGCGCCGTCGATGCGGTCGACGGGATGACCGACTACGCGCAGTTGGTCGATCGGATTGGTCGTGGCGGGAGTATCGAATTTCATCGTGTGCCCTCCTTGGCCTGCATCAGCACCGCGGCCACGGTACGCCGCGCCAGTTGCACCTTGAATGCGTTGTCGGCCGTCGGCGTGGCACCGTCCAGCAAGCGCTGCGTCACGGCCGTGGCGCCGTGCGGCATCTCCGCATCGGCCGCCGGTACACGCCACGGCTTGTGCGCCACCCCGCCCAGCGCCACACGGCCCGTGCCATCGTGCTGCACGATGGCCGCCACGGACACCAGCGCAAACGCATACGACGCGCGATCGCGCACCTTGCGGTAGAACTGCACACCGCCCACCGGCGGCGGCAACGTGACCGCCGTGATCAGCTCGCCGCGTTCGAGCGCGGTTTCGATATGCGGCGTATTGCCGGGCAACCGATGAAAATCGGCAATGGGAATCACGCGCCTTGCGCCGTCGGGGCGCACCGTCTCCACGCTGGCGTCGAGCACGCGCATGGCCACTGCCATGTCGCTCGGATGCGTGGCGATGCATGCGCTGCTGCTGCCGATCACCGCCAACTGCCGGCTGACGCCGCCAATCGCCGCGCAGCCGCTGCCCGGTTGGCGCTTGTTGCAGGCCTGATTGGTGTCGTAGAAATAAGGGCAGCGCGTACGCTGCAGCAGGTTGCCGGCGGTGGTTGCGCGATTGCGCAACTGGCCCGATGCACCGGCCAGCAGTGCGCGCGCAAGCACACCGTAGTCGCGGCGCACGCGCGTGTCCGCCGCCAGATCGGTATTGCGCACCAACGCACCCACGCGCAGGCCGCCCTCGGCCGTGGGCTCGATCTTGTCGAGCGCCAGTCCATTCACGTCGATCAGGTGGGTGGGCGATTCGATGCCAAGCTTCATCAGATCCAGCAGATTGGTGCCGCCCGCGATAAACCGCGCGCCGGGCGTCTGCAGGGCTGCCGCGGCGGCATCGGCCGGCGACGTGGCGCGAGCGTAGGAGAATGGATTCATGACTGGCCCCCTGCAACTTCGGCAATCGCCTCGACAATGTTTGAATACGCGCCGCAGCGGCAGATATTGCCGCTCATGCGCTCGCGCAGTTCATCTGCCGACAGCAGCGGGCGCGCGTTGAGATCGGCGCTGACGTGGCTAGGGATGCCTGCGCGGATTTCATCGAGCACGGCCACGGCCGAGCAGATCTGGCCCGGCGTGCAATAGCCGCACTGGTAGCCATCGTGCTTAACGAACGCGACCTGCATCGGATGCATGCGATTGGGCGTGCCGAGGCCTTCGACCGTGGTGATCTTTGCGCCTTCGTGCATGACGGCAAGGCTCAGGCATGAATTGATGCGCCGGCCGTCGACGATCACCGTGCACGCGCCGCATTGGCCGTGATCGCAGCCCTTCTTGGTGCCGGTGAGATGCAGATGCTCGCGCAGTGCGTCGAGCAGCGTGGTACGAGTATCGAGCTCAAGCGCGCGTGACTGGCCATTGACGATGAATGACACCTTCGAAGCCACGGGCTTCAGGGCGGCTGGCGAGCGCGGCGCGGGCGCCGTTGCGGCAGCCGTAGCGGCGCCGGCCGGCGCTGCCGCAGCCGTGATCGATGCCGCACCGGCCACCACGAATTCACGGCGCGAAAGCTTGATGTCGCGGAAGTCTTCCATGTTGTTGGATCCTTTCTGGCTGACAGCGGATGGCAACGTGGCGGGACTTGCACGTAGAAATTACATGCCGGCATGCGACATGGCGGACGCGAGGTCCGCGCAAATATGCACGATAGGACGAATACGGCGCACGCCGCACGTTGCCTGGCGGGATGGCGCACAAACCATGCCACCGGGCGGTGGCATTGCGCCGTGGCAACGCGTTGATTTCAGGTCTTAGCGGTAACTGACAGTCACCTCGTTGCTGCGGCCTTGCAGCATCGGCATGAGGCCGCCCTGGCCCGGCACGCGATAGGCGAAGACGAATCCCTTGGTCGCGTCGTCGCCAACAAAGGCATCGGTCTTGCCCTCGGCGCCGGGCAGCAGAACGCATCGATCCGCATTGCACAGATACGCTTGCAGATCGACCGGCGGGGTACGGGTGAAGCTGTAGCGCCAGCGCACCGAGGTGATCCGTCCCGTCGCCTGCGGCATCGTAGCGGCGGGCAGCACCGGTAAAGACAGTGTGCGCTGCCCCCGGTTTGCGATCTGCGGCGCCCCGGCGGATGCGGTCCACGCATAGCGCGAACCCGTGATCTCGTAGGTCGCCTTCATGAAGACCGGCGCGGACGTCTGCGCGGCAGACCAGCCCGGGCCAAACGCGCACAGCGCGGCGATCACGATGGCGCGCTGCATTACAGCATCCCGCGCAGCTGGTTGCGCAGGCGCGCGATCGCCTGGCTGCGAATCTGGCACACGCGCGACTCCGTCACTTCCAGCACCGCGCCGATTTCGCGCAGGTTCAGTTCCTGGTCGTAGCACAGCGACAACACCAGCTTTTCGCGTTCGGGCAATTTGTCGATGGCGCGGATCAGCGCATCGCGCATGCCCGATTCCATCAATACGGTCAGCGGATTCGCGTCGTCGGTAACGCCCAGATGCCGATCGAGAAAATCCTCCTCGCCGGACCGCTCGAAGTCTTCGTAGTGCAGCAACTGGCAGCCATAGACCTCGTTAAGCAGCTCCTGGTATTCGTCGAGCGCCATGTCGAGCTCCTTGGCCACCTCGGAGTCGATCGGCGTGCGGCCGAGCTTCTGCTCGAGCTGACGTTGGGTACGCTCGATCTTGCGCGTGAACTGCCGCAGGCTGCGCGACTGCCAGTCGTTGGCGCGCACTTCGTCCAGCATCGCGCCGCGGATGCGCTGGCTGGCGTAGGTCTCGAACCGCGCGCCGTGGTTGTCTTCATAGCGCTTGGCGGCGTCGAGCAGGCCGATCATGCCAGCCTGGATCAGGTCGTCGATCTGCACGCTGGCGGGCAGTTTTGCCGCCAGTTGCAGCGCGATGCGCCGTACCAGTGGTGCGTGGGATTTGACCACATCCGCCTGCTCGAGCTTTCCCTGAATCGTGTACATGGGTGGAACTCTCGGTAAATACTTTCTGAGTGGGCCAGTGCCGCGGAGACTGCAATCGGCGACTGGCAGGCTGAGTTTCCGGTCCGGTCGAGACTTCTTGTTCTTTGCTTCATGCGGGAACGGCCGAAGCCATCCCACGGGGCGATGCTGTCTGTCGCAACGGCCATGCGCCAACACTGCTGGCGATGTGCCGCAACGCGCCGGTGGCCGCGGCGGCGGGATACGCCTCCACCACGCAGCGCCCGAGCTGGAGCGCACGCGCCACCAGCGGATCGATCGGCAGATACCCTGCCAGGCCGGCCTCCACGCCCAGGTACTGGCTCGCCGTGCGAGTCAGGTTGCGCGCAAGGGCCGTGACCGCGCCTTCCGTGGCCGCCAGATTGACGACCAGCTGGAATTGACGGCATGCGTATTCGTGATGCAGCCGCTTGATGCATGCATAGGCTGCCGTGATCGACGTCGCTTCCGGGCGCAGGACGATCACGAAGTTGTGCGCGGTGGCGGCGATCGGCGACAGCGCGCCGGTGGCGTCGCGTCGCGCATCGATCAGCACCGAGCGCATATCGGGCAATTGCGCCGACAGCGTCCGCTCGTCGGGCATCGCGCCCGCCGCAAGCTGGCCGGCGGGCAGCACGCCGACGCCGCTGGCCGGGCGCGAGCCGAGCGCGGCGGCAAGCGGCACGCGTGCGGCCAGCACATCGGCCAGCGTAGCGCTGGGCGTGGCGCCGGCAAGCCGCATGGCACGCGCGCCGTGGACGTCCTCGTCCACCAGCAGCACGCGCTCGCCCTGCATCGACAGCGCATTGGCCAGGCCCAGCGCCACCGTGGTGGCGCCGGCCCCGGGTTCGGCGGCGACCACCGCGATGCGTCGCGTCACGCGTGGCGCCAACAGGCGGCGCAGGCTTTCTGCCTGATCGGAAGCCATCGGATTCAAGGCTTACTCCCCGGCCGCCGCGAACTGCGGCATGGCATCCATGGCGGCCATCGCCCGCATCGCGGACGCAGCGGATTCGGGCGCGTCGGCCGCTGGTTCGACGGCCATCATCGCGGGCGATGCGCTGCGGCCCGGATAGTTTTCCAGCACGTCCAACAGCGCCAGCAGCCGGCCCATGCCTTCGTTGAGCACCGGCCCGGCAACCGGCGCATTGACGCGCGCCGAGGCGCGACCGGCCAGTCGCGACAGGAATGCCGGCGCCGTCGGCGTCGGCGTGTGTTGCAGGCGCAGCGCGGTCAGACCCAGTTGCAGCGCCACCATGCTGGCGCAGGGCATGGTCTCTTCATCGGCGTCCTGCGCGAAATGGTCCATTGCGTGGCGCAACGTGCGGAACTGATCCTCCGCGTCGAGCGTCCATTGCGCCCAGCGCGCGACCTGCGCGGCATCGTTGGCCAGTGCCGGATCACACAGCGTGTACTCGACGGACAGCGTGTCGCCGGTGTCGCGCGCGATCATGCGCGACACCACCAGGCACGCCTCGGTGCCGGTTTCGGCAGCTTCGCCCGCGTTGGCGGCATTGGCACGTCCGCGCGCGGCGGCGCGCACCTGGCCGTCCGGCACGCGCACCAGGCAATGCGCGAGCCAGTGCACGGCATCGCGGTCGCGGCAGCGCACGTCGCCGATGGCGTGGAACGTGAGCGTGTCGGCAATCGTGTCGACCTTGTTGGCCAGACCGTTGGCAATCACGCGCGTGGTCTTGCGCGTGCCTGCCACCCAGCGTTCGCCGCTTTGCTGCCAGCGCGCAAGCGTGGCGGGGCTGGGCAGCGACGTGTTGAGGTTGACCACCGTGCGCGCGGCAGCCAGCGTGGTGCGCACCGTGGCGGCTTCCGCTTCGGCATCGGCTTCGGCCAGCGACTGGCGCGTACGGCTGGCGGGCACCACGGTGCTGGCCAGCGGCATGCCGTCGCGATCGGACAACCACAACGTCTGCTGCATCATCTGCGGCGCGCGGCGGCCCTGCACCGGCTGGGCTACGCTCTGCGTCACCGCCAGCACGTGGCGATCGCAAACGCGGCTGGCCTCGCGGCACATCGCCAGGCGCACCTGCTGGACCATCGGTCGCAGCGCCGCCGCACCGGCAGTGCGCTGCTGCCACAGCTGCCGGGCCAGATCGAAGCCGTACGGCGCGGCGTTGAGTTCTTCGACGCAGACGCCGACGGCGTTGGCGCTATCGGTCAGCGACCGCAGCATGTCGTCGGCGCCATTGCGCTCGGCCGCGCGCGGCGCCACAGCGTCGACGGCGCCGGCCTGGCGGCGCGCCACATCGGCGTCATTGAACAGCGACCCGCGACGCGGCGTGAGGAATGCGCGTTCGACCAGTGCACTGGCCTGCGCCAGTTCGAGATGTTCCGGCACGCGCTGGCCGGTCGATGCATAGAACACCGGCAGACGGTGACGGATCACCACATCGAGCACCGATCCCAGATGTGTGGCTTCGTCGAGCTTGCTGATGATGCAGCCGTCGATGCCGCCAGCGGCGCCTGCGGCGTCATTGCGATAGGCGTGCACGACTTCGTTGAGCGTGTCGCCGTGCGCGGCGCCGTTGAGCAGCAGCACGCGCTGCATCGGCGCCTGCACACCGGCCAGCATCGCGATCTGGTCCGACAGGCTGCGGTCGCGCTGGCTCATGCCAACGGTGTCGATGATCACCAGATGCTTGTCCTGCATGGCCGACAGCGCAAAGCGCAGATCGGCAGCGTCTTTCACGGCATGGACCGGGACGCCGAGGATGTCGCCATAGATGCGCAGTTGCTCGTGCGCGCCGATCCGGAATCGGTCGGTGGTCAGCAGCGCCAGGCTTTGCGGGCCGTGGCGCAACACGAAGCGCGCGGCCAGCTTGGCGGTGGTGGTGGTCTTGCCCACGCCGGTCGGGCCGATCAGCGCGAGCACGCCGCCCTGCGCAAACAGCGCGTCCTCGTCGGTCAACACCGGCACCTTGCTTGCCAGTTCCTGGCGGATCCACGCCATGGCCGCGGGGCGATCGGTGCCGAGCGGCAGGCGCGACAGCAGCGTGCGCGACAACTGGCCCGAGAAGCCCGCGTTGACGAGCCACTCGAACAGCGATTCGCGCAGCGGGTCGCCCGCGGCCACCGATGGCGCGCCGTTGGACAGCCCGGCGAACTGACGTTCGAGCATCGAGCGCATCGACGCCAGTTCGCCGCGCAGATCGTGCATCGCGCCATCGTCTTTGGCGACGGCATCGGGCGCGGTGGCGGCGAGCGTGTTGGCGGGCGCGGCGAACGGCATGCCGTCGGCCGCCGGCGGGTTGATGCCGTTGAGCGCCTGGAGCATGGGCGACGGCGAAGGCATCGCCATGGCGGATGCGGGCGGATCGTAGAGCTGCGCGCTGGCCTTGACCGCACCAAGATCGGTATCGCGCATCGCCACGATTTCCACGCCGCCTTCGATGGAGCGGTTGGAGAGCACCACGGCATCGGGGCCCATGGCCTCGCGCACCTTGCGCATCGCTTCACGGCCGTTGGCCGCCACAAACTTTGCCACGCTCATGATTCTGTCCTTACGCCGCGCCGCCGATCATGGCGGTGATGCGGATGTTGCGGTTGTCCGGTACTTCTGCGTGAGACAGCACTTTCAGTTGCGGCAGCGTGCGACGCAGGAAGCGCGCCATCAGCGGCCGTAGCGGCGCCGGCACCAGCAGCACGGGGTCGAGTCCGAGCTGTTCCTGGCGCATGACTGCGCCTTGCGCCTGCTGCAGCAGCGCATCGGCCAGCCCCGGCTCGATGCCGCCGCCGTTGGCCATCGCTTGCGTCAGCACGCGCTCCAGGCCGGCGTCGATGCCGATCACCTGCATGTCGGCGTTGTTGGGGAACAGCTGTTGAGTGATGGCGCGGCCCAGCGCCACGCGCACCAGCGTGGTCAGTTCGGCCGGATCGTTGATCTTCGGCGCGTTTTCCGCCACGACGTCCAGAATGGTGCGCATGTCGCGGATCGCCACGCCTTCGTCGAGCAGGTTCTGCAGGATCTTCTGCAGTCCCGTCAGGGAGATCGTCTTCGGCACCAGATCCTCGGTCAGCTTCGGCGCTTCCTTGGCGATGCGGTCGAGCAGCGCCTGCACTTCCTGGCGGCCCAGCAGTTCGGACGCGTGCATCTGGATCAGATGGTTCAGGTGGGTAGCCACCACGGTGCTGGCGTCGACCACGGTGTAGCCATACGCCTGCGCCTGTTCCTTGAGGCTGGCGTCGATCCAGACGGCCGGCAGGCCGAAGGCCGGATCGCGCGTCGCCGCGCCAGGCAGCGTGCCCGTGACCTGGCCAGGATTGATTGCCATCCACTGGCCCGGGCTGGCTTCGCCGCTGCCAATTTCCACGCCCTTGAGCGTGATGCGGTAGGCGGTCGGCTTCAGTTCGAGGTTGTCGCGGATATGGACCACCGGCACCAGGAAGCCGATGTCCTGCGCGATCTTCTTGCGGATGCTCTTGATGCGGCCCAGCAATTCGCCGTTCTGTCCGCGATCCACCAGTGTGATCAGGCGGTAGCCCACTTCCATGCCGAGCGGGTCGACCATCGTGACGTCTTCCCATGTGGCTTCGGCGGTTTCCGCCGGCACGGCGGGCGTGCGTTCGTCGCGCGTCTTGCTCTCGGCAACCTTTGCTTCGCGCTGCATCATGTAGCGGCCAAACCAGACCAGTCCGCCAGCCAGCAGCAGGAAGGCAAAGTGCGGCATGCCGGGGATGATGCCCATCATGCCGATAATGGCCGCGGTGATGAACATCACGCGCGGATTCGAGAACAGCTGGCCAGTCAGCTGCTGGCCAACGTCCTGCTCGTTGGACACGCGCGACACGATCACACCGGCTGCGGTGGAGATCACCAGCGCCGGGATCTGCGCCACCAGGCCGTCGCCGATCGTCAGCAGCGTGTAGTTGTGCACGGCGGTAGCGAAATCCAGATCGTGCTGGACCATGCCGACTACCATCCCTGCGGACACGTTGATGAACATGATCAGCAGGCCGGCGACGGCGTCGCCGCGCACGAACTTCGATGCACCGTCCATCGCGCCGTAGAAATCGGATTCCTGCGCCACTTCGGCGCGGCGCTTGCGTGCGCCTTCTTCGTTGACCAGGCCAGCGTTGAGGTCGGCGTCGATGGCCATCTGCTTGCCAGGCATCGCATCGAGCATGAAGCGCGCGCCGACTTCGGCGATACGGCCTGCGCCCTTGGTGATTACCATAAAGTTGATCACCACCAGGATCGCGAACACCACGATACCGACGGCGAAGTTGCCGCCGACCAGGAAGTGGCCAAACGCCTCGATCACCTTGCCCGCGGCGTCCGGGCCGGTATGGCCCTCGAGCAGCACCACGCGCGTGGAGGCCACGTTCAGCGACAGACGCAGCAGCGTGGAGAACAGCAGCACGGCGGGAAACGCGGCGAAATCGAGCGGGCGCTGCGTGTACATGCCGACCAACAGCACCATGATCGACAATGCGATATTGAACGTGAACAACAGATCCAGGATGAACGCCGGCAACGGCAGAATCATCATGCCGAGGATCATCACGACCAGCAGCGGGCCAGCCAGCGCCTTCATCTGGGCGCCGCCACGCAGTGCGGGCGAGTTGAAAAGGTTGGTCAGAGCGTTCATGCGCGGCTTTCCGGTACGGCTAGTTCATCCGGCACCAGCAGCTCGGCCGGCGCATTGGGCTGCGGGCCTTGGCTGTAGTGCCAGTGTTTCAATTGAAAGACCCAGGCCAGGACCTCGGCCACTGCGGTGTACAAACCCGCCGGGATTTCCTGCCCCAGTTCGACGTGACGGTGCAGCGCGCGCGCCAGCGGCGGCGCCGACAACACCGGCACGCGATGCTCGGCGGCCAGTTCGCGGATGCGCGCGGCCACTTCGTCGGTACCTTTGGCCACCACGCGCGGCGCGTTCCAGCGCGCCGTCTCGTCGTAGCGCAGCGCCACGGCGAAGTGCGTGGGGTTGGTCACCACCACGTCCGCCTTGGGCACTTCGGACATCATCCGGCGACGCGCCATGGCCCGCTGCTGCTGGCGGATGCGGGCCTTGATATGCGGATCGCCATCGGTTTCCTTCATCTCCTGCTTGACCTCTTCCTTGGTCATGCGCAGCTTCTTGTAGAACGTCCAAAGTTGCCACGGCACGTCCAGCGCCGCCACCAGCAACAGCGATCCGGCCACCATCGCGCACACGTACAGCACCATGTCGGTCATGTGCAGCAGCGCTTCCTCGATCGGCGCGTTCATCAACGCGACGGCTTCGGGGATCTCGCGCCACAGCAGCCACGCGCCCACGCCGCCCACCAGCAGGGACTTGGCGATGGCCTTGGCCAGTTCCACGAGCGAGTTCGACGAGAACATCCTGCCGATGCCGGCCAGCGGCGACATGCGCTTGAAGTCGGGCGCGAACGATTTCGTCGAGAAAACCCAGCCGCCCAGCGCCAGCGGCGCCACCAGCGCCGCCACGCCAAACATCAGCAGCAGCGGCATGAAAGCCAGCAGGCTTTCCCAGATCGCCACGCCGAACTGCGACAGCATGCGGTGCGTGTCGAACGCCGTGGCGGGCTCGAACGCCAGGCTGGCGTGCATCACGGCATTGAGCTTGCGGCCGAGCATGCCGCCCATGACCCACAGGCCCAACACGCCCGTCATCAGCATGACGAACGTGCCGAGTTCGCGCGAACGCACCACCTGCCCCTCCTCGCGCGCCTTTTCGAGGCGCCGGGGTGAGGCGGGTTCGGTTTTTTCGAGATCGCTTTCCTCGGACATGAATGCTCCAATACGACGCGCACGGACGGCACTTCGTCACCGAGGATTATCAAATCCCGGACTGGAAAGCATTGGGGGGAAAAGGCGGGGAAACAGGTGCCTGTTTCAGGAATGAGCGGGCCAGCGGAAATAACGGCCCCGGGGTGCCAATCTTTAGCGCGACGCGCCGAAAATGTGCCGATTCCGCCCATTGGAAGTGCGCGCGGCGACGAAGATATGGCCGCCGCCGCCGCGCATCGTGCTACCGGAAGAGGCCTTCGGCGGCACCGGCGCCCATACGGCGGCGGGCTGCCGGACAATTCGCAAAATCTGCGATCGTCTTATAAAAAGCGTGCAATTGCGCGCGATCGCCCCCACGCGCATATCGGCTCAGTGGACGACGTTTCAGGCCGAGCCGTCCTCGGAAGGCGCCGTGTCGATCTTGATGCCAAGCTGGCCGGCCATGTCTTCGACCAGCGCCTGCAGGCGCGCCACCTTGTCTTCCAGGGCGCGATGGCTGATGCGCAGCGCTTCGAATTCCGACGGCGATACGTCTTCGTCCGCGCTGGCGCCGCGCGGCGATGCGCCCCATTCGGCCGCGCTGACCTCGCCGCACATCAGGTGCATCCATCGATGCTCGCGTTCGCCCGGCGCGCGCGGCAGCTTGACGACCAGCGCCGGCGTGCGCTCTGCAAGTTCGTCCAGGAATCCCTCGACCGACGAAATATCGGCAAACGCATGCAGGCGCGCTGAATTGAGCCGCAGTTCCGCCGCGGTTTGCGGGCCGCGCAACAGCAGCGTGGAAAGCAGCGCCGCCGACTGGCTTGGCACACCGAGCACTTTTGCCAGATTCTGCTCGAAGCGCGGCACACGGCTGCTGCTGCCTTCGAACACCAGGCTCAGGGACTTCAGGCCATCGATGGCCGTGAGGATTTCGGCCTCGCTGGCGCTCATCACCGGCGAGCGTGCGGTCTTCTGGTTGCATCCGGCCACCAGCGCGTTCAGCGACAGCGGATAGGTGTCCGGCACCGTAAGTTGCTTTTCAAGCAGCACGGCGACGACGCGGCCCTCCAGCGCGGTCAGCGCGCGCATGGGAGGTCGGGCGGGTCTGTCGGGAATGGCATCCATCGATAAGAAGCGAGCGTTTGCGAGGCAGACATTGAAGCGCAACGCCCGCGGCGACGCAACCGAATTGGATGCCCCGGCACGCGCCACCATGCAAAAAAGGCCGCAATCCCGACGACCGCGGCCTTTCGTCATACCAAGCGACGCAGCGAGGTTCGCGGTCTTTGACCGCGTTCGATCCGCGTTGCCCGGCGTTACGCCTTAGTTGACCTTCAACTGGCCGCCCGTGCCCAGGCCGCCCTTGACGTTCTGCGCCTTGTACTGTTTGACGGCGGTGACGAGGTTGTTCAGCGAATCGGTAAACGCGGCGACCACCACCTTGCCTTGCGGTGTGTTCGAGTACGCACCTGCGCTGCCGCGCGCGCTGTTGCCCATCAGGGCGCCGAGCATGCCGTAGTCGATATTCTTGGCCGATCCTTCGGCGGCGGCCAGCTGCACGCTCGAACGGTTGTCGACCAGCGTCAGCAGCGTCGACGCCTCGGCGCTCTTCATGCTGCCGGCCACGCTGGACAGCACGCCGCCCACGTGCGGCACCCACGCCAGCAACTGACCCGACCCACCGCCGGTGTTATTGCTGCTGAAGGTGATGCTGGGGCTGACCGTGTAGTCGGCCGCCACCATCTGGCCCTTCTGCAACTTCGACTTCTTGCGCAATTCGCCCGTTGCGTTCAGGGCGCGTTCGCCCATCGCGGCGTCGAGGCCACGGCCGCGATCCACCACGACGAAACAATTGGACTGCTGCACCAGCAGCTTCAGTACCGGAACCGTGCTGCCCAGCTGATACTGGCCGGTCAGGATGCCGTACCACGGCGCAGAAGTGTCCTCGATGATCGATACCGTACCCAGCGGCGCATCGCAGCGCTGCAAGGTAGTCTGTGCGTTTTGCGATTCGGTGCCGCCGACGGAGCCGGTTGCCACCGTCTTCGCATCCTTGGCGCCCATTTGCATGTCGGCGCACGCACCCAGCAGCAGCACGGCGGCTACGGCGACTCCCGTTGTCTTGAAACCCATTGCGACCCTCTTTTATTGGATTCTTTGTCTAAATACGCGCGAGTCGTCAAAAACGACAAAAAGGCCCCGTTCACCCGATCGCGCGCAACCGCCGTTATGGCGGAAAGTTCCCGTGACGATAACCACACTTGAGTGTTATTTACAGCACAATTCAGATGTGATAGTCGCGGCACTCACGGCATAAGGATCGGCGAAATGATTCGTTGGCCGGCGCATCGTCAACGCTTACGGTCTGCGTTTTCCCATCAGAAATCAGACGATGACCGCCTCCCGCCGCCAGTTTCTTCATGCCGCCAGCGCTGGCGCCATGCTTGCCGCCGTTCCCGCCCTGCGCGCGCAGACGCGACCGCTATTGAAGGCGGGGGATCAGAAGGGCGGCCTGCGCGCTCTGCTGGAAGCCGCCGACGCGCTGAAAGGCCTGAGCTATGACATCCAGTGGACCGAATTCCCCGCTGCGGCGCCGCTTGCAGAAGCGCTGAACGCAGGCGCCGTCGACAGCGGGCCGATCGGCGATGCGCCCGCGATCTTCGCCCTGGCCGCCGGCACGCGCATCAAGCTGATCGGCGCCAACCGGTCCGACCCGTATGGCACAGCGGTGCTGGTGCGGCCCGATTCGCCGCTGAAGACCGCCGCGGACCTGAAGGGCAAGCGCATCGGCACCAACCGTGGTTCGATCGGCCATTTCGTTGCGCTGAAGGCATTGTCGTCGGCAGGGTTGCGGCCCGAAGACGCCGACATCCGGTTTCTGCCGCCCGCCGACGCCAAGCTCGCATTGACCAATGGATCGGTCGACGCCTGGGCGACGTGGGAACCCTATACGGCCATGGCGGAGACCAGCGGGCATGCGCGCGTGCTGGTCAGCGGGCGCGGGCTTTGGTCGGGCTTGAGCTATCTCGCGGCGACCGACGCGGCGCTGGCGGCCAAACGTGCCGTGCTCGGCGATTTTCTGCAGCGCATCGTGCGGGCGCAAGCGTGGTCGTATCAGCACGTTCCCGAGTTCTCCGCCACGCTGGCGCGCATCATCGGCATTGCTCCGGAAGCCGCGCGCCTGCAGTTCGAAAGGCGCCGCACGCAGTGGCAGCCGATCGATGCGGAATTGATCGCCGTACAGCAGCAGACCGCCGACTTTTACCTCAAGTCAGGGCTGCTGAAGCAACGGCTCGACGTCGCCGCCACGTTCGACAAGGGCTTCCCGATCAGCGCGTGATGGGCGGCTTGCCGGGACGGCGCTCGAGCAGCGGCGCATCGATGCCCTGCACGCCCACGAGGCCAAGTACCGTGGTGAGGCCCCATTGCGCGCCTTCATAGGCATGGGTGGGGTCGAACCACTCGTCGCGCGAATGCGATCCGCCCGATTTGCCGCCGCTGCCGATGATGATGGCCGGGATACCGAGTGCCATCGGCACGTTTGCGTCAGTGCTGCCGCCGCGCAGCGAAGGCGCTTCCTTGCTGTTGGCCTTGATCACGCGCACCGCCGACTGCACGATCACCGCGTTGCCGGGCGTCATGCCTGCCGGACGATCGCCGATCTGGCGCGCCTGAAACGTGATTTCCTGCCCCTTTGCGGCCGACCATCGGCGGTTTTCTTCGGCCACACCCGCCGCAATCGCGTCCATGATCTGCTTTTCGGTCTCCAGCAGCGACGGCGTGGCATTGGAGCGGATATCGATGGCCATGCGCGCGTCTCCCGCAATTGCGTTCACCGACGTGCCGCCGCCAACCGTGCCCACAGTGAAGGTAGTCTTTGGATCGGCCGGGGTGCGCACGTCGCCGATCTTGCCGATTGCGCGCCCCATTGCGTGGATGGCGCTTGGCAAGCCAAACGCGCCAAAGCTGTGGCCACCCGGACCGCGGAACGTGACCTCGTAGCGATGGCTGCCGGTGCCTTGTGTCAGCACGCGCTCGCCGGTGCCCGGCTCGATCCCGACCATGCCATCGATATCGGGATGATCCCTGAACACGGCGCGCATTCCGCGCAGATTGCCAAGCTCTTCCTCGCCGACGTTGCCCACAAAAACCAGATCGCCAACCGTGCGCACGTTGTTCTCGTTGAGCACCTTGAGCCATGACAGCAGAACCGCCAGGCCACGCGTGTCATCGCCGATGCCGGGCGCATAGAGCTTGCCGTCGCGCGATTTCACCGTGACGTCGGTGCCCTCCGGAAACACCGTATCCAGATGCGCGGAAACCAAGAGCTTGGGCCCGTTACCGGCGCCCTTGCGGATGCCGATCGCATTGCCTTCGGCGTCGATGTGCGCATCGTTCAAGCCCAGCGCCTTCAGCCGGGAAACGAAATACTCGGCGCGCGCCTTTTCCTTGAACGGCGGCGCGGGGATTTCGGTCATCGTCTTCAGCTCGGCAAGCGCACGCGCATCGTCGGCACGCACATCGGCCATCAGCTTGCGATACAGCGGCGATGCTTCGAGTTTTGCGTAGGCACTGTCGACAGCAGGCGAAACCTGCGGAACATCGAGCGTCTGTGCGTGGGCGGGGCCGATCGCCGCGGCAATGGCGGTGGCCGTGGCAAGCGAGAACGCGGTACGGCGAAGGCATGACACGTGTGACATGGGGGCAGAATCCTCCGGCAACGAACGGGAAGGCCCAATGTCGAGCAACGTGTTGCGATGTCCGCCATCGCTATAGGTCGACATCGGGATGTCGGCGCATTGTGCCAGCGATTGGCGTTTCGTGTGGCGCGGCAGGCTCAGCCGGATCGCCCGGGGCAATGAAAGCCCTGCAGCAGGGTTGTGGTCCACGGATTGGGCAAACCGCCCATACCAATGTCGAAACGGGCCTTGCGCCCGTCGAAATCAAACTCTGCGGTAATCTGGCTGGTGCCAGACGCGACCGATAATTTGGCCTGATCGATCAGCCGCATCAGCGCCCATGGGCCATTGGCGACCTTTGTCGAGGTATCGGGCCGCACACGCGGATTGGCCGTGATCTCTGCGCGCTGCCCGCCGCGCGATCCAGGCCAGGTGACGTTCATCGGCACTACCGGGCCATGCACATAGCGCTGGACCTGTCCGTCGATATCGAGTTGCAGCGAGACGATTTCGGGATCGACTTCCATGATCTTCATGTCGACCTTCCACGCCAGCTTCTTGCCGCTCGGATCGCGAAAGAACACATTGCGAATCTCCTTGGCGTGCTGAAACGGCACCAGGCTGGGGCCAGCGACGGGCGGCACGTCGGGTGCGGTGAGCTTGTAGCGCCAGGGCGAGGTCGTCGTGTCGACATGGGGAGCAAGCACCTGCTGGAAAAAGTCGTCCAGCACGCCACCGCTGGCGAAGATGCGCACGAAATCGTCTGCGTCGACATCCTCGGCGGCGGTGGGCATGAACGGATACTTGCCTTCGATCGCGCGCCGGCATTGCTCGCCGATCACGGCGTCCATCTTGGCGACGAGGATTTCGCCCACGCCCTGATTGACATCGCGCGTGCCTTGAACCACCAGATCGGCCAGCACGGCATTGAACGGCGCCGGCAGCTTTGCGGCTTCCATGCGCAATTGATCTCCCGCATCGGCCGGCGGCGGCATATTGCGCGTGTTCAGCGCATTGTTGGCCACCACCAGCGTGGTGTAGTAGGCGTTGACCAAGCCGGAGATGGCATCGAGACGCGGTTTGCCCGACGTGGACGACGTATTGCCGGCGCGTGGATCGGCCTGCCCGGACACCACTTCGCGCAGCGCCGCGAAACGACTGTCCACCAGATCCCATTCCTGACGCGATTCGGCACGCGCCTTCAACACCCCATCTTTGATACCGAGTTTCTTCTCCGCCTGCCCAGCGGCGTCCGACAGCAGCTTGTCCTGCATCTCCATCGGCCGGCTGAGCGTCGTCTCGCGCACCGCGGCCCGCCCCAGCCGCGCCAACGGCGAATCGGGCGCGGCAAACTGGCGCAGGACGTCCAGATCGAACGCTAGATTGTTGCCTGTCAGGGTACGGATATCGGCAAGAAAGACCGTCCAGCGCCGGGCGTATTCCGCCAGGTAAAGCCGGCGGATTTCGCGCGTGAACGGATCAATGCCGCTCACCTTGCCCACCGCGCCCGCCACGGTTCCGGACAGGGATTTGCGCTGGCGGTCGCCCATCACCCACGAGTCGGCCACCTGGGCCTTGCTGACGAACTCGGCCAGCCGCGCGTTGAATACGTCGTGGTATCCGTCATAGGTGAAGAGACCTGGAACGCCCCGCTCCACCGGCTCGCCACCAGCGCGTGTAAACACCGTGCCTGCCTGCGGACCGACCGCGCGCAGCAATGTGAAGTCCTGCGGCGCGTCCTGGGCCATGGCGGTCTTGGCCTGCTCGTAGAGCCGCTCCACCGATGTGCTGTCGTCCAGAAAATCGCGCGCTGACTGCACCAGCGTTTCATTGCGCGCATACGGCGATTGCACCACGCGACTGCCATCGAGCAAGCGGTTCAGATGTTCGAGCGCCGCGATGCGGCCGCCGAAATCGTCGGCGGCGTTCCCGGTGCTCCAGTCGGCCTGGACCCACTCGCGCACCTCCGCGGCGTTGAACTTTTCCGCCTCGTGCAGCATCAGGTAGATCCGCAACGTCTCGTATGTCGCGCGACTGTCCTGCGCGGCGATGGCTGCGGTCAGGGCCGCTTCCACGCGATGCACCAGATACGGGACCAGCAGGTTGTCCTGTAGCGCCGCATGGGTCTTGGTCGTCGCGCTCAGAATGCGCGGCGCCGTGTAGAGTCCGTAGCGCCACGCCAGCGCCGGCGACGCGGGGTCGAGTCCCGGATATGCGGCAATATCGTTGGCCCCGTCCAGCAGTTCCGGCACGGCCGCAGTCTGCGATTGCTTGTAGAAAGCGACAACCCTCTGCGAGACTTCCTGGGCTTTCGCCGTCACCTGATTCAGGTACTGGCCATTGTTCTGGTGGCTTTCACGCAGGCCGAACATCATCCAGACGAACAGCGCCAGGCAGACCGTGTGGCAGAGCACACGAAACAGGCGGAAGCGAAATGCCCAGCGCAGGTTTGGGCGGACCAGATACGCCTCCGGCACGATGATGCGCTGAATCACCTCCTGCAGGAAGAAGCTGCGATACCCGCTTGCATGGGTTTTTTCGACGCGCACGAGGTTGCGACCGCCGGGCTCGTCCGCGGCCGATGTCATGTGGGCGCCGCGCGATCGCTCCAGCGCGCGCATGACCGTATGCGGATTGCCGATGACCGTCTCGCCGGTCTGCAGCGCGCTGGTGAAATAGACGCCGCGCAGCATCGGACGATGCTCGGTATTGTCGTAGCGCGAATCGAGAAAGACATGCTCGAGCACGTTCAGCAACGGCACTGTCAGGCTTTGCATGTCCTCGCGCATGCCCTGCATATGACTGCAGGCGGTCTTGTCGAAGACCTCGTACTGCCTCAGGTTGAGCCCATCGCGCAGCCGGTTGATGAGGACGTCCAGTTCCGCGCGGCATTGTTCGATCAGGCTCGCAGCCTGCGCGGCGCGCTGTCCGCGGCCCTCCTTCAGTGGCAACGTGAAGCCCCACGGTTGCGCACGACCCTCGCTGGACAACGTCTGGAAATACTCGGCAAAGCCCGCGATCTGATCGATCTTCGTGACCACCACATAGATCGGAAACTGCACGCCCAGATCCTGGCGCAATTCGATCAGCCTGGCGCGTAGTGAGGCCGCCAGCACGCGAAGCGCATCGGGTGACTTGGTCAGCAGATCGGGACAACTGATAAACAGCATCGCGCCATTGACCGGCGTACGCGGCCGCGCTTTTCGCAGCAGGCCCAGCAGGGTCTTCCACTCCGCACGGTCCGCCTGTGCATTCTGTTCCTGATCCGTATAGCGCCCAGCGGTGTCGATCAGCACCGCTTCGTTGGTCATCCACCATTGCACGTTTTCGGTGGCGACCTGTGCTTTCGCAATGCCTGCCATTTGCTCGGCGATCGGAAATTCCAGACCGGCGTTGAGCAGCGCCGCAGTTTTGCCGGCGTGCGCCGGTCCTATCAACAGATACCAGGGCAACCTGTACAGATAACCTTTGCCTTCGACCAGGCGCCGGATGCCGCCGGTCTTGCGCATCCCCTTCAACTGGCGCAATGCCGTCTGCATGAGATTCGTCAGCAACGCCACGGCGTTGTGCGTCGACGCGGCGTCCGCGGATTCCACATCGTCATCGAGCTTCAGTATTTTTCTGGCAAATGCCTTGTCCGCCACGAGCCGCTTCCACAGGCCGTAAAACATCAATGCGAACGACACGACGACGACGATGACGATCGTCACGATGCGAGTGGACTGCGGCACCAGCGGTCTGAATTGCCCAAGCGCCAGCATCGGTCCCGCGTGCCAGATCAGCAAGCAAAACGCGACGCTCGCGATCGGCCATAGTGGCAGCCTGAACCACCACAGCATCACGAGCGCTGCCAGCAAGGCGACCAGTGTCAGACGTATGCCGACTCCTGCCAAGGGCTGCCAGTCATCGAACGCCAGCAACGGGCCGATGAACCATACTGCGACCGCAATCAGCACCGCCGTGCCCAGCGCGATCACACAAGGCCAGAAGGCGCGTGGCGCACTAATTTTCCGAAAAAACATGCGATGGTCCTTATGGCTGCGTCACGATGATTTCAACGCGGCGATTCTTTGCGCGCCCGGTCGCAGTCTTGTTGTCGGCAACCGGTTCGGTGTCGCCTTTGCCAACGGATTTGATCCGCCCCGTGGCAACCCCTTTGCTGACAAGGTATTCGCTCACGGTGAGCGCCCGCGCTTCCGACAGTGCCTGATTGGAAGGGAAACGTGCGGTACGGATGGGGAGGTTGTCACTGTGGCCAACCACGGTCACGTTGCCGGGAATCTGGGCCAGTTCCGCGGATACCTTGTCGAGCAGCGGCAGGATGGATGCCTGCACATCACTGCGGCCACCTCCAAACATGTCATCGCCGCGAAAGGTGACGACGCTGCGCGTGGCGTCTTCCTGCACGCTGACAGCGCCGCGCTCGATATCGCCTTTGAGCCGTTCCTTGAGTCCGAACACCTTCGACGGCTCCGGCGGCCGCAGCTTGCCGATGGCCAGGATCTGCTGCTCCGCCGCCTCGGTTTGCAGCAGCAGGTGGTATTTGTACCAGGACAGCATGCCAAGCACGACGATGCCGAGCAACGACGCGGTCAACCAGATCGGCACCGTACGGAACACGCCCAACGGCTTGGCCGGCACGCCGCGCCAATGTGGCGACAGCTCGCGTGGAAGCTCGCCGCGCTTGGCGGAGACCAGCCCTAGCAGACGCTGGCGAATGGCGTCGATCTGCCGATGTCCATCGGGAACACCGGCGTAACGCCCCACGAAACCCAGCGACAGAACCTGATAAAACACCTCGATCAGGTCGAGGTGTTCGTCAGACTCGCTAAGCAGCTTGGCAAGCAGCTGGAAGCAACGTGTGCCGCCGGCCGTGTCCTGATGAATGCTGACCAACAGGCCGTGTTGCGGCCAGCCGCTCAGGCCCCAAGCCCTGGTATGCGCGGCTTCGTCGAGCGCGGTGCACAGCAGATAGCTCGTGGCAATGATGTGTTGACGGCGAATTGCCGCGCGCTCGCACAATTGCTGAAATTGCTCAAGTTCCAGAATCAGCAAATGGCGCAGTTCCATCGCCATGCCGGAGAACTGCGAGGCTCCCGCGGCGCTGCCGGTTTCGGACGTCATCCGCTGCGCACCCGGCAGGTGGTCTGGCATCTCGGCCAACGCGCGCAATAGCGGCTGCGCTGCCTCGAGCAGCGGATTTGGCGCGGCCAGAATGCGCGCCAGGGTCTGTTCGCGCGACTCCGCTGGACGCCAGTCCCATGGGCCGCGCTGCGGGCCTGTCGCGTCCGCTTCTCGCGCGCCCGCGCCGTCCCGCGCGGATGACTGAGACGGCTGTGCGCCTGAACTCGTTTCTATTCCCGCGATGCTCTGGCCGCTGTTGGCGCGGTTGGTCGATTCGCTCATCAGCTGCGCACTCCCCATAGATCGATGCGGAGTTCAGGAAAGCTACCAGCCACGTGAAGTGCGAGACCACCGAATTTTGTCACCTGTTCCCACAGCGGATGCGACTGGGAGATTTCGAAGTAGATGTGTCCTGCATTGAACGGAATCTGTCGCGGCGGCACCGGCAGCACTTGAAGCGGCACGCCAGGCAAATGCGAGCGAATCAGTTCGGCAAGGCGGCCCGACGGCCCAACCTTGGTTTGCGCGGGAAACTGCTGCGTCAGCACATCCGCAGGGATTTGCGCATGGACCGCCAGCACAAATGTGGAGAAACGCGGGATCTCGGCGGGATCGAGCACGGCGAGGTACAAGCCGTGTCGTTCGTCGCGCAGTTCGATGCGTTGCGCGCCACGTTCAAGCACCACATTCAGCAAATAGCGCAAATCATCGACAAGTGGCCGAATGCATGTGTGTGGCTCCGCGTGACGATACGGCGGATAGGCGGCGGGGCGCCGCGTATCCGTGCGCACGAAAGTGGAAAGCTCGCCAGCCAGCGCCGCGAAAGTCGTGTAAAGCGTTTCCGGCGACGCTGACCTGGCTTCGAGCAGGTGCTTGAGCACCGGCTCATGGCGATTGAGCAACTGCAGGATCAGATACTCGGAAATCTCCGCGGCATCGGCCCCGCGCGTGCCACCAGCGAGGACACCTTCGGCCAGCGCATCGGCCCTTAGATGCAGCAGGCCGTGAACTTCGACGAGCCAGTTCAGCAGTTGATGACTTGCCGGAAAGACGTTGACCGGTGGGATCAGGGCGGTGTCGAGCCGCACACTGCCATCGGCCCGGATTTCCGTAATGCGTGCCAACGGCAGCCCAATCCATGATTCAGTGAGTTCGTTTTCAGGAACAAGGCGCACACGGAGATCCGATAACTGCACCAGCTTCGGCCCTTGCGCGATCGAATTGGCATCGACAAGCTCCCGCTCGAACGCGTGGTAGCGAGCCAGGGAATCGCGTCGCTCGCCAAAGCTGGTTTCATCGGCATTCGGCATGCGAATCGGCACGGCAAAGTGAATGATCTGATTCAGATGCGTCGGCCCAATCGCCAATGGCGCTGGCGGCGTGGTCTGCCCTGGCACATCGAACGGGGTGCCATCCTGGAACACCCCCGCCGCCTCGGAAAGCACCAGCTTTCCCAGCGACAGCGCTTCGGTGTCGATGCTGTACTTGTGAAATCCCCAGAAAAATGGGCTCAACGACGCGGCACGCTTGTGCGCGTAGTGTTCGAGATAGCGCTCCTGCTGTTGAAACAGCTGCGGGCGCAGGAACAGACCTTCGCTCCAGACAACCTTGTTGTACCAGCTCATGACGTCAGTCGGGTTTTGAAATGGATATGGCCTGCTGGTCCAGGGTCACCTGCAGTTCGACTTCGCTTGCCGGGATTACCGATCGATACCATGCAGATCTTGGGGCGCTGGGCAGCACGTGCACCGCGCGCCATTGCGCTTTGCCGAGGTCCCGATAGCCGACGAGAAATCCCAGTATGTGAGCGCCCTCTTGCAATTTGCGCTCGACATTGCGCGTCTCGCCCGGGCGCAGCACGAATTCGTCGCGCGCCAACAGGTCCTGCGCCAATGCCGTTGTGTCCGATTTGTCGAGAAGGAAATAATCGGCGTTGACAAAGGCGGCCTCGGTCTTGAGTTCGTAGACACGTACCAGCACCGGGGATGCGCGCCCCTTTTCATCGGGATTGACATTCGCCTTCGCGGAAATGGAAAGATCGAGCTTCATGCGTTCCGTCTGCGCGGATGAGCTGGCGCAGCCGGCCAGCAGCGCAATACCCCAAAGCCCTGCCACAATCGCCGTCCGCCGCCGCAAAGGTTCGACGCCCACGGAATCAGCCCCCCACCGTAGCGGGCTGGCTACCGATGAGCTGACATCCGCATTCGGTGCGATGGCCCTCCAGTGCTACCGGCTTGCCGTCGACAAGACAGGTGTCGTCGCCTTCGCTGATGGCGTTGACGCCGTGCGGCTTGCCGCCCGGATCGACCATCGGGCAGGCCACGCGATCGCCCTTGCGCGCTATCGGCCGGCCGTTCAATAAATGTTTGTCCGATCCCGAAATAACCTTGCCGCCGTGGGTGGTGCTGTCACCGACAGTGATCATTTTTTTGGACATATTCAGCGGTATCCTCGATCCGAGAAGCTTCCCTATCGCGAGAGATTCATATTCCTTGCATCCAGATATATTTATTAAACGTTTGCAACGAAGTTCTGCGCGGTAAATACAACATGGTGAAAACAGAATGAAATGGGTCGCCGGTGAAATTCCGGTGTTTGACTAAGTCATTTTTGGCAGCACCGACGACCAACACTTCGGAGTCTATCGACTCACTGCATCGTCGAATTATTTCTCTGCGTTTTTCTTGAAATCGTATTCCGCAGTGATTGTTGCGCCCTTGGCACCCTTGTCAGTCTGCGGGGTGTATTCCTGCTTGATCGATGCAAAGGCCAGATTGAACGATTCCGTCGGAAAGTCGGATCCGCCACCTTGCTGACTCACATGGGAGATGATCACTTCCGACATCGTAAGCTTCAGGTATGCAATACCGCCGCCGCCGGCCTTCCGGCATACCAGCTCCGCACTGCCGATGGCATCACCTTTCGTACACAGATTCATCAGCGTGGCGGACGCGCTGTCGATACGGTGCACAATGTAAAGATCCGAAGCCGACGCCTTACCTGCGCCGCCACCGGTGCCTTCATGAATGTTGACAGGCTGACTGATGCTCCAGCCCCAACCGTCCACCTGAATATAGTCCTTGAATTCCTTGTCCTGGGATTCACCCTTGACGCCATCGATTTTCAAGAAGAAGTCTTGATTAGACATTTGACAAAATCCTTAATATTAGTAAGTTGGGATAGACCCGGTTAAACATCCCGAACGTGGCAACGAGATTCACAACAGTTGATCGTCACCACGCGGCTAGGGAAGTCTTTCATTCAACGAGTAGGACACCGTTTTAGGTCCACCGCGTCGAAAGATTCTTCCGGAACACCAGCCGCGGCACGGCTGGTGTCCGTTAACCTTCATGGCTTGATCAAGCCGCCTGCACCGCTGGCAATTGCGCCACCAGCCGCAACGACACGGTCAGGCCTTCCAGCTGGAAATGCGGACGCAGGAAGAAGCGCGCGTTGTAATAGCCAGGATTACCTTCCACGTCCTCGACAATGACCTCCGCCGCAGACAATGGGCGGCGTGCCTTGGTCGACTGCGACGAATTGCGCGGATCGCCGTCCACGTAATCCATGATCCAGTTGTTCAGCCAGCGCTCCATGTCTTCGCGCTCCTTGAACGAACCGATCTTGTCCCGCACGATGCATTTCAGGTAGTGCGCAAAGCGCGAGCACGCAAACATGTAGGGCAAGCGCGCCGACAGGTTGGCGTTGGCCGTTGCGTTCGCATCCGCGTATTCGGCTGGCCGCTGCAGCGACTGAGCGCCGATGAATGCGGCGTAGTCAGTGTTCTTGCGATGAATAAGAGGAATAAAGCCGTTCTTTGACAGCTCGGCTTCGCGCCGGTCCGAAATGGCGATTTCCGTCGGGCACTTCATGTCCACGCCGCCGTCATCGGTCGGGAACGTGTGGGACGGCAGGTTCTCCACCACGCCGCCGCTTTCCACGCCGCGGATCAGAGAGCACCAGCCGTAGTTCTTGAATGAGCGGTTGATATTGACCGCCATCGCGTAGGCCGCGTTACCCCAAACATACTTGCCGTGATCCGTGCCATCCGTCTCCTCTTCGAAATTGAATTCGTCAACGGGATTGGAGCGAATACCGTAAGGAGCTCTGGCAAGCATGCGCGGCATTACCAGACCGATGTACCGCGCATCCTCGGAATCCCGCAGGCCGTTCCACGGTGCGTATTCGACGTTGCTGAAGATCTTGGTGATGTCACGCGGATTGGATAGTTCTTGCCACGACCCCATCTGCAGCACCGAAGGCGCGGCGCCGGAGATAAACGGCGCGTGGGCTGCCGCTGCGATCTTGGCGATCGAACCCAGCATTTCGACGTCCGGCGGAGTGTGGTCGAAGTGATAGTCCGCGACCAGGCAGCCGTAGGGTTCACCACCCATCTGACCATATTCCTCTTCATAAATGCGTTTGAAGAGCGGACTCTGGTCCCATGCCGTGCCTTTGAACCGCCGCAACGTGCGGCGCAGTTCGTCTTTGGAGATATCCATGACACGGATTTGCAGCTGTTCGTCAGTCTCCGTGTTCGATACGAGATGGTGCAGACCGCGCCACGCCGATTCAAGTTTCTGGAAGTCGGGGTGATGCAGGATCAGATTGATCTGCTGGGAAAGCTTCGCATCGATCGCCGCGATAAACGCTTCGATGCTTCGGTACGCATCGTCTCCGATCGTCAATGACGAAGCCAACGCCTGCTCGGCGAGCGTCTTGACTGCGAGATCGACCGCGTCGCGCGCCTGGTCGGTTTTCGGGGAAAACTCGCGATTGATCAGTGCTGCAAAGTCCGATTGCTCGAGCGTGGGGGCAGCAGATTGTTCTTGATTGGATACGGAAGACATAGAAATCTCGTGAGAAATATGGCGTCAGGAAGTTGGCACCGGATCAGGCTTCGGCGTCCTTGGTCTCGGTGACCGGCTCGCTTGCGGGCTCGCTGGGCGATTCGGGCTTCGCCGAACTGGCCAGCGCCTTCATCAATGCCGGGTCTTTCAACAACTGATTGATCAACGACTCCGCCCCGGTCTTGCCATCCATATACGTCTGCAGGTTGGCAAGCTGCGTCCGGGCCTCGAGCAATTGCTTCAGTGCATCGATCTTCTTGGCGATGGCGGCGGGAGAAAAATCCTCCATGCTTTCGAACGTCATATCGACCATCAGTTGGCCCTCACCGGACAGCGTGTTCGCCACGGACATCGCAACGCGCGGCTTCATCGCCTTCATGCGGTCATCGAAGTTGTCGATGTCGAAGGGAAGGAACTTGCGATCGGCCACCGGCGGCAGTGGTTCAGTCGGCTTGCCGGAAAGGTCGGCCATCACGCCCATCACAAAGGGCAATTCGACACGCTTTTCCGAGCCGTACAACTCGACGTCATATTCGATCTGCACACGCGGCGATCGATTACGTGCGATAAATTTTTGGGAACTGTTTTGACCAGACATGGATATATCCTTTGAGATTGAAGAATTTGCCGCTCGGCGTCAGGCCTGCTCGGCAGCTGGAATAGCCTGCCCGGCAGACTGCGCTGTCCGGTACTCGGCGTCGTAAGTGAAATCGGTTGTGTCGCCATCGCCGCGACGGATGGCAATCGCAGTGAGGCCACGCTTTTCAGCCAGCGCGGCAAGCCAGAGCCTGGCCAATTGGGGCTGGATCCTTTGTTCGATGAAACTGATCAGTTGCCGGACACCGGTGTCTCCCAGCGTGCACCGGCGCGCGATGTCGGCGACGACGGCATCGTCGTAGGTCAGCGCGATGTCGTGGCGCTCGCGCATACGCGCCACCACGCGGTCCAGGTGCAGCCTGACGATGCGGCCCAGATGGTCGGCGCCGAGCGGGAGGTACGGCACCACCACCAGCCTGCCGAGAAACGCGGCCGGAAACACTTCGCGCAGCGCGGGCGTCAGTGCCTCGCGCAATGCGTCAGGCGTGGGATAACCCGCAGGGTCCCCGCCAGCGTCGTCAACACAGCGCTCCAGCAAGGCAGATCCGACGTTGCTTGTCAGCAGCAGAATGGTGTTCCTGAAATCGATGCGGCGCCCTTCTCCGTCCTCCATGTATCCCTTGTCGAATACCTGATAGAAGACCTCATGCACATCGGGATGCGCCTTCTCGACCTCGTCCAGCAGCACGACGCTGTAAGGACGCCTGCGGACCGCCTCGGTCAGCACGCCGCCTTCGCCATAACCGACATACCCGGGCGGCGCGCCCTTGAGCGTCGACACCGTATGCGGTTCCTGGAATTCGGAAAGATTGATGGTGATGACGTTTTGCTCGCCGCCGTAAAGCGCATCGGCCAGCGCAAGCGCGGTTTCGGTCTTGCCCACGCCGGACGGCCCCACGAGCAGGAACACGCCGACCGGCTTGCCAGGGTCCGCCAACTGCGCGCGTGATGTCTGGATGCGCTCGGCCAGTGCGGTCAGCGCGGTAGTCTGTCCGATCACGCGCTCGCCAAGAATCAGCGGCAGCGCCATGACTGTCGCCACTTCGTCCGCCACCATGCGCGTGACCGGAATCCCGGTCCAGTCGGCGACGATCGCGGCGACCACCGGTTCTCCGACTTCCGTGTGCACCAGCGGCGTGTCGCCCTGCACTCCGCTTAACTGGTCTTCCAGTTGCACGAGCTCGTACGTGAGCGACTGCCTGCGATCGCTATCGTCTGTAGCGGCAATCGCCGCGCGCAGTTCGACGATCCGCTTTGCGAACTCGCGTTCCTGTTGCCAGCGCGCCTCGGCCACCGAGAGCTCGGCCTTGATTTCGTCGACCGCGTGTTCAATCTCCGCCAGTCGCGGCCCGTGTACCTTTCCGAACGTCGCTTCCTTCGTCAGTAACCCGGCCTCCGCCTGCGCGGCATCCAGACGCTGGCGCAGACTCGCCACACAGGCAGGCGTAGCATGCAGCGACAGCGCAACTCGCGCGCACGCGGTATCGAGCAAACTGATGGCTTTGTCCGGCAATTGCCGCGAAGGGATGTAGCGGTGCGAGAGTCGGACGGCGGCACGAACGGCTTCGTCGCGTATTTGGATCTTGTGATGCGCTTCGAACGTCGGGACCAGCCCGCGAACCATCGCCGTCGCGTTGGCTTCCTCAGGCTCCATCACCTGAAGGACCTGGAAGCGCCGGGTCAGCGCCGGATCTTTTTCGATATGACGCTTGTATTCGCTCCAGGTGGTGGCGCCGATGGTGCGCAACGCACCGCGCGCCAGCGCAGGCTTGAGCAGGTTGGCGGCATCGCCGGTGCCGGCTTGTCCACCGGCGCCCACCAGCGTGTGTACTTCATCGACAAACAGGATGACCGGCGTGCTCGACGACGTCGCTTCCTCGAGCACGCCCTTGAGACGCGCTTCGAATTCGCCCTTCATGCTCGCACCGGCCAGTAGCGCACCGACGTCCAGGCTCAGCAGACGCACATTTTCCAGACTCTCCGGCACCTGTCGGGCCGCGATCGCCTGCGCCAATCCTTCGATGACGGCGGTTTTGCCGACGCCGGCTTCGCCGGTCAGCAGCGGATTGTTCTGGCGGCGCCGCAGCAGGATATCGGTCATCGTCCGGACCTCGTGCTCGCGCCCGATAACGGGATCGAGCTGTCCAGCACGCGCCGCCTCGGTCAGATCCCGGCAGTACTGGCCGAGCGCGCCCTTGCGCGAGGGCCCGGCCGATAGCGCCTGACTTGCCTCTCCTGGTATCGACGCAGCCAGGCCGCTGCCATCGAAGGCGGCCTCATGCCGTTCCGGAGACTGCGCAACCCATGCCGGGACATTGGCGACAATCTGTTCAGTGTCGATTTTTCCGAAGTGGTTCGAGATGGCCAGCAATGTGCGACGCAGTTCGGGCGTTTTCAACATCGCTGTCAACAGGTATGCACCGCGTATCCGGTCATCGGCAAAAGCAAGGGTGGCGTACACCCAAGCGCGCTCGATGGCTAACTCGATCTGAAATGAGAAATCGCTGATGGAGGTGGCGCCAGTGGGCAGCGCGGCCAGCGCGCGCGCCAAATCAGCCTCGATGTGCTGCGCATCGACGCCGGTGTGGTGAAGCACCCGCTGGATGTCGCCATCGGGCGTCTGCATCAGTTGATGCAGCCAATGCGCAAGCTCGACATAGGGATTGCCACGCAGCTTGCAAAATGCGGTGGCGCTCTCGATCGCCTTGAACAGCGTCGGATTTAGCCTGCCAAACAGTGTTTGACGCGAGATATCCATTTCAGTCCCATATAAATCAGTAAATGAACCTTTATATGAATTTCTTCCTAAAATAAAAGTCCATCCGCCTATTTTTTTAGACTATTTGAAGTGGAGCAACCAAGCACTGATCAAGATCACTAACCTCTTAACCGCGTCACAAGGATATGCAAAATTCGACAACAACCCACCTTCATTCTCATCGCACGAGGATCTGGAAACGGAATCGGAAAGATCGGATTCCTACCAGGCTGGCACCGCGCACCGGATAGAAACATATGTTTTATTTTCTGTAACTCACATTCCAGCTAAATTTGGATTACAGAATTTTCATCACACTTAATTTTTTAAATTTTTTTTTATTTTGTAGCCCGACTGCAATGGAATATCATCGCAACGGAATCAACTCCCGCTACGGACACTCCATGAACGACAGGGCCGCTATCCCATCCGAATTGGACATCTTCGGCAACGACGATTGGCGCGCCACGCCATCCGCCGCTGTCATGCAGGAAGTGAGGCCCGATCTGTTTTCAGTCCTGCCGCCCCAGATTGGGCAGCAGACGCTGGCTGGTTCGGCGGGCCATGGCGAAAGGGAGACACAGGACGATCTGATTCGCACGCTGACATACGAGAGCGCATTTGTGATCGAAGCTCCTGCGCCTGCAGTCACTGCGCCAACTGTGGAAAGAGATGTGTGCAGTCCGCCGCCTATCCAGCGGGACGCGGAGGCGTCGGGGGCAGGGTCTTGCCGGCCGCACCTGGATGCAGCAGACACGGGCGCCCACGAATTCGACACATGGCACCCGGCACCGCACGGCGAGGTAGTTGTCTCGATTGAACGCGCGGCCTCGGTTGCAAAACTTTTCGGTCCGCTCGACGACCAGGAGCTCGCGCCGCTTGCCGCAACTCTCCCGCCGACAGATGTGCTGGCACTGTTCACCACGCATCGCGCGGAACCACCGAAGCGCCAGATAATGTCTGCCCTGACACGACGCGAGCATCATCTCGTTGCGATGGACAGCGCATACATTCCCGCGCAAATCTCCGTCGTGACATGAAGCGCAAAGATCCGCCGCGGCGACCCAACAGTCAGCTGCTACCTACCTTGTTCGATCGGCTGCGCGACGATGCGCCGCATCAGCAGGCCGAAAATGCCGACGCTTACACCGTCACGCGCTCCCAGATGAGCGAGATCGTTCGCCGCGATCTGGCACATCTGCTCAATACGACTAACCGAGAAGACGAAATCGATCGGGAACGACACGCCTATGCCGCCAGGTCCACTGTGAACTATGGCGTGCCGCCGCTGGCGGGCACCCACGCCGCCGATCGCGACTGGCCGGAAATTCTCGGGATGATCCGACGCGCAATCGAGGATTTCGAGCCGAGGCTGATTCCCGGCGATCTCGTCGTCCGATTGCTGGACAAAAAACCTACTGAGCACGAATACAACGTGCTGCGATTCGAGATACGAGGCAGAGTGCACATGAATCCGTATCCGATGGCGTTTACGGCGCAGAGCTCGCTCGATCTGGAAACCCGGTCGATCAGCATCAAGTCGTTCCAGGCAAGCTGACGCCGTGGACCCGAAGCTCCTTGAGTACTACAACCGGGAACTTGCCTATCTTCGTGAACTGGGCGGGGAATTTGCCGCCAAGCATCCGAAGATTGCGCGGCGGCTTGGCATGCATGGCATCGAAGTGGCCGATCCCTACGTGGAACGCCTGATCGAGGCGTTCTGCTATCTGTCGGCGCGCACGCAAATCAAGCTCGATGCCGAGTTTCCGCGCTTCACTCAGCGCCTGCTGGAAGTCATTTATCCCAATTACGTTTCGCCCACGCCTTCGATCAGCGTCGTGCGCTTCCATCCCAGCGAGCTGCAAGGCGATTTCGTGCGCGGCGTATGCGTGCCGCGTGACACCGCTTTGAAAGCCGCGATCCCGCCGGGCGAGACGACAGCCTGTGAGTTCCGCACGACGCAGCCAGTGATGCTCTGGCCGTTTGACATCGTGGAGGCGCGTCTTACGGCAGTCCCGCCCGATATTCCCGGACTGGAACGCCGCGTGCCCGCGCATGTGTCGGTGCAGGGCGCGCTGCGGATCCGCCTGCGCATCACGCGAGACGTCACCTTCGCGCAGCTACCGCCTATCGAGCACCTCACCTTTTACCTGAGTGGCGAAGAACAGATCGCCAGCCATCTGTTCGAGCTTGTCCATAGCGCGGGCGTGGGGGCGCTGGTGGGCCGGCCCAATGCCATGGCGAATGCCGCCACGGTGACGGATGGCGAGCCCGTATCGCTGGCCGGATTCGATCCGTCCGAGGCCGCGCTGCCGCTTGCGTGGAACAAGTTCCACGGCCACAACCTCGTCCAGGAATACTTCGCCTGTCCGCAGCGCTTCTACTTCTTCCGGTTGAATGGACTGGCGCCGGGTCTGGCCGCGATCGATGGGCGCGAAGCCGAGATCGTCGTATTGCTTTCCAAGAGCACCACTCACCTCGCCGCCCATGTCGATGCGGGACAGTTCGCGTTGTTCTGCACGCCCGTTATCAACCTGTTCCCCAAACGTTCCGACCGCATCGAAGTCAATCATCGGCACACGGAATTCCATCTGGTTGTGGAGCGCGCGCATCCGCTGGATTACGAAGTCCACTCGGTGCAGAAGCTTGGCGGGCAACAAGCCGAGCGCAGCGACATGATCGAATTCCGTCCGCTGTTTTCCGCCCTTAACGGCGACACGGGCGGGAGCGGCCGGTATTTTTCGGTCCGGCGCGAAAAGCGGCTGGTATCGACGCAATTGCGCAAGTACGGAAGCCGCACGGAATACATCGGCACGGAAGTGTTCCTGTCCCTGGTCGATCAAAACGAGGCGCCCTATCCAGACGCACTGCGTCATCTTTCCGTCGATGCGATGGTGACCAATCGCGATCTCGCAACGCTGGTGCCGCGCAACGGCGTGAACGATTTGCGTGCGCCCGATTCCGTGCCGGTGGCCGGCGTCGGGTTGATCCGGCCGCCTTCGACGCCGCGCCCTCCCTTTGCCGAAGGCGAGCTCGCATGGAGACTGATCCGTCAGCTCAGCTTCAACTACCTCTCGCTGACCGATCTCGATCATCGCGAAGGCGGCCAGGGACTGCGCAACATCCTGAACCTGCTGATGCCGGTCGACGATATGGTGCATCAGCGACAAATCCAAGGCCTGATCGGGTCCAGCGTGCGGCCGGTTATCCGGCGTTTGCCTGGAAACGGTCCGATCATCCACGGTCGCGGTATCCAATGCCAGCTCACCATCGACGAAACAGGATTTTCCGGCGTCAGTCCTTTCCTGTTCGGCGTCGTACTCGAACATTTTTTGGCGCGACAGGTGTCGGTCAATTCCTTCACCGAAACTGAGATGGTCTCGATGCAACGCGGGCTGATCCATCGATGGCCGGCCCGCACCGGACGCCGTAGCGTGGTGTAGCCATGGATAACGCGGGGGAAATCGCCAGCAACGCGCCTTGGAAGATGAATTTCCTCGGCCTGCTGCGTCAGTTGGGCGCCAGGCATCCTCATTTGCCGCAAATCGGCCATGCATCCCGGCCCCGCGAGGAACCGTTCCGGATTGGTCAGCGCGCCTCGCTGATATTCGCCCCGCGCGAAATCGCCGCCATCGATCGCACCGAAAAGGGCCTTCATATCGAACTTTTCGGACTTGGCATGCTGGGGCCGAATGGTCCGCTGCCGATTCACATGACCGAATGGGTCCGGGATAGGCTGGAAGGCCATCGAGACGCCACTGTCTCGGATTTCCTGAACATCTTTCACCATCGAGCGCTTACGCAGTTCTACCAGGCGTGGGCCACCGCCCAGGCCGCGGCGGGGCTCGATCGCGCCGATGAAGAAGTGTTCTCCCGCTATATCTGCTGGCTATCCGGCAATGATCCCGCAGAGATCCGGCATGGCAGATTGCCCGCGCACGCCATTCTGGCCGCCAGCGCTCATCATGTTCGTGAATCGCGGAATCCCGATGGCGTCGTGGCGACGCTATCGCACTTTTTCGGCGTGCGCGTGCGTCTGGAAGAATTTGTGATGCACTGGATCGTCGTCGACCCGGGCGAGTACACGCGGCTGGCCAGCCCGGGCTCGGCCAGCGTGATGGGGCATGGCGCCATGCTCGGCGAAATGGTGCCGGACCGACAGCACAGGTTCCGTCTGGAAATCGGCCCTCTCACGCTGCAGCAGTATCTGGACTTCACGCCAAACGGCCGCAATCTGCCGGTTCTGGTCGAATGGGTCCGCGCCTTCTTCGGCTACGAATTCTCGTGGGAAGTCGCGCTGCTGCTTTTACCCCAGGCGGCGCCCGCGGCCGCGCTCGGTGCGGCCGAGCAGCTTGGCTGGTCGACATGGCTGGGCACACCCGATACCGATACCGCCACCACCGGCATGGTGTTCGAGCCGGATCAATACTCAACCGGCTGACCCGCAACCTTCTCACCACCGATTCTTCATGACCGACAAGCTGAAGCCCGACGCTCCGGCACCTTCGCCGTTCGCCGAACTTTTCTCGCCAATATCGACCGATCTGCCGTGCGGCAGCGATCTGGAATACGACCCAGCGTTTCTTTTGTTGCTGGCGCGGCTGCAACCGCGCGATGCGGTGCAGTACGGCGATTTCACGTCAACGCCGGAGCCGCTGGGCTGGACCGAAATCGAACGCGACTGCCGCAGCCTGTTGACGCGCACGCGCGATATCCGTCTGCTGATCGTACTGATTCGGTGCCGGTGCCGCGCAGCCGGAGCGCAAGGCCTTTTCGACGGCCTGCGGATGCTGCACGGCATGTTGACGACATTTCCGGACGACATCCATCCGCAGCTCCAGATCGAAGGCGAGCACGACCCGGTAATGCGGGCCAACGCGATGGCGACGCTGACCGATCGCGCCGGCCTGTTGTCCGATATTCGCGAGCTTACGTTAGGCGACAAGATACTGCGGCTGCAGATTCGCGAAATCGAGCGAGCGCTGACAGTGCCGCGCCCCGACGATGCCGCCACGCCCGAGGTCGTCCAGCAGCGGCTCGACACCCTGCGCCAAATCACGCCGGCACAGATGGCGGCCATCGACGGCGCATGGGCGCAAGCGACCGTGCTCCAGCGATGGTGTGAGCAGACCCTTCCGCGCGACGCGGTTGACCTTGGTCCGTTGATCCGGCTGCTGCAACTGGCAGCAAGGCCGGCGGCGCCCTTGCAAACGGGGGAGTTCGCGGATGATGCGGGACCAGCCACAGACGCGGCCATGGAGAACGCCGGAACGGAAGCGTCGGCAACCGATGCCAACGCTGCGGCTGTTTGCGGTGCGACGCGGGCGGCCGTAGCATTGGCGCCGGTCACCCGACAGACCGTATTGGGCGACATTCGTGCCGCGCGAAAGTGGTTCGAGGAAAACGAGCCGAGCAGTCCGGTTGCGCTGCTGCTGCGCCAGGCCGAACGTTTGACCGGCAAGCCATTCGCTGAGTTGTTTCAGGCAATTCCGAGCGATCTGGTCGAAAGCTGGTCGCGCGAGGCAAGCGAGGAGGAAGGCACGGAGGAATAGACGCGACAGATGCCAAAGCGCAGCGGGACCGCGCCAGCAAAATGCGTTGGATGTGCGCTGGATGCCTGACAAACGTGCGGCTGACGAGCCCGGCGTGAAGCAATCCGGATCCTCTCCCGCGCGGGCGGGAGAGGATCCGGGGGCGCAGAACTTTTCAGGCGTGAAGACGCCTGTCTTCAGAAACCCAGGCTTGCCAGCAGGTCATCCACCTGCGACTGGTCGGACACCACGTCCGCCTTGCCTTCCGGGTTGATCTGCGGACCGTTGAGCAGCGTATGCTGCGGCGTTTCCACACGGCGGTCTGCGGGCACGTTGTCGATCAGCACCTGCAGCAGTTCCTGCTCCAGCGTGCGGATCATATCCATCATCTTCTTGATGACCTGCCCGGTGAGATCCTGGAAGTCCTGCGCCATCATGATTTCCAGCAGATGGCTGCCAGTCGCCTTGGCCTTTTGCGGGACTTCCGTCAGGAACTCGCGCGTATCGAGCACAAGCGCGCGGGCGTCGCCCAGTTCCACCGGTTGGGCGAACCACTCATCCCACCGCTGGTCCAGCGCCGTTGCCTTGCGTTCCAGATCCTCCTGGAGCGGCTGTGCCAGTTCGACCGCGGTAAGCGTGCGTTCGGCGGCCTGCTCGGTCATGGCGGCGATGTAATTGAGCCGGTCGCGCGCATCGGGAATGGCCTGCGCGGCCTTCTCGATTTCCTTGTCGAGCCCCAGCTCCCGCATGTTATCGCGCAGCATCCGCGTCAGGTTGCCGATGCGATGAATGATCTGCTCGGCCGATTCTTGGCTGAAAGTCGGAGTCGTCGACATCTCGCGTACCTCTTCTTATTGACCCAGCTTCTCGAAGATCTTGGTGATCTTCTCGTCCAGCGTCGCGGCGGTGAATGGCTTGACCACGTAACCATTGGCGCCGGCCTGCGCCGCGGCAATGATGTTCTCCTTCTTGGCCTCGGCGGTCACCATCAGCACCGGCGTCTTGGCCAGTTCCGGAATGGCGCGGATCGACTGCAGCATGGTCAGGCCATCCATGTTCGGCATGTTCCAGTCGGATACGACGAACTGGAAGCTGCCATCCTTGACCTTCTCCAGACCGGCGGCGCCGTCCTCGGCTTCCTCGACGTTGGTGAAGCCCAGCTCCTTGAGCAGGTTACGAATGATCCGACGCATGGTCGGGAAGTCGTCGACCACGAGGATCTTGATGTTCTTGTCCACTATACGGCTCCAATACGGTTGTGGATGACGCTGGCCATCCAGGTTGTTGCTGATCTGACCTCTCGCGCGCGCACTTCGGCGTTACACGCGCTGCGCCCGCGCACCGAACGTCGCCAGATGCGTCATGACGCGCTGGCTCATCTGGTGCAGGGGCACCACTTCATGCACGCCGCCGGTGGCGATCGCCTCCTTCGGCATGCCAAACACGATGCAGGACTGTTCGTCCTGCGCCAGGTTGTACGCCCCGGCCTCACGCATGCGCAGCATGCCGCGCGCGCCGTCCTTGCCCATGCCGGTCAGGATGACGCCCGTCACGTTCTTCCCGCCGTGAATCGCGGCCGAATCGAACAGAACGTCGACCGAAGGCCGATGACGATTGACCGGCGCTTCCTGCGACAGGTGCGCCACGTAGTTCGCGCCACTGCGCGCCAGCAGCAGATGCGAATCGCCCGGCGCGATGTATGCGTAGCCGGGCAGCACCCGCTCGCCGTGTTCCGCTTCCTTCACCGTGATGCGGCAAAGTCCGTTCAGGCGTTGCGCGAACGATTTGGTGAAACCGGCCGGCATGTGCTGCACGATCATGACGGCCGGCGAATCCGGCGGCAGCGGCATCAGGAATTCCTTGATCGCCTCGGTGCCGCCCGTTGACGCCCCGACGATGATCAGCTTTTCCGTCGACAGCAAAGGCGCGCGCAGGATTGGCACGGAGGACACCGTGCCGGCCGGCGCGGCATCGCGGGCCCGCACGCGTGCACGCGATGCGGCGCGCAGCTTGTCGGCGATCGTATCGGTGTATTCGATCAGTCCTTCGCGAATGCCGAGCTTCGGCTTGGTCACGAAATCCACCGCGCCCAGTTCCAGCGCGCGCATCGTGATTTCGGATCCCCGCTCGGTCAGGGACGACACCATCAGCACTGGCATCGGCCGCAGCCGCATCAGGCGCTCCAGGAAATCGAGCCCGTCCATGCGGGGCATTTCCACGTCGAGCGTCAGCACATCGGGATTCAGGCGCTTGATCATGTCGCGCGCCACCAGCGGATCGGGGGCGGTGCCCACCACCTCCATGTCGGGCTGGCTGTTGATGATCTCAGTCATCAGGCTGCGGATCAGTGCGGAATCGTCCACGCACAACACCTTGATCTTCGCGGCGGTCATTTTTGTCTTTACGTCTTCAAGTTTTCAGGTCGGCACCTTGGCCGCTGCCTGCCGCGTGAACAATGCCACGGCGCCACGTGCGGGCGCTTTCGTGGAAGTGGAAAGGGCACGCGCCAGCGCGCGTTCGTCCCGTTCCACGCCTACCGTATCGTCCTGGCGTGTCAGCCGGCGCACCAGCGCCAGACCGGTACGCGGGAAATAGCTGACACGTCGCGCATGCGGACCACGCAGATCCTGTGCGGCCACGCGGATCTCTTCGGTGCCCAGATACTTCAGTACAAAATCGGCATTTCGGTCCCCAATATTGAGGGTCGTCATGTTTGCCAGCACTGCGCCGCCGCCAAAAACCTTCGCTTCCAGACGCTCGCGACGCGCACCCATCTTCAGCAGTTCATTGATGAGCACTTCCAGCGCATAGCACCCGTAGCGCATCGAAGCGGACAGCATGCGGTCGGCGCCCGCATTCTCGTCGTCGGGCAGCATGAAATGATTCATGCCGCCGACACCGGCCACCTCATCGCGAATGCATGCCGCCACGCAGGAACCGAGCACCGTGGTCAGCACCACGTCGTCGCCGGTAACGAAATACTCGTTGGGAAGCAGCTTGATGGCCTGCTTGTCGAACTCGCGATCGAAGTACTTGCGCGTGGCGATCGCTTCGGGCAAGTGGGGTGTGCCGCGCATCACGCACCTCCCTTGCCGGCCAGCTCGTACACAGTCTGTCCGCGCAGCTGGAAGGCGCGCGTGACATACGAGAAATTCTCGGAATGGCCCGCGAACAACAGCCCGTTCGGCTTGAGCAACGGCGCAAACCGCTCCAGGATGCGTCCCTGGGTCGGCTTGTCGAAATAGATCATCACGTTGCGGCAGAAGATCGCGTCGAACTTCTCGCGGATGCCCCAGTCGGGCGCCAACAGGTTCAGGGTCTCGAAGCTGATCGTCGCGGCCAGTTCCGGCTTGACCTTGACCGACCCCGCGCGCGCCCCGGTCCCTTTCAGGAAGAAGCGCTTGAGCCGTTCCTGCGACAGCCGCGACACCTGTTCGGCGCTGTAGACGCCGGCGCGGGCCTTGGCCAGCACCTGCGTGTCGATATCGGTGGCCAGCACCGTTGCCGCGCGCTCGCCCAGGGCCTCGGCCAGGGTGATGGCAATCGAATACGGCTCCTCGCCGGTCGACGCCGCTGCGCACCAGACGCTGTACGGACGCCCCACCTTCTTGGCGTGCTCGGCCAGCAGCGGAAAGTGATGCGCCTCACGGAAGAACGAGGTGAGATTGGTGGTCAGCGCATTGGTGAAGTACTCCCACTCGTCGGAGTGGTCGTCGGCCTCGAGCAGCGACAGATACGTGCCGAAATCGCTGATTCCAAGCGCGCGCAGGCGTCGCGCCAGACGGCTGTAGACCATCTCGCGCTTGTGACTGCCCAGCGAAATCCCCGCGCGCTTGTGAATCAGCGCGCGGACCTTCTCGAAATCGCGCTCGGTCAGCAGGAAGTCACGCATGTCGTCGCGCAGCGGCGCCAACACGGGCGCGGCCTGGTTGGCGGCCGCGCCTGGCTTCCCGATCGCGCTGGAGGAAGAACGGAGCGGCGTCATGAGTGTGTTTCGTCAGTGTGCCGGCAAGCGGCGATAAGGCGTTGGGGCGGTCCGCACGCGGGATCAGGCGAACTCGGTTTCGATCAGCGCCATTTCGGGGCTGGTCATCATGCGTTCGATGTCGATCAGGATCAGCATCCGGCCTTCCACCGAGCCCAGACCCGTCAGGTGCTCGTTCGAGACCGACACGCCAAACTCGGGCGCCGGCTTGATATCGTCGCCAGTCAGCGTCAGCACGTCCGACACGCCGTCCACCACGATACCGACCACGCGGCCGGCCACGTTCAGGATGATCACCACGGTCTGGTGGTCATAGCGCACGTTGCCAAGATCGAATTTCAGCCGCAGGTCGACGATCGGCACGATCACGCCGCGCAGGTTCGTCACGCCCTTGATGAAGTTGGGCGCGTTGGCGATGCGCGTCACCGTTTCGTAGCTGCGGATCTCCTGCACCTTGAGGATGTCGATGCCATATTCCTCGGTGCCCAGCGTGAAGACCAGGTATTCCTGGCCAGAGGCTTCGCTGCCCTGGGTATCGATGTGTCCGATGCCGGCCATGTCCGTTCTCCTTGCTGTCAATTACTGTACGGCCACCGGGTCCTGGCGGCGCACGCCGGTGCGCTGCAGCGCGCCCACGTCCACGATCAGCGCGACGCTGCCGTCGCCCAGGATCGTCGCGGCCGAGATGCATGGCACCTTGCGATAGTTGGTTTCGAGATTCTTCAGCACCACCTGGTGCTGGCCGATCAGCTGGTCCACCAGCAGCGCGAAGCGCTTGCCTTCGGCGGCCAGGATCACGGCGATGCCCTGCGTGGGCTCCTGCACCGCGTTGGCCACATTGAAGACCTTGTGCAGTTCCAGCAGCGGCAGGTATTCGCCGCGCACGTTCATCACGCGCTCGCCGTTGGCGGCCGTATGCACGTCCTCCGATTTCGGCTGCAGCGATTCCATCACGCAATTCAGCGGCAGGATGAAGGTCTCCTCGCCGGTGCGCACCGACATGCCATCGAGAATGGCCAGCGTCAGCGGCAGCACGATGCGCGTGGTGGTGCCCAGGCCCGGCCGCGAGCTGATCTCGACGTGACCGCCCATTTCCTGGATGTTCCGCTTGACCACGTCCATGCCCACGCCACGGCCCGACACATCGGTCACCACTTCCGCAGTGGAGAAGCCGGGCGCGAAAATCAGTTGCCAGACTTCGTCATCGGTCATGCTCTCGGACGCACCGGGCAGGCCGTTCTGCATGGCCTTGGCCAGGATGCGCTCGCGGTTCAGGCCGCCGCCGTCGTCGCTGACTTCGATGACGATGTTGCCGCCCGCATGCTGCGCCGACAGGATCAGCTGGCCGGTCGGCTCCTTGCCGGCCGCCACGCGTTTCTCGGGCGTTTCGATACCGTGGTCCAGGCTGTTGCGCACCAGGTGCGTCAGCGGATCAATGATGCGTTCGATCAGGCTCTTGTCCAGCTCGGTGGCCTTGCCGAAGGTGACCAGGTCGATCTGCTTGTTGAGCTTGCTGGCCAGATCGCGCACCAAGCGCGGAAAGCGCGAGAACACGTAGTCCATCGGCATCATGCGGATCGACATCACCGCTTCCTGCAGATCGCGCGCATTGCGTTCAAGCTGGCCCATGCCCGAGAACAGGCGGTCGAACAGCACCGGATCGAGCGACGACGCGGTCTGCGCCAGCATCGACTGGGTGATTACGAGTTCGCCCACCAGGTTGATGATCTGGTCCACCTTTTCGGTCGGCACGCGGATCGATCCGGAATCGGGCGCCTGCGCGGCGGCCGCGGCGGCGGGCTTGGCAGCCGCCTTTTCCTTCGCCGCCGGGGCGGCGGCAACCGGTGCCGGTGCCGGAGCCGGCGCAGCCACCGGAGCCGGTGCCGCCTGCGGTGCGGCAGGCGCCTGGCCCGCTGCAACGGCTTCCACCGCAATCTGTTTCTCGTCGATGACGAAACAGCAGACCGCAATGATGTCGTCGGTGCTGCACTGGCTGTTCAGCCAGATGGTCAGGTCGCCGTCGGCTTCTTCCTGGCCTGTGATTTCGCCCAGATTGGCCAGCTCTTCGCGCAGCAGCGCCTGGTCGCCCGCGGACACCTTGATCAGGCGAACTTTCAGGTTGCCGCCCGCGGATGCCGCCACGGGAGCCGGCGCAGGCGCCGCCACAGGTGCGGGGGCCGGCGCGGGAGCGTGCGCGGTTGCGCCGCCGGCTTCCTGCGCCAGCTGCTGCAGCACGGCGCAGATGCGCGCAAACGTTTCCGGATCGGGTTCGGTGCCGTTGCGATAGGCGTTGAGCTGGTCTTGCAACACGTCCTTGGTTTCCAGAAAGGTGTCGATGATGACCCGCGTAAGGGCCAGTTCCCGCCGACGGGTGCGATCGAGCAGGTTCTCAAAGATGTGCGTGGTCTCGGTCAGGGCCGTGAAGCCGAACGTCGCGGCTCCGCCCTTGATCGAATGCGCGGCACGAAAAATCGCGTTGAGCGCTTCCGCGTCGGGGGACTCGATGTCCACCTCGAGCAGCAGCTGCTCCATTTCTACGAGCAGCTCCTCTGCCTCCTCGAAGAAGGTCTGATAAAACTGCGTGATATCGATATCGACAGACATGATCGTCCTGACTCGCTAGATTGCACTGGAAGATGCGCCGCCCTCCCCAGGCGGCGCGCCTCACTCGATCCTGCCCTTGGGCGCGGTTGCCGGTCTGGCCGCTGGCGCCGATGCCGCGCCCATCTGCTCCTGCAACTCCTGCGCCATTGCTCCCTTCTGCGCCTGCACGGAGACCTCCGCCGCGCTGGCGTTTTCCGTTTCGAACTGGGCCTGCGCGCGCTTGTTGAGCACCACGATGCTGATACGCCGGTTCACTGGCGCCAGCGGATCGCCTTTCTCAAGCGGCATGGTGTCGGCCAGTCCCAGCACGCGCAGCACCTTGCCTTCCTGCATGCCGCCGGCGATCAGTTCCTGGCGCGACGCGTTGGCGCGGTCGGCCGACAGCTCCCAGTTGCTGTAGGCGCGCTCGCCCATCATGTACGTGGCCGAATCGGTATGACCGGACAGGCTCACCTTGTTGGGCATCTCGTTGAGCACCGGGCCGATTTCGCGCAGGATGGTGCGCATGTAGGGCTCCACCGCCGCGCTGCCGGTGCGGAACATCGGACGATTCTTGGTATCCAGGATCTGGATGCGCAGCCCTTCGCTGGTGATGTCCAGCAGCAGTTGCGGACGGAACTGCCGCAACGTCGGGTTGTTCTCGATGATCTGTTCCAGACGGCCCTTCAACGCGCGCAGGCGCTCGCTGTCGAGCTGGTCGCGCCGGCGCTGCGCATCGGCCGGGTCGTTGGTGAGGGCCTTCATCACCTCGCCGTCCTTGGCCATCGGGTCCTTGCCGCCGCCCGGAATCACGCTCTTCGACAGGCTGCTCTTGTCGCCACCGACCACCGCCACCTTGAGCGGCATCTTGAAATACTCGGCCACGCCGACCAGCGTCTTGGGCGACGACGTGCTCAACAGCCACAGCACCAGAAACAGCGCCATCATGGCCGTCATGAAGTCGGCGTAGGCGATCTTCCAGCTATGGTTGCCGTGCGGCTTGGCGTGCGACTTCGCCTTCTTGATGACGATCGGGCGCAGATCCTGGGCACTGCTCATGGCTTGCTCTCCCGGTCAGGTCAGGCTCTTGACTTCACGGACGTGATCGTCGAGCTCGAGGAACGACGGACGTACCGTGGAGTACAGCACCTTGCGACCGAATTCCACGGCCACCAGGGGCGCGTAACCGTTGAGCGATGCCAGCAGCGTCACCTTGATGCACTCGTACATCTTGATGCTCTCGGACACCTGGTGCTCGACGCGCGACGCCAGCGGCGACACGAATCCGTAAGCCAGCAGAATGCCCAGGAACGTTCCGACCATGGCGTGGGCGATCAGCGCGCCCAGCTCGGCTGGCGGCAGATCGGCCGAGGCCAGCGCGTGCACCACGCCCATCACCGCGGCAACGATGCCGAACGCCGGCAGGCCATCGCCAACGCGCGACAGCGCATGGGCAGGAATCTCTGCTTCGTGGCGGAACGTTTCGATTTCGTGGTCCATGAGCGCCTCGATCTCGAAGGCGTTCATGTTGCCGTTGACCATCATGCGCAGGTAGTCGGTCAGGAATTCCATCATCTTGGCGTCGGCCAGGATGCGCGGGTACTGACTGAAGACGCTGCTCGATGCGGGATCGGCAATTTCCTTTTCGAGGAACAGAATGCCCTCGCGGCGCGCCTTGGAGAGCAAGACGTAAAGCAACGCCATCACGTCCAGGTACAGTTCCTTCTTGTACTTGGAGCCCTGCAGCAACGAGGGCATGGCTTTCATCGTGGCCTTGATGGCCTTGCCGCTGTTGGAGCTGATGAATGCGCCAACCGCGGCCCCGCCGATGATGATGAGCTCCGCCGGTTGATAAAGCGCGCCCATGTGGCCGCCGGTGAGGGCGTAACCACCCAGCACCGCCACGACTACGACGACATAGCCAATAACTACTAGCACGATCGGATCCCCGTCTGAAAAACACGCGTCAGGCACGCACAGGCCATGCGGCATTGCGCGAGCGGCTTAACGCCGCCCGGCGCTGCCGGGGCCCGCCTGCCGCGCGGACGTCAGGCTGGATGGAATCAGGCGTCGGTCTGCGCGGCTGCGGCGTCTTTCGAGAGCTTCTTCACCTTTCCGGCCCGCGACGGCGGACGGCACAGGCTGCAGACGAAGTTCGTGTGCGGCTCATAGGCATGCGTCACGAACTTACCGCCGCAACAGGTGCACGTGGAAAGCTGCAGCATGTTGCTCTCGAAAAACCGTACTAACGTCCAGGCACGGGTGAAACTTAAGACGATTTCGCCGCCAAGCAGCGAAACGTGCTCGAGGTACAGACGATAAGCGGCTACCACGGCACGAATACCCGACGTCTCGCCTTCCTGCACCATGAACTGGTAGGCGGAGAAGAACAGCGACGAATGGATATTCGGCAGCCAGGTGGTGAACCAGTCTGTCGAGAACGGGAGCATGCCCTTGGGCGGCGACGCGCCCCGCAGCTCCTTGTAGAGACGGATCAACCGGTCGCGCGAGAGCGTGGTCTCGGCTTCAAGCACCTGCAGGCGCGCACCCAGGCCGATCAGCTCGATGGCGAGCTGGGTCTGGTTGGCATCCTGCAGGACGCTCTTGCGGTTGGGAACGGGAGTGGCCGTGAAGCTGCGGGCCGGCTGGGCCTGGAGGAGCGCGGTCAATTGAGCGACTCCACAGGTTGCCGGGCCAGCAGGATAGCAGCGTGGATCTGCTGCATATCATGGCTCTTGGCCGTGTGGGTGAGCGTGGAGAGCAGCGCGTGATCGTCGAAGCGGAAACGGCACAGCACCATGTTCGATGCTGCCAGCTTGACGAGTTGCGCCGAGGTCAGCTTGGCAAGGATCTCAGCAATTTCCTTGCTGACGCCAAGCCTGAACATGGCTTCCACCTGGTTTTCGCGCACCAGTCGTTGCGCCAGTAGGAGATAGGCAAGATTGACCTCCCTGATCTCCTGGAGAACTTCACTGCTTTCCAATTTTTCCCCGCTACCAAAAAACCCCTCGACCGCTTGTCCGGCGCTTACCGGCAGAACTGCTTGCCGGCGACCAGATCGTTTGGGTGCGTGTTCGAGTGGGTACGACGTACTACGAAAGGAACTTCGCCCGGTTACACCTTAACTCTGAAACGTTACAGATGTTACAGAGTGTAAGTGAAACTGTTACGTTTATATCGGCAATCGGCCCGAAATGCCAATCCCTACTTACGTTGGGGGGAAGCAAATGTCGTACGGAAAAGACATGGGCCGCGAATTTTGTAACAGCCTCGGCCGTCAGCTTGTGATTTACATCAAGACCGTAACGATTTTGTACTGAACGGACACGGGACCGCCGCGGTGCACACGTCACCTACGAAAGAGGGTTGCCGCTTTCCACTATTGACGAACGAGCGCGCCTTGGCTAAAGACGCGCCGCAGCCATGCGGCAAGCCGTGCGAAGACGTCGTCGGGGGCTTCGCGGAAAAGATGCGGACGCGCGCGCTCCACCTGTTCGAGCACGCGCGCGGCCTCTTCGGCGCTCACTGAGCCGTACTCAAGCGCCAGTCCCAGCAGCGCGCGCAACTCGCCCACCTTGCTGCGTCCCAGCGCTTCGCTCTGTTCGGTCTGCAGCGCGTACATGACGTCATAAGCGCGCTGGCGCAGGCTATCGGCGATGCGCCATGCCGGCGTGCGCATGCGCTCTTCCAGCGTGCGGATATCGACGGCGGACGAGGCAATCTGCGCAGCCAGCGCCTCGGTGAACGCGGCATCTGCGCCCGCTTCGGAAAGGATGTTGCTGGCCCATTCGCGCGCGTGTTCCACACGTTGCTGCGTGGTCCATTCGGGCTGTACCGCCAGCCCAAAGCCAAAGCGTTCGGCGTCGCGCATCAGCGCGGCCAGCGCGTTCGGCAACTGCTTGTCGAAGACCTTCCTGGCCCAGCCGTACTCGCCGCTGGCCAAGAGCCGCATCACCGCACGCTCAGTCAGCGGGCCGTCCTGCTGCATCAGGCGCGCACGCAGGAAGTCGTCGAACGCGGGTGGGATGAACTGCGCATCCAGCCCGGTGGAAACTTTTACAAAGGCATCGAAGTCCGCGCGCAGCCTTGCCGTGGCTTCGGCCGACAGGGACAGGCTGATGTCGGTGTTCATGATGTTCTTGAAACGGGTAAGCGCCCCGGCGAATCTTTTACAAGACCGCTGCCGGGGCGCGTGCCATCGTCAAGCGATGGCGATCACGGTGCATTCAAGCCACGTTCGGATACGCGCGTACGCGCTCAGAACGCGCTCCAGTCACCGTTGTCGGAAGCACCGTGACTTGCCGACGAAGCGGCAAGCGCGGGACGCTTGTACTGACCATCACTATCGGCATCGTCGTCGCCAACTTCAGCCATGACCGGCGCGGCCGTGGCCGCGGCAACCAGCGCCGTGCCTGCGGCACGCGCCGTCTTGCGTGTCTTGACTGCGCGTGCGCCCGCTGCCGTGGCCGTCGGCCGCACCACCGAACGCGCAGCGGGAGCAGCAGGCGCAGCCAGCGCCGGCACCGCGGCGTCTTCCTGCGACAGGCGGAAGCCCGACACCGACTCCATCAGGCGCGCCGCCTGATCCTGCAACGACCCGGCGGCTGCAGCAGCCTGCTCGACCAGCGCGGCGTTCTGCTGCGTCACCTCGTCCATCTGCGCGACGGCCTGATTGACCTGTTCGATGCCCGAACTCTGCTCGGCGGACGCCGCGCTGATTTCCCCCATGATGTCGGTCACGCGCTTCACGGCCTGCACGATTTCGTCCATCGTGGTGCCGGCCTGGCTGACCAGTGCCGCACCGGTGTCAACCTGCGCCACCGAGTTGTCGATCAGCGTCTTGATTTCCTTGGCGGCGTTGGCGCTGCGTTGCGCCAGGCTGCGCACCTCGCCGGCCACCACCGCGAAACCGCGGCCCTGCTCGCCGGCGCGCGCCGCTTCCACGGCAGCGTTGAGCGCCAGGATGTTGGTCTGGAACGCGATGCCCTCGATCACGCCGATGATGTCGACGATCTTGCGCGATGCGTCGTTGATCTCGCCCATCGTCAGCACCACGCGACCCACCACTTCACCGCCGCGTACCGCCGTGTCCGACGCATTGGCGGCCAGCCCGCTGGCCTGGCGCGCGTTGTCGGCGTTCTGGCGCACCGTGCTGGTCAGCTCTTCCATGCTGGAAGCCGTTTCCTCGAGCGACGCCGCCTGTTGCTCCGTGCGTTGCGACAGGTCGTTGTTGCCCGCCGCGATCTCGCGCGACGCGGTGCCGATCGATTCCGCCGATTCCTTGAAGTCGCGCACCATGTGCGACAACTGCTGCTGCATCTGGCTCATTGCGTGCAGCAGGCTGCTCTGGTCGCCACGGCGCAGCGTCACCTTGCCCGAGAAATCGCCGTCGGCGATGCGTGCGGCGATCGATGCGGCATAACCGGGTTCGCCACCGAGCTGGCGCGACAGTTGTCGGGCCAGGAACCATCCCAGCAGCACCGATACCGCAAGCCCGCCCAGCACCAGCACCAGCATCAGCACGCGCGAGCTGTTGTAGACGCTGGTGGACTCGTCCATGTTGGCGCGCGCGCGGTCGTCGCGGCGCTTCACCATCTTGAACAGCACTTCCTCGAGCGCGCGGCTTTCCTTGAGCAGGTCGGCGCTTTCCGTGAAGACCGTGCTTTCGAATTGCGATGTATCCAGCGGCTGCTTGCTTACCAGTTCCACATACTTGAGCATGCGATCGCGGAACGGCGGCACCAGCGCCTCATACTGTTTGAACAGCGCCTGGCCTTCGGGCTGGCTGAATGAATCCTTGGCGGTCTTCACACGCGCCTCCATCGCGGCCAGCGATTTCTGGATCTCATCCTTCTCGGTGGCGCGCTCGCCCATGGTCGACGCCGACAGCAGCGCGATCTGCGCGCGGCTGGCGTACACCAGGTTGATGTTGCCGTCCTGCACGGCCTTGAGCGCCTGCAGGTCCGTGTTGTAGATCTTGCCGGTCCATTCGGCCATGCGCCCCATGTTGACGACGCCCAGCAGGCCAATGATGGCGCCGATCACGGATACCACCAGAAAGCCGGCAATCAGCCTGGTCGTAACGCGTAGTTGGTTGAACCACTGCATAAGAACTACCCCCTTCTTCTGTCAGAAAGTCCGGGACGGCCTGCAAGGCAACGCCCCGGGTTGATGTCGCTGCCGCTTGCATGAGCGGCGGCTGTACCCCGTTCCTGATGCCGCGCCATTTGGCGCGGCGCGTCTGCAGCGGCGCCCATGCGGATGCCGCCCGCTCCCCACTTCAAGCCGCCGCCCGCGCGTCCGCCATCCCGTCGCGCACGCGCGTGGGCCGCACTTCGGCCTGCGCGCTGACGCGGAACGTGGAAATCGACTCGCGCAAGCGGTCGGCCTGTTCTTCCAGTGAACCGGCCGCGGCAGCAGCCTGCTCCACCAGCGCAGCGTTCTGCTGCGTCACTTCATCCATCTGCGCAACCGCCTCGTTGACCTGTTCGATGCCCGCGCTCTGCTCGGCCGAGGCGGAACTGATCTCGCCCATGATGTCCGTCACGCGCTTCACGGCCTGCACGATCTCGTCCATCGTCGCGCCGGCCTCGCTGACCTGTGCCGTGCCGTTTTCCACGCGCGCCACGGTATTGCCGATCAAACCCTTGATTTCCTTGGCGGCCTTGGCGCTGCGCTGCGCCAGGCTGCGCACCTCGCCCGCCACCACCGCGAAGCCACGGCCCTGCTCGCCCGCGCGTGCCGCTTCCACGGCCGCGTTGAGCGCCAGGATATTGGTCTGGAACGCGATGCCCTCGATCACGCCGATGATGTCGACGATCTTGCGCGAGGCGTCGTTGATGTCGTTCATCGTCTGCACCACACGGCCCACCGATTCGCCGCCGCGCAGCGCGGTTTCGGACGCATTGGCGGCCAGCCCGCTGGCCTGACGCGCGTTATCGGCGTTCTGGCGCACGGTGCCGGTCAACTGTTCCATGCTCGAAGCGGTTTCCTCGAGCGACGCGGCCTGCTGCTCGGTGCGTTGCGACAGATCGTTGTTGCCCGCGGCCACTTCATGCGTGGCCGTGGAAATGCTGACCATGCCTTGCTGGATGTCGTGCACCACGGAAAGCAGGCTGCGCTGCATGGTGCGCATCGCGCGCGCCAGCGCGCCTACCTCATCGGCAGCCTTGTGGTCGAAGGTGGTGCTCAGGTCGCCAGCGCCCATGCGCAGCGCGAAGTCGAGCATTTCGGCGATCGGGCGTTCCACGCGCGCCACCAGCATCGCCCCTGCCGCAAACGACGACACCACGGCCAGCGCGAATGCGCCCCACAGCCATGGCCACAGTTGCGCGGCCGCCTCGGGCGCCATCCAGTGCACACCGATCAGCGCCAGCAGGAACCACGACAGGCCCGCCATCTGCGCCCACTGGATGCGCCGTTTCAGGTTGACGCGCGCCAGCCGTCCGATGAATCCGGCGATGCCGGTGCGCACCACCGCGCCCTCGCGGATCGCCAGCCCGGCCGCGCGATTCTCCTGAAAGCGCTGGTAGGCGGCCTGTGCGGCCTCGATCTGCTCGCGCGTGGCCATCGAGCGCACCGACGTGAAGCCGACGATGCGCCCATCGACGCGCGTCGGCGTGACGGTGGCCTGCACCCAGTAGTGGTCGCCGTCCTTGCGGCGGTTCTTCACGATGCCCACCCACGACTTGCCGGCCTGGATCGACGTCCAGAGATCGGCGAACGCCTCCGGCGGCATGTCGGGATGCCGCACGAGGTTATGGGGCGCGCCGAGCAGCTCTTGCGCGGAAAACCCGCTGATCTCGATGAACGCCCGGTTCGCGAACGTGATCCGGCCCTTGAGGTCGGTTCGCGATATCAGGTAATCGTTCGGCGAGAGCATGTGCTCGCGCTGTGTGACAGGCTGGTTGTTGCGCATGGACGTTGACTGCGTTGAATGCGTCGGCCCGCGCGCCGCATGTGTCCGGCGCCGCGAGCCGCATGTGAAGGACTTCAGGTGGCGCCGGCCGCGGCGTCGAGCGCCGCGAGATCGTCGACATTCATCAGCTTCTCGATATCGGCCAGAATCAGCATGCGTCCCTCGAGCGATCCGAGCCCGCGGATGTAGTCGGTCTCCACGCCGCCCGAAAGCGTCGGCGCCGGCTTGATCTGTGCGGGCGCCAGCGTCAGCACGTCCGACACGCCGTCGACCACGAGGCCGGTGGTGCGGTCGTTGATGTCGACGATGATCACCACCGTGTACTGGTCGTAGCTGATCTGGGCCTGCCTGAACTTGATGCGCAGGTCGATGATCGGGACGATGATGCCGCGCAGGTTGATCACACCCTTCAGGTAGTCGGGCGCATTGGCGATCTGCGTGACCGACTCGTAGCCGCGGATCTCCTGGACCTTGAGAATGTCGATGCCGTACTCTTCGCGGCCGAGCCGGAAGGCCAGGAATTCTTCCCCGGCGCCGTCCGCGCGACTGTTGCTGGTGTTCATGGTTGCCCCCGCTGGCATGGTTGGTCGTGGCCGGGGTAGCGTGCCCCTGGCTGCTGGCGACCCGAAGCGGCGGCCGGCGCAATGACCGACGCGGCGATGCCGCGCCAATCGGCCGGACCACCTGCTATGGCCCTCCAGTGATTACGGCAATGCGCGGGGTGAATTAAGGGCAACTTGGGCCCGGATTTACCCCACCGTGGGAGGGGGCAACAGCGCCTGCACCGACGCCAGCAGCGCCTCCGGGTCGAACGGCTTGGCCAGGAAGCCCGACGCACCGGCCTCGCGCGCCTGGTCGAGGATATGGTCGTCGTGCTCGGTCGACAGCATCAGGATCGGGATCGACGCATACGGCGCCGTGGCGCGCAGCGCCCGGATCAGCGACAAGCCGTCCATGCCCGGCATGACCTGGTCGGTCACCAGCATGCCGAATTGCCCCTCCAGCGCAACTTCGTGCGCCTCCTTGCCGTCGGCGGCTTCCGTCACCGTATAGCCGCCCGCGCGCAGGCACGCGACCGTCATGCGGCGCAGGGAAGGAGAATCGTCGACGACGAGGATGTGCGGAAGGGACATCGGGGACTCCGGATGGGTTGCGTCCGCCAGCGGCAAGGCAGCCAGCCGGCGACGGACAGGCCAGCGGCACGCAGGGGCCGATGCGGCCGAAGCCACCGCCCTGCCTTGGTCATATCGACACGGAACGCCCGCCCTTTAGCGTTGCCGCGCACAAAATTGCGCGATGCGGTGCGGTGCGGTGCGGCAAACCCCGCGCGGGCGCGCGGGCTTACGCGCGCAGCGCCTGCGGACCGGGCAAAAGCTCGGCGAAGGTCGGCGCGTCCAGCGGTACCGACATCAGGTAGCCCTGCACCTCGTCGCAGCCCATGGCGTCCAGGATGTCCAGCTGCGAGGTCGATTCCACACCCTCGGCCACCACCTTCATGCGCAGCTCGTGCGCCAGCGCCACCATCGATCCCACGATCGCGCGGCCTTGCGGATCGGCATCGAGTCCGCCGATCAGCGTGCGGTCGATCTTGAGCGTACCCACACGCAGCCGCTTCAGGTAGCCCAGGCTGGAATAGCCGCTGCCGAAGTCGTCAAGCGCCGCCTGGATGCCCAGCGACTGCAGCTCCGTGAGCGTCTCCAGCGACTTGCCGATGTCCTTCATCGCGGCGGTTTCGGTGATTTCCAGTGTGATGGCGGAGGGCGGAATATCGTGCAGGTGGACCTGTTCGAGCAGGTATTGCGGAAAATTGCGGCTGGCAAAACGCAGGCCCGACACGTTGATCGCCACCGGCACGGTCCGCAGCCCGGCATCCTGCCACGCGCGCACCTGCGCGCAAACCTGCGAGATGACCCAGTCGTCGAGCTTGTCGATCTGGCCGGACTGCTCGGCCACCGTGATGAACTCGGCCGGATTGACCTGGCCCAGCGCCGGATGCCGCCAGCGGCACAGCGCCTCGGCGCCCACCACGCTGCGCGTCCTGACGTCGTACTTGGGCTGGTACACCAGCGACAGCGCATCGTCCTGGATGGCGGGCCACAGATCGCGGCGAATCACGCGTACACGGCGCGCGCGTTCGCCGGCGGCGGAATTGAACACGCGCATCTGGTTCGAGCCGCTTTGGCGCGCCTCGCTCAGGCTGACGCGGGCGGCCTGCATCAGCGCCTCGGACGTGGTGGCGTCGCGCGGATAGATCGCGATGCCGATGTTCACGCCGATCTGCATCTGCAGCCCGCGCGCCGAGACGAATTCCGCCAGCGATCCCAGCACGCGCGATCCGAGTTCGTTGGCACGCCCGTGCTGGACCAGCTCCGGCACGCCCACCGCGAATTCGTCGCGCGCCAGCCGCGCCAGGAAATGATGCGGCTCCAGCGCGGCCTGCGCGAGCGCGCCGGCGTCCTGCGCCAGAATGTCGTCGGCACGCACCTCGAAGACTTCGTCGACCTCACGGAAATCGGCGATATGGATCAGCAGCACCGCGCAGCTGGTTTCCGCCAGGCGCGCATGCGCAATGGTCTGGTCCAGCCAGCGCGCAAATCCCGTGCGATCGGGCAGGTCGGTGCTGACGCTGTATTCGCCCACCGTCGACGGCTCGCGCCCCGCCGCGGTGCGCACGGTCAGCCTGGCCACACGGCCGTTGGCACGACGGATCAGGCGCGACACGCGCGCGGGTGCGCCGACCGCAGGCTCATCGACCACGTCTTCGGCAAGCAGCGCGTCGGCTGGCGCGATCGCCCACTTACGCGATTGCAGCCGATGCATCGCGTACAGCGCGGAGCACAGCAGCGCAAGGCCGCCGGCCAACCAGGCGGGACCATGCATGCCGGCGGCATCGATGCAGTCGCGCGGCGACATCGACGTGCCGCCGCAGACGCGGCCGAGGCGCGCGCCGGCCATGGCGACAAGCCCGGCGCCAGCCAGCATCGCCGTAGCCATCAGCAGATGCCAGCCCCGCCCGCCTTGACGCAACCACTGCCAGACCGGTGCAAACAAATGGGACGCGGCAACGCCGGCGGCCAGCGACGCGGCGAAAGCCGTGGCCATCTGCAAGCCGTCGTTGGCGGCGGTCAGGGTGCCGGACGCCAGCGCCACCCAGACCGGCATGCCCAGCATGACCTGGGACATCAGAGCTGTCTTCCAGGTCAGCGACCGGACAGTCTTGCGCCCCTGGTCGCCGCCCCGTCTGGCTGTGCGCAGCCCGCCCGCGGCAACAAAGCCGAGCAAGGCCGCAAGCAGCAATAGGCTGAAATTCGTGGCAATCATTGGGGCTGCGCGTAGGAAGACGGCGATAGCGCGCGAATACCGTAATGCGTGGCAGACAAAAGCCCGCATCATGGCATCTTGCGGTCGCCGTGTGAACCTCGTGACTTCGTGACTCTCGTTCCTAACGGGTATCGGGCCCGCGGTCTCAGAAGGCGGCCCAGTTGTCGTCCGATGCGGCAGCAGCCACAGCCGCTTGTTTCGGGGCCGGACGCAGCAACTGCGTATCGCGTACCTTGCGCACGATCGGCGGACGCTTGGCGGTGGGCTGCGCCGTGCGCGCCAGCGCCGGGGCGGCGACTGCGCCCGACGTCGCGGTGTTGGCCGGCGCCGCGGGCAGCGTATGCGCCGGGCGCGTCGGCGTGCCGGCGTGACGCGCGGCGCCGCCGTCGTCGGCCAGCGAGAACACTGACACCACGCTCTTGAGCTTCTGCGCCTGCTCTTCCAGCGCACCCGCGGCAGCCGCGGCTTCCTCGACCAGCGCCGCGTTCTGCTGCGTGACCTGATCCATCTGCGCGACGGCCTGGTTGACCTGTTCGATGCCCGTGGTCTGCTCCTGCGAAGCGGCGCTGATCTCGTTCATGATGTCCGTCACGCGGCGCACCGCCTGCACGATCTCGCCCATGGTCTGGCCCGCTTCGGCCACCAGCTTGGTGCCGCTTTCGACGCGCTGGCCCGATTCACTGATCAGCGATTCGATTTCCTTCGCCGCATTGGCGCTGCGTTGCGCGAGACTGCGCACCTCGCCGGCCACCACTGCGAAGCCGCGGCCCTGTTCCCCGGCGCGTGCCGCTTCCACCGCGGCGTTCAGCGCCAGGATGTTGGTCTGGAAGGCAATTCCCTCGATCACGCCGATGATCTCGACCACCTTGCGCGATGCGCCGTTGATCTCGTTCATCGTGTCGACCACGCGGCCCACCACATCGCCGCCCTTCATGGCGATCTGCGACGCCTCGCCGGCCAGCATGCCGGCCTGGCGCGCGTTGTCGGCGTTCTGACGCACCACCGTGGTCAACTCTTCCATGCTGGCGGCGGTCTGTTCCAGCGACGCGGCCTGCTCCTCGGTGCGCTGCGACAGGTCGGTGTTGCCGGCCGAGATCTGCTGCGTGGCCGAGGCGATGGAGTCGGTGCCGCCGCGCACTTCGGACACGATGCCCGACAGGCTGTCCTGCATCTTGGCCAGCGCGGTCATCATGCGGCCGATTTCGTTCTTCGACATGCTGGTGATGCGCGACGTCAGGTCGCCGGCCGCCATGCGCTCGAACACCGAGAGCGCTTCCTCCACCGGCCGCACAATGGCGCGCTGGAGCAGCGTGGCGGCCAGCACGGCAATGGCGATACCGAACACGATCAGTGCGATCGACAGCACGCGGATGGTTTCGAAGCGCGCCTGCGCGCCGCTGAAGTTTGCTTGCCCGGCATCCATCTGGAATTTCTCGAGCTTCTCATGCGCGGCGGCCAGGCTGCGCTGCAGATCCGGCATCACATCTCGGCCGATGCGCAGCGCTTCCTCGCGGTTGCCGCCGAGCAGCGCTTGCTGCCACGGCGTCACGCCTTTGTCGAAGAACTCGCGGCGCTGGGCCTGCAGCGCGGTCGCCAGCGCCTTTTCCTCGTCATTCTGCGGCAGCGCCATGTAGCGCTTCCAGCCCCGGTCCGACGACTCGACGAACACCATCGAACGCTCGACGTGCTTTTTCGCGTCGTCGTTTTCGCTGCCCGGCATCACGCCGCGGTCCAGCGCCAGGCGCAGGCGCGTGGTGCCGAGCATCGCCTCGGCCAGCGCCTGCGACGAAGCGAGCTGGTTGGCGTAGGTTTCTTTCAGCGCATCATTGGACTGCGAAATGCCGTACAGCCCGGCCCCGCCCACGAGCAGCAGGATCGCGGCAAGCGCGGCCATGGCGGCCCTTAAAAGGGTCTTGATCTGAATATTCTGATGAAAGGACATGATGTGCTGACTCATTAGGAGATAACCCGAAGCCACTCCCACGCTTCGGTCCGGCAGCCCGACACCCCGTACGGCCTGCTCAGGTCTCGATAACGGTCAGGGACGTTGCATCCTTGAGGTGCACTCCAAATAGGTTTCTCCGAATGGCGACTGACGCACATCAGCGCACCAAATATGGAACAGCAAGCGCCCGGGCTAGAAAAAACCTGAAAATAAAAATACCGCGCGCCCGTTGGCCTCGCGGTGGCGCAGGCGATACGGCCGGGCGGAATGATCGATTAATTCGGAGGCCGAAATCAGTATTTCTTCGCGCCTTTGCACGGTTGCGCCATCCGCGACGAATCGCCTGTCAATCTCCGCCTGCGGCGCGGCCGGCGGGGCTGGCTGGATGGATAGTGCGGCGCGACCCGGCCAAGCGATAAAAGTTCACCGATATTTCCTAATTGAGAGTTTTCGCATTTCAAGGCGAAAGCCGGAAAGGGGATTTGCAGCCCGCGCGACTGTGGTTATAATTCCTTTCGTCAATTCACGACCCACCAGTAAATCGAGGGATACAAATGGCGACATATCAGGAAATCGTTCAGAAAATCAGCGAACTGCAGAAGCAGGCGGAAGAAATCAAGGCACGCGAGCAGGCTGCAGTGATCGCCGATATTCGCGAGAAAATCGAACAATTTGGCCTGACCGCCGAAGACCTCGGATTTGGCGGCAAGGCTGCCGCCGGCAAGAAGCTGACCGCCGTGCGCAAGGTGCCGGTGCGTTATCGCGATACCGCCGGCAATACCTGGACCGGCCGCGGCAAGCGTCCGGGCTGGCTGACGCAGGCGTTGGCCAGCGGCAAGTCGATGGAAGATTTCCTGATCCGCTGAGCAATATCCCTGCTGCGCATGCGGCGCGTCGCACCATAAAAAAACCGGGCCACAGCCCGGTTTTTTTATGTCTGGATCAGGCCATCACGCCGCAAATCCCATCGGATTCATCGACTGCCACCGCCACGAGTCCTCGCACATGCGGTCGATATCGTGGCGGGCGCGCCAACCGAGCAGCTCGTAGGCGAGCGCCGGATCGGCATAGCACGACGCGATATCGCCCGCGCGGCGCGCCACGATTTCATAGGGAATCGGCCGTCCGCTGGCACGTTCGTAGGCCTTTACTACCTCCAGAACGCTGTAGCCGCGGCCGGTGCCAAGGTTGACCGTCATGCCGCGCGGCTGGCGGCGCAGGTAATCGAGCGCCGCCACGTGGCCGTCGGCAAGGTCGCAGACGTGGATATAGTCGCGCACGCCGGTGCCGTCGACGGTGGGATAGTCGCCGCCATAAACACTGAGTTTTTCGCGACGCCCGCCGGCCACCTGCGCCACATATGGCATCAGGTTGTTGGGAATGCCGCCGGGGTCCTCGCCAATCAGGCCGCTTTCATGCGCGCCCACGGGATTGAAATATCGCAGGTAGGCAATGCGCCAGTCCGGATTCGAGATTTCCAGATCACGCAGAATCTGCTCGCCCATCAGTTTGGTCTGGCCATAAGGATTGGTGGCCGACAACGGGAAATCTTCCAGAATCGGCACGGTATGCGGATTGCCATACACGGTGGCCGACGAACTGAACACCAGTTGCATCACGCCCGCCGACTGCATGGCGCTGCAAAGCGTGATCATTCCTTCGAGGTTGTTGCCGTAATACTCGAGCGGCTTGCTCACCGATTCGCCCACAGCCTTGAGCGCGGCGAAATGAATCGCGCCCGAAATGTTGTGCTCGGAAAACAGGCGGTCCAGCAGCGCGCGGTCGCGCACATCGCCTTCCACAAAATGGGGTGTCGCGCCGGTAATTCGCGCCAGCCGGTTCACAACTTCACGATTACTGTTGCACAGATTATCGAGTCCGATCACGTTGTAGCCCGCTTGGTGCAACGCCACCCAAGTGTGCGAAGCGATATAGCCAGTGGCGCCAGTCAGCAGTAGGGTTTCAGCCATGAAATGTCCAACGTACGAGAATCGTTTCAAAAACAGCAATTTGCCAGCGTCCGTGCCATTGCGCGCCAGCGGCCGACATCATAACCGGCCAAAATTACGGCTGCCCGTTTTCGCCGCCCTGCCGCGCTGCGGGCGGCGCCATGGTCGGCAATCCCACGCGTGCCTGCCACGCCTCATAGGCCGCATGCAGGCGCCATCCCGATTCCAGATCGCGCATGCCCAGCAATTGCGCGACGGCAGCGGGCGTCGTGCCCGCGTCGAAATGCATCGCGCCGCAAGTATTGCGCAAGGTCTGCGGCGAAGCGCGCTCGCTGCGGCTGGCCAGCACGCCGGCCTCCTCCAGCAGAATCTCGATGCGGCGATACACGGACGCGGCGTGCATCGGGCGGCCATTCGCCATCGCCGGAAACACCAGCGTGCCAAGCGTCTGCGCGGCGGCGCGTGTGGCCAGCCAGTGGCGCAGCGGCTGATGTGCGAAGCCAAACAGCGGCGCCATATAGGTACGGCCATTATCGGGGCGCGTCATCCGGATCGCCATCGCCCCGCCGTCGATGCCCTCGAGCGCCTCGATCCGCAGCGCGCGTACCTCCGCCACCTTGAGCCCGGCGCCCAGCAGCACTGCCAGCAAGCCCACGTCGCGCGCGCGCTTCCACTGCGTCGGCGAAATGTCGCGCGTTTCGGGCGCCCCGAGGACCGCCGGCGCCAGGATACGCGCCACCAGCAGATCGCGTTCGCCGGGGAGCAGGAAAGCGGTCGGATCGTTCTCTCCTTCCGCCAGATGCGCCTTGACCGCCTGGCTGGCTGGATTGTGCAAATTCTGCTGCAGCGTCGACAAATGATGGAATATGCGCTCAATCAGCCGCGCATAACGATAGCGATGACGTTTATGCAGATTCTGCGCATCCAGGAACGCGCCGATCTGTGCGGCGGACCACTTCAACGGCGGCAGCCCCTGCTCGGCGGACCAGCGCAACAGCTTGCCCCACATGGCGCGATACACCACCGCCGTGCCGGCCCGAAAGCCGTGCCGCGCCAGCCAGCCGTCGAAAGCGCGCTCGGGATTCGCGTACCAGGCTTGTAGATCGGCGTCGAACAGTCCGTCCGGGCCGGCGGCCGCGGCGGCGTCGCTCATTTTGTTAGTTGCCACTGACTCTCCGGAATGCGCAGGTCGATCCATGCGCTCATTGTAGACAATACGCCACTGGCGCTTGATTTCGCGGGCATCTCTTTCGTAAAACGACCATTGCAACCGGTTGCATCGATCGCGCAGAACGTGCTAACTTTCATCCAACAATGCAACCAGTTGCATAGTGTGCGAAATCGAGTCCACCAAATCCGTTCCTCGATGCAATTCCAACGTCCGCCGCAAGCGGGCGCCAACCAGAGAGAAATCCGCCATGGCCATTCCTGCCCTGCTGCAATCCCTGTCGCTGCCGGCCGTTTGTTCGCCGCTGTTCATCATCTCCAATCCTGACCTGGTGATCGCCCAGTGCAAGGCCGGCGTGGTGGGATCGTTTCCCGCGCTGAATGCGCGCCCGGCGGAAAAGCTGGCCGAATGGCTGGACCGCATCACGACGGAGCTTGGCGAACACAACGACAAGCATCCCGATCGCCCCGCCGCGCCGTTCGCGGTGAACCAGATCGTGCACAAGTCCAACGACCGGCTCGAGCACGACCTGGAACTGTGCGTGCGCTACAAGGTGCCCATTGTGATTACGTCGCTGGGCGCGCGCGTGGAAGTCAATGAAGCGGTGCATTCGTATGGTGGCATCGTGCTGCACGACGTCATCAACAACACCTTCGCACGCAAGGCGATCGACAAGGGCGCCGACGGCCTGATCGCCGTGGCGGCTGGCGCGGGCGGCCATGCCGGCACGCTGTCGCCGTTCGCACTGCTGCATGAGATCCGCGAATGGTTCGATGGCCCACTGCTGCTGTCGGGCGCCATCGCCAGCGGCGACGCCGTGCTGGCCGCGCAGGCCGCCGGCGCGGACCTGGCGTACATCGGCTCGGCCTTCATCGCCACGCACGAAGCCAACGCCCAGGACGCCTACAAGCAGATGATCGTCGACAGCAACGCCGACGACATCGTCTATTCGAACCTGTTCACGGGCGTACACGGCAATTACCTGCGCGAAAGCATCGTGCGCTCGGGGCTCGATCCCGAGGCGCTGCCGACCTCGGATGCGACGGCAATGAATTTCGGTTCGACCCGCGTCAAGCCGTGGAAGGACATCTGGGGCGCCGGGCAGGGCGTGGGCGCGATCAAGCGCGTGGTGCCTGCCGCCGAGCTGGTACGCCGCTTTGTCGAGGAATACGCGCTGGCGCGTCGCCGCCTGGGCCTGGCCGATACGGCCGCCGCCGCGCGCACCGCCGACATCGCCTGAGATCGCTCGCGAATCACGATCAGTCGTCACAACGATATGGCGCGGGCCAGTCCCGCGCCAGTTTCAACCGCCGCTGTCCGCCTTTGGCATCTGCAGCAGCGGCAGCAACGCGCGTCCCCAGGCGGCCCAATCCTCCTGGAAACGGATGCCCCGCTGCAGCAGCGCGTACTGGATTTGCTGCCGGCGGTCCAGCTCGCCGGAAAAATCCCGGCGTTCGATTTCGCGATACAGCGCAAGACGGTCCTCGTGCAGCGCAATCAGCCGCGTCATTTCGCGATCCAGGCCAAGCGGTCCGATTGCAGCATCTGCACGTAACTTGACCAAAATTTCCTCGCGCTGATCCAGTCCGGCACTTGGCGACAGCACCCATCGCACCAGTTCGTCGCGCCCCGCCGGCAGCACCTCGTACACCTTCTTGCGGTTTTTCTTTTCGACGCCGTCGCCCTGGCCCGCCGCAGCCGCGCCGGCGTTCTCGGCCGCCGCGATCCAGCCCAGTTCGGCCATCCGCCCAAGTTCGCGGTAGATCTGCTGATGCGTGGCGTGCCAGAAATAGCCGATCGACTTGTCGAAGCGGCGCGCCAGGTCGTAGCCCGATGACGGTTTCTCGATCAGGGAAATCAGAAGCGCGTGTTGGGTGGACATTCGCCGGTGGGGAAGGCGGTGGGGTTGGCACGAAGGTTGCTGCCCCCAACCGCGGATGTTCAGGGTGGTGGCTATGGTAACGCGCAAGTCACGGCGCGTCATGCCGTTAACCCCTGAGTGTTTCGCGGATCAGATACCGGCAGTCCGGACGCTCCGGGCATCGACTGCCGAATTGCAGTGAAAAAATGACAATTGCGTCAGTTAAATCGATAGTGATGTAAAAAAAACGAAATGGCATTTCCCGACCGCCTGAAATACATTCCAGACATTGCTACCTGCATGCGCGCGACTTTCTTCTTCCGGCCCAACGTTCTGCGCCATGCATCACTCGGGAGTTGTCCATGAACGCAAGACCGGAATTTACGGAAGGCACCGCTGCGGGCGACAGATCGGCGACGATCAGCGCAGCGCGCGCGCGCGCCGGTACGGCCCCAATCTACTACCGGCTGCCCGATACGCCGGAAGGCCACCATATCAAGGAATACGCCAGCGGCCTGCGGCAGCTGGTCCGTTTTGTCGGCGTGGAAGAACAGGTGGTGAAGTACAGCCTGTTCTGATGCGCGGGCCGCCGCCACGCGGCCGGATCCGACGAAACCGCGTTTTGTCTCCTCCTGTCCCCTACGGACCTGGGATTTGCGCCCGCGATAACCTCGCGGGCCTTCTTTTTTCTGCGGACGTAAAAAAACCGGCCGATGGGATGCCCCATGGCCGGTTTGCAGTACGACGACTTCGATACTTCGACTGCGGTACTACGATTGCATTTCCGTGACGCCGGTCCGATGCGACCGGCGAGGGCGATCAGTCCACCGTGGCGCCGGAGGCCTTGACCACCTTGGCCCACTTGGCAGCTTCGGACTTCATGAACGCCGCCAGTTGCGCCGGCTTTTCCGGGTTCGGTTCGGCGCCTTGCTCGGCCATCTGCTTCTTCACTTCCGGCATGGCCAGAATCTTGACCACTTCGGCATTCAGGCGATCGACGATCGGCTGCGGCGTGCCGCCCGTGGCGTACAGCGCAAACCACGACGTTGCTTCATAGCCAGGCACGCCGGCTTCGGCAACGGTCGGCACGTCCGGCAGGGCCGGCGAGCGCTTGGCCGAGGTCACGGCCAGCGCGCGCAGCTTGCCCGCCTTCACGTGCTGGAACGACGACGGCAGGTTGTCGAACATCAGGCCAATCTGGTTGCCCAGCAGGTCGTTCACGGCCGGGGCGCTGCCCTTGTACGGGATGTGCTGGATATGCAGGCCCGTCATCGAGTTGAACAGCTCGCCCGACAGGTGCATCGACGAGCCGCTGCCCGACGATCCGTACGACAGCTTGTCCGGATTCGCCTTGACGTACGCGATCAGTTCCTTGACGTTGTGCACCGGCACCTTCGGGTTCACCACGACGATGTTCGGCACCATGGCCACGCGCGTGATCGGCGCGAAATCCTTGACCGGGTCATACGGCAGCTTCGAGTACAGCGACTGGTTGATCGCGTGCGTGCCGATGGTGCCCATGAACAGCGTGTAGCCGTCGCCTGGCGCCTTGGCGGCCAGCGATGCGCCGATGTTGCCACCAGCGCCCGGGCGGTTGTCGACCACCACCGGCTGGCCCAGCGCCTTGCCCAGCTGCAGGCTGACGATGCGCGCCAGGATGTCGGTGGTGCCACCGGCCGAGAACGGCACGATCATCGTGATCGGCTTGGTCGGATAGGTGCCTTGTGCTTGCGCGCCGGACATGGCGGCAAAGCCGGCGGCCAGTGCCACACCGGCGGCCAGCAGGCGTCTGCGCGCCTTCGAAGTTTGCTTGGTGATGCTCATCTTGTGCTCCAGGAATTGATGCACGTCCGCGGCAGAACCTTTTGAGCGCCGCGGGCGCAATGCTTTTTGAATCGCTATTCCACCCCGTGCCTGGGGGCGGGCAACTTTCTTATACGGGCGCCACGCCCAGTGTGGTTCCGCCGCAGACGTACAGCACCTGTCCCGTCACGAAACCATTCTCGGGCGCAAGGAAGAACAGCGAGGCACGCGCGACGTCCTCCGGCGTTCCCATGCGTTTCACGGCGATGCTTGCCAGGATGCGCCGTGTTTGTTCGCTGCCCTCAGGATTGCTCTTGCGGAACAGCTCGGTGGCGATGGGACCCGGTGCCACGGCGTTGACGGTGATACCGTCGCCGCCCAGCTCCATCGCCAGCGTTCGGGTCATGCCAACCAGCCCCGCCTTTGCCGCGGAATACACCACGCGCTCGGGCTTGCCCAGCGCCGCGCGCGAGGCCATGTTGACAATGCGGCCAAAGCCGGCCGCGCGCATGGCGGGCAGGCAGGCCTGGGTCAGCAGCATCGTGGCCTGCAGCGTCAGGCCCACGACGTAATCGAGATCCGCGGCGGTTGCCGTATCGGCGGTGCCGGGGCGCGTGGCGCCGGCATTGTTCACCAGGCGGGTCACCGCGAACTGCGAGCAAACCTGCGCGGCCACCGCGCGCGTCGCGTCGGCATCGGTCAGGTCCGCCTGGAAAAAGGTCATGTTCGGATGCGACCAGGCCGGCGCGGCATAGTCGACATTGATCACGCGGGTCACGCCATCGGCGAGCAGCATTTCGGCAATCGCGCGGCCGATACCGGAACTGGCGCCGGTAACGAGCGTGGCAACGGGAAGGGACATCTCAGTACTCCGCACCGGCGCATAACGCCGGGTCAGTCAGAAAAAGATGCGGCAAGACCGGCGAGCCCGTCGGCCTGGCCGCAATGCTCTACCTCGTTGGGGAAGAGACACCACTGAAGCTTCCCAGTCCGATTAACGGCGGGAAGCGAGAAAAGTTGAGCGCGATGCACAAACGGTTTGCCGCCCCGCCCCGCGCGAACGGGTACGGGGCGGCGCAAACGCATCGATCAGACGCGCTCGATCACCATCGCGATGCCCTGACCCACGCCGATGCACATCGTGCACAGGGCGAAACGGCCGCCGGTGCGCTCGAGCTGATACATGGCGGTGGTCACCAGGCGCGCGCCGCTCATGCCGAGCGGATGACCGAGGGCGATCGCGCCGCCGTTCGGGTTGACCCGCTTGTCGTCGTCGGCGATGCCCAGTTGGCGCAGCACGGCCAGGCCCTGCGCGGCAAACGCTTCGTTCAGTTCGATCACGTCGATCTGGTCGAGCGACATGCCGAGTTGCTTCATCAGCTTCTGCGTGGCCGGCGCCGGGCCGATGCCCATCACGCGCGGCGCCACGCCGGCGGTGGCCATGCCGACGATGCGGGCGCGCGGCTTCAGGCCGTGCTGCTTGAGGCCCGCTTCGCTTGCCAGCAGCAGCGCGCAGGCGCCGTCGTTCACGCCCGATGCGTTGCCGGCGGTCACGGTGCCGTCCGGACGCACCACGCCGCGCAGCTTGGCCAGCGCTTCCATGCTGGTGGCGCGCGGGTGCTCGTCGCGTTCGACCACGATGGCGTCACCCTTCTTTTGCGGAATCGTGACAGCGGTGATTTCCTGTGCCAGCGTGCCGTCGGCCTGCGCGCGCGACGCCTTTTCCTGGCTGCGCAGCGCCATCAGATCCTGGTCTTCGCGGCTGATCTTGTAGTCGGTGGCGACGTTCTCCGCGGTCTCGGGCATCGAATCCACGCCGTACGCCGCACGCATCGCCGGGTTGATGAAACGCCAGCCGATGGTGGTGTCGAAGATCTGCGCATCGCGCGAGAACGCCGAGGTGGCCTTGCCCATCACGAACGGGGCGCGGCTCATGCTTTCCACGCCGCCCGAGATCATCAGGTTGGCTTCGCCCGACTTGATCGCGCGCGCGGCGGTGCCGGTGGCGTCCATGCCCGAACCGCACAGGCGGTTGATGGTGGCGCCCGGCACGGCTTCCGGCAGGCCGGCCAGCAGCAACGACATACGCGCCACATTGCGGTTGTCTTCGCCGGCCTGGTTGGCGTTGCCGTAGATCACGTCGTCGATCGCCGACCAGTCCAGGTTGGCGTGGCGCGCCATCAGCGCCTTCAGGGGCACCGCGCCCAGGTCGTCGGCGCGCACGCCGGACAGGCTGCCGCCGTAGCGGCCGATGGGGGTACGGATGGCGTCAACGATGAATGCGTCGCTCATGTTCTGTCTCGCTCGTGGTGGTGGGGTTTCAGGCGGCTACGGCCTGTTTGAGGGGCACGCCGGTCAGGCGCTGCAGTTCGTCGAACGACAGGCCTTCGACGATATCGCGGGCGACCAATCCGTCCGCCGTCACGTCGATGGTGGCCAGATCGGTATAGATGCGCGTGACGCAGCCGATGCCGGTCAGCGGATACGTGCATTCCGGCACGATCTTGCTTTCGCCCTGCTTGGTCTGGTGTTCCATCATCACGAACACCTGCTTGGCGCCGATCGCCAGGTCCATCGCACCGCCCACGGCCGGAATCGCGCCCGGCGCACCGGTGTGCCAGTTGGCCAGGTCGCCCTTCGCGGACACCTGGAACGCGCCCAGCACGCAGAAGTCCAGATGGCCGCCGCGCATCATCGCGAACGAATCGGCATGGTGGAAATAGGAACCGCCGGCCTTGATGGTGACCGGCTGCTTGCCGGCGTTGATCAGGTCGCCGTCTTCCTCGCCGGGCGCGGGCGCGGGGCCCATGCCGAGCAGGCCGTTTTCGCTGTGCAGCAGGATTTCGCGGTCGGCGGGCAGGTGATTGCCCACCAGCGTGGGCAGGCCGATGCCGAGATTCACCACGGCACCGTCCGGAATGTCTTTGGCCACGCGGGCGGCCATCTGGTCGCGGGTCAGGCGTTGCATGTCGTTTCTCCTTCTACGCTCAGGCGGTCTTGGCAGCGGCGCCGCCAACCTTGACCACACGCTTCACGAACAGGCCCGGCGTGACGATGTGCTCGGGATCCAGTTCGCCCAGTTCCACCACGTTGCTGACCTGAACGATCGCGCATTTGGCGGCCATGGCCATGATCGGGCCAAAATTGCGCGCGGTCTTGCGATAGGTGAGGTTGCCCCAGCGGTCGGCGCTGTCGGCCTTGATCAGCGCGAAGTCGGCGTGGATCGGCTTCTCGAACACGTAGCCCTGGCCGTCGATGATGCGCGTTTCCTTGCCCTCGGCCAGCGGCGTGCCGTAGGCCGTGCGCGTGAAGAAGCCGCCGATGCCGGCACCGGCGGCGCGGATGCGCTCGGCCAGGTTGCCCTGCGGCACCAGTTCCAGTTCGATCTCGCCCGCGTGAAACAGCGAATCGAACACGTACGAATCGACTTGGCGCGGGAACGAGCAAATGATCTTGCGCACGCGCTTGGTCTTCAGCAGCGCCGCCAGGCCCGTGTCGCCGTTGCCGGCATTGTTGTTGACGATGGTGAGGTCGCGCGCGCCCTGGGCAATCAGGGCGTCGATCAGTTCCGCCGGCATGCCAGCCAGGCCGAAACCGCCGATCAGAATCGTGGCGCCATCGTGGATGCCGGCCACTGCCGCTTCCACCGAGTCATATAGCTTGTTGATCACTTGCGTTCCAGTACGGAAGGGTCTGGCGTCGCGCCGGGACCGGCCGCAAAGGGCGGCACGCAAAGATGTCTCCGGCAGTCTGCTCAGACGGACGTCCTGATCTGGCGACCCTCGCGCTTTTCGCGGCGACCGCCTCAGGACCGGGTCCAACAATCTTGCAGTTGTTTTGATGAGCCGTCTTCGGGGCGGCTTTGACGAATGGCTGCGAATCACAAAACAGCGATGTTCGCTATTAGAACCTCAATTCGCAGAATGAACAGAGGTTACACCCGGGCTCAAAAGAGGGTCAATAAGGGGCAACGCGTCGCGGGCGATAATCGGACGCGCTTGCCCGCCCGCCGCGCAAATCGCTTGTGACGCCCGCGCCGCGCCCGCATAGGCGCTGGCGCGGCCGCCCCAGGCGCCTACGGCATCCGCAGGACTGCCTGGCTGCCGCCGGCGCCGGGCCTGACCTCCAGCCGGACGTCGATGCGCTCGCGCAGTTCAGACACATGCGAAATGATGCCGACCAGCCTGCCCGCCTGTTGCAGATCCAGCAGCGTGCGGATGGCGAAGTCGAGGCTCTCGGGATCGAGCGTGCCGAAGCCCTCGTCCACGAACAGCGTATCGAGCTGGATACCGCCCGCGCGCGACTGCACCACATCGGCCAGCCCCAAAGCCAAGGATAGCGACGCCAGGAACCCCTCGCCACCGGAAAGCGTGTTGGCCGGCCGTGCGCTGCCCGTGTCGTGGTCGAACACTTCCAGGTCGAGCCCGCCGGCCATGCGCTGGTCGCCCTGCTCGCGTACGCGCTGCAGCGCATAGCGTCCGCGGCTCATGCGCAGCAGCCGCAGCGACGCCGCCTCCAGCACCTCGTCGAGCAAGGTGGCCAGCACGTATCGCTGGAATGTCATGCGGCGCGGATTGTTGCCGTTGGCCACCTCCGACAGCCGGCCCAGCACGGCGTAACGCGTCTCGACGTCGCGGCCCTCGCGGGCCAGCGATTCGAGCTGACTCTGGCAGTGCAGCAGCAAGTCGCGCGATGCGACGACTTCGCTGCGCTCGCGGATCGCAGCCTCCAGCGTCGCGGCGGCAGCGTCGCGCTGCGCGAGCAATGCCGGCAGATCGGGCGCCTGCAACGCCTGTGCGGCCTGCGCCGTGCGTGCGAGCCATTCAGCCGCGCGGGCCAGTTCCACATCGAATGCGCGCAACGCGTCGTCGAGCGCGACGATCGCGTCGTCGGCCAGAAACGCCGCCTGATAGGCCGCCTCGCTATCAAAGCCGGCCGCCGCCATAGCCTCGGCAAGCGCCGCCTCGCGTTGCGCCACGCGCGCACTAGCCTGTTCGAAGTTCGCCTGCGCCGATGCCAACGCCGCCGTCGCGCCAGCCCGCTGCGCCACGGCGTCGCGCTCGGCGCCCTGCGCGGTCTGCAAGGCCGCTTCGAGCGCGCCGGCCTCGCGTTGCGCCGCAGCCAGCGCAGCTGCCATGGCATCGGGATCGCGCGAATCCTCGGGCACTTGCGCGCAACTGGTCTGCCACTCGCCATCCAGCCGCGCGTGTTCCTGTTCCGCCGTCCGCGCCAGCGCGTCCGCCGCCTTCATCTCGGCCTCTGCGGCATCGCGCGCCTGGCGCGCCTGCGCGATCTGCCGGTCCAGCATCTGCGCCTGGTTTGCTGCGTGCTCAGCAGCTTTCAGTGCCGCGCCCAGCGCGTGGATCTCCGCATCGACGGCCTGCACGCCGGCATCGGAGATATCGCCAGCGGCATCGGCCAGATCCTGCAGTCGCGCCTGCCATTGGGCCACCTGGTGGCCGGCCTGCTGATGCGATGCGCTGGCTTCGGCCAACGCGTCCTCGGCACGCTGCAGTGCGGCGCGCGCGGCATCGAGATCATCGTCGGTCACCAGCGCCAACACCTGCTGCGCCAGCGCCGGATGGTCCTTGCCGCCGCACACCGGGCAGCTTTCGCCGCGCTTGAGTCCGGCCGCCAGGCGCGCTGCCTGGCCGTGGCGCCAGTCGACTTCCGCCTGCCGCATCGTGGCGCGCGCGGCATCGCGGGCTTGCGCCGCCGTGCGCGCTTGCGCTTCGGCCCGCGCCTGCGCCGCGCGCAGCGGCACAAGTTCCTGCTCGATCTGGCGACAGCGCGCGATGCGCGCCGCACGCTCGCGCGCCTGCGCCAGTTGCATCTGCAATGTCTGCACGCCGGCGCCATCGCGGCGCGCCTGCTCCACGTCGGCCTCCAGCGTCTTCAGCGTCGCGCCAATCGCGTTGAAGGCGTCGATCTTTTTCGCGTGCGCCGCCTGCGCCGTCGCCAGCGCGGTGCGCGCCTGTGCCATGGCATTGCGCACTACTTGCAGCTTGCGCGCCTGCGGCAGCAGATTTTCCAGCGTGGTCACCGTGCGCTGCGTTGCCAGCCGCAGTTCGTGTCGTGCGTGCTCGGCGCGCAACGCCTTGTCGGCCAGTTCCGCCGCCTGCGCCGCGCGCGCCGCCACGGCTTGCGCCTGGGTCAGCGCCACCTGCGCCGCGCCGTGTTCCTGGCGCGCCGCAAGCAGATGCTGTGCCGCCGGCATGACCTGCGCGGCGCGCCTGGCCGCCTGCAAACGCAGGCGATCGGCATCCCTGGCGGGGATCTTCGCGCTCAGCGCCGCATGGGCGCCCTGTGCTTCGTGCCACGCCTTGATATGCGCGTGCTCGAGTTCGCCCTTGCGCAGCGAAGCCTGTGCGGCCTCGCTCGCCGTCCGGGCCAGTTCCTCGCGGCGCTGTAGTTCGGCCAGCGCCTCCTGCCGCGCCCGGATGCGTTCGGCCAGCGCCTCCACCGATTGCAATTGATGCTGGTTGAGCAGCGCCTTGCGTTTTACCTCGATGTCCTCCGCTTCGCGCCGGATCGTGGCGGCCTGCTCCTTGAGCAGTTCTTCCACGCGGCGATACAGCTCGGTGTGAAACAGACGCTCCAGAATGCCCTGGCGTGCGCGCGAATCGGCGGTCAGCAGTTCGCGAAAGCGGCCCTGCGGCAGGACGATCACCTGGCGGAACTGCGCGCTGTCGAAGCCGAGCAGCTCGCGCACCGCATCGCTGACACGGCTGGGCTGGCTCGCGTGGCTCTTCCATGTGCCGTCGATCATCACATCGAGCTGCGCCTTCGCCGTTTCCTTGACGAAGCCGCCGGCGGCGCGCTGGCTGGGCCGGTCCTGCGTGGGCGAGCGCGTGACGCGGTAGTGCGTCGCGCCAAGACAGAATTCGAGCGTGACCTCGGTGCGCAGGGCGGCATCGGCGTTGGCGCTGCGCATGTCCTGGGCATTGCGCTCGCCGCCCGATGTATCGCCGTATAGCGCAAAGCAGATGGCGTCCAGCAGCGTGGTCTTGCCCGCGCCGGTCGGGCCGTGAATCAGGAAGAATGCCTGCTCGCCCAGCCGCGTGAAGTCGATCGTCTCGGTGGCTGCGAACGGGCCGAAGGCCTGCAGTTTCAGGTGCAACGGTTTCATGCCGATTCCCTTTCCGATGCCTCCATGCGCGCCAGCAGCGCGTCCAACGCGCGACGCTGCTCGCTGTCCAGATCGATGTCCGCCACTTCGCGAAAGAAGCTGGCGAACAAGTTGCCCGTATCCGTTTCCCGCACCCGGCGGCTGGCCTCGCCGGCCGTGCCGCTGCGCGACAGGATGGCACGTTCGATGGCCAGCGTGTTCGGATATGCCTCGCGCAGCCGCGCCATTGGGTCGAGCAGCGCGCCGGTGTCGGTGAGCACCGCATGAATGTAGTCGTCACGCCGCGCGTCCGCCATGCCCGACGCGATCAGTTGCGCCAGTTCGCCGTTGACGATGCGCAGATCGCGCAGCGGCTGCAAGGCGATGGCCTCGATACGGACCTCGCCGTTCTGGCCGATCTCGATCAGCGAGACGGATTTGCGATGCTCGGTCTCGGACAGCGAATACTTGAGCAGCGATCCCGCGTAGTGCACGCGCCTGCCGATGGTCTGCGGCCGATGCAGATGGCCCAATGCGACGAAGTCGAAACCGTGGAACAGATCCGCCGCCACCGCACCGCTGCCGCCGACGGACAGCGGCCGTTCCGATTCGCTGACCGCGCCGCCCACCACGAACGCATGCGCAACGGCCACCGCCCGCACGCCCGGCGGATGGCTGGCGCGGATAGCATCGAGCTGCGCGCCGAGCGCCGCCTCGTGGGACGACAGCTCGACGCCAAATGCATCGCGCACCGCGGCGGGCTCCGCGTATGGCAGCGCATAGATGCGGACTTCGCCGTGCGCATCGTGCAGCGTCACGCAAGTGGCGTCGGCGCTGGCGCGGCCGGCCACATGCAAGCCGCGCGCGGACAGCAGGCGCGCGCCGAAATCGAGCCGCTGCGCGCTGTCATGATTGCCCGCGATCATCACCACCGGCACGCCCGCATCCACCACGATGCGGGCCAGCACGTCGTCGAGCAGCGCCACCGCCTCGGGCGGCGGCACCGCGCGATCATAGACGTCGCCGGCAATCAGCACGGCGTCGGGCCGCACATCGCGAACCAGTTCGACGAACTGGTCGAGCACATGCGCCTGATCTTCAAGCAGGCTGCGCGCGTGGAAAATCCGACCGAGATGCCAGTCGGCGGTGTGGAGAAAACGCAATTCGGGTCCTTCGGCGTAGTGGCGCGGAAAGCACGGCGTCACCGTGCGGTCCCGCATCATAACGTCGCCGGCCCGGCGCACGGCACATCGATCGATCAGACCGGCTCGGCTTCGCTGTCGGCAATCTGGAATTTGCGCATTTTTTCCCACAGCACCTTGCGGCTGATGCCCAGGCAGGCGGCCGTGTCCTGGCGGCGCCAGCCATTGGCATCGAGCGCGGCGATGATGCGGCGGCGCTCCTCGGCATCGCCGCGCGGATCGCTGCGTTCGGTGCCATCGAACGCGCCCGGACGCAGCGACCGGAACAGCGGGCGGATGCGTTCCTCGTCCCACTCGCCGCGCTGCCGCACCGTGATGCCGATGCGCTCGGCAAGGTTGCGCAGCTCGCGCACGTTGCCGATAAAGAACGCGGTGCCTACCGCGCCCTTGAGCCAGTCCGGCATCGGCGGTAAGGCGTCGTAGCGCTGCGCGCCCATCGTGTGGCGCAGGAACGATTGCAGCAGGCCCACCTTGTCGGCCGGCCCCCGTTCCTCCAGGCTCGGAATCCGCAATTCGATCACGGCCAGACGGAAATACAGGTCAGCGCGAAACTTGCCCTGGCTGACCGCCTCGCGCAGGTCCTTGTTGGTCGCGGCCACGAGACGGAAATCGAGCTTCACGGCCATGGTCGATCCAAGCCGCGTCAGCGCATTCTCTTCGAGCACGCGCAGCAGCTTGACCTGCTGGAACAGCGGCAGATCGCCGATTTCGTCCAGAAACAGCGTGCCGCCGGTGGCTTGCTCGAAGAACCCGCGATGCGCGAACATCGCGCCGGTGAAGGCGCCCTTGGCGTGGCCGAAGAACTGCGATTCGAACAGTCCATCGGGAATCGCCCCGCAATTGACGGCGACGAACGGGCCCTTGCCATAGGTGGCATTGCGTTCATGGAACAGCCGCGCGATGCGCTCCTTGCCCGCGCCGGTTTCGCCGTACAGCATCACGTTGCTGTCGAAGTTGGCGAATGTATCGACCTGCTCCATCAATTGCAGCATCGCCGCGGACCCAGCCACGAGGTCGGCCACATCGGGCCGCGTTTGCGCCGCGGCCAGCAACTGCGGCATCAGCTTGCCGATCTGCGCGCGCAGATCGGCGCCCGTGAAATCGTGCGGCAGGATATGCGCGTATTCCGGCGGAAAACGGCCGGGATCGTTTTCGCGGTCCGGCGCGCCGACCCAGATCACGGGCATGCCGTGCGCGGCCTCCCAGTCGAGCGTGAATTTGGCCGATCCGATGGCCGACGCGCTGATCACGGCGATACAAGGCTTCACGCGCGGCTCACCCGGCAATGCGTCGAGCGCGCCGGCACGGATCACCTCGACGCCCAGCGGCGTGAGAAAGCGCGCCACACGATCGGCAATCTCGTACTGCCCTTCCCACACATAGACTTCAAGGGTCTCGTAGGCCCAGCGGTCTGCTTTCATGATCGTTCGATTCAATACACAAGTTCGGCGTTATTGCAGTCCACGCCGTTAAGCCAGACTTCAGCGTTCGCAAGGCTGATGCCGAGCACGGCCGTCAGCTTCGTCACCAGCAGGTCCAGCAGTTTTGTCAGCGGCGTCAGCACCTGAGCCAGCACGCTTGTCGGCGAGCTATTGATCACGCCCAGTCCCAGCAAGTTGACATCGAGCGTCGGATTGAGCCCGCCAAGCAGTCCCGTGACGGCATCGGTCAGCGGCGCGGTCGAGGACGTTTGCGCGTTGCTGCCCGGCGCCAGCACGATATCGGTGCCAGACGTCGCGGCGCCGTTCTGACTGGTCGGCTGTCCGATCAGCTTGGCATTGGCTGCCGGCCCAAGTGCCGTGACATTTGCAATGGTCACTGGCCCGGTGGCGCAGCCTGTCCCGCCCGCGTTGCCCAGGCAGGCGCCGAGCACGCCGGTGGAAGTCCTGATCGTGGCGCGCCGTTGAGCAGGCGCCGCGGCGCATTGCAGGTTGGTCAGATCGGCTTTGGCCTGTGCCACGCGGATCCACAATGGCAGGTTCAGGTCGATCGACAGGACGAGCGGCACGGCAACATGCACCTGCGCCGCCAGCTTGAGATCCACCTGTGCGGTGGTCGCGGTGGTCTTCCATGTGCCGTCGGGAAGCTGCTTTGCCGGCCCCACCGCCACCTGGGGTGGCTGGATGATGTACATCGAGCCCACCACCTGGCCGATACCGGGAATCTGGACATTCAATCCGCTCAGATCCACCGCGCTGGTGCCGCGCGCCACGTACGCCGCGGTGGTCAACAGCGACGCCACATTGAGCCCGACCTCTGCCGCCGACGATGCGGCCGGTGTCAGCACGCCCAGATCGAGCAATTGCGCAAGCGTGAGATTGGTGCCGATGCCGTTGAGGCCGAGCTGCGTCGCCGGGCTGCCGAGCGCGGCGTTCAGCAACGATTGCTTGCCCGCCGCGTTCAGCAACAGCGCATAGAAATCCTGGATCGACAGCGCGGTGTTCAGCAACTGGTCGATCGTTCCGACGCCGGCCTGTAGGCGCAACTGCTCCAGCGTCACGTTGGCGCCGACCAGCCCGTTCCAGTCCGCCACGGACAGGTTCACGCTGTTGCCCAGCAGCAGGCTCAGGATGCCGTTGGCCGAATTCACGTCCAGCAGGCCGCTGCCGAGCGAAAACGACGCAACGGGCGGACTGCCGGCTGCGATGGCTTCCGCGCGCAACTGCCGCGACGGGCCGCCGGGCAGCACGAACAGCATCGGCACGGTCAGCGTGGCCTGCACGCGCACCGCGTTGGGCGACACGCGTGTCGCATCGTAGCCGGGGTTGAAATGGCGCACGGCATCGCCGTTGGCCGCGTTGGCCGGATCCCATAGACCCAGACACGCGCGCAGGCCGTCGGCCGCACCCGCCGCCACGTCGGCGCAGTTCGCGGCCACACCGGCGGCATAGCCGTTCTGGCTGGCCGCCGCGTTGACCGACGCCATCACGTTAGCGGTGACAGTCGGCACATCGTCCGCGCGCTTCAGTTGCTGCGCGCCGGACAGCGCCGCCAGATCGACGGTCTTCTGCAACTGGCGCTGGCTGTAGAACACGAAGCCGATGTCGATCGACACCAGCGCCCCAATCGCCACGGTGGCGATCAGCACGGCGGCCATCACGGTGATGGCACCGCGCCGCTGGCGCGAGTGACGAGCGATGGCGTGGCGACGCATGATCGGCCCGATTCCGATGCGTTACTGGCCGTTGGACTGTCCGCCCAGCGGCTGGCTGCCCGCACCGCCGCGCAGCGGGCTGCCGCTGGCCTGACCGGTAAAGAACGCCGGCAACGGATGCTGGAAGCTCTGCATGTAGCGGCCATAGCCAAGCGCGGCCTGCTCGCCGGACAACGGCAGCATCTTGCCGGCCTGCGAACCGTTACGCTGGATCGCCAGCAGGGCGCGCGTGGTGTCGCCAACCGGCACATCGTTGGGCGATATCTGTGCGTCCGGCGATGCCGGTGCAGGTTGCGCCCACGCGGCAGGCGCCGCCGCCAGCAGCGCGATGGCAACGAGGCGTATGCCGGTACAAATGGAAAGCGTCATGATTTAACCCCTGCATTCAAGGCGACGGCCTGGCCGTCCTGCGTGTTCTGGCTGTTCTGGCTCTTCTGTGCATTGGCGCCCGGACTGGTGCGCGCCGCGGCCTTGTCGCGCAATTGCGCGGCGCGCGCCACGCGGTCCGCTTCCTTGCGGATCGCCGCGCGCGTGGGCTCGGGCATCGCCGCGCGCTGCATCATCGCCGTGGCGTCACCGCGCCTGCCGGACGCCAGCATCCAGACCACGGCATTGCTGATGACGCGCGGATTGTTGGCGTCCAGCTCCAGTGCCTGCATCACCGGCACGCGCGCGTCCTGCAACGCGCCGGCGCGCATCAGCGCATAGCCGAGATCGTTGGCCACCTGCGCGTTGACCGGATCGATGGCGGCGGCCTGCCGCAGCTCGCCAGCGGCGCGGATGAAATCGCCCTGCCGGCCCAGCACCAGGCCGATGCCATGGTGCGCGCGGCCGGCGCGATCGGTGGTCAGCAGTTCGCGATAGGCCTGCAGCGCCGCGTCGTCCTGCCCGGTTTCGCGTAGTGCATCGGCGCGCAGCACCTGCAGCGCGGTGTTGGTGCCGAAGCGCTTCTGGAACGCGTCGATATGCGCCAGAGAAGCGTAATACATGCCCTCCTGCTGCATGCGGCCGATCAGGCCAAGATAGACGTTCTGGTCGTCGTATTCGGCGCGCGCCTCCTTGTCCTGCAACTTCGCAAGCTGGATCTGTGCATCGGCCTGGCGGGCCATGGCGTCGGCGCTATTGGGCGTGCCCGCGCATCCGCCCAGCAGCGCCAGCGCAGCGGCCGCCGACATCAGGCAAAGGCGCCGTGTGGTCAAGGTCATCAATGTCCTCCGTTCATGCGCGCAAGCATGCGAATCACGCCAAGAAAGCCCGGGCCGGCGGTCAGGATCAGCAGCACCGGCAGCAGGGTCACCACCATCACGCCGGTCATCTTGACCGTCAGCTTGCCGACCTTGTCTTTCATCCGTGCCTTGCGCGCGGTCTGCAGGCGTTCGCCAAACTGGCGCAGCGGCTCCTGCACCGCGCCGCCGTGGCGATCCACCTGTGTGAGCAGCGTAATCAGGCTCTTCAGGTCCTCGTCGTCGAACAGCTTGCCGATGCGCGCCAGCGTCTGTTCGCGCGCGCGTCCCGACGCAAACTGCTGGTTGGCGCGCTGCAGCTCCGGCCCCAGCACATGCAGCATGGCGCCGAACTCGACCACGATGATCTGCAGGCTCTGGTCGATAGACAGGCCGACGCCTTGCAGCAGCCGCAGCATGTCGATCAGGATCGGCAATTCCTCGACCACCTGCGCAAGACGACTGCGTGCCCAGCGGCGCAGCAGCATCTTCGGCAGCAGAAACGCGACGGCGAATGCGGCAAACGTCCACATCAGCGTCGACGTCAACGTGCCATCGATGCGCCAGAGCAGCACGCAAAACGCCACCGCGGTTGGCGCCAGCACGCGCAGCCCGCCGAACACGGCGCGCGGCCGCACGCCGTAGAAGCCGCATTGTTCAAGCAGTTGCTGCTCTTCCGCGGTGACCACCGCGCGGCCCAGGCGCGATTCCAGCCAGCGTTGGTTGAATCGTTCGCCGAATTTCTCGCTGAGCCGCGCGCCGATCGTGCCGGGCGCACTGGCCGTTGCCGCGCTCGACGGCGCTGCCGTGGCCGCCACGGGCGCGCCGCCGCCCGTCGGCACAGCCTGGGCCAACGCAGCCGCGGCGGAAGCTGCGCGCGCCGACATCTGCGGCGCCGCCGGCGCGGCGGCCTGCGGGGCCGGCGCATTGGCCGCGGCGCCTTGCGCGGCCTGGCGATGCAGCGCGGCGTCGATGGTGCGCGCCGCGACGCGCCGCTGCCGCCATTGGCGCAGCAGTGGCCATGCGAGCAGCAGCAACGAGACGGCGCCGGCCAGCAGGCTTGCGGAGATCAGCGTGGTCGGATCGATCTGCATGGGCGTTTGCACCTAGACCGACTTGGCGAGTTTGTAGAGCATCAGCACACCGGCCACTTCCAGGCCCGCGGCCGTCAGCAGCATGGCCTTGCCGGCCGGATCGCGCCACATCAGCATGATGTAGCCCGCGTTCATGACGAACAGCGCGCCGGCCACGATGATCGGCAACAGGCCCAGCACCCACGCAGACAGCCGCGTTTCGGCCGACAGCGCCAACAGTTCGCGCTGCGCTTCCTCGCGGTCGCGCATAAACGCCGCGGTGCGCTCCATCACCATGTCGGCCCGGCCGCCATAGCGTTGGGACAGCCGCAGTACCGAGGAGACGATCACCAGCTCGTCCAGCGCGTAGGCGCGTCCCATCTGCAGCACGGCCTGATCGAGTTCCTTGCCGGCGCGTTGCAGATGGATGGTCTGCACCAGGCACTGGCGCAGCGGCGGCTCGGTGTTGGCCACGGAATTCTGGAACGCAGCCGGCACGCTGCTGCCGATCGTCATCAGCCGCACCACGCCATCGAGAAATCCCGGCAGCTGGCGCAGCATCTTTTCCTTGATACGGCGGATCCGCATCCAGAGTAGAAACGCCGCGACCGCCGTGCCGATCACCGCCATGGATATCGCGCCGATGACGCCGCCAATCGTCGCACCCAGGATGGTCAGAAGCACTACCGGCGCGCCCCATGTCAGACCGGTCTTGCGCGTAGGCGCGAGATCGGCGCGGCGCAACAGGTCCGTCCAGCGTTTGCGCAAGTCCTGCGCGTTGGCGAGCATGGCCGGCTCGGCCGCCGTGGCGTAGCGCGCGCGTACCTGCTCGGTCTGCACGGCCAGATGGGCGCGCGCGCGCTCGGCGTTGGCGCGTCCGCGCGCGGACGCCAGCATCAAGAGCCCCAGTCCCAACAGCACCAGGGCCAACGCACAGAGGAAAAGGCCGGCGCTAGAGATCAAAGCGGTCATCCAGCGTGAAGTTGGCGGGACGCATGCGCGCGAGCTTTGGCGAATGCGGCAGGATGCCGAGCGACTGCCAACGATCGGTCTCGGTGCCATCCGGGTTCTGCACCGGCTCGTGGCGATACAGCTCCTGCGTCGAGATGATGTTGTCGCCCAGCCCGGTCACTTCGGTGATCGACAGAATGCGCCGCTTGCCGCTGGACAGCCGGCCGATCTGCACAATGAAGTCGATGGCGTTGGCGATCTGGCGGCGCAGGCTGACTTCGCTGCCCTGGAAGCCCGCAAAGCCCGCGAGCATTTCCAGCCGGTAGAGGCATTCGCGCGGGCTGCTGGCGTGGATCGTGCCCATCGATCCATCGTGGCCGGTGCTCATCGCCTGCAGCATCTCCAGCACTTCGCCGCCGCGCACTTCGCCCACGATGATGCGGTCCGGACGCATGCGCAAGCTGTTGCGCAGCAGATCGCGGATCGTGACCGTTCCGGTGCCCTCGAATCCGCCGGGACGGCTTTCCAGACGCACCACGTGCGGGTGGTTGAGCGCAAGCTCGGCGGTATCTTCGATCGTGATGACACGCTCGGTCGGCGGGACAAACGTGGCCAGCGCGTTGAGCAGCGATGTCTTGCCCGAACTGGTGCCGCCGCTCACGAGTATGTTGCAGCGCGCGCGCACTGCGGCCTCGAGCAATTCCGTGATTTCCGGGCTCATCGTGCCGAGCGACTGCAGGTCCAGCGGCGTGAGCGGGTCCTTGCGGAATTTGCGGATCGACACCACCGGGCCTTCCAGCGCCAACGGGGGAATGATCACGTTGATGCGCCCGCCGTCGGGCAGGCGCGCGTCGACCATCGGATTCGATTCGTCCAGACGCCGGCCGATCGGCGCCAGGATACGGCGCACGATGCGCAGCAGATGGCCGTTGTCCGCAAAGCGCACCGGGATGCGCTCCAGGATGCCGTGGCGCGACACGTACACGTCGAGGTGGCCGTTGACGAGAATATCCTCCACGGCCACATCGTTGAGCAGGTCCTCGATCGGCCCGAAACCCGCCAGCTCCTTGGTCAGCGCTTCCGATATCTGGCGCAGCTCGGCCTCGTTGATCGGAATGCGGCGCAAGCGCGTGAAGCTCTCGAGTTCGAGATCGACAAAGCGCTGGATGGCCGCGCGCGACCAGCGGCCGAATTCCGCGCCGAGCTCCTCGATCCGCGTGAGCAGATGCTCGTGCGCGGCCTCCTTGATCTTGTGGAATTCCTGCGAGACAGGAAACGGAGCAGCGTGGTTGTCCGAGAATTCGATCGCGTCGGTCATGTCAGTTCCCTGCCCGTGCAGTACGCGCGACACGCAATGCTTCGGGCAATTTGTCCTTGATCCGGGCCAGGAGCCCGCGTTCGGTGGTGGGTCCGGCGTGGTATCCCAGTCGCTCCATCAACGCGCCCACGGCGCGCACGTACGGGTCGGCCGGTGCGTGGTCAGCCAACACCGCGCCGCGATTGGCGGCTTGCAGCAGCGCGGCGCGCCGGTCCGGCAGCGTATCGACCGAAGCCACGCCGATGCGCCGGGCGATTTCGCCGGCATCCACGCCAAGATCGGGATCGAAGCGCGACACCAGCAGATGGATGTCCTGCCGGTCGATCTCGCGCTTCTTCAGTTCCTGCAGCAGTTCGGCGGCCGAAACGATGGCGCCGACGCTCTGCTCGGCCACCACCACCACGGCGTCGGCGCCCTTGACGATCTGCGCCATGAATTCGGCATTCGAAAAGCCGCCGAGATCGATCACCTGCAGATCGAAGAACGCGCGCAGGCGATCGAGCAGCGCCAGCGCCTCCGAAAACGAGATGTCGCGCAATTCGGCCAGCGTGGCGGGCAGCGGCAGCACCGAGACGCCGTTGGCGTGGCGGGCCAGCGCCGTCTGCACGAACACTTGGTCGAAACGACGCAGGTTGCGCACGGCCTCGACGAAATGGAATTCGGGCGCGATGTTCAGATACAGCGCACCGTCGCGCGCGGGCAGGCCCAAGTCCAGCAGCAGCACCTCGGCGCCTTCACGCTGGCGCACCGCGGCGGCCAGGTTGACGGCGAGACTGGTCACGCCAACGCCGGGCCGCGCGCCGAGTACCGCGACGGTCCTGCCGTGGCGATGCGCGGGCGCCACCGCGCGCACCTGCGCCCGCGGCACCATCAGGCGCTGCACGGCGGCGGTGGCCTGCGCCGGTGCGCCGCGCAGGTCGATGAAATCGCGCACGCCAGCACGCAATGCGGCCAGCATCGCCTCGGGCTCGCCGGCGTTGCCGACCGCCACCAGCGGCAGTTGCGGAAACAGCCGCGCAATCTGTTCGGCCAGCCGCGTCGATGCCACCGTGTGCGGCGTCGAAAAATCCAGGAAGACCAGACCGGGACGCAAGGTGCCGATCTGTTCGACAAAGGTCTCCTGCGCGCCGTCTTCCGCCACCAGCGTGCCCACGCCCGCGAGCGCCTGGCCCAGCCAGTGGCGCACGTTGTCACGCGTGGTGTTCAGCAGGAAGTGATCCATCTGCTCGTCTCGCTCCATGGTCCGCCCTAGCGGGAAAATCCCGGCAGGGTTGGATCGGCATATTCACCCAATACAAAACGGCCCCAGACGTTGGGGCTGGCGCTGGTGCGCCCGTCGTTCGCCACGTTGGCGGCGGCCTGCGAGTCCTTGGCAAGTGGCTGAACCAGATGCGGCGTGACCACGATCATCAGTTCACGGTCCTCCTGGTGGAAGTTCAGGTTCTTGAAGAAGCTGCCGATGATCGGCAAGTCGCCCAGGAAAGGAATCTTGTCGACGTTGCTGACGGTGTTGCGGCTCACCAGTCCGCCAATGACAAAGCTCTCGCCGTCGCCCAGCTCGACCGTGGTGTCGGCCCGGCGCGTGACGATCGCGGGCACCGACGCGCCGTTGATGGAGATGCCGCGCGACGGGTCGAGATCGCTGGCTTCGGGCGCCACCTTCAGCGCAATACGGTCACGCGCGATCACGGTGGGCGAGACGGTCAGTCCGATACCGAACGGCTTGAACTGGATCGTGGTCGTGCCCAGCGCCTGCGGCACCGGAATCGGAATCTCGCCGCCGGCCAGAAAGCTGGCGCTCTGGCCGGACAGCGCCACCAGGCTGGGCTCGGCCAGCACGCGCACCAGGCCATTGCTTTCCAGCAGGCTCAGGTTGGCGAAAATGCCCTTCGACGCCGACGCCACCACGAGGTTGAACGCGCTGCTGATCGGCTGCGTGCTTTCGAACGTGGGATTCGGGCCGATCGTCGCCTTGGTCAGCGACGTCGGGCTGAACGATCCGAACGTGAAGCCGCCATTGTTGCGCACGAAATTCAGGCCGATCTGCTTGAGTACGGTCTTGCTGATTTCCACCACTTTCACGTCGACCTGCACCGTGCCCGATACCGGCACGGTGGAGCGGTCGACCACCACCGCACCCTTGTTGTCGACACCGCCCAATGCCGCGCGCGCCGACATCTGCGCGCGTGCAGCGGCCCGGGCGTCCTGCGACTGTCCGGTGATGGTGGCGCCTGCCGTCGACAGATCCACCTGCGGGCCGCCGGGGTCCTGCGCCACGGCATTGACCTGCACTGCGTAACGCACGGGCGCTGCGCCGCCACTCCACATCATCAGGTCCGTGACGCCCGGTTTCTTGGCGACCACCAGCACGGTGGGCGACGCGCCGCGATGCTTGAGCAGCAGCGCATCGGCCACCGCCGGATTTCCTACCGCCACGCGCTCCAGGGCCTGGCCGGGACGGATTTCCTGTTGCGCGCCAGCCAACATCTGCAAGGTCCGCACCGGCGCACTCGCGGCAATTTCCTGCGCGCCAAGCGGCCGGATCGCCGCCACCGCGGCCACCGCTACCGTCATCGCCATCGCCATCCATGCCGGGATGGCCAGTTGCTGCCTGATTCGACGCGTTGGCGTCCACACACGGTCTTTCATCGAATGGGTCATGCCGTGTCGTCCGTTATTCGATTTCTCGTTTGCCGGCGCGGATCACTTCCACGCCTTGTTGGTTGTCCTGCGCCTGCCGGCGCGGCGTGGCAGCCGTCAGCGTCGCGGCGGCGGGCAATGTCGCGGGCCGCAGGGCCGGCGCGGGCGATCGCGGCGTGGCGTCGCCAACCAGTCCGAACAGGCTGACGCCAGCCACGGCACGATCGACCGGCGCGCGTTCGGCTTGCGGCGGCACACCCGCGCGCGCCTGCAACACCGGCGGCGGATCCGCGAACATCCCTTCGCTCGGCATGGCCTCGTCTTTCGGATTGCGCAGCGCAAGGATCAGGCGTCCGGCCTGCTGCGCCATGGCCAGCTTGCTCACCTGTTCCAGCGGCACCGACAGCACGGCGGTCTTGGCGCCTTCGCGCCGCGTCATCATCTGTTCGGACTGCGCTTTCGGCGCTTCATTGACTGCCCCGCTGCCATACGCCAGCACACGCAGATGCGACAGCAGCAGACGCGTCTGGCTTTCGCCGATCTCCTGGTTGTCGCGGCGCAGGATCACAAATACATCGACAAAATCGCCGGGCTGCACCTGGTTGCCGACACCGACCACTTCGTCGACCGCCACGGCAAGCGCGCGATCGCCTTCCGGAATCTGGCGCGCCAGCCCGGATACCAATTGGCTTTCCAGCACCGGCACATTGGCGCCGAGATTGATCACGGGTACTTGTCCGGCCACGCGCGCCACTTCCTGGTAGGCGCCGGTCGGATCGATCGGCAACTGCATCACCGTCAGCGCGTCGGTGCTCAGCGGCTTGCCGGCTTCGACGGCGCGCGTGGTGACCACCACCGCATGGGTAGCCACGGCCTTCTGCGTGGGCAACGGCACGCGCTGGTGGCGCGCCACCTGCCAGGCCAGCACAGCGAGCAAACCCGCCAGCACAAGCAGAACAACCGCAAGAATCCTTATCTGTTTGCTGGTCATGTCACGGTTGTCCGGGTTGGATTGGGATGGCTTGGGAGCGATGAGACGCGACGGCTCTGCATCATGTCCTCAGGTATCTGGAGAAAGCTGGACGACGGCCGATCCCGTCAGACTGGAAGGCACGGGCATGAAGGGCACAGTGGGGAGCATCGATTGCGTGAGCAGGTTTAGCGTGACCTGCACGCATTGGGCGCCCGCGGGCGCGGCGCATGCAACGGGCTGGGCCAACGCGCCCGAGGCCAGATGCGCGGCAATGCTCGCGGGCAGGGTGCTGCGCGCGGTCTGCTCGGCGGCGGCTACGCGCAAGTCGATGGTGTTGGCCAGCGTTCCGCCGTTGGAAGTCAGCGGATAACGCAATGCAGCCCGCGCGCCTTCCTCGGCCGCGAGCGTGAGGGCCTGCTGCATTGCGAGCACCATGCCGTAATAGACAATGCCCAAAATCAATGCCAGCAGCACCGGAAAAATCAGTGCGAATTCAATCGCCGCAACCCCGCCACTACGACGGCGTGCATTCCCCCGTGACGCCATGCTTTACCCGGTATTTTTTTAATCGCGCAATCAGATCCCACGAAACACCGTACCGCTGGCGCCGGCGCGTTGCCAACGCCAGCGGACGGCTTGCCTTATGGGCGTACACCTACAACGTACCGCGACTTGGCACCACTCTTATCTCTCTTGCCTGGCCGTCCGTGATTGCCTGCGGGCCAGTGCCGTGCTACCACTTCCGATGCAGACTGCGATGCCTACCGGCAAGCGACAGGACGAACCGCGTCCGCAACGCGATCGCCAGGATCCGTCGTACCGATGAGGTCGAAAGCGAAGCACTGCACCGCAGACGTCAGGGCGATATCCGCCCCGCGCACGAGCGGACGCTCATGCGGAAACGCATGCATTGCAGTACTTCGTAAAAGGTAAGTTCGCCTGCCACGCGATCAGCCCGCGTGACAGACGCGCCTTTTCGCCGTTATTTGAACCAGGTGGTGACTTTCGTCGCCAGTCCGTCGAAAGCCGTCCCGAGGTTGTTACCGAGATTGGTAGCCCCCGTGACGATGGCAATGGCAATGAGGCCTACGATCAGGCCATATTCGATCGCGGTTGCGCCGCGTTGACGATGGTTGAAGCGCGCCAGCTTCTTGTTCATGGTAGTCACTCCCGAAGTGCGGTTTTACCCCTAATTGGATCCCAGCGGCAATTCCTGACCCGATCCGATTTGTCATCTTGTGAAGCTGTGACGTAATTATTTGTTTTATCCGCTGACAGAACATTTATAAGACATGGTATGTCTCAACCATACCCCCCATTCGAACTAGGGGTGCGCCAGCTTAAAGTGGCACAGACGTTTGAAACAACGGCCGATCCGCACTGACTATCGGCATGAACAAAAGCGAATTGTTAAAGAACGCGCAATAAATGCAGCATGCCGTGCGGCGGCCTGCACGTATGGATGCAGGCTCACCGCACGGCAAGAAATAAAAGGATGCGCCGCGCGGGGTAAGGACGACAGCGCACCGTAAATTAGTCTTTTTGGATGACAGGGAAAGTCCCGTGTCATCCGTGCGGGAATCAGTGGCGCGTCAGTCCGCCAAGCAGGCCGGTGACCGGTGCCAGTGGGGAAGCCGCGCTGCCGCTGCCGGACGTGGCGCCGCCCGTTGCGCTGGTCAGCCCGCTGGTCACGGTATTGAGCAGGCCGGTGACTGGCGCGAGCGGATTGCTGCCGCCAGACGTGCCACCCGCCGCGCCGCCCACGGATCCGAGCAATCCGGTGACTGGAGCCAGCGGGCCGCTGCCGCCCGACGCGCCGCCGAGCAGACCTGTCACCGGTGCCAGCGGACTGCTGCCGCCTGCGGCACCGCCAAGGCCAGATAGCGGCAGCGTGTTGAGCAGCCCGCCCAGCGGACTGCCTGTCGCGCTGCCATTGCCATTGAGCAGCACGCCCGCCGTCGCGACGGTCTTGCCTGCTTCGGTCACCACGCCGCCAAGCGGCGAGACGATTGGCGTGTTGGTGCCGGAAATCATGCTGCCGCCGGTGGCCAGCGTGCCGCCAACCTGCGTGAGCAGATTGTTCACCGGTGCGCCCAGGCCAGTGGCCGCGCCCACCGTCTGCGTGGTGTTGGTCAGCGTCGTCGTCAGCGGCACGATGGCCTTGCTGGTGCTGTCGGTCAGCTGCGCGACAGGGCCGGTGGAGAGCGCGTCGCCCAGCTTGCTGCCGCCGGCGATCACCGCACCGCCCACGGTCTGCACCAGGCCGCCGACCGGATTGGTGACCGGCGACAGCGGCGCAAGCTGATCGCTGCCCACGGCCTTGACCAGATCGCCGGCGCTGACCACGGTCACGCCGGCCTGCGTCACCACGTTGCCGGTATTGGCCACCGTTACGCCAACAGGGTTATCGACCGCGCCGATCTTGCCCAGGCCGTCGCGCACGCCCGCGCCGAGCGTGGCAACCGTTTCGCCCGCGTTGATCACCACATCGCCGGTGGCGTTCTTGGCGCCGGCCGGCACGAGCGGCACGTTGGTGTCCTTGATCTGCTGTCCGATCTGGCTCACGGCATTGCCGGTGGCGGTCACGGTGTTGCCGGCGCCTTCCAGCACCTTGGCGGTGGGCGTGGTTTCGGCGGTCGGCGTCGGGTTGGTCGTGCCGGGATTGGTCGGCGTGGTGGGCGACGCCGGGCTGACACCGCCGCTCGAACCGCCCGAGGCGCAGCCCGCCAGCAACGCGGCAGCCGCGGCGCAAGCGATGGCCATCATGTTGAGTGAGCGCGTTTGCATCGTTGCTTTCATGACCTGATCTCCTTCGATGTTCTGTGTGTTCGGGTTTTCCCGCTCATCGCCGCGACCCTGATCTACCCCATTGCGATATGAGCGTTGACTGGTGTGGCGTCGCAACCCGATAGCGCAATCGCTGTGCCAGGCTCAATCGCACGTTCGATTCGAGCGCTGCGGGTGCGCGCCATGCGTCCCCCAAAGCCTTGCGCGGCGCGGCTTTGCGGTGCGATGTCGAGAACCGATTGGCGCCAGCGCGGCAGACGCGGCAAGCCGTCACAGAGGCTGCGCGCGCGTTACGTGCTACGTAACGTGTTACGCGGCGTGTTCCCACGATGCGGGTGCGTCGCTATGCGTCATGCATGCGATGCGCGCGGCTGGCACGGCTTCGGTCTGCCGCGGCACGCGCTTTCCATGTCGACGTCCCACGCATGCGGGCGAGTACAGGCCCGCTCGCGACACGACGGTCACCGAGCCGACCGCACCTGCGTCGTCGCAATCGCGTCGCGCCGATGCCCGAGGCCGCGCCGCACCGTCCATCAAGTCCCTGTTCCGTTCCCTTGGCGTCACCGCGCGTTACGTAACGCGTAACGCGAAACCAGCGCGAAACACGCGCCTCGCCACGCGCGGCCGCTTTATGCGCGCGTTTGATCGGCCGCCCGCAAAGCCTTGTCAGACGGGCGTTTGCGACGCGCGCCTCCGGCTTTGGCGGGGTGCGCGGCGCGCGGCGCTTCGCATTGGCACACCGCTTGCGCAATGCATGTCAGACACGGCACGCCGCACACGCTGCAGCAAAGCATCGAGATCCGGACGCGCACGTGAACCTGGTCGGGAAGCGACTCATAACAACGAAAGGAACAAGGTCATGCGTCAACAACAACGTCTTGCAAGGCAGGTGGTAATTACCGCGCTGCTGGGGTCTTTGCTGGCAATGGGCGGCTGCGCAAGCGGCAGCGGTTCCACCTCGATGGGTACCAGCGGCTCGAGTGGATCGACGGGATCGACCGGATCTATCGCTACCGGTGGATCGGGCAGCACGGACACCGCCAACAACGGCGGCACCAAGAACAACGGGGGCGGGGGCGACAACAACAACGGCGGGGGTGATAACCACAATGGTGGCGGCGACAACAACAACGGCGGTGGCACCGCCGCGCTGACGCCGACCAGCACCATCGTCAACAACGCTGGCGGGATCGTCGGCGGTGTCGGCAACACCGTCAGCGGCGTGGGCGACGCGATCCAGAACGCAACCTTGCCCGGCGTACCGAAGCAGACCACCAGCGGCCTCGGCGGCGTGGTCGGATCTCTGGGCGATGCGGTCAGCGTGCTTGGCACCGGCGTGCAATCGGGCCTGGGCAACATGCCCAACGCGACCAACCCGCTGGGCACCACGGTGGCAAGCACCGGCGGCGTAGTGAGTCAAGTCGGCAATGCCGTGACCAGCGCCGGCAGCGCGGTCAGCGGCCTGGGCAGTGGCGCACTGGCGCCGCTGGCCGCGGTGACCACGCCGCTGGGCGGCGTGGTCTCGCAAGTGGGCGGCGCCGTCAACACGCTCGGCGACAAGCTGGGCACGGCCCTATCCACCGGCCCCGTCGAACAGCTGACCAGCAGCGTCAGCAAGGCCATCGTTCCGCTGACCTCGACGCTGACCAACGGCACGCAAACACTGGGCGCGGCAACCGGTCTGGGCCAGCCCGTCAACAACCTGCTCGCCACCGTGGGCGGCACGCTGGCGACGGCCGGCACGCAACTGGCCAATACCAACACGCCGGTGGTCTCGGGCGTGGGCGGTGTCGTCACGGGCGCGGGCAACACGGTGGCATCGCTGGGCGGCGTGGTGAGCGGTCCCGCAGGCGGCGCCGGCGGCAGCCCTCTGGCACCGGTGACCGGACTGATCGGCGGCCTCACGGGCGGGCTCGGTGGCGCCACGGGCGGTGCCGCGGGCCCGCTGGCGCCGGTTACCGGCCTGGTCAGCGGCCTTACCGGCGGCCTCGGCAGCGCAACGGGCGGCAGTGGCGGCCCGCTGGCGCCTGTAACGGGTCTCGTCAGCGGCATCACCAGCGGACTGACGGGCGCGGCCGGGGGCCAGGCCGGTCCGCTGGCGCCGGTGACGGGACTTGTCGGCGGCATCACCAGCGGCCTTACCAGCGCAACGGGCGGCAGCGCCGGTCCGCTGGCACCGGTTACCGGCATCGTGGCGGGCCTGACCGGCGGCAACGCGCCGGCGTCCGGCAGCACCGGCAGCACAGGCACTTCGGGCGGCAAACCCGCCAATCCGTTGGCCCCGGTAACGGGTCTGGTCGGCGGCCTGCTCGGCGGCGTGACCGGCGCACTGGGCGGCAAGCGCTAACGACACAGCGGAAGACACGTCCGGGCGCGTGCGCGCGTCCGTATCAGCAAAGCGTCACGGCTACAGATGGGCGGCAGGAAGAGCGGCATTCCTTCCGCCCGTGGCACGCGACCTCAATAGCCGCAATGCAATTTTCGATCGAGGGGTAATACCATGCGTACACGCGAACGCGTTGCCGCGCTGTTGATCGGCGTCGGCGCCATGCACAGCGGTCTGTCTCATGCGGAACGGGGCCCGGTACAGGGCGATCCTACCCAGACGCTGCCCGCCATCGCACCTAGCAAGCCCGCGCAAAGCAATGTCACCGTGCAGGTGGAGCGCCCGGATTCGGCGCTGCAGAACCTGCTGGCCTCGCGGCTCACGCCCAGGCATTTCAAGATCGAAGGCGCCAAGACGCTGCCGTTCGACCAGATCGCCGCAAAATTCACGCCGCTGGCAAATCGCGAGATCACGGTCGCCGAATTGCTGCAGGCGGCCGAGTCCGTCACGCAGATGTACAAGGACGCCGGCTATCCGCTGTCGTTCGCATTCGTGCCCGCGCAAGCGTTCGAGAACGGCACGGTGCTGATTACCGTGGTGGAAGGCTATGTGGCCAATGTCACGGTGCGCGGCAAGCCCGGCCCGGCCGAAGGCCGCCTGCGCAAGATTGCCGAGCAGTTGAAGAAGGACCGCCCGCTGCGCCAGGAAAGCTTCGAGCACTACGTCAACGTGCTGGCGCAACAGCCGGGCATGCAGGTCAACGCAACGGTGCAGCCGCCGACCACCACCGACGGCGCCTGCGAGATGGTGCTGGAAGTCAAGCGCAAACCGTTCACGTTTGGCACCGGCGTGGAATGGATGTCGCCCGGCATTCGCGCCATCGCCACGGCCACCACCAACAGCCTGACGCCGTTCGGCGAACAGTTGTCGTTCTCGACGCTGTTCCCGAAAGGCCGCGACAGCGAGGAATACTACGCCGCCACCTACGCGCAGCCACTCGGCACCGAAGGCATGCTGGCGAAGATCACCGCTTCGCACTATCGCGGCGTGCCGGAGAACGCATCGCTGGCGCCCATCGGCTTTGAATCGCGCTATGTCAACGATTCGAAGCGCCTGGGCGGCACGCTGGCCTATCCGCTTATCCTCAACAACCGCCATGCGCTGACGCTGACCGGCGGCTTCTATGCGACGAGCCAGTTCGAACGCTACACGCAGGCGGTGAATCCGGGGGCGGGACGCAAGGTGGAACTGTCCACCAGCGTGCGCGTTGCCAGTGCCGAGGTGTCGTATCTGCAGCGCGGCACCGGCGTCACGCGCAATGCCACCCTCGGCCTGTACAAGGGCTTCGATGCGCTGGGCGCCAATCGCGAGAACAATCTCAACGACTTGAGCTTCTGGCGCACGCGGCTGCTGGTGTCGCAGGCCAACGACCTGCCGTTCGGTTTCGGCATGGCGCTGTCCGCCGCCGGCCAGTACAGCGACAACCGCCTGGCGTCGAGCGAGCAGATCAGCTTCGGCGGCCGTTTCTTCGGCCTCGGTTATCCAGCCGGGGAAGTGGCCGGGGACAAGGGCTGGGGCGCGTCGGCGGAAATCAACCGGCTGTTCACCGTCGACTTCACGTACCTGAAGACGTTGCAGCCGTTCATCGTGACCGACATGGCGCGCGTGTATTCGAACAGCGTATCGCTGTCGCATCGAACGCTGCAGTCGGTGGCGATCGGGCTGCGTTTTTCGGATCGCCGCTTCTACACGATGGATGTCTCGGTGGCGCAACCCGTGGGCGACAAGCCGACCAATGCCAGCCACCGCTCGCCGCGCATCAACCTGCTCTGGTCGTACCAGTTCGACTGAAAGGCGCCGCCGATGCGCTCACGCACTTACGTGCTCATAGCGCGAGCGGCGCCATCGTTGTTCGCACCATGCGGCTCAATTGACGCGAAAGCCGATCTTGAGGGTGACCTGGAAATGCGCGACCTTGCCGTCCTCCACATGGCCGCGCGTCTCGGTCACTTCGAACCAATCGATATGCTTGATGGTTTCGGCCGCCTTGGCGAGCGCATTGCGAATGGCGGCGTCGCTGCCGTCGGGCGACGATCCAACGATCTCCACGAGCTTGTAGGTGTGGCTGGACATAGGGGTCTCCTTTGTTCGGTTCACGCGGTGCGACGAGCCGCCGCGCTCGATGTCCATTCATCATAGGCATCACCGGATCGAGTCCCAAGATCGATTGCAGTTCCCCTCCGATGCTTACGCGGGCAAACTGCGCGGTTTCCTGTTGCGAAAGATGCGCGTGGCCTGTTACGCTGCGTGCCCCGCATTTTCATCACCCCGTGTAACCTGATGTTTCCTCCCTTGAATCGACGCAGGCAGCTTGCTACGGCGAGCGCGATGGGCCTGCTCGCGCTGGCATCCGTTTGCGCCAGCACCGCGCAGGCACGCAGCACCTCGACGCTCGATCGCCTGGCCGACGCGCTGACCGCGCCGCGCGCGCAAGCCAACCAGTTCGCCAGCGGCAGCACGTACACGCTTTGCTTCGTGCCCGACGGCCCGAGCTGCCAGGACATGATCATCGACGCCATCAACAAGACGCGCAGCAAACTGCTGATCCAGGCGTATTCCTTCACCAGCGCGCCGATTGCAAAGGCCGTTACCGAAGCGCATCAGCGCGGCGTGGACGTGCGCGTCATCGTTGACAAGAGCCAGGTGTCGGAGCGCTACACCAGCGCCACGTTCCTCAAGCATGCGGGCATTCCCGTGGTGATCGACAAGCGGCCGGCCATTGCGCACAACAAGGTCATGGTGTTCGACGATCAGGCCGTGTTTACCGGATCGTTCAATTTCACGAAATCTGCGCAGGAACGCAATGCCGAGAACGGCATGCTAATCCGCGGTGACAAGACCGTGGTGAAGGCGTATTCCGACAACTGGCACACGCGCTTCGAACAATCGACGGCATATTGAGCGGCGGGTGCGGCGCGGCATGCATCGCTGCAAACCGCGGCCATGTGCGTTGCAATCGATGTGTGCGCAGCCTCTCATTCGCACGATGTCTGACTGAAAGCGGGAGAAATCCCCGCTGTTCCACGTATGCCTCGGCGTCGTCCCGCAGGAAGATCAGCGAAACGCCGACAGAACGTCGCCGCGGCCCGGCGTCTACTACAGGTGAGTATCCGCGGATGCCGCGACAGGCTGTTTTCCGCGCCTGTGTGCCCGCTGTGAACCTGCACCACGGCCCGCCTCGCGTCATCCGGTCAACCTGGCAGGAGGAAGCGATGAAAACCGATTCGATTGAAATGCAGTTGCCGCTGCGCCGACAGGGCCGCATGGTTCTTGCAGCCGCCGCGCTGGCCGCATCGATGGGCTTGTCATTATCTGCGCATGCCGACATGAGCACCGCCAGCGCCGGCCCGTTCACCTATGTTTGCGGCGGCGTGGCGGCCGACGAGCAGGCCCAACTGAACAGCGAAGCGCGCAACTACGACATGGGCTTGTTGTTCACGCAGGGCGGGCGCGGCGAGTACCTGTCGGACGTTAACGTGAAGTTGATGCGCAACGGCCAGCAGGTGGCGGAATTTACCTCGACCGGCCCGCGTTGCCTGATCAAGGGGCCGCGCGCGTCGTATCAGGTGGTGGCGACGTACGATGGCACGTCCAAACGTACGACGCTGAGCCCCGGCGAAAAGAATGTGCAGTTGCGCTGGTAGGCGCGCCTTAACGATGGCGCGAAACGACAGCGCTTAACCGAGAGTCAAGCAGTACTGCGTCGCACGATGGTGCGACGCCATGCCGGCCATCGCCCCGCGGATGCCGGCATTTTTTTGCGCGATCGGTTGTGTGGTCGGAAGCGTGAACGCGGATGTCCTGCACGATTCGCGGGCCGGTGGCACACTTTCGGCTCTGCGCGGAGCCGTCGGCCCTGCGAGAGCCCGATACGTCCTGAAGTCATTCACGCAGCCCCGGAGCCATCACATCATGAGCAATTCGCCCAATAGCCGCTGGATTCAAATCGACACCCCCGACGGCAGTTTCGACGCCTACCTGAGTTTGCCGCCTGCGGGCAAGCAGGTCGCAAATCCCGGCATCGTGCTGGTACAGGAAATCTTCGGCGTCAACGAGCACATCCGCTCGGTGGCGGACCAATATGCATCGGACGGCTACGTGGTGATGGCCCCCGATGTGTTCTGGCGCAGCGCACCGCATGTGGAACTCGGTTATTCCGGCAAGGACTGGGAGCAGGCCATGGCACTGCGCAAGGCCGTCAATGTGGAAGCGACGCTGGCCGACATCGGCGCCACCATCGAAGCCTTGCGCGGGGAAATCGGCGCTGGCGGCAAGGTGGCGGCCGTGGGCTACTGCTTTGGCGGGCTGATGTCCTACCTGGCCGCCGCGCGCGGCATGGTGGACGCCGCTGTGCCGTACTACGGCGGCGGCATCCAGAACAATCTGCACGAGGCGGCCGCGCTCAACGTGCCGGTGCAGTTCCACTACGGCGCGCTCGATGCGCATATCACGCCGGACGATGTGGAAAAGGTGCGGCAGGCGGTGGCGGGCAAGCGCGGCACCGAAGTGTTCGTCTACGAGCAGGCCGACCACGGCTTCAACTGCTGGGCGCGCGAGTCGTATCACCAGCGGTCCGCAGCGCTGGCGCATGGCCGCGCGCTGACGTTCCTGGCCAACGCGCTGTCGTGATCGACAGCGCTGGCTAAAGGCGCTCGCGGCGCGCCGCGCGACATTCAGTACGGCATGGCAACGCCGTTCTGGATGCGCACGCGGTCGCCCGTGCGCAGGTTGTAGGGGCTGGCCTGCGTAAGCGTGAGGCTGCCGTTGTCATTGGTACGTACGCGCACGCGGAACGCCGGCGCCGTCGTGCCCGAGCGCTTTTCCACCTCGTTGCCGGCCAGCGCACCGGCTACCGCGCCGCCGATCGTCGCCACGGTATTGCCGCGGCCTCCGCCCACCTGATGGCCCAGCAGACCGCCGACCACGCCGCCGATTACCGCGCCGGCGCCGCTGGTGTCGGCGGGCTGGCCGCCCACTTGTTCGATCGATTCGACCCAGCCGTAGCGCACCGCATAGGGATCGCCATAGCCGCTGGCATTGCCGCCGTAGCTGTTGTCATTGCCGCCCTGCGCCTGTCGCGGATAGCCATACTGGTCATAGCCCGGTTGCTGCGGGTACGCCGGATACTGGGCCGGCGGCGCATAGCCGGGCGCGCCGCTGATCTGCGTACCCGACGTGCCATAGGGGGCGCCATATCCGGTGTTGCCATAGCCGGTGTTGGCATAGCCGGTATTGCCGTATCCCGCGTTGCTGTAGCCCGTCTGATATCCGGCCGGATACCCGTTCTGGTAGCCGGTTGGATAGGCGGCCTGCGGCTGGTATCCCGTGCCGTAGCCATTGCCGAAGTCGGTCCCGTACGGTGCGGCGCAGCCCGCCAGCGCTGCAACGGCCATTGCGGCAACTGCTATCGACCTGGCGGCCGTGCGCGTGGCAAGACTCGATGGGAAGGACATCATGGGGGCTCCTGCGTCGCTGCGCGTGTTGATATTGCGCGGGAGTCTAGGGCCGCGCCATCGCGGCAGGTGTCACGGGAAGTTGTGATGGGTAACCGGCTGTAACGCGGGCTCGCTCCTGCGGTCCGCCGATGACTCAGTCGCTCAGTCGCGTTCCGATTCGTCGTCGTTGAACGCGGTGATACGGGCCACGCGAAACGTGCCGCGCAGCGATTCGAGTTCCGCCCGATGCAGCGCGGCCAGCCGGTTCAGGCAACGCTCACCCTTGGCCAGCAGATGGATCTGCACCACGCGCCGATCCTCGGGGTGGGTGCGCCGTGTCACCAGTCCGGACGCCTCGCAGCGATTGACCAGCGCCACCACGCCATGTTGCTTGGCCTGCAGGCGTTCGGCCAGTTCGCCGATCGACGCCCAGTTGCGGTCGCGGCTGCCGCGGATATGCAGCATCAGCAGATACTGTTGCACGGTCACGCCCTCGGCATGCGCCGCGTCCTCCGAAAACCGCAGGAAGCGACGCAACTGATAGCGAAAATCGGACAGCGCTTCGAAATCCTGTTTGCTCAGGGCGGCGGATGCGCTGGGCGGTTTCGCGGAGGCGGGCTTGCGTGGCATAGACGGGGGGAGCATTGCAGGAAGATCGGCCGGCCATTATATGAGGCGATGTCTGCGCTTCCGGTGCGACAGGCCGCATTTGCCCCGCATTTCCTCAAAGAGACGGCAGCGCGGTATGGCAGAATCTGTGCGGTCGCCGACACCCTGTCGCCGTCTACCGCCGCTTCCGCGGCCTTAACGCCTGAAAAGGGAAATCCGCCAGATGTTCACGGAAATCATCCTGTTTTTGCTCGACACCGTCTTTACGCTTTTTGGCATGGCGCTGCTGCTGCGCCTGTGGATGCAACTGACCCGCCTGCCATCCCGCAATCCGGTTTCGCAAGGGGTTTTCCAGGTCACCGACTGGCTGGTGCGCCCGCTGCGCCGGATCATCCCGGGCATTGGCGGCATCGACTGGGCGACGGTGCTGGCGGCCTACCTGACCGCCGTGGCCTTCCTGGTTTGCCGCGCACTGGTACTCGAGGCCGACCCGATCGCGTTCCTGCCGGTGATTCTCGGCATCGCGCTACTGACGATGCTGAAGTGGGGCATCAGCATGGTCATGTGGGTCACCTTGCTGATGGCTGTGCTGTCGTGGGTGAATCCGCAATCGCCGCTGGCCGGTCCGATCTGGCATCTGACCGCGCCGCTGCTGCGGCCAATCCAGCGCGTGATGCCGCGCCTGGGCGGTTTCGACATCTCGCCGCTGATCCTGTTTGTGATCGCGCAGATTCTGCTGATGGTAATCGCCGGCCTGAGCCGCGGCGTAGTGTAAGCGATCACTGACCCCACACCGCCCACGGGTGGCGGAAATGCCCCCGTAGCACCGAGCGCCACACTAGGGTTTTCCCGTATTGTTCGAGACAATGGACAGTGTGTCGAGGATTCGCCCTTTTTCCTGGGCGTGCCGAAGCCTACATTACAGCCAACGCGGAACCAACCGCGATCTCTGCCAAAAGTAGGAAAACAGCACAACCATGAAGACCCTCGCCCTCTCTCTGCTCTGCGCCATCGGCCTGTCGGCCGGCGCCACTGCCGCCCAGGCATCGCAACCCGTTTCGGACCTCGCCCGCCTGGATGGCAGCATCGGCCGCAAGATCGACCCGTACCTCGACGGCGCGCGCAGCGTGACCGAAAAGCGTGACGTGTACTCGGAAGGCGCGCGCGGCGTGACCGAAAAGCGCGACGTCTACTCCGAAGGCGCCCGCACCGTCACCGAAAAGCGCGACATCTACAGCGAAGGCGCTTAAGTCCCTGAAGCTCTTCCAAGCGCTCGGCCGCGCTGCCCTCCAGGCGCGGCCAGTTCGATGTGGCGCTCCCCACGCCGGTCGAACGTCCAGACAGCGCAAGCTACTGCCCGAGATCGTCGAGATCCGCCCCCATCATCGATTCGATGGCTTCCATGAAGGCCCGCACCTTGCGCGGCTGGAGCCGCCGGTCGGGCAGTAGCGCAAACACCCGCAGCGGTGGCAACGGATAGTCGGGCATCACCCGCACCAGCCTGCCCTGCGCGATTTCCGATCCGGCCGACGTCATCGGCACCCGCGCGATACCCAAGCCCGCCAGTGCCGCCTGCATCCGCAATTCGGCGTTGTACGTCTGCATGCGCGGACGGATGGGTACGGCGATCCGCTGTCCATCCCTGGAAAATTCCCAGACCGATACGCCCGGCGTGGCCAGCGTGGGCAGGTTGGACAGGTCTTCCGGCTGCATTTGCGCCGGCAGGCTGGCCGCCAGCGATGGCGCCGCCACCAGGCCGCGTTCGACGTGCCAGATGCGGCGCGCGATGGTGCCGGAATCGGGCAGGTCTGCGTCGACGGTCACGAAGGCAATGTCGAATCCTTCGCGAATCGGATCGACCAGGCCCTGGGCGATTTCCACCGTGATATCGAGCGCCGGATGGGCGGCAAGCGTGCGGCAGATGACGCCGCCGAGCTGCTGGGCGCCGAACTCGTACGGGGTGGCGATTCGCAGCATGCCCTGCACGCGCTCTTCCCGCGCCAGCGTCTCCTGGCGGATCTCGCGCAGGCGGGCAAACAGCGGCGCCATGTCGCGATAGACCGCGCCGCCGGCGTCGGTCAGGCGCATGCGGCGCGTCGTTCGCTCCAGCAGCTTCGCGCCGATTGCCTCTTCCAGGCGGGCCACCGCGGCCGAAACCCGCGATTTCGGACAGTTCAGCGTCTGCGCCGCCGCCGTGAATGTCCCCTGCTCCACCACACAGCAGAAAGCCTCCCAATCATTCCACTGGATTGTCTCGTTCACAGCACTGGTTTTCCTTGTTCACACGGTTGTCGAAACCGCTTGTCGCCGGCGGGTTGCGGCGTTGTGCAAACGCACATTATGCGATAGACAGGTTGGTCCCGGCAGTCCGCAAGAAAGTTCTGCGCCCGAACAGTCGCGCGCGCCAGGATGCCGGGGACTGGCAATGCCCGCGCATTTCCTCTACCCTTTCGGCCTTTCCGAGCCCTTTCAGACCCATGGCGAACCCTGCCGACTCCGCAACGTCCCGCGCACCGCTTACCGGTTCCACCGAAAAGCCGAGCGACAGCTACGTGCAGTCGTTTGCGCGCGGGCTGTCGGTGATCCGCGCGTTCGACGCCAGCCATCCGGCGCAGACGCTTACGGAAATCGCCCAGGCCAGCGGCCTCACCCGCGCTGGCGCGCGGCGCATCCTGCTGACGCTGGTCGGGCTCGGTTACGTGCAGAACGACGGGCGGCTGTTCCGGCTGACGCCCAAGATTCTCGATCTCGGTTTTGCGTATCTGACCTCGATGCCATTCTGGAACCTGGCCGAACCGGTCATGGAGGCGCTCTCGCAATCGGTGCACGAAAGCTGTTCGATATCGGTGCTGGATGGCGCGGAGATTGTCTACGTACTGCGCGTGCCGGCGCGCAAGATCATGACGATCAATCTGTCGATCGGCAGCCGGCTGCCCGCGTATTGTTCGTCGATGGGCCGCGTGCTGCTGTCCGGACTCGACGACGCGGAGCTGGACCGCGTGCTGCGCGCGTCCGACCTGCAACGGCGCACGCGTCGTACCGTGACCGATATCGACGCGCTGAAATCGCTGATCGCCGATATCCGCACGCGCGGCTGGGCGCAGAACGATCAGGAACTGGAAGAAGGATTGGTGTCGCTGGCAGCGCCGATCCGCAATCGCGCCGGACAAGTCATCGCCGCGATCAATATCAGCGGCCAGGCCAACCGCACGAGCGCGCAGGAAATGGTCGACCAGTTCCTGCCGCCGTTACTGGAAGCGGCCGAGAAAATCTCCGCGATGGTGGGCTTGCGCACCTGAACCGGCTGCGGCGCGCATGGCTTCGCCGGTGACGATCGGCGTCGCCCCGTCGACATTCAGCGCGGCGTCGTCCGCGGCTCCCACGACACCGCGACGTCGCCCTTGATGAAGGTCTGGCACGCCATGCGATAGCCGGCACGCAGGTCGTCATCGTTCAGATGCTTGCGCTCCTTCGGCTTCACGTCGTCGGTATTTTCCAGGCCCTGTTCGATCCGGCACTTGCACGTGCCGCAGATGCCGCCGCCGCATTTGAACGGAATACCACCCTGTTCGCGCAGCGATACGCGCAGCAGATTGCTGTTGTGCGGCGCGCGTACGGTCTTGCCTTGGTTGGTCACGAAGGTGATTTCAACCGTGGGCGTCTTTGCCGGGGCTTGGGTATCGTCGATCACAGTGGCACCCGCTTCGGTGTCGGCCATCATTGTTGTTTCCTCAGGGAAAGATCCATGCTGCCAAAGTGCGCGAGCTGTTGGAGCGCGGCGTGGGCAGCGTCGAGCGTGTCGAAGCGCTCGAGAAATTTGGTGGGCACATGATTCACAACGGGGTCGGCATCGGCGTCGCCCGTTTCATCTATCACGCGCACCTTCACGGTCTTTTGCGTTTCCACCAGTTCGGCGATCACGAAGATGGCCTTGGGACGCCCGTAGAACAGGTATTCCCACGTCTCCAGCGGCTGCACACCAGCCACGGCTTCGGTGCGGAACTGGCCCGGCTTGCTGGTCAGGATCACGAACATGTCAGACCTTCAGCTCTTCCTGTTCGAGTTCGATGTCGTGCGTCAGCCAGATCTGGCACGCCAGCCGGAAACCCTGCTCCAGCCGATCACCGAGCTGCTTTTTCTCTTTCCAGTTCGGCGGCGGCAGATGCTCGGCACCGGCCAGCACGCGGCATGCGCATTTCGAGCATTTGCCCATGCCGCATTCGTAGCGCAGATTCGGATACGGAAACTGCTTGATGCCAGCGCGCACGACGAGATTGGTCTCGGGCTTGACCTCATCCACGAACACCTGTCCGTTCTTGTGGAAAACAACTTTCGGCATAGGACTATTCAGAAAAATCGCAAAAGGAAGAACCGGCGTCAGCGCCAGATCAGCATGGCGCAGATGGTGGAAACGATCAGCCCCGTCACCACCGGCAATAGCAGCGCACGTACGGCGTCTAGCACGGGCACCCGCGCGAAGCCGGCCACCGCGATCAGCGACGACCACGCGATCAGCGTGCCGCCGCCCGTCCACACCGCGCCCATCTGGCCGACGGCTGCCAGCGTGGCCGCATCGAAGCCCACCACCGGACCCAGTGCCCCGGCCAGCGTGCCGGTAAGCGGCAAGCCGGCAAACCCGGACCCGTCGATGCCGGTGATCATGCCCACCAGCAACACGCCGAACGCCACGAACACGTGGTTGTCGGGAATCATGTGCTGATACGCCTGGATCAGTTCGAACAGCAGGCTCGGCGCCTTGCCCGCATCGGCACCGAGGATCTGCGCGGCGGTTTCTCCGGCGCCGACGAAGAAGAAGCCTGCAATCGGCAGCACGGAACCCATCGCCTTGAATGCGAACACGAAGCCGTCCGTGATGTGCTCCGGGCAGACGTCGAGCATCTTGCGCGGGCCCTCGGCGGCCAGCGTGGCCAGCATCATCAGCAGCGCGGCCACGCCGCCGACCAGCGCCGCGGCGGCTCCGCCTTTCAGATCGGGCATGCCCGAGGCGATCTTCGGCAGCACCATCAACGTCACCACGCAGACAAAGGCCAGCGGCGTGACCACCGCAAAGAACTTCGACCATTTGATACGGCGCCGCGCCACCATCGCCAGGCTCTGTTCGATATTGGCCTCGGTGACCAGCGGTTCCGAATGCGACGTGCCGCGTGCAATTTCAGCCTTGTCGAACGTGCCGGTCGCCTCGACGGCGGCATCGACGCCCGTGGCGCGCGCCTGCCAACGATCGAGCAATGCGCCGCTAGCCGGCACGATGTGGCGGCGCATGGACAGGTACGCCAACGAGAGCGCAATCGCGCCGGTGATGATCGACAAGATCAACGCGCGATCCGCCACCACCGCCGCGCTGACCGCGGCGCCGGCCGCCTTGGCACTGATGCCGGGCGCCACGCCGATCACGTAATCGGACGACAACGCCATGCCCTGCCCCGCGATGGCAATCGCCATGGCGCCGGCCAGCGGCGGCAATCCGGCGGCGATCGCGGCGGGCAGCAGAATGGCCGACACCAGCGGCACGGCCGGCGTGGGCCAGAAGAACAGCGATATCACATAGGTGATGCCGGCAAGGATGAAATAGGCGCTGTGGCCGTTCTTCATCACCACGCGGAACGGCTCGACCATGCGGATATCGGATCGCAGCGACTTCAGCGCGTTGAGCAGCGCCGTCATGAACGCGATCACGAGAAAGATATTGAAGAGCTCCTTTGCGGCGACAAGGCTGGCGGAAAAGATTCCTCCCAGCGCGCTGACCGGGTTGCCCGTAATGGCCAGAATCACAAGGAACGTGCCGACGATGGACGGCACCACGACATTGGCCCGCAGGATCATGGTCGACACGATCACTGCGACACCTAGCAGATATACCCAATGTGCCAGGCCAATCTCTACGGTTTGATGCATGAGGCTCCCCTGATTCATGGAGGCCCTGGTGGGGGCGGTATAGGAATTTTGTGACGTTACTAGATTTGTATACTATATCCCGACTAGTTCTAAGAACAAGCAAAAACTGCCTGACCTAGGGAAATCACCCGCACGGTGCTGAAATCCGCTCCCAAGCACGGTTTCAGCGCATTGCGCACCAGTTCGGGAGCATCTGTCGCCTTGGGAAAACCCTCTGGTGTTTTTCTAAACTTTGTGTAGACTGTATACCGAAATAGCTAATGAGACGCCCTAGCCCATGCTTCATGTCACCGATGCAATGATCGATCGCCACGTTACGGCCGCCGACGCGCAGGCCGCGATGCTGGAAGCCTTCCGCAGCTTCGGCCGAGGCGACGCCGCCATGCAGGAGCGTATTCGCACCGAAGCGGGCGGCGTGAAGCTGTCGACGCTGGGCGCGGTCATTCCCGATCAGCACGTGGCCGGCGCCAAGGTCTACACGACCATCGCCGGTCAGTTCTCGTTTGTCATCCTGCTGTTTTCGACGGTTGACGGCCGCCCGCTGGCGTCGTTCGATGCCGGCGCGATCACCCGGTTGCGCACCGCCGCCTGCACCGTGCTGGCCGCGCAACGCCTCGCCCGCCCCGGCGCGCAAACGCTGGCGCTGTTCGGCGCCGGCACGCAGGGCGTACAGCACGCGTTGCAGCTGTGCGCCGCGCTGCCGCTGACGCGTGTACTGATCAGCGATCCGTATGCCGACGCCGGCGCGGCGCAACGGCTTGCCGACCAATGCGGCGTGCCCGTGGAGTTTTGCCAGCCCGACCACGCCGCCGCAGCGGCGGACATCATCGTGACGGCTTCGCGATCGACCACGCCGCTGTTTTCCGGCGCACTCGTCAAACCCGGCACGTTCGTGGCCGCTATCGGATCGAGCCTGCCGCATACACGCGAACTGGACGACACGCTGTTATCGCGCGCCGCGACGGTGGTGGTGGAGTGGCGCCAGCAATCGCTGCGCGAAGCCGGCGATCTGGTGTTGGCCGACAAAGCCGTGCTGCCGGACAGCAAGATCGTCGAACTTGCCGATGTGCTGCTCGACACCCGCCCGATTCGCCAGCATGCCGACGACATCGTGATCTACAAGTCGGTCGGCGTGGGACTTGAGGATGTCGCGCTGGCCGGCGCAGCATGGCAACGCATCGCCGCCGCCCAGGAGCCGTCCGCAGCCGCCTGACCGTTTTTATGCAGCAAGTGCCGCCCAGCGCGGATTTTTTATCGCCGATTCATTGTTGTAGAAAGTATACAAATCACGAAACGCCGCGAGACGCATTGCGCGCCGCGGACATCCAACCCCGAAGCGTCAAAAACAGGAGCCCCAAATGGCCGAACTGATGAACCGTGAAGATTTCCGTGCCGCCCTCGAAAACGCCATCAAAGGCAAGAGCGCCAACCAGGCGCCCTTCAGCAAGGCGTGGGCCAGCGGCACGCTGAGCCGCGACCATCTGGCGCGCTGGGCGGAAAACCACTATCACTACGTGGGCCCCTTCGCCGATTACCTGGCTTATATCTACGCCCGCACGCCCGACCACATGACGGAGGCCAAGGATTTCCTGCTAGCCAATATGTACGAGGAAGAGATCGGCGGCGATCGCCACACCGACCTGCTGATCCGCTTTGCCGAAGCGTGCGGCACCACGCGCGAGCGCGTGGTCAACCCGGACAACATGTCGCCGACCACGCGCGGCCTGCAAAGCTGGTGCTATGCCGTGGCCATGCGCGAGGACCCTGTGGTGGCCGTCGCCGGCCTGGTGGTGGGCCTGGAATCGCAGGTGCCGTCGATCTATCGCAAGCAAACCCCGACGCTGCGCGAAAAGTACGGTTTCACCGACGAAGAGGTGGAATTCTTCGACCTGCATATCGTGTCCGATGAAATCCACGGCGAACGCGGCTACCAGATCGTGCTCGAGCACGCCAATACGCCGGAGCTGCAGCAACGCTGCCTGAAGATCTGCGAAATCGGCGCGCAAATGCGGCTGCTCTATACCACCGCACTCTATTACGACTACGTCAACACCCAGCAGGAAGCCGTGGCGGCCTGAAGCGAAGCGCTCAAGCCGGATGCGCTGCGCGTCCGGCCTTTTCCGAATTCCAGAACAGGCCCCGCAAGATGACCGAGACGTACCGCAACTACATCGACGGCGAATGGTGCGATAGCGCCAGCGGCCGCACCTCCGACAACATCAACCCCGCCGATACGCGGGACATCGTCAGCCGCCACGCCGCCTCCGATGCGCACGACGCGGCCGCCGCCGTGGCCGCCGCAGCCGCCGCGTTCGACGCCTGGAAGGCGACGCCGATCGGCAAGCGCGCGAAAATCCTCAACGATGCCGCCGCGCATCTCGAAGCCAACGCCGATGCCATCGCCGCGGAGCTGACGCGCGAGGAAGGCAAGTCGCTGAACCTGGCGCGCGACGAGGTGATGCGGTCCGCGCAGACGCTGCGCTTCTATGCTGTGGAAGGGCAGACCTTCAGCGGCGAAAGCTATCCGAACGACGATCCGGACATGCTGGTCTACAGCCTGCGCGAACCGCTGGGCGTGGTCACCGTGATTTCCCCGTGGAATTTTCCGGTGTCGATTCCGGCGCGGAAGATCGCACCGGCGCTGATCACGGGCAACACCGTGGTGTTCAAGCCGTCATCGGATGCGCCGTTGTCCGGCTATCGCCTGGCCGAGGCCTTCGTGAAGGCCGGCATTCCGAAGGGCGTGCTCAACTTCATTACCGGCAGCGCGGCGGAAGTGGGTCCGACGATCGTCGAATCGCGCGCCGTGCGCGCCGTATCGTTCACGGGATCGACCGCTGCCGGCGAGCAGATCCACAAGTCCGTGCCGATGACCACGCGCACGCAGATGGAACTTGGCGGCAAGAATCCATTGATCGTGATGGAAGACGCCGACCTGGACCGCGCGGTCGACCTGGCCATCAAGGGCGGACTGTCGCTGTCGGGCCAGGCTTGCACGGGCACCAGCCGCATCCTGGTGATGCGCGACGTCAAGGCAGCATTCACCGAAAAGCTGGTGGCCAAGGTGAAGACGCTGAAGATCGGCAACGGCATGACGCCGGGCATGGATCTCGGCCCGCTGGCCACGCGCAAGCAACTGGAAACCGTGCTCGGCTACATCGCTGCCGGAAAGCAGGAAGCCACGCTGCTGTGCGGCGGACAGCAACTGACGGACGGCGAATTCGCGCACGGATATTACGTGGCGCCCGCCGTATTCACGGACGTGACGCAGACGATGCGGATCGCGCGCGAGGAAATCTTCGGGCCCGTCTTGGCGATCATCGAAGTCGACAGCTATGCCGACGCGATCGCCAAGGCCAACGACACCGAATACGGCCTGTCGGCGGCCATCGCCACACGCAATCCGCGCCATATGCACGCGTTTGCCCGCGATATCGAATCGGGCACCGTCAAGATCAATCGCACCACCACGGGAAATCTCGTTAATGCGCCGTTTGGCGGGCTCAAGCGATCCAGCACGTCGACCTTCCGCGAATCGGGCCGCGCTGGGCTGGAGTTCTACACGCAGATCAAGACCGTCTACCAGGGCGTCTAGCGCCACTCTGGCGCCACGCCAGACAAAAGCATCGCAAGGACTCTGACATGAAGAAAGCCATCAAGCTTGAATTGAAGGAAGCCCGCCACATGGTGGCGGCCGCCGTTCGCAAGGCCGAGGAAATCGGCGTGCTGGAATCGGTGTGCATTGTCGACGACGGCGGCTATCCGCTGCTGCTCGAGCGCATGGACGGCGCGCGCATTACAGGGCCGCAGATCGCATGGAACAAGGCCTTTACGGCAGCCGGCCACAAGCGGTCCACGCATCTGTTCAACACGCCGCCCAACGGCCCCGCCCTGCCCGGCAACGAGGCGTTCGGGATCCAGTGGAGCTTCGACGGCAAGTTCGCCGTATTCGTGGGCGGCTATCCGATCGTGGTCAACGGCGAGGTGATCGGCGGCGTGGGCCTGTCCGGGGGCAATGGCGAGCAGGACACCGCGTGCGGCGTCGCGGCGCTGGAAGCACTGCGCGACCTGCTGGCCGCCGAGGACCTGACCGTGCTCGCGCAGGCCGACATCAAGAAGTAAGCCGCCATGGATCGCGCCAAGGAGATGTCATGTCCCATCGCGTAGAAATCGCGGAAACGCAGCAGGTGTTCACCGTCGCGCCCGGCGAATCGGTGCTCGACGCCGCGCTGCGCAGCGGCGTCAGCCTGGCCCACGAATGCACGTTCGGCGGCTGTGGCACCTGTCGCATGCGCGTGCTGGAAGGGTCGGTCTCGTACGAGGAATTTCCGATGGGGCTGAGCGAGGCGGAAAGCGCCGAAGGATTCGCGCTGGCCTGCCAGGCGCGGCCCAATAGCGATCTCTTGATCAGCACGGAGCGCGGCGCGGACGGGCTGGCGCCGGCGCGGCGCACCACGGCGACGGTCCAGTCGGTGGCGCCGCTCGGCCCGGAGGTGTTGCACCTGCGTCTGGCGCTGCCCGATCAGGAACCGTTCCAGTTCGCACCTGGCCAGTACCTGAAAGTGCTGCTCGACGACGGCAGCCACCGCAGCTTTTCGATGGCATCGGCGCCGGGCAGCAGCGTGGTCGACTTTCATGTGCGCCAGATCGAAAACGGACGCTTCACGTCGCATCAGCTTCCGCAACTGCGCGCCGGCGACACGCTTGAAGTGGAACTGCCGCATGGCAACTTCAGCCTGCGCAAGGAAGACTACCGGCCGCTGCTGATGGTGGCCACCGGCACAGGCCTGGCGCCTATCAAGAGCATGCTCGAATCGCTGATGGACGATCCGGACTGCCCGCCCGTGTGGCTCTACTGGGGCATGCGCAGCGCGGCCGACCTGTATCTGCACGACGAGATCGCGGGCTGGGCCGAGCGCCTTTACGACTTCCAGTACGTGCCCGTGCTGTCGCGCGCCGACGATAGCTGGCAAGGCCGGCGCGGCTACGTGCACGAGGCCGTCGCCGCGGATCTGGGCGATTTGTCGGAACACGCGATCTATCTTTGCGGATCGCCCAACATGATCCGCGACGCCAAAGAGACCTTCATGGTGCTGGGTGCACAGGCGCCGTTTATCTACGCCGACGGGTTCACGTTCCAGCACACGGCCGGTTGAGTGGGTGCGCGTGGATACGCGTGGATGTCTGCCAAATGTCTTCGATACGGAGGTGACGGTATACAATAGCGGCATTCACGCCGTGGCCAACCGACCGCGGCGCTTCACAGAATCCCGACGGCCGATCCCGACCATGAACGACGCCACCGCCAGTGCCACCAAGCTGAATCCGGACACCCCGGCTGCTAGCCTGGGCGCCCAGCATTCCCCTCTTTTCGCGCTGGTGACCGACACCTTGCGGCAACGCATCCTCGCCGGCCACTATGAACAAGGCGAGCGGTTGGTGGAAAACACGCTGTCGCTGGAACTTGGCGTCTCCCGCATTCCCGTGCGCGAAGCGCTGCGCGCGCTGTCGGCCGAAGGACTGGTGCGTATCGAACCGCGCCGCGGCGCATCGGTGGCGCGGCTGTCGCCCAATATCGCGCGCGAGATGGTGGAAGTACGCGCCACGCTGGAAGGATTGAACGCCAAGCTGGCCGCGCAGCGTCGCGATCCGGCGCTGATCCAGGAACTCGAGAAGGTACTAAAGGAAGGCAACGAAGCGGTCGACAGCGGCCAGACCGAGCGCTTTGTCGAGCTCAACTCCCGCTTTCACGAAGTGCTGGGCAATATCGCCGCGAACAGCGTGCTGCAGGACATGATGCGATCGCTGCGCGAGCGCACGGCGCTGCTGTTTGCGCCAGCCAATCTGAATCGCGCCCGCATCAATTGGGACGAGCACGCGCAGATTCTGCAGGCCGTGATCGCCGGCGATGCCGATCTGGCCGCGCTACTGGCCACGCGCCATGTCTTCAGCGCGGCCAAGGCGGTCGAATCGATGCAGGGCAATAGCGGCGAAACCACCGCGCCGACGGCCGGCAGCCACGGCTGATTGCTCGCGCGGGCGGCGAAGCGGCCTGATCCGCGCTGCTGCCGGCAGCTCATGCCGGGCGTGCATGCCGGCCGTTCTGCATGCCGTCCTGCATGCCCCCCAGGCGTGCCGCGGATGCAGTCCGCACCCTTTCTGGTCACACAAATCCCCGTTGCGCACCGTGAAATGGCGCAGTGCACCATCGCGGTGTATACTGTAGGCGTTTGTTGACCACAATAGGGAATGACCATGAACTACCCGGAGGCTTCGTATTTCGACCGTCCGGTGGGCGAGCAGCTTCTGAGCCACTTCGCACGCCGTGACGCAGTCCGCCACGCCACGCCGCTGCTGCCCTTCCGTTTTGCCGATCTGTTTGCGCTGTTCCGCAGCGCGACTGCGCGACGCAACGCGGCCTGAGCCGCCCGCTCGCAGGCCCCAGCAAAAAGCCGCCTTCATCGAGGCGGCTTTTGTCTTGTGGCGGGGCTGATCGGCGCGACGGCCGATTCGATTCGGCTACAGCAAGGCGGGCGGCATCTCCACACTGCCGAATTCCGCCGAGCGCGTACCACTGAGCGGCCGGTTGCTGGCGCCAAAATACGCGAATGCCACCGACAGCTTCACGGCGTCCGAATCGTTCCGGCCCGCGGCGTGGAACAGCCGGCTGTCGAACATCAGCACATCGCCCCGGTGCAACGCCAGCGGCATGGCGCCCTTGAGCAGCGCCTGGCTGGCGGGATGTGCTTCCACCAGGAATTCGGCTGGATCGAGCTGCGCCGGATCGAGCCGGGCGCGGTGCGAGCCCGGGATCACGCGCAGCACGCCGTTGCGCTCGTCTTCGTCGCCCAGCGCCAGCCAGACCGTGACCAGATCCGGCTTGACGAAGGACCAGTACCGGGTGTCGCGGTGCCAGCCTGTCTGGCTGCCGTAGTGCGGATGCTTGGTCATCACGCAGTTGTGGTGCGCCAGCGTCAGGCGCACCGGCTCGCCAAGCAGCGCCTCGACCGTGGCCACCACCTGCGGGTGGCTGGCCCAGCGCCGAAATACCTCGTCGCGGCCATAGGCCTGCCGCAGCCGCCGCACCGTGCTGCCGCCCGCCGCCTGCCGCGTGGCCGGCGCGCCGGGATAACCGAGATCGGCTTCGAATTCCACCGGCGGCACCGCCCCCGCGAGGTGCTGGCGCGTGACCGCTTCCAGCGCGGCGCAGGTGGCCTCGTCCGCAAAGTTGCGCAACACGATATAGCCACCGCCATGGAATTCCCGCGCCAGGCTGGCCAGCCCGGCCTGGTCGGCGAGCGGGGCAGATGAATCGAAATCGAGGGAACGGGACGCGCCGGGGGTGCGCTGTTGCGAAGCAGTCATTGCAGCGAATGAGACGATTCGGAAAATGGCAAAGGCGCCAACAGGCCGATGATGCCAGAACCCGCGAGATCCGGCGCGGCCTGGCGGGTGAATGGGCGGGTTTTCCGCGCGCGCAAGCGATCTGTCAGGGGCGGCAAGCGTGCGCAAACCCACTGTCCGGCGCCCGCTTTGCGCCGCTACAATGGCCGGACCCTGCCGCATGTAACGCCGCAGCCAACCTCCAACGGATGCCGCCACCGTGACTGCCCGTCCCAAAATTGTCGCTTCGCTGGCCGAAGCCCAGAATCAGCTCGGACGCATCGTCCTGGGCAAGCCACGACAGGTGCGGCTGGCGCTGGCGTGCATGCTGGCCGGCGGCCATCTGCTGCTCGAGGATGTGCCCGGTGTTGGCAAGACAACGCTTGCCCATGCGCTGGCGCAGACGCTGGGCCTTCAGTATCAGCGCGTGCAGTTCACGAGCGATCTGCTGCCGGCCGATCTGGTCGGCGTATCGATTTTCATGCGCGATGCCGGGGAATTCCGCTTCCATCGCGGCCCCGTCTTCGCGCAGCTGGTGCTGGCCGACGAGATCAACCGCGCGCCGCCGAAGACGCAAAGCGCCTTGCTCGAGGCCATGGCCGAACGCCAGGTCACGCACGACGGCGTCACGCATGCGTTGCCCGCGCCGTTCTTCGTTATCGCCACACAGAATCCGCTGGAGCAAATCGGCACACACGCCCTGCCGGAATCCCAGTTGGACCGCTTCACCATGCGGATCTCGCTCGGCTATCCCGAAGGCGCGTTCGAGCGCGTGTTGTACCTGGGCGGCGCGTCCACTCAGGAAGCCACTGCCGTGATGGACGCCGAACAAGTGCAGGCGCTCCAGGCCGCGGCGGCCCGCGTCTACACCAGCCCGGCACTGGTGGACTACGTGCTGGCGCTGGTGCAGGCCACGCGCGCCGACGCGGCGTTTCCGGCCGGGCTGTCGCCGCGCGCCGGGCTGGCGTTGCTGGCGTGCGCGCGTGCGTGGGCCTTGCTCGATCAGCGCGAAATGGTCGTCCCGGAAGACGTCCAGGCCGTGTTCGAACCTGTTGCGGCGCACCGGCTTCTGCCGTCGGGTCACGGCGCCGCCGCGATCGACCGTTTGCTGTCTGGCGTTGCCATCCCTTGACGCGCGGTCACTGCGTCCACGTCCCGACCCAGCCATGCGGAACGCCACTCCGATACCCGGCTCGCGCGGCGCGCCATCGGCCTTGACGCCGCGGCCGCGTCGTCCACGCCGGCCGGTCAATGGCGTGGTGACGCTGGATCGCCGACATCTGTATATCCTTCCCACGCGCGGCGGCCTTGGCTTTTTCGTGCTGTTGCTGGCGATGCTGACGACATCGCTCAACTACAACATCAGCCTGGGCTTTGCGCTGACATTCCTGTTGGCCGGCATCGGCATGGCGTGCATGTGGATGGCCTATCGGAACCTGCTTGACCTCGAGCTATCGGCCGGCGCCTTATCATCAACGTTTGCAGGCAACCCGGCCACCTTTGCCTTGCGCGCGACCAACCGCGACGACGGCGCGCGGATCGGCGTGGAAGCGCGCACAGCCTCCACCGCACCGCATGAGCCGGCCTCGCTGACGCTGGACAGCCAAGGCGCCGGCGACCTGACCATCCACCTTCCCGCACCGCGGCGAGGAAGGCTCGCGTTGCCGCGCGTGACGATCTCGAGCCGCTTTCCCTTCGGCCTGTTCCACGTCTGGAGCTACGCCGATTTTCCGCTCGCCACCCTGGTCTATCCGTCACCAGAAGCCAATGCGCCGCCGTTGCCCGTGGCGCCGCACGCCGACGAAGGCGACCAGGGCACCGACAGCGCCACGTCAGACGACGGCGTGGATCAACTGCGCAGATACCGACCGGGCGATCCGCTGCACCGCATCGCCTGGAAACACAGCGCGCGCACCGGACGCTGGCTCAGCCGGACGGGCCACAGCCAGCGTCAGCCCGAATGCTGGATCGACTGGAACGCACTGCCGCTGTCGATGGAAACCGAGGCGCGATTATCGCGACTTTGCGCGTGGGTCCTGGCGGCCGGAGACACGATGGACGTCGGCTTGCGATTACCGGGCGTGGAAGTCGCGCCCGCGCGCGGCGCTGCCCATCGCAGGGCGTGCCTGGAGGCGCTTGCCGTCTGGCCGGAGCGCCGCGCGCCATGAAGACCACCGCGATGTCGGCCCGGCCCCTGGGACACCAGGAGCACGGCATGCTGATCGGCCAGTTGGCGTTAGTCCTGGCGCCGCAGACCCGCACCTTGCCGGTGTCGGTCAGCCTGTTACTGATCTTGCTGTTGGGCTGGCGATGGCTGCTATGGCGACAGCACGCGCCGCTTCCGTCGAAACCGATGGTCGGCTTGACGGCCGTACTGGTGCTGGTGATTGCGGCGGCGCTGATCTGGCAGTCTGGCGGCAGTCTCGGGCGGGAACTGTGCGTGGCGCTGCTGGCGGCGTTTGTCATCCTGAAACTGATGGAAACGCGCGCATTGACGGACGCCACGCTGGTGACGCAATTGTCGTTCTATTTGCTGCTCACGCTTTATCTGGCCGACCAGCCATTCTGGCTGGCCATCTACAGCATGGTGATTGGCGCATGGATCTTGCGAAACTGGCTGCTGTTCCATCATCCGGAAGCACGGGGCCGCCTTGCGATCTGGCCGTTGCTGGGTCGCATGGCGCTGTTCGGGCTGCCGTGGGCGTTGCTCCTGTTCGTGCTGTTTCCGCGGCTGGACCACCCGCTCTGGCGCCTGCCACAAGCGGAGCCCACCGGCAGGACCGGCATCACCGACACGCTGAAGCCGGGCAGTGTGGGCGATCTGATTCGCTCGCCGGAAGTCGCGTTTCGCGCCGACATCATCGGCGCGCCGCTGCCGGCCAGCTCGCTGTATTGGCGTGCGCTGGTGCTGTGGGACTACGATGGCCAGGCTTGGCGCCCCGCGACACCGCAGCCGATGCCGCTGGCGGAGGCCCTGCGCGATGATGTCGCCGACGACGCGCCCAGCGCGACGGCAAAGGCGGGGCTGCGCGAGTACAACGTCACGCTGGAGCCCACCCAAAAGACGTGGCTCTATCTGCTGGACCGCGGTACGGCGGTGTCCGGCAGCTTGTCCGCGCAGGTTTCAGCCGACGGCGAGTTCTTCGCGCGCACGCCCGTGGATCGCCCACTGCGATATCGCGCGCAATCCTCGCTGTCCGGCGCGCCGCAGCCTCTGACACGCAGAACGCTGCAGTTGTCGCTCACCTTGCCGGAAGGCAATCCGCGCAGCCGGGAACTGGCCGCGCAGTGGGCGTCGCAATACCCGGATCCCTGGCAACGCGTGCAGGCGGCCATGCGGCTTTTCGCTGCCGCGCCGTTTGCATACACGCTGTCGCCGCCGCCGCTGGGCAAGCAGCAGGTCGACAGCTTTCTGTTCGATACGCGCCGTGGCTTTTGCGAGCACTATGCCAGCAGCTTCGTCTTTCTGATGCGGGCGGCCGGGGTGCCCGCCCGCGTGGTGGTGGGCTATCAGGGCGGCGAGTTCAATCCGGTCGGCAGGCACTACGTGATTCGTCAGTCGGATGCGCATGCGTGGTCGGAAGTCTGGATCGATGGGCGCGGCTGGGTGCGCGTCGATCCGACCAGCGCGGTAGCGCCGAGCCGGGTCGAGGAGGGCGTGGACGCCGCGCTGGCCGGGGAAGATTTGTCGGCCCTACGTGAACTGCGCGCCCCCGGATGGCTGCGCGATCTTCGCTGGGGATTCGACGGGTTGGCCTACAAGTGGCAGCGTTGGGTGCTTGAGTACGACCGCGGCCAGCAGACCCGGTTACTAGATCAGATCGGCTTCGGCAATCAGTTGCCGAGCGTGCTGGCAGCGGGACTCAGCGTGCTCGGGCTGCTGGCGCTGGCACCGATGTGGCTGCGCCGGCGTCATGTCGATCCGGTTCAGGCCCTTTACGACCGCTTTTGTGCGCTGCTCGCACGGCACGGCTGCGTGCGGATGGCTTCGGAAGGACCGCGGGATTTTGGGGCGCGTGCCGCGCAGGCGTTGCCGCGTGCCGCCGCTGCGGTGCGGCTGTTCACCGACTGCTACGTCGCCTCGCGCTATGGTGCGCCGGGCTCGCTGGCCGAAGGCGTGATCGTGCGCGATCTGCGCGCTGCGTTGCGCGACCTCTCCGCGAGTCTGCGTCGCTGAGCGGCATGCCGGAATATCCGGCCAGACGATCAGTTTGTTCTTGTCGCCGACCTTGCTTTTACCCGCGGCCACTCATATAGTTTCATTCGAAATTATCCCGAATGAAACTATATGTCGTTCGAACGACGCATTGACCGGTTTTGTGCCGAACATCCCGAAGCACCGCGCGATTTGATCCTGGCTTCGCGCCTTCTGTTGCGGACCGCGCGACTGCTGCGTCACCATATCGAGCGCGCGCTTGCGCCATACGACCTCGATCTGAACCAATACCTGGTGATCAGTCTGCTGGCAATCGACGCCAGCGAGCCGACGATGCCTTCGGAGCTTGGCATGACCATCGACGCCACGCGGACGCAGATGACCCGGCTGATCGATGGACTGGAGGCGCGCGGACTGGTCCGGCGCAAGACGTCGGAGCACGATCGCCGCAGTCTTGAGCTGACGCTGTCCCCTGCCGCACGCGCGTTGCTGGAAAAGGTCGCGCCTGTCGTGCACGCCGCATACGCCGAGGCATGGGCGCCCATCGGCAAAAGCGGGCTGGCCGTGGCCACGCGCGACCTGTCGCGGCTGCATCAGCATCTGGTCTCGCTCGAGGCAATCAAGCCGTGATCGGGCACGCTAGCCGCCGGCGCTGGCGGGCCAGCCTGCGTTGGCTGCGGCTGCTGAGCCGGCAGCAACGCCAGACGCTGGTCATGATGCTGCTGGGCCTGACCACCGGCGTCGAATTCCTGGAAAACATCATGTTCGTCTTTGCGTCGAGCCACATCGTGGGCGGCATCGACGCGGATCCGCGCAGTTTTGCGCTCGTGCAGGCCGCCTATGCGGTGGGCAGCATGATGATGATCCTCAAGCAGCAATGGCTGGCGCAGCGGTTTGGCTATCGCCGCTATCTGACCGGGGCACTTCTGCTTTTCATGGCGGGCACGCTGGTAGCCGCGACCAGCACCGGGCTACCGCAGATGGTGACCGCGCGCTTCATGCAGGGCGTCGGCGGCGGCGCGTTGTTTACAAGCTGCCGGATTCTGGTGAACTTGATGTTTGCGCCGGCAGACCGGCCGCGCGCGTCGCGCATCTTCATGTTGGGGATTTTCGGCGCATCGGCCCTTGCGCCGGCGCTGGCCGCGGAACTGGTCGACCATGGAGTCTGGCAAGACGTGTTCTACGGCGTGCTGCCATTTGCCGCGCTCGCAACGCTGGGCGCGTGGGTACTTCTGCCCGATGCCGAGCCCCGCGATGACATGGAAGGACCGGCACTTGGTCCGCTCCTGCTGTTCGGCGTTGCGATCGTGGCCCTACAGGCATCGATGACCGAAGCGCGCTTCGACATCTTTTCACATCCGCTGCGCGTCGCCATCGTCGCGGCTGTCGCGCTGTCACTGCTTGGCGCATTCATCTGGCATCAATGGCATCACAGCTCGCCGGTACTTCACTTGCGGGCGCTGCGACAGCCCGTGTACATGACCGGACTGGCGATGTACTTCGTCTATTACATGATCAGCAATCTCAGCAGCTATGTGTTTCCGATCTATGCGGAACAGGCGCTGCGCTTTCCGCTGGCTACGACGGGATGGCTCAATACGCTGGCCGCCGGCATCAGTCTGGTCGGCATCTGGATCTACCTGCAGATTGCCCGCAAGCTCACGCACAAGAAGCCGATCATGGTTGCTGGCCTGCTCCTCATGGCGGCGGCCATGACGTGGTTTTCGTTCATGCCGCCCGACGTCGGTCCCTCGGCTTTAGTCTTGGGATTGTTTGGCAAGGGACTGTTCGGCGTGATGGTGATCATCCCAATCGCCGGCCTGACATTCCGCTCGCTCGCGGGCGATGACTTTGCGCATGGCTATCGCAGCAAGAATCTGGTTCGACAGATCGCAAGCTCGTTTGCGTCGGCCCTGGGTGCCGTGCTGCTGCAAAACCGGCAGTTCGCGGTGCATACGAGCCTGGTGCATGCAATGGGCCAGCGCCCGGCGGAAACGGAACAATGGATGCATGCCGCCCAGACGGCCTTGATGGCGCGCGGCTTCGATCCCGGTCAGGCCCATGCCGGCGCATTGGCGCAATTGTCGGCCATCGTCGATCAGCAGGCGCGGCTGATCGCCTGTGAAGATCTGTATCGATTGATTGCCGCGCTTGCCGTAGTGGCTGCGGTCTTCATGCTGGCACAACGCCGGCTGGATTAGCCCAGGTGTTTGCAACGCCAGGCAGTGCTGCACAGGCTGCGTCCGCAGGCATCGACGCTGGGACAAATCCCGGCTGTCGGGACGATGGGGACGCTATACGCTATGACGGCGCGTCGCCGCCACGGATGGGCTGCTGATGCCCGCAAATGTTGTTCGCGGTTCAGCGGATCGGCTGCTCAGAACAGCGACAGTTGGCGCATTCCGAAACCAACGGTCTCTTCTACGCGCGCGCGCGCATGCGCAAGCGAACCTTCGGCGCCTGAATAATTGCCGGCAGCCCAGCGATACACGACGGGCCATTCGCCGCGATCGGACAAGCGAACTTCGCCGAGCTTGTCGCCGCGTTCACTGCGGTAATAGTGGGAACGATAGCCGCGCTCCCAGTGGGGCGGGGCTTCCTTCTTGCGCCGACGCGGTGTCGGCTTGGCGGTGGCTGACGTCAACCGCCGTGCCAGGTCGGTACCCGGCGAGATAGGGGCGCGGGTGAAATCCAACTGCATAGACTTCCTTCTTCTGTCGATTTAGCAGAACCAGAAACGGAGACGCGCGTCTCCGCAAGTTTCATGCATCGCAGTCGAGATCATACCCGTTCAAACGCGTCTTTGGTGCGTTTTGTCACCCCGGAATCGGCCTCTGGCTTGGGTTTGCGGGCGTCTACGTCCCCACGTATACGCCCATGTATACCTGCCGTATACGCGCCGCATGACGCGTAAACCGCTTCGGTAAAAATCTGCGACAAGGCTTAGCCGAGGTCCAGCGGAATGAAGATTCGCGCATCATCGCGCTGCACCAGCAAAGCGACCTGCTTGCCCGACTTCGACACAAGCGCACGCAGTTGTTCGGCCGAGGAAATCGGCGTGCCGTTGAGCGACAGGATGACATCGCCCGGCTGAATGCCAACGCGCGCGGCCGGACCGGCAACGTCTTCGACGACGAGCCCGCCATCGATGCCGCTGTCACGCTTTTCGGCCGGCGTAAGCGGGCGCACCGCAAGTCCGAGACGACCGCCAGTTTCGCCACCATTCTTGCCTTGCGCGACCGCGTCTTCCTTCACTGCGCCGACCTTGACGGCCAGCGTCATCGGCTCGCCTTTGCGGATGACCTTGAGCTTGATCTCCGTTCCGGGCCGGATGTCGGCGACGTGCTCCGGCAGATCGCCGGAATGATCGATCACGTCGTCGCCGAGCTGCACGATCACGTCGCCAGGCTTCAGACCGGCCTTGGCTGCAGGACTGTCGTTCTCCACGGAATTCACCAACGCGCCCGCCGGGCGTGGCAGGTTGAACGACTGCGCCAGCGCCTGGTTGACTTCCTGCACCGAAATGCCAAGACGCCCGCGCGTGACCTTGCCGTGGGCCACCAGTTGCTGCTGCACCTTGGTCGCAACATTGATTGGGATGGCAAACGACAGGCCCTGATAGCCGCCCGTCTGGCTGTAGATCTGCGAATTGATGCCGATTACTTCGCCGCGTTGGTTGAACAGCGGGCCGCCCGAGTTGCCGGGGTTCACCGCGACGTCAGTCTGGATGAAGGGCACGTATGTGTCATCGGGCAGAGAGCGCGATTTGGCGCTGACGATGCCGGCCGTCACTGTGTTTTCGAATCCATAGGGCGAGCCGATGGCCAGCACCGGTTCACCGACGCGAGTCTTTGACGGATCGCCGAGACGTACCGTGGGCAGGTCCTTTGCATCGATGCGAATCACCGCGATATCTGTCTGCGGATCGCTGCCCAGGACCTTTGCCTTGAACTCGCGGCGATCGGTGAGCTTTACCGTGACTTCCGTGGCGTTATCTACGACGTGGGCATTGGTGAGAATCAGACCGTCCGGGCTGACGATAAAACCGGAGCCCAATCCGCGCACCAATTGCGGCTGCGCATTCTGCGGGCCCTGGAATTGCGGACCAAAACGCTTAAAGAACTGGAACAGCGGATCGTCCGGATCCATGCCCTGAGGCATTTGCGCGGACGTATGTTGTGCGCGGGCGGTAACGCTGATGTTGACGACCGCCGGCCCGAACTGATCGACAATGCCGGAGAAATCGGTGGGCGTAGCGACGGCAACCGGCGCGCTCGCGGTGACTGGCGTTGGCGCGGCGTAGCCCGGGGTAATGGCATCCTTCTGCAAATAGGCGTAGCCGCCGGCAAGCGCGGCAAGGGCTGCAACACCGACAGCGGAGCGGGCAAGAGTCTGGCGAATCATGATGCGTTCCTTTCTGGAGGATGGGTAACGCCGATGCGGTATGGCGTGACAGAGCCATAGTAGGGACGCACACTTAAACCAGACTTAAGGAGCGCCTGGATTCGCCGGGCGGCAGCTCCGACTTTGATCCAGTACACATGGGGCCTATGCTCTATGAGCCCGATTGGAAAAATATCTTGCACACAATTTAATTGTGTATAAGATAGCTACATGACGACGACATCGACAAGTGCCCCGCAGACGGACGATTGGCTCCAGTTAGATCGGCAGTTGTGCTTTGCCATGTATTCGACTTCGTTGGCCATGACGAAGATCTACAAGCCACTGCTGGGTAAGCTTGGACTTACTTATCCGCAATATCTGGTGATGCTGGTCCTTTGGGAACAGAGTGGAATCACGATTTCGGATTTGGGCACCAGGTTAAAGCTGGATTCAGGCACCTTGACGCCGCTTCTGAAAAGGCTCGAAGCAGCTGGCTTTGTGAATCGTCAGCGCGATGTAGAAGACGAGCGCCGCGTTCTGGTCCATCTGACGGTTGCCGGCCGGAAACTGCGCGAGCAGGCGAGTGACATTCCGGAAAAGTTGTTGTGCGCGACGCAGTGCTCGATCGACGAGATTCAGCAATTGACGTCACGCCTGCATGCCTTGCGGGCCGCGCTGGAAGATGCGCGCTCCGAAGATTAATCGCCGATATCGGCATGTTTATTCGCAGCCCTTCTGGGCAAACTAGGAGAGTACAAATGAAACTGGAAAAAGTCCTTTATACCGCCCACGCATCAGCCACTGGTGGTCGCGACGGTCGTGCCGTGACGTCCGACGGGCAACTCGACGTCAAGTTGGCGGTACCCAAGGAAATGGGCGGCGCAGGCAATGGCCTGAACCCCGAGCAGCTTTTTGCCGCCGGATATTCGGCTTGCTTCCTGGGCGCAATCCGTTTTGTCGCCGGCCAGCAAAAAATTACCGTATCGCCGGATGCCAAGATCGAAGGTGCGGTCGGCATCGGCCAGATTCCCCAGGGCTTTGGTATCCAGGTCGAACTCAAGATCTCGCTGCCGGGGATGGAAAAGGATGCGGCCCAGAAGCTGGTGGAAGCTGCACATCAGGTCTGCCCGTACTCGAACGCGACGCGCGGGAATATCGACGTCAATTTGGTCGTCGTGTAATTGCCCTGCCGCAGGTAGACGCAAAAACGCCGGCAATTAGCCGGCGTTCTCATTTTATTCGCACCGTTGCTGCATCTCCGGCATGCCGGCACATAATGCCCGCTTTTGCGCGGGAGACATGCTCTTGGTTCGTATCTCGGCCTTCAAGGCCTCTGATTTATTGGGAAACTGCACCCAGCCCAGCAACCGCAAGGGCTTGCGGGCGCGGGTATATTTCGCGCCTGTCCCGGCCAGATGCTGGGCGTAGCGGCGCTGGATGTCCGTGGTAATGCCGGTGTAGATCGAATTACCTTCGCATTCGATCAAGTACAGAAACCAGGGAGTCTCTTCCTGCGGCGGGAGATCATTTTCGACGGTCATGGCGTTGCCGATCATACCGTGAAAGCGACTACAGGATTGGTAGCGGCTGACCAGAATGGCCCGTTTGGAATGGTGAGTTGTCGAGGTCCTGGCGGCGGCTTCGGAGCACTCCGACTCCGAGATCGGATAGGCGCTATAAACCGCTCGCTCAAAAGCAAAACCCCCAAGCTTTTAGGGCTTGGGGGTTTTGGGGATAAGAGCCTGGC